>JBEKWB010000005.1:0-96774 GCA_049513455.1 Acidimicrobiales bacterium
GCCGAGCTACGTAGGGGTGTCCGTCGGCTCATAGGGGACGTGTCCCCCGAGCACCGCGTGCACGCGCTCGACGAATCCGAGACGTTCGACGACGATCTGTTCCGGGCCCTGGCGGAGATGGGCATCCTGGGGATCGGCTTGAACGGCGCCGGCGACGTCCGGGACCAGCTGGTCGTGCTCGAAGAGCTCGGTGCCGGGCCGACGTCGATGGCTGCGTTCCTCATCGCACAGTATGCAGTGGCCCAGGTGCTCCAGCGCTATGGCTCCAGCCCCACCCACCGGCGCGCCCTCGAACGGCTGCTCGCCGGACAGGGCAGCGGTTCATTCGCGCTGTCGGAGCCGGACGGCGGCACCGACGTGGCCCGGGTCATGCAAACCACCGCCGTCCCCGATGGCGAAGGAGGCTTCGTCCTCGCCGGCCACAAAATGTGGACCTCAGGAGCGGTCGAGGCCGACTGGATCATTGTCCTGGCTCGGACGTCGCCCATTGAGGGTTCGCCGGTGAACGGGGTCACCATGTTCTTCGTCGAACAAGATTCTCCCGGCCTAGAAGTCACCACCATCGACACTATGGGCATCCACGGCATGTCCACGTGTCACGTCTATCTGTCCGATGTACGCGTCAGCGCCGAGAACGTGCTGGGCGAGGCCGGGAAGGGAATGCGCCAGGCCTTCGCCACGGTGAACCGCGAGGGACTTCATGCCGCCGCGGCCAGCATCGGGGTGGGCCGGGGCGCCCTGTCGCTGGCTGTCGAGTACGCCAGGGAGCGCAAGGTCTTCGACAAGGCCATCGGCTCGTTCCAGGTGCCCCAGCACTGGCTGGTGGACGGGGCGGTGGCGCTCGAGTCGGCGCGAAGCCTGATGGCAAGGGCAGCCGAGGTGGAGGCTGGCGGCGGCGACGCCGGCAATCTTGCCTCCATGGCCAAGCTCGTCGCCTCCGAGACGGCGGTCGAGATCGCCCTGCGGGGCATGCAACTGATGGGGGGCATGGGCTACGCCCGAGAAGTGGCCATGCAGCGTTTCTTTCGGGATGGTCGTCTTTGGTGCTTTTCCCCTCTCACCAACGAGATGGTGCGCAACAGCCTCGGTGCACGACTGTTGGGACTCCCCCGGTCTTTCTGACCCGACCGTCTTGATCAGGGAAGCTTCCCCGTCGTAAGCCCTGATTGCGGGGCGGCGCACATCAGCGTGTTGCGCCAATCCCGCACCAACCCCTGCGTGTGAAGCCGCCACCGGGCCACATCGGGGTCCGACTCGTAGGCGATCTCTACATCGGCCCAGCCGTCCCACGTCTGGATGGCCCAGATGCAGATGACCTCCGAGTCGTTGACCATCGCCGTACGGAAGGCACCTACCAGGTGAAGCCCGAGACGCTCGGCCACGGGTAGCCAGTGTTCGCGCAGGAGAGCCAGGTATGTCCGGGCCTGCCCCGGGACGACCTGGACGATCTCGTGGTAGTAGACCGCTGGGCGTTTCGTCGCCGCTACCAGTTGTTCGGCTGTCGGCGAGTAGGACGCGGGCACTACCACTCGGTCGTGCCCGCCCCGGCGTAGTGCCACCGCCTCGCCCCACCAGCGTTCAAGCGACGGATCCTGCAGCTTGGGATTGGTCAGCTCGCGCTCGAAGTTGGCGGCCAGCCCGTGCCAGCCGTCGAGCTCCCACATCAGCACCACCTCGGGCCAGGCCCCGGTGCTCCCTACGGTGCCCCAGATCCCGAAAGACAGCATGTTGCGCTCGACCCGCCCCACCGGACACCAGTTGACGGCCACATGTTCCATGTACCGCTGTCGATTCTGGTCGCGGATGGCCACCAGCTCATGGATGTACACCTTGCCATTGCGTGCGTCGTTCGCCATCGCCATCCTTTCGGTCGACGAGAAACTACCAACGACCGCCAGCCACTGTGTGGGCGAACGCCCGCGAGAACCTTGGCCTACTGTGGGTCACGTATGGGGTCCGTCGGTTCCCGTGAGCGCCGTCCGCGACGTGCCGAGTCGGCGGAGAGTTTGCCTTCCAGAGTGGCAATTCGCGCCAGATTTACAGTGTAACGTCCGGCCCAGTGGGAACAGATGAGAAAGAGGGGCCGAGTGGCCTGGGACTTCGAGACTGAACCAAAATTCGACGCTGCGGGTATGGCATGAGTGCGTCAACCTATGTAGCCATGGAGATGGCAGGTCCGGGAATTCCGCCGGGACCAGTCGAAAGGATCGTTCCAGATCCCGCAGCGAATGAAGCAGTGGTTCGCGTCCACGCCTCGAGCATGAACTTCCATGACGTCGTCAACTTGATGGGGTTCCTGGACGGCCCGTGGCCCCGGGTGCCGATGTCGGACGGCGTAGGGGACGTTGTCTCGATCGGCGACCAGGTGACAAACGTCGGCATCGGAGATCGTGTCATCGGTGCGTTCCATCCAAGCTGGATCGACGGCCGTCCCACTCGCGAAAACAAGCGGGAGACGCCGGGCGACTCGCGGGACGGTTGGCTGCAGCAGTACCAGCTATTCCCTGCGGATGGCCTCGTTCATGTGCCGGCCTATCTCACCAACCACGAAGCAGCCACGCTGCCGTGCGCGGGAACCACCGCATGGAGCGCGCTGGAGATCGGACATATCGGCGCCGGGGATGTTGTCGTCACACAAGGCACGGGCGGCGTGTCGCTGTACGCTCTGCAGCTCGCCAAGGCCCGAGGGGCGACGGTGATCCTGACGTCGTCGTCGGACGAGAAGCTGGAGGTCGGCCGGACCCTCGGTGCCGACCAGCTCATCAACTACTGCTCCACCCCCGATTGGGAGCACGAGGTGCGGAAATTGACCGAGGGACGTGGTGCCGACCTGGTGGTGGACCTCGGTGGTCAAGACACCCTGGGCCGGTCGGTCAAGGCAACCCGGGTGGATGGCGCAGTCGCCATCATCGGCGTACTCAGTGGCTTCGGGATGGCATCCATTTCCGTCTCTGACGCGATGATGAACAACATCCACCTTTCGGGGATCACGGTGGGGAGCGTCCGAGCCCACGCCGGCCTCTGCACGGCAATGGAGCGGGCCCACATCCATCCGCACATCAGTCATCGACTGAACTGGGACGAAATGGCCGAGGCGACGAGCATCATGCAGGCGGGGCAACACATTGGCAAGATCGTCATCGACATTCCATGACCAACACGGAGCACACCGCGGGAGTCGACGGTCGACGAAGAGGAGGATCCTGAAATGCCCGAACCGCTGACCATCACCCTCGAGGGTCGAACCGCGCTGGTGACCGGGGGCGGAACGGGCATCGGGAAAGCCTGCGCAGGGGCCATGGCCCGCCTGGGGGCCGTGGTCACGATCGCCGGGCCGGATGCAGCAATTCTCGAGCAAGCCGCTGAGGACCTGAGGTCCGACGGCACCGTACGGTTCGTACGGGCGGACGTGACCGAGGAGGATCAGGTGGCGGCGGCAGTCGATGCGGCCGCAGCCGGAGGACGGTTGGACATCGCCCTCGCCAACGCCGGCACCGGGTTCCCGGGGTCGCTGCTCCACCTCTCCAAGGAACACTGGATGGTGCCGGTGGGTGTCAATCTGCTGGGCACCGCATTCACCATCAAGCACGCCGCCAGGAAGATGCTGTCGAGCGGTGGGTCAATCATCACGGTGTCCTCGGGGGCGAGCTCCAGATTGACGAGATTCATGATGAGCTACTCGGTGACCAAGGCAGCGGTCGATGAGCTCACCCGGGCCGCGGCCCAGGAACTGGGGCCCTTCGGCATCCGTGTGAACTGCATCCGCCCGGGATGGATCGAGACCGAGGCTCTGGCCGCTGCGGCAACCGGTTCCAACAGGAGCCACGCGCTGGCGCAGACGCCACTCGGCCGACTCGGTGAGGTGGAAGACGTGGCCCGGGCCGTGATCTATCTGGCGTCGGATCAATCGGAGTGGGTCACCGGCCAGCTCCTCAACGTCTGCGGTGGGTTCAATCTGATCCCTCCCAGCATGGATCTGGAACGCTCGGCCCGGGCACTGTTCCCCGACGAGATGGCGCGGGATTTCGGCAACCCCCCGGGCCTGGAAGCGTGAGCCGCCCGGGAGGCCCCACCGTGCTCCCCCTCGCTGGTGTCCGGGTCCTCGACCAAACCGATGAGTGGGGCGAGCTCGCCTCCCGCCTCCTGGGGGACCTTGGAGCCGACGTCATCCGCGTGGAGCCGGTCGGTGGGTCCCATTCCCGGCACGCCGCGCCAGTTCGGAAGGGGATCTCCCTCGGATGGGTGTTCCGGAACGGAGGCAAACGAGTCCTGGAGCTGGACACGACCCAACACGGCCGGTCGGAGCTTGACCGGCTCCTCACCGATACCGATGTCCTGGTCACCTCCAGACCGATCGGCGACGACATCCTTGATCGCTTCCCAAACCTCGTCGTTCTCGTCATCACCCCCTACGGCCTGACCGGTCCCTATGCCACCTGGCAAGCCACGGACGCCGTCATCGCCGCGACCGCCGCCCAGGCTTTCAAGGCGGGGGCGTCGGACCGTGAGCCGCTGCCTCCGCCGGGCAGGTTCTGCGACCACGTCGCCTCCGCGACCGCCGCGTTTGCGGTGCTCTGTGCACTTCGTCATCGCAACGTAAACGGGGTCCGCAGCGTGCTGGACTTCTCGGTGAACGAAGCCGTGGCGCAGATGTCGGACTGGTCGCTTCCCAACGGAATCGCACGAAAGCAGGCGGGGCTCCCGGTGGAATCCCGGCACGGATCCGGACCCGTCTATCCGGTGTTCCGCTGCCGCGACGGCCATGTCCGCCTGATAATCCTCTCGCCGCGCCAGTGGCACGCCATGCGCGCCTGGCTGGGCGAGCCCGACTACCTGCAGGATCCCGACCTGGACGGATTCGTTGAACGGCTCCAGCTTTCCGAAGCGGTGCTCAATCCGCTTTACCGGACGTTCTTTGCCGACCGTGACATGGATGCCGTCTGCGTCGAGGCGCAACGTCGAGGAATCGTCTGCACCCCGGTCTACTCCGCTGCCGAGGTGCTTGCCTGTGACCATCTCCGAGCCAGGCACACCTTCGTCACGGCTGAGATCGCGCCCGGGTTAATGCCTGCGCTCCACGCCGGGTTCTTCGAAATCCAAGGCAATCGCGTGGGACCCTCCTGGACCAACCCTTTGCCGCAACCCGGCGAAACGGACCCGGCGGTGGTAAAGCCCCCTTCGATCGCCAGATCGAAGGACCACGCCCATACCGACCCGATGCCAGCCGCGCTCGCGGGACTACGAGTGCTCGACTTCGGTCACGGGGCGGTCGGAGTGGAGATCGGCCGGATGTTCGCCGAGTTCGGCGCCGACGTGATCAAGGTTGAGTCGCGCGCGTACCCCGATTTCATCAGACTTCAAACCGGTCGGGAGAACACGCCATCCTTCACGTCGTCCAATCGCTCCAAACGAAGCCTTGGTGTGAACGCCAAGACCAGGCGCGGTCTTGATCTTCTCCTGCAACTCGTTGCGCAGTCCGATCTGGTCATCGAGAACAACGCGGTGGGAGTCATGGATTCGCTCGGTCTCGGATTCGAGAGCCTCGGTCACGTCAACGCGGACATCGTCATGGTCTCGAGTCAACTCATGGGCTCGACCGGTCCATGGGCACAGTGGCGGGGATATGGCCCAAGCACCCTCGGCCCCTCCGGAGTCCTGTCACTTTGGGACTACGCAGATACCGCCGACCCGACGGGAGGAGGCACCATATTTCCGGACCAGTTCGTCGGCCGACTGGGGGCGGTGGCCGCACTGGCCGCACTCATCGGCCGAGAGGGTGGCACCACCCCGGGAGTCCACATCGAGGTCGCGCAGATTGAGTGCGCAGTCGGGGTGATCGGGGACCTCCTGGCTGCCGAATCCGTCGACCCGGGCTCCGTGCAGCCCGTAGGAAGCAACCACGAATCACTGTCCCCGTGGGGTACATACCCCTCCTCTGGATACGACCAGTGGGTGGTGATCAACTGCAGGGACGAACGCGATTGGTCCGGCCTCGTCAGGGCTTCCGATGGCGTGCTGGATGAGTGGTCTTACGAGGCGGTGCTCGGGGACAGGCACGGCACTGTCAACCGACAGCTGGCGATCTGGACGAGCAGCCTTGAGAAGCAGGAGGTCGCCCGTCGCTGCCAACGCGAAGGTGTCCCCGCCGGACCTGTCCTTTCTGGCGCCGAGCTCGCCACCGATTCCCACTTGAACGCACGGCACTTCCCCGTGGAAATCGACCAACCCGACCTTGGACCCATGATCCTCGAGGGTCCGGCCTGGCACGCCGACGCAATGCCCCCGCCGATCTACAAACCGGCCCCGACGATCGGCCAGCACACGGTCGAGGTGGCTCGTGGACTACTCGGGCTGGATGACGCGGCAATCGAGGAACTGTTCGATACGGGCGTACTCGAGTCCACGGCCCCTCCAGGCGAGCCGGACACAGCTACCATTGAGGCGCCATGACCAACGACACCACCCCACGGCTGGGCAGCACGACGCCTCTGCCTCGCATCATCAGCGTCGACGACCACGTGGTCGAGCCGCCCCACCTCTGGGACACCTGGCTGCCGCGAAAATACCGTGACCGGGGGCCTAGATCCGAGCGACGAGGCATCGGTGAGATGGAGCACATCGGTGGAGGTACCTACCGCCAGACCTTCGACCCCGACGGGCCTTTAGCGGACTGCTGGGTTTATGAGGATCTCGTGTACATCAACAAGCGGCACGTGGCCGCGGTCGGGTTCGACCGCGACGATATGACCATGTCCCCCATCACCTACGACGAGATGCGACCGGGCTGTTACGAGCCCAAGGCTCGCATCGCCGACATGGAGTCCAACTGGGTGGAGGCCAGCCTCTGCTTCCCGACCTTCCCCCGCTTCTGCGGGCAGACCTTCCTCGAAGCAAAGGATCGAGAGCTGGCCCTGGCATGTGTGCTGGCCTACAACGACTGGATGGTCGACGAGTGGTGCGGCGACAGCGACGGCCGACTCATCCCTCTCTGCATCATTCCCTTGTGGGACGTCGAGCTGGCGGCTACCGAGGTGCGGCGCAACGCGGCCCGGGGCGTTCGGGCCGTCTGCTTCAGCGAGATCCCGCCCCATTTGGGACTACCCAGCATCCACAGCGGAGCCTGGGATCCCTTCTTCGCCGCCTGCGAGGAGACCCGCACGGTCGTGTGCATGCACATCGGATCGTCATCCAAAATGCCGGCGACGTCGGCCGACGCGCCGGTTGCCGTGGCGGCGACGCTCAGCTTCGGCAACGCCATGTCCTCTCTGTGTGACTTCCTCTTCTCCGGCGTCCTCATCCGCTACCCCACGTTGATCTTGGCCTATTCGGAAGGGCAGATCGGCTGGCTTCCCTATATCCTCGAGCGGGCTGATGATGTCTGGCGGGAGCATCGGGCTTGGGGTGAGGTGAAGGAGGTGGTGCTCGAACCACCCTCGACCTACTTCCGACGCCAGGTCTATGGCTGCTTCTTCCGCGACCAGCACGGCCTGGACTCGCTCGACGCCATCGGGGCTGATCGCATCACATTCGAGACCGACTACCCGCACACCGACTCAACCTGGCCTGAAACGCGCTCGGTGGCCGAGCAGATGGTGCGCAATCTGAGCGATGCTGACGTGTACAAGATCATGCGCGGCAATGCCATCGAAATGCTCAGTCTGGATCGCTCATGAATGGGGTCGGCCGAGCTCAGACTGGTATTTGACCCGATAACGCCGCATCGATGGGCGCATCTCCGAAACGCTTTCGAACAAGCGCTTCGAGGTACGGAGCCCTGGTCAACTCATTGCCTCCTTCGATGCCGAAGCTCTGACCGGTCACCCACGACGACTCCGGACCGGCGAGGTATCTGACACCAGCGGCGATATCGTCGGGTACACCGGTACGTCCGAGCGGCTTCTCCGCAACAAACTGGGCCATGACCGATTCGTTCTTGAACAGACCATCCTTGGTGGCCTCCGTTTTCACCAATCCGGGCCGGACGGCGTTCACACGGACGTGAAGCGGTGCGAGCTCGAGGGCCGCACCACGCACCAACCCCTCGACACCAGCCTTCGAGGTGTTGTAGGTCGTCAGGAATGGCCACGGGATCTTGGCTGCGTCAGAGGAGATGCACACAATCGACCCCCCGCCGCCGTTCGTCATGTGAGGGGTGGCATGACGGATGACGAGAAACGCCGACACGATGTTGCGCCTCATCTCTTCGAGCACCTCGTCCCCATCGAACATCAAGAGCGGCTTCATCGTCCCACCGCCTACCACCGAGACGGCGATGCCGAGACGGTCCGCCAACCCCGCCGTAGCGGCGAAGGCGAGCCCCAACGCCTCCTCGTCCAGGGCGTCGCCAACCGTGTACTCAACCGTGGCCGCGGTCCCGACCGCGGCCAAGATGTCGTCACGCGCCTTGGCAAGCGTCGCCTCCGTCCGGCCCATGATCATCACCGCGGCGCCGTCGCGCGCCAGCCAGGCCGCTGACGCTCCGCCGATGCCTCCACCTCCCCCCGTGATTAGTGCGGACATTCCTGCAAGTGGCTTCTCTGTCTGCCCCGCCATGTCATCCCCCCTACTGCGCTCGCGATGTCCCCCGAAGCATAAGCCCAGGACGGCATGGCGCTCAATCCACGTTCTCGCTATCCTCCTTCCGATGAAGGATTGACCTTCGCGATCTGTACTGAGCACATCTCGGAGGAGTATTGTGTCGACGCAAAAATCCACGGACGTTCCAGCCATCGAGGACTGGAACCGGCTGTTGGAGGGCCGTGTGGCCGTCGTAACCGGCGGTGGTGACGGCATCGGCGGGGCGATCTCGCGGCTCTTTGCGGCGCACGGTGCGCTTGTCGAGATAGCCGAGATCGACCCGGATCGGGCCGAGCGAGCCAGGGTCGACATCGAAGGTGCGGGCGGTACGGCACGCACGCACATTGTGGATGTACGCAAGTTTGACGATGTCGATCGACTCGCCGGCGCGGTACTCGATCAGCATGGTCGGGTCGACGTGTTGGTCAATAACG
The DNA here is from genome assembly GCA_049513455.1 of Acidimicrobiales bacterium. Classification (GTDB taxonomy): domain Bacteria; phylum Actinomycetota; class Acidimicrobiia; order Acidimicrobiales; family RAAP-2; genus Bog-473. The sequence goes on from JBEKWB010000005.1 coordinate 9,012, forward strand.
TGGGGGACTTCCGGCCTCTTGTGCGGTTTCAGGCTTCGGGACCCGAATCGTGGCAGGCCATGTACGAGATCAACCAACTGCACTTTTACTCGGTGACCCGCGCCTTCATCAATCAGATGATGGAAGCGCGACGGGGGTCAATCGTGAACATCCACTCCGTCGAGGGTCTGCGAGGGTACCCCGGCGAACCCGTGTACGGCTCCATGAAGGCGGCGATCGCGCACTTCACCACCAGCCTGGCAGTCAATGTCGGTCACTACGGGATCCGAGTCAACGGCATTGGCGTCGACCTCACCCAGACACCCCAGGTGGACTATATCTCCGGCTTCGAGGACGCCGAACATCTCTGGCCTTCGTGGGCTCCGATCGGTCGCTTGGGCTGGCCCGAGGATCAAGCGCGCGTCGCTCTCTTCCTTGCTTCGGACATGTCCGCCTTTGTGACCGGCCATAACATTCCCGTCGACGGCGGGACCAAGGCCGGCGGGGGATGGTTCTGGTCGCCGACCGAGCGCCGCTGGGTAAATCGCCCGAAATCCCTCTGAACCTGCGGAGCCCATGGCCACCCGAGGGGGAGGCCATGGACCCAGATCGCCTCTATCATCTGGTCTAGACAGGAAAGGGAGGGACGGTCGATGCTCGATACTCTCATTTCAGGCGGAACGGTCGTCGACGGGACCGGGGCTCCCCCACGCCGTGCCGATGTCGCCATACAGGGCGACCGGATCGTCAAGATCGGTTCGGTGAGCGATCCGGCCCGGATTACGATCGACGCCAGCGGCAAGCTCGTCACACCGGGATTCATCGACGTCCACACGCACTTCGACGCCCAGGTATTCTGGGACGGCGCCCTGACGCCCTCGCCGTTGCACGGGGTAACCACCGCGCTCGCCGGAAATTGCGGGTTCAGCATCGCGCCCCTTTCGGATGATCCGGCTGACGGCGAGTACCTGATGCGGATGCTGGCCCGGGTCGAGGGCATGCCTCTCGAGTCCCTGCGTGAGGGCGTTCCATGGAATTGGAAGTCCACCGGGGACTACCTCGCTGCCGTTGAGGGCCGGCTGGGCATAAATGCGGCCTTCATGGTGGGGCACTCGGCCATCCGTCGGGTGGTCATGGGCATTCAGGCCTCTGCCCGCCCGGCGACCGACGACGAAGTGACGACAATGGAACGGATGCTCCGCGACGGCCTCGAGGCGGGGGGGCTGGGGTTCTCTTCGTCCTGGGCCCGCACGCACAACGACGCGGACGGCCACATGGTTCCTTCGCGCTACGCGGAGCGCGATGAGATTCTCCGGCTCTGCGCGGTTCTGCGCGCCTACGAAGGCACCTCCTTGGAGTTCATCCCGATGAACGGACCACGTTTCGAGCCCTGGGCCGTCGAGCTCATGGCCGACATGTCGGCGGCGGCACAGCGCCAACTGAACTGGAACGTGATGACGGTATCCGCCGCCAATATCGCGGAGTGCCGGGAAAAGCTCAAGGCGGGTGACCGCGCCGCAGAGAAGGGGGGGAAGGTCGTCGCGTTGACGGTACCCATGAGCTTCGGCGCCCGTCTCAACTTCGCCTCCGGATTTGTCTTCGACGCCATGCCCGACTGGGAGGGTGTCATGGCGCTCCCGCTAGCCGAGAAGCTCGAGGTGTTCCGGGACCCCGAAGGGCGTGCCCGGCTCAACGCCCTCGCCCAGAGCCCGGCCAACCCGCTGCTGCCGGTGGCCAACTGGTCCGACAAGGTGATCTTTGACGTCGTCGCCCCCGAGAACGAGGAGTACAGAGGGCTTCGAGTGGGCGATATCGCCCAGGAGTTGGGGCGAGACCCCTGGGACGTCCTCTGCGACATTGTGGTGGCGGACGATCTCAACACCAGTTTCGGCACCATCCCCCGGCCCGAGAGCGACGAGGACTGGGCGGCGCGCCTCGAAATCTGGCGAGACCACCGTGCGGTCATCGGCGCCTCCGATGCGGGCGCCCACTTGGACCTTCTCGCCTCCTTCAACTACGCCACCGAGCTCCTCGGTAAGGCGGTGCGGGGTCACCATCTCCTGTCCTTCGAGGAAGCAATCCATCTGCTGACCGATGTCCAGGGTCGTCTCTACGGGCTCAAGGACCGCGGGCGTATCGCCGAAGGCTGGTACGCCGACCTCGTCGTGCTCGACCCCGGTACCGTCGGCAGCGGTGACGTTGCGATGCGCTTCGACCTCCCAGGTGGGGCCGGACGGCTCTACGCCGACGCAGACGGCATAGATCATGTCCTCGTCAACGGACGACGGATCGTGGTTGACGGCCAGCTCACCGACGAACGATCCGGAAAACTGCTCCGATCCGGTCGGGACACCGAGACGGCGCCGCTCGATTGATCAAATGGAGTGATGCGGCGCCATTGGACCCCTTCACATGCCGGATTTCATCGGTCATCTTCCCCTTTCCAAAGCCGTGGGACGCGCCACGTAACGAGCAAAGTGCCGATCAGGCAGGCCAGGCCCCCTGACCACACGGCGAATTGTGGTCCCACAAGAGCGGCCGCAACACCAGATTCCCCGTCGCCCAACCGGTTGCCCGCGACTGCAGCGGCAAAGAACGTGCCGGAAAGTCGGCCTTGGAGGTGATCAGGGGTCCGCCGTTGCAGAATCGAAACGCGAAATACCGTTCCGAAGACATCCGATGCCCCGGCGATGCCCAACAGCGCGAGGCCGATCCATAGGACGTCGACCACCCCGAACACAACGATCGCCCCGCCCCATCCAAGCATGCAGAAGACTAGGGCGCGCGCTTGTGCGCGAACTCGACCAGTCCATCCGCTGAGTAAAGAACCGAGAAGTGCCCCCGCCCCGGGCGCCGCAAACAGTAGCCCCACCGTCCCAGCGCCCCCGTGGAACAACCTGATTCCCAAAGCGGGAAAGACGGCCTTTGGCATCCCGAACGTCATTGCAACCAAGTCGATGCCGAACGTAGCCATGAGCAGTTGCTCTGAACGTAAGAATCTCAACCCGTCCATCACAGAGCGAAGACTTATCGGGGTTCCACCGGCGGTTGGCGGAAATTTGGGAAGCAACATCGCCGCCGTAAGCGACGCACCGTAGGAGACCACATCGACCGTGTAAACCGTCCCAAGCCCAAAGCGGGCAATCACCAGTCCGGCCAAAGATGGGCCGACAACGACCGAAACACTGGAGACAAGGGACTGGAGAGCGTACGCACTCGACAGATCCTCTGTTGGGAGAATCATCGGCATGAGCGCAAGTCGTGTTGGCCAATCCAGACCCTGAAAAGCGGCCGATGCCGAGGTGGCCACGAATAGCACCCACATCTCGGGATGGGGCATAAAGGCGTTGAGAGCAAGACCGCCGCTCGCTGCCGCCAGCATCACTTGGGCCAGAATCAAAATCCGCCTACGATCGATGGCGTCGGCTACGGCGCCTCCACCCAGAGCACCAACCAACGTCACCCACAGTCTCCTGAACGGCTGGTGTCGCCGCAGTGGGGTGACATCCGCCAAGAGCGACTTCATACGGAAGTGCAACTTCGGCTGTGGAAGGGCGTCAGCCAGTCGAGCAACGATGCAGATCTTGCTAAATTCAGAATCATGAACTTGATCGCGGTCCAAGAGGCGCTGGAACCGGTAGTGAGAATGCTCGCCGTTGAGGATTACCACCTCTCGGTATCCGGAGACGATGACGCGATCCAACTTGAGATCACAGCGGGAGAAGAGGCGTGCTCGTATTGCCTCGTATCCAAGTCGACGCTGCGATCGATAGCGCTCGACCACATGACGAAGGCGGGCCTGCCGAATAATCTTGAGGTCGGCATCGTCTACCCCGACGATGCATCCACTGAGCCAACCTAATTATGGAACACCCACACGAAGGGAGATAGGCGAGGATGAATCTTGAGCAAACTCTGGAGAAGATTGTTGAGCACGCCCACGAGGAACTGCGCATCGTCCGGAAGCGAGCCGAAGAGAAGACGGCTGCCCGCGACCACGGCAAGGATTACCATGAGGCTCAAGCTGCGGCTGATCGTCTGGACCACTATGCTCATCTGGTCCGTCGTTTGCACGACGCAGAATTCAAAGACGGCTGGCGACACGAGAGCTTGAATGAAGGGTCTGCGTGAACCACACGCAGGCCAGCGATTCGCTGCTTGTACTGTTCAGTTCCTCAGACCTCGGTCAAAGAAGTTTCGGCTGGCTCTGACTACGAGACACATGTTGGCGCGCCGGATCAAGGCGCATTGATTCGTATGCCGAGAGGATCGACCGGACCCCTATTGACCAGAGGCTGGTGTCGCTACCTCCCGCCCGCAATGCGTCGACCTCGGCCAACAGGGTGACCGCCATCCAAGCGGGGACCTTGGTACCACGCATGTCGGCGCCCCTCAGCGCTTGTCGGACTTTCTGTTCACGATCGGGCGTCAAACGGGGATTCTGCCAGGTAAAGGCCTCCGAACTCTGTGGCACCGACGGGTGCTGGTTCGCGCAGTAGTCATCGATGAGCGCCCGGTAGCGTGCGGCAATCGAGTCGACGGCCTCCCTTCGTTTGATCTGCCCGCCGAGCATCCCCAGAAGGGGCTCCTGCCAGATGCTACGACCAACGGCAAATCCAGCAAAGCCCGACAAAGGGGCCGCCGTTTCAATCCAATGCTCGACTCTCGACATGGGAGCGTTGCGGCCGAGCACAATACATTCGGCCGGATGCTGGATATCGATGGCAACCGTTCTCAGTACTTCCTCAGCGCCCTCAGTCGTCTCATATCCCTCCAGTTTCCAGACTGTCGGGTGCACCCCGCCCTCCCTCATCGCGGTGAGGGTCTCCGCAGTAAGCGTGGGACGAGCCCGCTCATCGAAGTGAGATTGGTCCTCGTACTGCGCCAGCTGTTGGCCCGTGGGTGGTATCAGAAGTTCGATGCAAGGCGTTCAATTTGGGTCACCCGCGTTGAGTTATCGTCGGCAGGGTTGTAACGGACGAGAACGAGTCAAACGAAATTCGACGGTGATTCGGAGCCCGAGAGAGCATCAGCCAGGCTGCCCGCGCCCTAGTGAAGTTGGTCTTGCGGGTGATCGGTCATACCGGACGTCGGCTTATGAATATGGTCACCGCCCGCACGGGCGGTCCGGATCACACACCACCGGCCCACGACGAGGGTGCGTCGCTAGCTGGGAACGACTCTTCGTCGGCTTCCTGCACGGAGTCAATATGTTCACTAGGTGTCCCGGTCTGGCCGTCGCTGTCCTCCGATACTCGTCCCTTGGATTCATCCGCCACAGATTCGCTCCTCTCCTTCATGGGTGGCGCGGAACTTCCGGTTCACTCACGACTTCCCCTGGTACGTGAACGTCCGGGAACTCAACGTGAAGTACCGTTCCGGCTCCGGCGCGGCGGAATCCGCCGCCCTGGCCGAGCGCTTGGGCATGTCCTCCTCGGCGTTGTTCGAGGCCCTGCAAGGCAACCCTTTGGCCTCGCAGTATACCTGCAGCGGCCTCCGATAACGTAAGCCAATGCAGGTTCTCCTCACTGCGGTGGCCTATGAATCCTTCGGTGCCCAGATTTCCCGATCTGGGGTCGACTGGCTCGTGATGAAGGGAGATGGCACTCTTTCTGACCCGCACGGTGTGCCGAAAGATCGGGCGGACGCGCACCCGGAGATCGCATGGGGAACTTCTGATCTCTTCCGAGAAGGGGCCCCGCTGGTGCCGTTCTTCGCGTTCATGCTCGAGAGTGCGGGACTCGCGTGGTTCCAGTCCCCAGCCGCCGGCTATGACAATCCGGAGTTTCGGATGCTGGTAGACAAAGGGGTTCGGGTCACCAATGCCCACGTCAACAGCCTGCCCATCGCTGAGTTCGTGATGCGCTCGGTGCTCGACGAGTTTCAGGAGGCCGCGCAGTGGCGAGAGCTGGCGTTGGAGCGGCGGTGGAAAATTCACGACTGGCGCGAGGTGTCGGGCTCGACCTGGCTCATCGTCGGGCTCGGAGGAATCGGAACCGAAGTCGCTCGTAGAGCGCAAGCATTCGGCGTGCGGGTGATCGGCTGTCGACGACACCCGTCCCCCGACGACCCAACCGAGCGAACCATCACTCCCGACCAACTCGACCAAGTGCTCGGACTCGCTGACGTGGTGGTCCTCGCCGCTCCTGCCACCCCCGAGACGGACAACCTCGTGGACGCAGACTTCCTCAGCAGGACAAAGCCCGGGAGCCTGCTCGTCAATGTGGCGCGGGGCACACTGATCGACGACAACGCCTTGATCGCGAACCTGGATTCCGGGCACCTTTCGCTCGCAATTCTGGACGTCTTCCGGACCGAGCCGCTTCCGGGGGATCACCCGTTCTGGTCACATCCGTCCGTCCGGGTCACCCCACACAATGCCGCCGGAGGTGTCGGCCGATTCCAGAGGCAAGCCGATTTGTTCAGCGAGAATCTCGACCGCTACCTCGACGGCCGTCCCATGCTGAACGACGTCACCGACGCGATCGCCCAGGGGCCTCGTTCAAATTCTGCTGGTCAATGAAACCAGCGCTGGGATCCTTCGGTGGGATTGGAGGGGGCGGACCCGCCACTCGACGTCACCAGGTGCCGATGATCTCCCAGCGCACAGCCGATGTGTCCGAGGGCGGACGAGATAATAGGCTGAGGGTCTCTATGGGCAGGTATTTTACGCGACGCTGCATCTGTCTCCATGTGGTGACTCTGCTCCTGGTCTCGTCGTTTATTTTGGCGGCGTGGTGGCAGTACGAGTCCGCTCGAGGTGGGAACGCATTGAGCTGGGCGTATGTATTCGAATGGCCGGCGTTTGCCATTTACGCCATCTATATGTGGTGGCAATTGATCCACGACAGGCACACGGCCTTCGACAAGCTCTGGGCCGCCAAGCAGCATGCCGCCGCCGACGCATCCGGAACACCCCTCTATGAGATTCCAGGTTGGGCGTTGGACAAGACGCTCTACCGGGAGGTGGTCGACGCCAGCCTCGAAGCCGCCAGTTCTCCCGTGTTGTCCGTCGGCGAGACCCGGGCCTTCACACCACCCGAGCTTGGTGACGGCCAGAGTATCGAACGGAGTCTTGCGGCCCGCCCGCAGGTCGACGAGTGGGTGGAAGATCTCGCCGATGACGGCGCCTCGCCGGTAATTGATGCGCGAATCGTCGACGTGAAAGTGCACGTGGACGAAGAGCTCAACGCCTACAACCGATACCTGGGCGAACTCAACTGGAGGGATCCCCCCAAGCATTGGGGCTCACGGTGGAGTTGGGGACGTCGTGGCGCCGCAAAAGTGAGTGGAGCTCCCGTCTCCCCACCGACGGATTCGATCGAGGGGCAGCGAAGTGAGTTGCCGGCGGCTGATCGTGACGCGACATCCAAGGACGAGTTCGATCGTCGGTAATCCGACAATCGATATCAGCGCAACTGTCGAGCTTCCCTTTTCACCAGTCGAGCCGTTACATGGAGGAAAGAAGGCCTCGCTTCGCCCCTTGGGGGAAGGGGCGAGGTACCCGGCCAAATGGCTACCCAAGGAGCTAAGATTGATGCGCTTTCCGAATCGGATCCGCACTCCGGATAGGAGATCCCGATGCCTGCAGTGACAGTCAGCAACTTGGCAACGTTGCCCAGAGTCCCCGCACCCGATCGCGCGTCGGCCACCGAACGTCCGGTCGTTTCCCTCACTACGGCTCCCAATGGGCTCGAGGGCGAGGGGTTCCCCGTGCGCCGGGCCTTCGCCGGCATGTCACTCCAGGCGTTGGACCCCTTCGTACATATGGACCAAATGGGTGAAGTCGACTACGCGCCGGGCGAGCCCAAGGGGACTCCCTGGCATCCCCACCGTGGGTTTGAGACGGTGACCTACATGATCGACGGGACGTTCGCCCATCAGGATTCACATGGCGGTGGCGGTCTGATTACCAACGGGGCCACGCAGTGGATGACCGCCGGTGGAGGGATTCTGCATATCGAGACGCCCCCCGAAGAGCTCGTGGTGTCGGGTGGCTTGTTCCACGGGATCCAGCTCTGGGTCAACCTGCCGGCCAAGGAGAAGATGATCCCGCCGGCGTACCAGAACCTCGAAGCCGATCAAGTGGCATTGTTGTCCTCCCCTGACGGAGGATCCTTGGTGCGAGTGATCGCCGGCGAGGTGGGCGGGCACCACGGTCCTGGGTCGACGCACACCCCGATGGCGCTGATCCATGCCACCTTGTCCCCGGGCTCCCTCCTGGAACTCCCCTGGAATCCACGGTTCAACGCACTCGCCTACGTGCTGTCGGGAGCAGGTCGAGTGGGCGGCGAACGGCGAGAAGCACGGACCGGCCAACTGGTGGCGTTTGGACCCGGAGCCTGGCTGACCATTTTGAACGACGAGCGTGCGAAGGCCAGCAGCGGCGATCTGGACATCCTGGTTCTCGGGGGCCAGCCGATCGGCGAGCCCGTCGAGCACTATGGGCCGTTTGTCATGAACACGCGAGATGAGATCATGCAGGCACTGGAAGACTTTGAAGCTGGCCGACTCGGCAGGGTCCCGGCCAACGCGCTCATGCCGCACACGCCGGACCCGGACCCCGTCCGGGTCGAACATACCGGGATCTGAGCGTCACGTCGCGTCGGCCGGGCGAACCTCCGCCGCGCTCTACTTCTTGCTCGGCACGAACTTGCCCTGGAGGTGCCAGTAACCGGTGAAGCCATTGAAGGGACCGCCCACAACGGCACTGGCCCACGTCAGGACGAAGGCGTGGGTCTTGGAGTTGTAGGTCCCGGTGACCGGCTCGGTCAGGCCAGGTGAGGTACCGCCGGGCTTGGGCGAACCCTGATTGAAGTAGAGCTTGTTCCATGATGCGCTCCACGCCTCGACCTGTCCGGAGAGTTTCCCGTTCTTGACTTTGATCGTCGGCGCCGGTACGGCGTCTCCGGTCTGAGGATCCTTCGAATCCGTGGCGATGCTGAAGTTGATGGCGGTGAATGACTGCGGTTGGATGATCGTGTCCGCCAGCGCGCTTCCGGTAGCCGAGAAGGCCGGCACGGGGTTAGGTTGATACTTCCCCGTAGTGAAGCCGCCCGCCGTCCCCGGAACGGCCAAGGTGTAGGACTTGTCCGTGCACGTCGAATCGGGGTTGTCGAAGAACTTCCCGGCGGTGAGGCTCCCTCCGGGGAAGATCATGCGGAAGTAGGTACCGGTCGGCGGCGTCGTCGCGCAGCTCCCAGCGGTCAGGTCGAACGTCCCGACCAGCGTGGTTGCGTGGGCGTTGGCGGCACTCGCGGGCGCCGTCGCGATCATGCCGGAGATTCCCATCACCACGGAGGTGGCGAGGGCAAGGGACCTGAGGCGGTGGTTCATGTTGGATTCCTCTTCTTGGTTGGAGACATGAGGCGTTTCTCGATGTCTTTGGGGGGACTGCTAGACGGGACTGCGGCTAGACGGGACTGCGGCGACGGCGCCCGGGCCCGGCGGCAATCGCCGCCCCGGCCACGAAGATGCCCGGCAGGACAAAGAAATAGGGGAACAACGGGAACGGGGGCAACGCGGCGATCGCCTGGTAGTTGGCGACATTGTCGCTCATGGCCCCGATCATCGGGGTCATGTCGTTGAGAATGTGCACCCACCGCGCATCAAGCGTGTAGACAGCCGGAAACATCGACTGAATCTGCGTCGTGCTGAGACCGGCCTGCTCAAGGGCGGGAACCAGCTCAAGCCGGATGGCACCTTGTCCCACGGCCATCGATCCGAAGTAGCCCTGGATCTGCTCGACGTTGTGGGTCGTCTCGATGGCGCGAAATGCGGAGATCATCCGGCCGCCCTTCGGGGCTCGCTGAAACATCTGGAATACGACGGGGGCGAGGATGAGGCCCACGCCAAGGACCACCAGAATCCAGCGGCAGGTTCGCCACCATGTTGTTCGGAGCACGGAGACACCCAAGAGAAGAAGAACCAATGCACCGGGAATCACGAAGAATAGGGGGAAGAGGGTAAAGCTGGGCAGCGCGGCAACGGCCTGGTAGTTGGGAAGGTTGCCCTGCACCTTGTCCAAGAGATCGGTCATATGCGTGTTGATCGTGCCCCACTGTCCCGAGAATTGGGCGAAGGTCGGATAGGTGGCGTCGAAGCGGGCGCGGGCCGTTCCCGGATCCGAGCTCGCAGTCAGGAACTGGGCAACCCCGTTGTCCGCCTCTTGAACGCCGGCGTTGATCTGCCTGATGTCCTCCTGGAAGCCGTCCAGACGCGACGTTGTCATGAAGGGTCTGAACTCCTTCAACATTGCAGCGCCCTTGGGTGCCCGGCTGAACATGGTGAAGGCGAACGGCATGATGATGAGCGCTGCCCCGAGGAGCGCAAGCACTGCGACCCACTGGGCCTTGGGCCCCCGGTTTCGGGCTCTCGATCCTGCGATCACCGGCGACGTCGCTGATCGGTCGGTGCGGTCGGCCCACTCGTCGGGCCGGTCGCTGCGGGACCCCAGGGTGGACCCCGCCGCGCCATGGAGGTCGGTCACCTCGACGCCACCATCGGCCCAGCGGCTCGCACGTTGGTCAACCCCGATTTCACCCCCGGAACCATATACCCAACAAAGCCTATCTGTTTTAGAGGATTTGGAGCCAGGCGTCAACCGATCGGCTATGGCGGCGACAGGCACAGCCCGCCGGCGAGTCGCAGCTCAGTTGAGGACGCGAACCGGGTGGCCGGCCAGAAAGGCTGCGATGTCCTCTACCGCTTCGCGGTAGAACACGTGGTAGGTACCGTCCGTCACGTAGCCGATATGGGGAGTCAACAGCGTCCGCGGCGCCGATCGGAGCGGGTGGTCGTCCGGGAGCGGTTCGACGTCAAAGACGTCCAGGCCGGCCCCGGCCAGCTTTCCGCTCGAAAGGGCCTCGAGCAACGCCCCCTCATCAATGATCGGTCCCCGCGACGTGTTGACGATGGTGGCGGTGGGCTTGAGCAGGGCCAGGTCTTCCTTCGTGATCAGCCCCCGAGTCCGTTCGCTCAGCTGCAAGTGGACCGTGACCACGTCGGCCGTGCGAAAGAGCTCGTCCTTGCTCACCGCCCTGACTCCACGGGCCTGAGCCGTCGCGCTCTGGAGGTTCTGGCTCCACGCGATCACGTCCATGCCGAAGGCCTGGCCGATGTCCGCCACCCTGCTCCCCAACCTCCCGAGACCCACGACACCCAACGTGGCACCGGCCAGATCGGTCCCCACTGAGCGTTGCCATCCACCGGCACGGATGCTGTTGTCCTCGTGGACGATGTCACGGGCGAGCCCGAGGATCAGCGCCCACGTGAGCTCGACGGTAGGCGGACCAAGGCCACCGGTGCCCGACACCACGACACCGTGGTCTTTAGCCGCCACGAGATCGATGGCGGCATTGCCCATACCAGTGGTCACCAGTAGCCGGAGATCGGAAAGTCGTTGGAGGACGCGCCTCGGGAACGCCGTGCGCTCCCGCATGGCCACCACCACCGAGAAGCCGGCGAGTCGATCCACCAGACTCTCCTCGTCAGCCACATGGTCGGTGAAGACCGTCACGTCGACGGCGTCGCCCAATTCCTCCCAGGGGCCGTAGTGGCGGGCCACGTCCTGGTAATCGTCCAGGACCGCCACCTTCACCGGGGCATGGGTAGCGGCGCGATCACTCACCAGGAATGTCACACCTGGTAGGGAGTCTCGGACCGAGCCGTGCGCAGCGCACGGCTCCACCATAGGAGATGGTCCAGAGTGGCTTTGACCCCGGGCGCGAATCTCTCCGGATCGATCAATGCTCCGTCTTCGTCGAAGAGCTGCCGGGCCAACGGGAGGAGAACGGCGTCGCGAATAGGGACCGCGTGCAGTTCCACCAGGACCAGACGGAGTTGCTCCACGGCCCGCACGCCGCCGGCGGCCCCTCCGTAGGAGACGAAGGTGGCCGGCTTGGCTACCCACTCGACGTAGACGGCGTCCAGTGCGCTCTTGAGCGAGGCCGGATACCCGTGATTGAACTCAGGAGTGACGAAGACGAACGCGTCAGCCGCCCCAACCCGTTCGGCAAAGACACCGACGGTGTCCGAATAGCGGCCGTTCTTCGGGTGCTCGGCCGAGAGGACCGGAGGAAGGCCCAGTTCCAGGAGATCAACCACATCTACGTGGAAGCCGCCGAAGGCCCTGACCTCCTCGGCGAACCACCAGGCCACCGTTTCCCCGAAACGCGAGTCCCTGGTACTGGCAATTACCACCGCCAGGCGTACCGGTCGATCCGGGTCTCCCGTCGGAACGGCCCCGGTACTCTCGACTGCTTCCGTCATGGTGCGCGTGCTCCCTTCGCGTCGGTCTTCGTGCCTCGCAAGCGGCCCTTCCACGGACCGGCCAACGCCGTTCGACGGCGTCGGGCTCCGGGACGAGCACCCGAGCGGTAAGCTGAGAATACATGAGTAAATCCATTAACTTTGTTGAGTATAGATCGGCCTCTCGGTCGGAATGCCGGCTCCGGGCGGGATGAGGCGGACCGACCACGTGCGGGCGGGTGTACCGGCTGTAGCGCCCGAGGCAGTGCGTCAGGCGCTACGGACGCGTCGTGAGGTCGGGCTGGTCGATGTTCGCTCGGAGGCCAGGTTCGCCCAGGGTCATCCGCTCTTCGCCGCCTCGCTCCCCCTGAGCAGGTTGATGGTGGAGGTCCTGGATCGGATCCCGAGGCGGGCGACACCCCTGGTCGTCTACGGCGACAGGGAAGACGACGCGCAGGCCGCGGCGTGGCGCCTCACGGGTCTCGGGTACCACGACGTATCACTTCTCGAGAACGGCCTGGAGGGCTGGCGCGCCAGTGGAGGGAAGCTGTTTGAGGATGTCAACGTCCCGAGCAAGGCGTTCGGGGAGTTGGTCGACACCATCGCCCGCACGCCCGCCGTGGACGCCCACGAGCTCCGGGCGCTGCTCGACGGCGGCACCGACGTGGTGATCGTCGATGCTCGCCGGTTCGAGGAATACCACACCATGAGCATCCCGACCGCCACCAGCGTGCCGGGGGCCGAGCTGGTCATGCGGATAGGAGCGGTCGCGCCAGAACCGACGACCCTGGTCGTCGTGAACTGCGCTGGTCGGACCCGCAGCATCATCGGCGCCCAGTCGCTGATCAACGCCGGCGTGCCTAATCATGTCAAGGCACTGCGCAACGGCACGATCGGCTGGACCCTGGCCGGCCTGGCACTCGACCACGGCCGGGATCTACGGCCGACAGAGCCGAATACCGATGTGGTCCGCCGGGCATCGGAGGCGGCCCAGGAGGTGGCTCGCCGGGCAGGCGTCCGCCGGGCCGACCTCCACGACCTCCCTTCTCTCGAAGAAGGCGGGAGGCGAACCGTCTATCGCTTCGACGTGCGTTCCCCCGAGGAGTACGCGGCGGCCCATCTGGTCGGCTTCCGCTCGGCCCCCGGAGGCCAGCTGGTGCAGGAGACGGACTTCTTCGCGCCCGTACGGGGCGCCGTGATCGCACTGGTGGACGACGACGGGGTGCGGGCGAACATGACGGGGTCATGGTTGGCCCAAATGGGGTGGGACGTCGTGGTCATCCAGCAGGGCATGACTGCCGGCGATGCCACCGAGACCGGAGTGTGGACGCCGACGTTGCCCCCACTACCCGAAGTTCCACGGGTGGATGCCGCCCGACTCGAGACGGTGCTCGCTACCGGCTCGGCGCGTGTCGTCGACGTGGACACGAGTACCCGCTTCCGCGTTGGCCACATTCCCGATGCAGCCTGGGCGATGCCCGCCGCACTGCCGAGCGCCGATGTGCTCGATCGCCTCGGTCGACCATCCCGAATCATCCTCACCAGTACCGACGGGACGATGGCCGCCTTCGTCGCCGACGACCTGCCCGACATCGCCGGCACGGATGTCGCGGTGCTGACGGACGGGACGGAGGGCTGGGCCCGTTCCGGACGACCCCTCGCCGTTGGTTCCGAAGGCCTTCTCTCGCCGCCCCTCGACGTGTATCGCAGACCCTACGAGGGAACCGACGTGACCCCCGACGCCATGCAGGCTTACCTGGAATGGGAGTACGGGTTGGTCGACCAACTCGAACGCGACGGCACCCACGGCTTCAGCGTCCTGACCCCCGAAGGAATCAGTCGTTCCTGACGACCTTCTTCGGTCTCCCCCAAAGGCCTGGGCGCTCTCCGACTTCGCCCCGACAGCTTGAATCGTACACGAGTGTAGGACTACAATTCCTATGGTGGCCATAAACGCTCGAAGGGTTGCCGCAAGGGCCTCAGGCTCATGCCAAGTCTGACTTCACTCGGTGAAGAGCTGTCATCGGCGATCGACGAGGTCATTGCTGATCTTCGGGAGCGCACGTATGGATCCTCATGCGTGCTCGACGACGACGTTGAGGAGTTGTTTCTCACTGCCGCCAGAACGGCTACCGGCGCGTTCGCCCTCTGGCTATCGAGCGGCGACCCCGAGAGAGCGCGTCGAGCAGGGATGGGTGCCTCTCGAGTCTTCGGACAATTGGCCGCCCGGGACGATGCACCATTGAACGAAATGACGAAACGCTGCATCCGATGGCACGACGCCGTCGCCTCACGATTGACGTCCGACGCGCCGCGTCTGGGCATCGGAACCGACCTGGACACGGCCCTGTCCATGCTGCAACGAAGTCTGTTCGTCACGCTCGTGCGCATGACGGAGACTTTTGAGAGCGAGCGTCAGTCGGTGCACAGGGCGCTCCTCGATCGTCAGGAGGAGATTATCTTCCACGCCAGTCACGACCAGTTGACCGGCTTACCCAACCGGGATCTCATCGTCGACCGCATAGAGCAGCTCTTGGTTCAACACAACAGATTTGGAACCAAGGCGGTCGTCCTCTTCATCAACATCGATAACTTCAAATCCGTCAACGACAACCTCGGGCACGACGCCGGTGATCAGATTCTCCGCGCCATCGCCGAACGACTCGACCGGGTACTCCGGGAGTCTGACACCCTCGGACGATTGGGGGGCGACGAGTTCGTCGTCGTGGCCGACCGCATCCCTACGGCGGACGCGGCGAGTCTGATGTGCGAGCGCATTTTGGCCGTGCTGCGTGAGCCAGTTGCTCCCAAAGGTCTCGTTACCGCTCCCGTGTCCTTCACTGCATGCATTGGCGTCGCCAGCGGGAGCAATCTGCCCGGCCATGAGCTTCTGAAGAACGCCGGCATCGCCATGTACCGCGCCAAGCGCCAAGGGAAGAACCGCTACGTGCATTTCGAACCAGAAATGCAAAGAGCCGTGGTGACCCGGTTCGAGCTCGAAACGGACCTCAAGCGAGCCGTTGAGCACGGGGAGTTCATTCTCGACTATCAGCCCGTGTTCGACCTCGCTTCAATGTCCATCACCGGCGCCGAGGCTCTGCTGCGGTGGGAGCACCCGACACGGGGGATCGTCGCACCGGGGGAATTCATCCCGTATCTCGAGGAGTCTGACTTGATCGCTGTCGTCGGTCGATGGGTGCTCAATGAGGCGATTCGACGTGCAGCGGGATGGAATCGCGACGGACGGCAACCCGAGATCAGCATAAATTTGTCGGCCCGGCAGCTGGACCGCGATCAGATTGTGACCGAGATCAGAGCTGCCCTGGACGGCACCGGACTGGATCCGAGTTCCCTGTGCGTGGAGGTAACCGAAACAACCCTCATGCGCGATTTGGACGAGGCGTTGAAACGGCTGAGGGCGATCAAAACCCTTGGGGTGCGGATTGCCATCGATGATTTTGGTACGGGTTACTCCTCCTTTGCTCACCTCCAACAGTTCCCGTTCGATGTGCTCAAGATCGATCAATCCTTCATTCAGCGCCTGGCGTACGGACAATCTGCCGAAATGCTCGTGCACAGCCAGATCCAACTCGCCAAAGCACTCCATATCGAAACCGTGGCCGAAGGCGTTGAGGAGCCGTACCAACTCGACTTCTTACTCGGCGAGGGGTGCAGCAGTGCCCAGGGGTTCCTACTCTCTCGGCCGCTCGGCGCCTCGGAGATCGACGCATTCATGGGACTTTCCCGTATTCCAATGCCGGTTCGGGCCGGGACCGTAGCGCGGAGGTTCCCAGGTCTTCGCGCGTCACTTGCGCGGGAACGTCACTCGCATGTTCGCGCCAGGGACTGAGACACGAGCACCAGTGCGTCCCTCACTAAGTCCTATTGATGCGTAGGATCCCGGTGTAGTATCTCCCCAATGGCTATCGGTGTCTCTGAGCTCATTGCGGAACTCCGAAAGTTCCTGGCTGGCCGAGGCGGCGCGGATGACCTCGCTCTTTCCAAACTGGCTGGTCGGACGCTCGAATTAGCCGAGTTGATCCAAAAGCAAGGAGACAAGATTCGGGAACTCGAGTTCCGGCTGGACCTTCGCTCCAAATAACGCAGTGCCTCTCGACTCCACCCTGATGCCGGGCGACCTCGTTCTCCCCCGCATCCTCGGAAGACCTCTCGCCCCCGGGGTGCAGCGAGGAGTTTTGTGTCCTCCTCGAACTGCCCCCTGGGGACGGATCTCCGTGGCTCCGTCAGCTATGGACCGTGATGCACGGCTCACCGGCGATTCCACTCCACTCATTGCAGAGCTGAGTCCCATTGGGGAAGTTACCCGGGTCATTCCATTCGGAGACGAGCTGGTCATCGGCGGAACCGCAGCCCTCTCCACTGGTGGCAATGACAACGCCATTTTCCAGGTACTTGGCGTAGGTGCACTCGGACGAATTGAGCACGACCGAGGTCGTCCAACTGCTGACGTTGAGTCCTGAGCCGACCACGTAGATGCACACGCTGTCCGAGCAGGTGTCGGCCGAGTCCGGGGTGACGCCCACGCCAGGAGTCACCGTGGTCGGCGCAGTGAGATCCTGCACGGTGGCACTGGATCCTTGGCTCGTGAGTCCCGCCCCAGCTGGACCAGCCAGCCCGATGAGCAGCGATGTTCCGATGACCAAAGTGGACAGGGTTGCCGCGACTACTGCGAGAGCGCGACGGGACAAGGGGACGGTACCCATGATCTGTTCCTTTCGTGAGCGGTTAGGGAGGCGTAGTGCGAACACCTACGCTTCTGTAGGACTGTACGCCTACAAATCTGTAGGCGCAACCCTTGTCACGGAAGGTTCTTGTCAATGCGATGCGAACTACGGGTGTGTGGTGGCAGGCGTTGGGTTCGGAGCACTCGGGCCGCGGTGGATAATGTGCAGCGATGGCACGTGCACTACCTGATGGACGACCGGCGGGAGCCAGAGCGCCAGTGCGCAGAGGGCACCTGCGGCACACACGCTGGCGGTGATGATCCAGACTGATGGCCGGATCCTCGGCAGCCGCTTGGTCCGGAGGGCTTCAATCCGCGAATCCAGTGCGTCCAATGAGGCCATCTCGGTGGCACTTCCGAGGGCCGGCCGGATCTCCCCGAGGACCTTGAGCAACGCGCCGACCAGCGCGTCCCGGCCGGCCGCTCTGGTCGCTGAGGAGTCGGCCCCGAGCTCGGACGCAACAAGGGCCTTGTCGGCCAGATGAGAGGCCAGGGGCAGGTAGAACAAAGCGCGTGATGCCACTCGGACTGCGGCGGCCCTGGCGGGGTCACGCCGCATCGCGTGCGCCCGCTCGTGGGCGAGCACAGCGGTGAGCTCTTCGTGGTCGAGGCGGGAGAGCATTTCCGTCGAGATGATGACGTGCGGGTGAAAGACGCCGGCACAGCAGCAGAAACACCGGGGGTCATCGATGAGGACAACGTCCACGCCCAAGGCATCTGCAGCATCCGAGAGGCCCTGGGGGCGGGCAATAGGCCTTCCGAGCTGGTGCAGGGCGCGCCTGGTGCCGATGACCTGGGAGAGCAGCGTCCAGACCCCAGCCAACAGAGTGGTGGCGACGAAGGCCAGGATGACTGCGCCGGGAACCCAGCTGTTATAGCCAAAGATGGCCACCGACTGGCCGCAGCTGCTTATGGTAGGCCCAGGGGAGGCTGCCGAGGTCAGCCAGCACGGCAGGACATGGTCGAGGGACGAGACGGCCAGGTAGACCAGGAGCCCTTCGACGGCGGCCGCTATCACCACCAGCACCCAGAAGCTACGCGTCACTCCCCTCATCAAGCGCCTCCAGAAGTCGACGGACCAGTTGCCGACGATACGGCTCTTCACAGAACCGGTTCACAAAGACTGCCACGGCCAGATCGTCGTAGCGTTCTACGATCTCAGACAGCCTTTTCCCGACATACCACGCGGCTGTGTCAACCTCGTTCATCGTCGGCGAGAAGCGATAGGCACGGCCCTCCCTGTGGTGCGTGACGAGGCCTTTTGCCTCCAGGCGCGTCAAGCAGGTCAGAATCGTCTTGGGCGAGAGTTGTCGTCCGCGCCGCTCATTGAGTGCCGTGGTGATCTCACCGGACGTGCCTGAAGCGCAGCGCCAGAGCTGCTTCATGATCACTCTCTCGAGAGGGCCCAAAGGGTCCGCCTCATCACGCCAACGTCGGAGTGCCGTCTTCTCAACAGCCATGCCCCTACGGTAATGTAGGATTAGGGTGGCTTCATGTAGGAGTGTCGCCTTTTCATCGGGGGCTCCTCCCAGGAACTGCTTGTTCGGCGCGGTCCCCTCCCCCAGGGGCCATGGTTCTCCCCCGCCAGCCGAGCAAGTAGTTCCTTGAAGGGGTCTTCGAGAGGTCTCTCCTCTAACGTACTAGCGGCTGCGCCGATCGCCGAGAAGGCTGCGGAGGGCGGCTAGCTGATCCGGATCGGTCGCCACTTTATCGACGAAGGTGGCCAGAGCGACATCGCCAAATCGGTTGAGCATCGTGTCCGCCGCTTTGCTCGCCTGATCCGTCACGAACTCCGCTTCGGTCATGGTGGGGCCGTAGCGGAAAGCCCGACCCTCCTTTTCATGCGTGAGAATGCCCTTATCGCTCAACCGCGTACAGATCGTGAGAACCGTCTTATAGGCCAAGGGCTCTGATCGACGGTTGTTGAGGATCTCCTCCACCTCTGACACCAACGAAGGGCCCCGCATCCAAATGATCTGCATGACTTCGGCCTCCAGAGGGCCGAGCATCTCGCTTATGTCGGCTGGCTTGTGCCGTTTCCGTCTTCCAGCTGCCATCTCAATCAACGCGCGCGATCATGAGGATCCCGGAGCACGAAGAGTCCGCTCGATTGCGTCTCTTTCCGTTCGGCGGTAGCAAGAGGGTCATTCTGACGCAACATGGTACCGGGAAAACTCGCGCCGGCCCTGCCAGCTGTGACCTCGGACCCGATCGCCGTCACTCAGTCGAAGATGCGCTGAATCTCCGCCATTCGACCCATGAGTTCGGGCACCGGGGTCGCGAAAAGGTCTCGATGTCGTTGAAGTGGGCCAAACCGCGCTCTCGCAGGGCTCGGTTGACGGTTTCGATGTTGGGTGCCTCGGCCACCGTCAGGGTCTGGTGGCTCGGGTCAAGGTGCAGCGGTCCCACCGATATGACGACGCCAAGCTCCTGGCATTTCTTGGGGAACCGGTCCCCCAGGGCTTCTTCTGAGGCATGCGCAACCTCCTCGAAGCGGGGTTGCAAACCGTAACCAACCGGTTGCGCCAGTAGTTCCCTCATGCACTCACGCAGTTTGCACGAGAGTCCTGCCCTCCCGATCCGGAGCCTCTCCATCCTTGCCTCCGGCCACCCGGCGCGCCCGGGTGTGCCGATTTTCCGGAATGGGAATCCCCAAGTTGCCACGGAGCGTGTCGGCTTCGTACTCATCACGCAGCAGCCCGCGCTCGCGCAAAATGGGAAGTACATCACTGATGAACCGGCGGAACTGGTCGGGATGACCGACCCGAATGTTGAACCCGTCGAGGGCCCGGTCTTCGAACCACCGCTGCATCTCGTCGGCCACGGTCACCGCGGATCCCACGAACGGTGTCCGCTTGGGTCCGGACAGCGCCTGCACGGTTTCTCGAAGTGTGTAGTTGTTGGCCCGCGCCAGCGCGGTGGTCTTCTCCGCCGTCGTCTTGAAGCTGCGCTCGGCGAAGTGCAGAACATCGGGAAACGGTTCGTCGAGATCGTACTGACGGAAATCATGCCACCCGAACGACCGGCCGAGTTCGGCCAGGGCCCTCTTGAAATCGTGATCGGCCAACTGTGTCTCGTACTCGATCGTACGTGCCTCGTCATCGGTGTCCCCGACGAACACGCTTATGCCCGGCAGCACCACGAGGTCGTCGGCGTTGCGGCCCTTTGCCACCGCCCGTGCTTTGATCTCTTGGTAGAAGGCCTGCCCGGCAACGATCGACGCGGCATGGGTGAAGATGCCCTCACCAATTGTGGCACCGAGGTCGCGTCCCAACTCCGAGTCACCGGTCTGGAAGATGACCGGTTGTCCTTGTTTCGAGCGGGCAATGTTGAGCGGTCCGACGACCGAGAAGTACTTCCCCTTGTGATGGGTGGGGTGGAGTCGCGTCGGGTCGAGGAACTGCCGCTTCTCGCGGTCCCGCGGAAACGCGTCATCCTCATAGGAGTCCCAGAGTGCCTGCACGACCTGGACGTGTTCCAGACCACGCCCGTAGCGGGTGTCGTAGTCGTAGTGCTCGTCGCGGCCGAAGTTTCCCGCCGCACCGGAGTCGCCGCTCGTCACGACGTTCCAGCCCGCCCGGCCGTGGCTGATGAGGTCGAGCGAGGCCAGGCGGCGCGCGACATTGAAGGGGTCGTTGTACGACGTGGTCAAGGTGCCGACGAGCCCGATGTTCCGGGTGGTGACGGCGAGGGCGGACAAAAGGGTGAGGGGCTCGAGCCGATTCAGGTAGTGCGGCGGGGAATCCACCGTGATGAACTGGCTGTCGACGATGAAGACGAGGTCGAACTTTGCCTCTTCGGCCAGTCGTGCCTGGTCGATGTACCAATCGATGTTCACGCTGGCGTCGCCGGGAATCTCAGGATCGAGCCAGGTGTAGTGATGACCGGGCCCGCCGGCTCCGGTGAGGACGGCACCCAGCTTTATCTGACGTTTGCCCACGACACTATGCCTTCCGGTTGTCCATCAATAGGGGATGCGACCACGGTCGCCCGCGGCCTCGCTTCGTGAATCCCGCCAAGATCAGACGCCGACGAGCGCTTCCTCACGTTTCGCCACCCCTTCACGCACCAGCGGGATCAGCTTCTCCCCGTACTCCACGGCATCCTCGTAGGGGTCGAATCCCCGAATCAAGAGCCGGTCTGCTCCCAGGTCGTAGTAACGCAGAAGAGCTTCGGCAACCTGCTGGGGTGTCCCAACCAGGGCCGTCGTATTCCCGCCGGAACGGGTGAGCCCGGCCACCTTGGTCCACAGTCGCTCGTCGTGCACGTCCTTCTTGTCGGCGTGCTCCAGCAGGCGCTCCCGCCCTACCGAGGTGGTGAGCCCCTGGGCAAAGAAACCCTTGGTTCCGCCACCGCCGGCGATGCGCTCCTCGGTCTTGGCCGCGATCGCATCGGCTCGAGCCCAAGCCTCTTCCTCGGTGTCCGCCAGAATCGGACGGAGCGAGACGCTGAACGAGGGCCGGTGACCAGCGGGGGCGCCAACCGCCAGCACCTGGTCGAAGAAGGCCCGGAGAGAGTCGAGGGGCTCGCCCCATACGGCATACACGTCGGCCAGGCGACCCCCGACCTCAATGGCGGCGGCGGAAGAGCCTCCGAAGAACACGGGAACCCCGGTCTCGGTGAGGGGCTTGACGGCCGAGAGGGCACCCTTGAACTGGTAGAACTCGCCCTCGAAGTCGAAGGGCTCCGCTGACTGGAGCGTCCGCCGAAACACTGAGATGAATTCGGCCGAGCGACGGTAACGCGTGTCGTGGTCCAAGAAGTCGCCGTCGCGGTTCTGCTCGGCTTCATTGCCTCCGGTGATGATGTGAATGGCCACCCGTCCGCCGCCGGTCAATTGGTCGAGGGTGGCGGCCTTGCGCGCGGCCAGGGTCGGCTGTACGAACCCGGGACGGTGGGCGATGAGGACCTTGAGCCGCTCCGTGCGGTCGAGCACCCTCTCCGCGATGGACCACCCGTCGGGTCCGCTCGAGCTGTACCCGATGAGGACGCGGTCGAAGTTGCCGGCATCGTGGGCCTGGGCGACTCTTGCGATGTAGGACGGGTCAATTCTGTTGAAGTCGGCGATCCCGCCGCGCGACTCGCTGGCATCAGCGGTTGGTACAAGACCAATGATCTCTACGGGCACACTCTCTCCTTGTTGATTCCCCGGAGACGCCTTGTCACCGGAGCTTTCGTTTCTGTACAGACGCGAACTTCCCGCGGGCCGGGAGACTTCGATGCAGCCTGACCTCGTGCCGGGTGCTCAGGCCGGGCGCCAATCCCCGCCTTCGATCGAGATCTTGTGGCCGTGGCGGAGGTCGTGGCCGTAGTCGTCCACGGCGTAGTGCCAGGTGGCGCGGTTGTCCCAGACCACCAGGTCGCCTGCGGTCCAGCGGTGGCGGAACTGATAGTTCACGTGGCTGGCATGTGACCGCAGGAACGCGAGCACGGCCTCGCTCTCTGCCTTGGGCAGACCGAGGAGATGCGTGATCCTGGAAGTGAGGTAGAGCCCTTTCTCCCCGGTCTCCGGATGCGTGAGGATCAGCGGATGGTCGACGGTGGGCGCATCCGGACCGAGAAAGTCATGCTCGGCCACCTGGCGCAGATGGGCGGCCCGGAGCTGACCCAGGTAGCTCTGCAGCGGGCTCGAGAGATCGCGGTACGCGGCTTGCAGATCGGCCCACAAGGTGTCCCCGCCGACATCGGGCTTCACGTTTATCTGGAGAAGTTCGAAGAACCACGGGTTCTGTTTCCACGTGCCACCCTGGTGCCACGACGAGGGCCGGTGCCCGGGCTCGGACGGACCCAGTGCGACCACGTAGGGGTTCTCGGGAATGGAGCCGTAGGGGTACGAGGGGTCGGTGAACGGCTCACCCAGGTAGCGGGCGAACCGTTCGATCTCCGCCGGATTGAGACCGGCTTCGGGGAAGACCAGTACCTTGCGCTCGAGTAATGCGGCGCGCAGGCCGGCGATCGTCGGCTCATCGAGTTCTTCGTGCAGGTCGAGCCCGATGACGGCCCCACCCAGGGTCCGCTCCAACGGCCGAACGTCGAGATCCGTCACCTCTGCGGTCGCCGTCATGTCATGCCACCTCAATACTCTAGTAAATTGATCGATTTAATAGTTAATCTACCCCGGCCACCGCCGCCGGTCAACTGCCGGTCTCGCCTGTAGCCACTTCCTCGGGCACCACGCCATGGAGGCTGGGCAGGTTCACCACAATCGCCTCCTGCGTGCTCCGGGCCAGGACCACGACCGCCTCTTCGTCTTCCGAAGGATTCTCCTCACGGTGGGGGACGAACGGCGGCACGAAGACATAGTCTCCCGGCTGCGCCTCAATTCGGGTCTCTTCCCCATCGACGAGAAACACGAAACGGGGATGGCCGCTGACCACGTAGATACCCGTCTCCGACTCGCCGTGG
Organism: Acidimicrobiales bacterium; assembly: GCA_049513455.1. GTDB lineage: Bacteria > Actinomycetota > Acidimicrobiia > Acidimicrobiales > RAAP-2 > Bog-473. The sequence goes on from JBEKWB010000005.1 coordinate 32,389, forward strand.
TGGTGATCCGACGAGCGCAGGCCTGCGCCGACATGGGTCTCCCCCATCCAGATCTTCTCGGACCCCGACAGCCGACCGGATATGGCCTCCAAGCGGACCATGCCCGGTGATTGGGCGGTGTTTGCGTCGAGAGCATCATGGGGTGTGTGGTGCAGACCGCGATGCCAAGCCTCGGTGCCGGCCCCGTTACTCATCCGTCCTCCCTTCGTCCGGTGGACTGAACCGGTTCCGCCACTCCCCCGCCGGCCCTTCGCATCGGCCACAATGTGGGCCATGCGACTGACGGTGAAGTCTGACTACGCCATCCGAGCCTTGGCAGAACTCGCCGCTCGATCGGATGGCAAGACCCCCGTCAGGGCGGCCGAGCTGTCCGACGCCCAGGACATTCCACTGCGCTTCCTCCTCGGCATTTTGGCAGAGGTTCGCAAGGACGGCCTGGTGACCAGCCAACGCGGCGCCGACGGGGGATACACATTCCGCCGCCCGCCCGACGAGATCACCCTGGCCGATGTGATTCGGGCCGTCGACGGTCCTCTGGCCCAGGTGGGCGATGACCGGCCCGGCGAGGTCACCTACGTGGGCGCCGCCGCGGTCCTGACCGACGTGTGGGTCGCCGTACGGGCCAATCTGCGGGCCGTGCTCGAAAAAGTCACCCTGGCCGACCTGGCCGCCGGGAAGCTTCCACTCTCGGTCAAGAGGCTGACCGAGGACCCCGATACGTGGGAACCGCATTGAGGGCACCGGGCTACGCGACCTGGGAGCGGGGGTCGCCGGTCTGCTCTCGCACCAGCCCGATGATGTTGGCGTAGTCGATGGCATCGCCCTCGGGGTCATACCCACGAATGAGCAGGGTCGTCACGCCGATAGCCACATACTCGAGGAGCGCCTCGGCAATCTGTTCGTAACTCCCCACCAGCGCGGTGGAATTGCCCGCTGCGGTCGGCGTCTTCGCCAGCGGCGTCCACAGCCGCTTGTCGTGGATCTCCGCCTCGTCGGCGAACCGCCGCAGTCGTTGCGAGCCTTCCGACCCGCTCGGATCGATACGCCGCGCCTGCGCGCCGCGCGCCTGCTCCACCTCGAGGATCCCGTGTGCTCGCTCCCAGGCCTCCTCCTCGGTGCTGGCCGCGATCGGGCGTACGCTCACGCTGAACCGGGGCGACCTGCCGTGAGGCGCGGCGGCCTGTCGCACCGCCGCGATGCGATCGGCGATAGCCGCCAGGGGCTCGCCCCAGAAGGCATAGACATCGGCGTGCTTTCCGCCCACCGCCACTGCGTCGTCCGAGGCGCCGGCGAAGTAGACCGGCAGGCTGCCACCGGGTGGGCGTAGCCCCGACCGGCCCCCCGCCACCCGATAGAACTCGCCGTCATAGTCAAATGGCTCTGCGGATCGCCACTCGAGCTTGACCACGTCGAGGAACTCGTCGGAACGGCGGTATCTGGTCGATTTGTCCGACGGGTCTCCATCGCGGAGCTGGTCGGCGTCATCGCCGCCGCTGATGATGTGCATTGCCACCCGCCCGGGGTGAAAGGCCTCCAGGGTGGCGTACTGACGGGCCGCGACGGTCGGAGAGACGAACCCGGGACGATGGGCCAACAGGACTCCGAGCTCTGACGTCACGGTCAACACCTGATTGGCCACGCTGAAGCCGTCAGGAGAGCTCGACGAGTGGCCGACCAGGAGACGGTCAAAACCGGACTCCTCGTGGAACCGGGCCATGCGGGCCGGATAGTCGGGATCAGTGGCCAGGGCGGACGAACCGAGGCCCCCCGGAGAGGAGGCATCGCGCAGGGACCCGTTCACCAACGAGCCGATGAACTCTATTGCCATGTCACTCACTCCCCTCCCCGTTGTCGCTGCGGGTTGCACGCGAGCGGGCTCTCATGACGACTGCGAGATCGCCAGTGCCTCGGACCTCCACGAGTCGGAGTGATGGCAGGAGACGCTCCACCCCCGCTCCAGTTCGACCGAGGGCGGGGTCTCGTAACGGCACTGCTCGGTGACGAATGGGCACCGGTGGGCGAACACGCAGCCCGCCGCGCCCACCGGGTCGTCCCCTTCTCCATCGGCCCTGCGGAGCCGCTCGACCGGTATATCGAAACTCCAACGAGCCCGGCTGACGCTGGGGGCAGAAGCGATGAGCAACGCCGTGTAGGGATGGCGGGGCGAGGCAAAGATGCTCTCGAGCGGTCCCTCCTCTACGATCCGGCCCTGATAGAGCACGGCGACACGGTCGGCGATCCCGGCCAGGCTGGCCAGGTCGTGGGAGATCACGACCATGGCCAACGACAGCCTGTCGCGCAACTCCCCGAGGATGCGCAGGACGTAGTTGCGCGTCGAGGCGTCGAGGGCGCTGACCGGCTCGTCGCACACCAACAACCGGGGATTCATGACCACTGCCCGAGCGATGGCCAGTCGCTGACGCTGGCCGCCGGAGATCTGACCGGGGCGGCGGGTGACAGCCAAGTCCAACCCGACCATCCGAAGCGCCTCGGCGGCCGCGACCCGCCGCTCGTCGGTACGGAGGGCGCCCTGGATGACCAGTCCTTCCTCCACGATCCTCACCACGGTGAAGTCGGGGTCCAGCGAGCGCAGGGGGTCTTGAAAGACCAACTGCATGCGGCCACTGCGCCGCAACGCGCGCCGCGGCCGACCACGCAACCGGGAGATCTCCTCGCCGTCAAGCTCGATCCGCCCGGCCACCGGCCTTACCAGTCCCATGATGGTGCGGGCCAAGGTGGTCTTCCCCGAGCCGGTCTCGCCGATTACGCCCAGAATTTCGCCCTGGTGCACCTCCAAGCTGACCTCGTCGAGGATTCGATGGCCCCCCACCTTGTGCGTGGCCCGTCGTGCGCCGTGAAGGCGCACGGTCACGGAGTCCACCCGCAACACCGGGGACGACGGCGCATTGCTCGGTTGTGCCGCCCCGGTGGCCTGTCCGCGCTCGGTGACGGTCACGAGCCCGTACCGATCAGGGCCAGCTCATCGACCCGCACGCACCGGGCCCAGCGACCGGGCGACACGTCGGACAAGGGCACGGGACCGGCCGAACAACGATCCTCTTCGTAGGGGCAACGGCCGGCGAAACGGCAACCGGATCGGGACTCCCCTACCGCGGGCGGCTGGCCCGGAATGACCTCGAGGTCGTCTTCCCGGGCGGCCAGCGAGCCCACCCGGAGGAGGGCCTCGGTATAGGGGTGGCGGGGATGGGAGATGATGTCGTCGCGCTCGCCGACCTCGACGACCTCACCGGCATAGAACACGACAATCCGGTCGCACAACTCGGCCACCACAGCCAGGTCGTGCGAGACGAACAGCACGGACATCCCCAAATCGTCTTTCAGTTTGCGCAACAGATCCACCACCTCGGACTGGGTGGTGACGTCGAGAGCCGTGGTGGCTTCGTCGGCCACAATGAGGTCGGGGTTGCAGGAGATCGCAATGGCGATCAGGACGCGCTGCATCATCCCGCCGGAGAGTTCGGCCGGGATCTGGTGGTACACGTGTTCCGGTCGGTGCAGACCCATGGACGACAGGAGCTCGAGGGCGCGGTGCCGCGCCGCCTGGCGGGACAGGCCCCCTTTGACCCGTAAGACCTCGGCCAGCTGGCGGCCGACCGGTAGGGAGGGGTTGAGGTAGGAGGCGGGATCCTGAAATATCGCCCCGAGGCGGGACCCGTGGATCGCTTCCCACTGTTTGGGCTCCCATTTGGTCACATCGACACCGTCAAAGGTGATGGAACCCTTCGACACCTCACATCCGGGAGGAAGGACCCCCAGCACGGCCCGGCACGTCAGTGTCTTGCCGCTCCCCGACTCACCGACCAGACCGATCGCCTCGCCCCGGCCGACCCGGAACGACGCCGCCTGCACCGCCTCGACGCGTCCCGCCGCGGTCGGGACCGTGATCGCCAGGCCGTCGACCTCCAGAATTGGATGGCCCAGGGGCCTTTCCAATGGAGCTTCCAACGCGACGTCCAAGGGCTTCTCGATCACGCTCATGGCGCACTCCTCCCTCTTCTTCGGTCCGTCCGGTGCTCCTCATGGCGCATTTACGCCACCTCCTCGGCCGCCAGGTCAGCCGGCGCGGCCAGCGGTGCCGCAACCTCATCAGTGCGGAGCACCCTGTTCCCGACCAGTCGCACCACCGTGCCGGTCACACCGGTCGCGTCACGCAGGCCATCTGCGATGATGCCGAGCGACGCGACGACGACAACGATGGCGAGCCCGGGAAAGATCGCAGCCCACGGATCGTTCGAGAGGTACTGCAGATCCTCGGAGAGCATCCCGCCCCACGTGGGGAGCGGTGGCTGGGCTCCGATCCCGAGGAAGGCGAGACTGGACACGAGCAGGATACCCAACGCCAGCGACTGCGCGGTGGTGACGGCGACCGTCGGCAATACCTTCTTCCACACGTGGGTGGTGATGACCCTTCGACGCGAAGCACCGAAGAGCTGGGCGGCCTCCACGTACTGATTCTTGGCGTAGCCGAGGGTCGCGGCGCGGGTGATACGGAAGAACATCGGGATGAAGATGACACCGATGCCCGCCATGGCCACGTTCTGCTGTTCACCGAGTATGGCCACGAACCCCATGGCCAGCACGAGCGGTGGGAAGCACATGAGCGAATCGATCAGCCGCATCACGGCATACTCGGACCACTTGGCCAAGAACACCGACAAGATGCCGGGGACGACGCCGCCGACCACGCCGATCGCCACCGCCTCAATAGCCCCGACGAAGGTGACCCGGGTACCCAGGATCAACCGGGCCAGGGTGTCGCGGCCCAGGTCATCGGTGCCCAGGAGATGTTGCCAACTCGGCGTGGCCAACAGCTTGGCCCCCTGCGTATACGGGCTCGTCGGAAGTAGGAAGTTGGCGAAGATCGCCACCAGGACCAAGAAGGCGAATATGACACCGGCGATCTTGGTGGCTCGGCTGGAGAAGGTACGGCGGAAGAGATCCATGACCCCTCAGACCTTCGTGCCCGGACGGAGCCAACCCAAAATGGCGTTGACGATCAGATTCGTCACCAGGGTGAAGATGATGAGGACGATGATCACACCCTGAATGACCGGCATATCCTTTCCCTGGGCGCCCTCGAGCGCGAACTGGCCCAACCCGGGCAGACCGAAGACGGTCTCGGCGATGATGGCGCCCCCGATGAGTTGGGGGACGTACAAGCCCAGCGACGCCACTGCCGGGCCCGAGGCGTTCCGGAGCGCATGGCGCAGCAGGACCCGGTTGCGGGGAAGGCCCCGGACCACCGCCCCCACCACGTAGTTCTGGTCCAACTCCTCCACCAGTGCAGTCCGGAGCTGACGGGCGATGCCCGCGGCCGGTATCACCGCCAGGGAGAAGGAGGGCAGGATGGCATGCTGCAGCCACCCGGGGAAGTCCCCGGACGGGCCCACATAGCCTCCGGACGGCAGGAGGTGGAAGACCACCGCGAAGACGATGATGAGCAACATGGCCAACCAGAACTCGGGGATGGACGTGCCGAGTGAGGCCATCGCGGTGACGCCACGGTCGATCCACCGACCTCTGTTCCGGGCGGCGATGATGCCGCCGGTGAACCCGAGGACCAACGCCAGAATGATGGCCAACGTGGCGATGGACAGGTCGACCGGGAACCGTTGACCGATGCTGTACGCGACGGAGATGTGGGTGAAGTAGGAATCGCCGAGATTGCCGTGAAGGGCGCGGGAGAACCACGTCCAGTACTGGTCGACAAAGGGCTTGTTGGTCCCGAGCGCCACCGCCAACCGGTGGATCTCCGCCGGTGTCCCGTTCTCCCCCAGTATCTGGTCAGCGGCGTTGATCGGGGTCAGATAGAGCAACAGGTACGTGAGCGACGTACTGACAAAGGCGACGATGGCCACCGAGGCCAGCGTGCTCACACCCCGGAGAAGGAGTCCGCGAGCCCGCAGAAATGCTTCGGACGACTCCCGCCGACCCCCAGCGGGCGCCACGATCCCCGATGTCCTCGTCGGTGCGATGGTGGTGATGGCCATGGGCGATCCCCTCGATACCTCTCTTTGATGTTGCCCTTTGCTTCCTGACGACCCTGCTCTGCTGTCGGTGACCCGATGGCGTCCCGGAGAGGAGGCCCGGCACGGAGCGAGATGACGTCCCGCTCCGTGCCGGACGCCTCAGCTTCCGATCTTCACTCCTTGGAACTGCTCGTAGTCGATGTACGGCTGGAGACCCGTGATGTTCTCGGAGTAAGCCAGGATGTCCGGGGTGCTGTACAAGAAGAGGTTGGCATCGTCCTTTATGCACAGCCCCGTGACATTTTGGATGGCCTTGGTGTAGGCCGGGGTGCCCACCGGAATCGCCGCCGCCGCCGTGAGCGCGTTGGTCAACGCGGCCGGGGCATCGCGGCCCGGGTTGAGCAGCCCGGTGGGCCCACATCCCAGGTTCAACATGTCGATAGGCGCTTCCCGGCCGGCGAAGCCGCTGGTGGCAAAGGCCTCCTCGTGGTCCACGTAGACCAGCGTGGTGTTCTCACTGGCCGGGATCGTGTTGATGGTGGCGGTGATCCCGACGGCCTGCAGTTGGGCCTGAAGCGCCTCGGCCAGTTGCGGCGGAGGTGATGTCGTGATGGAGATGGTCAGTCCCACGCCGTTCGGGTAACCCGCCTGCTTGAGGAGGCTCTTGGCTTTGGTCGGGTTATACGTGTAGTAGTCGGCGTACGCCGGGTTGTAGGCCAGGTAGCCGGGCGGTTCGGGCTCATCGTCGACTTTGCCGTACCCGAACGTCTGGCTCGCCACGAGGGACTGGCGATTCAGTGCGTACCCCACCGCCTCGTCGACGAGCTGGTTGGTGAACGGCCTGATGGTGTTGTTGACCTCGATGTCGGTGACGGCGAAGGTGGGCACCACCTTCACGTCGAACCCGGCCTCTTTAGCCGCGGCCACCTGGTTTCCCTGTATCACGGCCAGGTTGGCCTGCCCGCTCTGGAGGGCAGCCAGGATCGACGCCGCGGCAGTCTCGCCACTCAGATAGATGTTGGCGATATGGATGTCCTGGGCGTCCCAATAGTTGTCGAACTTCACGAAGGTCGCGTCGCCGTCAGGGGTGTAGGAGGTGAGCTTGAAAGGGCCGGCACCGACCGGATCCGTGGCCAGCGACGCCGGGTTCGAGGCGATGACGGCCGGACTGGCCAAGAACCCGGCCTTGCCGGCGAGGGTGAGGGGGAGGGAGTAGTCCAACCGGTTCAAGTTGAGCTGGATCACGTCCGTGCTGACCACGGTTTCCGAGGTGATGGCCGTGAGAAGCGAGGCCACCAGCGAGCCGGTAGCCGTGCGGGCACGGTCAAAGTTGATCTTCACCGCGTTGGCGTCGACCGGGGTGCCGTCCGAGAACGTCAGATTCGGCCTGATGTTGAAGGTGAGCGTCAAGCCGCTCTTCGAGAACGACCACGAAGAGGCCAGGTCCGGCTCGAGCCCTCCGGTCTGGTTGAGCCGGGTCAAACCGGCATAGGCCAGGCTCAACACGCCCACATCATGGCCGGCTTGCGAGAACACCGGATCCCACGATGTGGGGAGATCCTGCCCGTACCACTTGAGCGTGCCGCTCGCGGTCTGCGCCGAGGCCACACCGCCCTCGCCGAACGTGGTCAGGGTGGAGAACACCGCCAAAGCCACCAAGAGCATGCCTGTCGTCCGCCACATGCCATGGTGGAATCTCCTCGTGAAAGAACGCATCGAAATTCTTCTCTTTCCTTCCTGGATGGACCTCTCGGCCGAATTTGTTGGATTTGCGGGACTCACTGCGCTTTTCCGGGCTCATACTCTACTGAGTTGATAAATATGATCGGATTAGTCGTCTTTCTAGTGGATGTGAGCGCACCGGTCAACCCGGCTGACACAATTTCTTCATTCGAGCGACACGAAAATGCGCGAGCGCGAGGGGGGTCTTCGTAGGGAGCGACGCGGCGAGCAGCCCGCTGTCCACTTGTCGGGAGAGAGAATACACATGTAAGTTGATAGACTTACTCGGCATTACTCCCGAGCGGCAGTACTCCTGAGAGGACCCTCACCAATGACAGCGGCGCCGGAACCTTCCCTCAACCAACTCTTCGCCGATCTGCACGCCCACCGCGTCAGGACCATGGACCCCGAAGACCTTCAGGTCAACATCGATCAGCGTCAGTTGCTCGAGGACACGGCGGATCGTGCTGCCTTCGTGCAACCGGGACAGCTCGTCGCCCCGTTTTCCTTGCCCGAGGTACACGGCGGCATCGTCGAACTGGAGCGGTTGCTGACCACCGGTCCCGTGGTCCTGGTCTTCTTCCGCTTCGAAGGGTGCCCGGCCTGCAACATCGCACTCCCCCACTACCAGCAACACCTGTACCCGGCGCTGCGCCAACTGGGAGCGACACTGGTCGCCGTCAGCCCGCAGGTCCCCGAAAAGCTCGTTGCCGTAAAGGACCGACTCAACCTCGAATTCCCCGTGGCGACGGACGTGGACAACTGGCTGGCCCGGAGCTTCGGGATCGTGTTCGCCTCCAGCGAGGCCTCGCAGGCCCACGCGCGAGCCAAGGGCAGCGATCTCGGCGAGACACTGGGGACGGGGAAGTGGGAACTCCCCATGCCGACCGTCGTGGTCATCGACCAGGACCGCGTGGTCCGCTTCGCCGACGTCCACCCCGATTGGCTCATCCGCACCGAGGCCCCGGTCGTGATCGACGCCGTGCGCCAACTGGTTCCCGTTTCGGCCTGAACCGCCTCGCGCTGTCCTCGTCGGATCGGCATTTTTTGGCTCCCCGCCCCCCAAATGGAGTAACTGAGAGGAAATCACATGCCCGTCGAATTCATCGGCATCGCGCACACGGCCGAGGTGTCCGAGACGATTGCCCCGGTTGGTCCGGTCGTCCAGCCCGACTACCTCTATCGCCTGGCCCTCGCCCATGAGCATTCGGGTTTTGACCGCGTGCTGGTCGCCCACAGTTCATCGTCGCCCGATGGCTTCATTGTGGCGGACCAGGTGCTCAACGCCACCACGCGGTTGGGAGTGCTCCTCGCCCATCGCCCCGGTTTCATCGCCCCAACGATCGCGGCCCGCAAGTTCGCCACACTCGACGCCTTCAACCCCGGACGCATTGCTCTCCACGTCATCAGTGGTGGTGACGATGCCGACCAGGCCAGAGATGGTGACTTCTCCAACAAGACCACTCGCTACAACCGCAGCGACGAATTCCTCGACGTCCTGAAGCTCGAATGGAGCTCGGAGGAGCGCTTCGACTACGACGGAAAGTACTACCGGGTGGCCGGGGGATGGTCCTCGTTGCGTCCCGACGGTGGGCACCTGCCCATCTATTTCGGCGGCGCCTCCGACGATGCCGTCCGCGTCGGCAGCCGCCACGCTGACGTCTACGCCTTCTGGGGCGAACCTCTCGACGGTATCCGCGAGCGCATCAACGCAGTGCAGGCAGCCGCCGCCCGGGCCGGTCGGACCATCGACAAGTTCTCGGTCAGCCTCCGCCCCATTGCGGCCGCCACCGAAGAGGCGGCCTGGAAGCGAGCGCACGAAATACTCGAGCTCACTCAGGAGAGAGCGGCCGAGTACGTGGGGCACCGCGATACCTCCAAGGCCGAAGGTTCCCAGCGGCTCCTGCAGTTCGCCGCCCAGGGTGACCTGCACGACAAGCGGCTCTGGACCGCCCTGTCCAAGGCGACCGGTGCCGCCGGCAACTCCACGGCGCTGGTCGGAAGTTACGAACAGGTCGCCGACTCCCTCCTCGATTATGTCGCCGTCGGTGCCACGACCCTCCTCATCCGTGGTTACGAGCCTCTTGCCGACGCCGCCGACTATGCCAACCTGGTCCGGCTCGTACACGAACAGGTAGGCGACGACGTAGAGGGTTATCGCCGCCATCTCGCCGCCTGAGTTCCAGCCGCGCTGCGAGCCGTACCGGCGCGGAGAGAGTCGAATCGAAAGGACCACCTTGTCCGCGCCTTTCCGTCTTGGATTCCTGTCCCACCTCCACGGGATCGCCGAACCCCCGCGGCTCTACCGGGACTACGTCGAGCTCTTCGTCGTCGCCGAGGAACTGGGCTTCGACTCCGCATGGGTCGCCCAGCACCACTTTGACTCCTCCGCGGGGCGGCTCCCGTCCCCGTTTCCGTTTCTCGCCGCGGTCGCCGAGCGCACCCGGAGAATCGAGCTCGGTACCGCGGTGGTGACACTCCCCCTGGAGGACCCGGTGCGCGTGGCCGAGGATGCCGCCGTGCTTGACGCCCTGAGTGGTGGACGACTCCAGCTGGGGGTCGGCAGCGGGGCTGACCCGGCCGTCTTCTCGGCATTCGGCAAGGACGTCGAACGGCGGAGAGAGGACAACACGGCCGGCGTGGCCGCCCTTTTGGGCGCGTTCGAGGGGCAATCGATCGGCGCGACGGACTTCCGGCTGCAGCCCGTCGCGCCCGGCCTGGCTCAGCGGGTGTGGCAGGCCGCCTTCAGCCTGGAGGGCGCCCGCTACGTGGGAGCCGCCGGGACCCGCCTCCTCTTGAACCGGGCCACCTTCGGCAGTGAGGGCAGAACCGACGAGGTCCAGGCCCCATGGGCCAAGGCCTACCGGGAGGTATACACCGGGCCGGCCGACCACCTGCGGATCGGCCTCTCCCGCGGTGTCTACCCCGCCGCCGACAAACGGGCGGCGAAGGCGGCCATTGAGCAGCCCGTTCTACGGATGGTCGAGCGCATGATCCGCGGCGGTCGCTTTCCCGCCGGGCTCAGCTCCGAGGAGTACTTCGAGAGGATGCACATCTCCTACGGCAGTCCGGAAGAGGTAGCCGAGCGGCTGGCCACCGACCGGGTGCTGCCATTGGCCACCGAGCTGATCCTTCAATTCAGCCCCGCGGCACCATCGCTCGACGACGCCATCACGGCGCTGGAGCTTCTGGCCACGCAGGTAGCGCCCGCCCTCGGCTGGAAACCGACAACCGGGAGCGCTCCCGCACAACAACCAGCGGTCGTCTAACGGTCGCGTCCCCACCCATTGATAATCACCGTCGGCACCCATTGACAGTCGTCTGTCGGCGCGTACAAACTCTATAAAGTTGATCGACTTCATCGACTTTATGGAAAGGAACCCATCATGACCACCGTCCTCGAGAGAAGCACTCCACCGGACAGCACCATCACCGTACGCCCCCTGCAGCCGACGGTGGGCGCCGAGATCTCCGGGGTGGATCTTCGCGAGCCCCTTTCCGATGCGGCACGAGACGAGATCAAAGCCGCCATCCTCGCCTACAAGGTCGTCTTCTTCCGGGACCAGTTCCTCAACCGCGAGCAGCACGCCGCCTTTGCGGCCCGTTTCGGCCCTCTCTATGAGGAGTACCCCAACGACCACCGGGCGGACCCGGCAGTCAACAAGGGGATCCACCGGGTGAGCGCCCTCGATTTCAAAGACCGCGAGCATCTCCTTGCCGCCAAGAAGTGGGACGGCTATCACAGCGACACCAACTGGCGACTGGTCCCGAGCTGGGGTGCGGTCCTGCGGGCGGTGGACGTGCCCGAGGTGGGCGGTGACACCGTCTGGGTGGATGCCGGTCTGGCCTATGACGAGTTGCCCGAGGATCTGAAAGAGCGCCTCGAAGGCCTGCACGCCACCGTCGATTTCCAGGCCGCCTTGCACCATCTGGGTTACGAGTACCCGATTGTGGCCCACCCGATCGTCCGCACTCATCGGGAGACGGGCAAGAAGATCCTCTGGATCGACTTCGGCAAGAACCCATGGATCGTCGGTCTCGACAAGGACGAAAACGAGGAGCTGCTGACCAGGATCATCGATCAGTACCGCAAGCCCGAGTACCAGGTCCGGTTCCACTGGAAGCCGGGCTCTTTGGCCTTTTGGGACAACCGGGCCGCGGTGCACTACGCGGTGCGCAACTACGGCGACTACCCCCGGCTGCTCGAGCGGATCCTCATTCTCGACGAGCCGCTGTACGCCAACCTGTAACCACCATCCTCACCTGCATCATCAGGCACCCTCGCCGTAGTCCCGCCAGCTCCCGGCGCGACTACGGCGAGGGGCTTGGCTCCACTTCGCGCCGTGGTGCACCTCAGGTCCATCGACTCATCTCTCGATTCAGCGAAAGGAATCCCATGACGACCGTTCTCGAACCGGGCACACAGCACCGAGCTGGTGCGCTCACTATCCACCCTCTCCAGCCGACCATCGGAGCGAAGATCAGCGGCGTCGATCTTCGGGAACCCCTCAGCCCTTCCGATCGGGATCAGATCAAGGCCGCCATTCTGGAATACAAGGTGATCTTCTTCCGCAACCATGAACTCGACCGCGACCAGCATGCTGCCTTCGCGGCGCAGTTCGGTCCGCTCTACACGCACCCCAGCGTGAACAAGCCCTACGAGGAGAAGGTGCCGGCGCTCCATCAGATTTCGGCGGCCCACTCCGAGAAATATCAGAAGATAGCCGCCGCCCGCGCCGCCGAAGGCTGGGACCCGTATCACACCGACACCAGCTGGCGTCTGGTCCCGGCCTGGGGTGCCGTACTCCGCGCCGTCACGCTGCCCGATGTGGGGGGCGACACCGTGTGGGTCGACGCCGGCAAGGCCTACGAGTCGTTGCCCGACGAGGTGAAGGAGCGCCTAGAGGGCCTGCACGCGACCCATGACTTCCGATCGTCGCTGCAGGCGAACGGCCATGACTACCCGATCGTGGCTCACCCGATCGTGCGGGTGCATCGCGAGACGGGCGAGAAGATCCTGTGGGTGAACTTCACGCAATATCCATGGATCGTCGGATTCGATCGCGCCGAGAGCAGGGAGCTCCTCTCGATCATCCACGACCAGTACCGCAAACCCGAGCACCAGGTCCGGTTCAACTGGAAGCCGGGGTCGATCGCCTTTTGGGACAACCGGGCCGCCGTGCACTACGCGGTGCGCAACTACGGCGATTTTCCCCGGCTGTTGGAACGCATCTTGATCGCCGACGAGCCCCAGTACGCCGACCTTTAAGCCGCAGTCGGTTTCTTGCCACTCACCCCTGGCCGACCTCCCCACTCCGTCATCTCTTGAGCGGAGACGGGGGGTCGGCCAGGGTGCCGGTGCTTCTCCCACTTGGATCCTGCGAAGCGGGGCAGACTCGGGACACGCATCACGGCTGACAGGGGAAGAGAGTCATGGATCTGCAACTGACGGACAAGCGGGCAATCGTCACCGGAGGCAGTCGCGGCATCGGGTTCGCTATCGCCGAAGCGCTCGCCGCCGAGGGCACCGATGTGGCCTTGATCGCACGAGATAGGCGTCGCCTCGGTGAGGCGAGCCAGCGCCTGCAACAGCATGGTCGCCGCGTTCTCGCCCTCTCCGCCGACACCACCAGCGACGCTTCTGTGCGGGAAGCCGTGGCTCAGGCGGCCGAGGAGTTCGGAGGGATCGATATTCTCGTCAACGCCGCCGCCGAGCCGGGCGGACCCGGCGTCCCCAGAACGTTGGCCGAGCTGCCTGACGAGTTCCTCCTGGCAGAGCTCGACACGAAGGTGCTGGGCTATCTGCGCTGCGCCCGTGCGGCCGCGCCGCACATGATACGGCAGGGTTGGGGTCGCATCGTCAACATCAGCGGGCTGGCCGCCCGCAGGTCCGGACTCCCCTCCGGGTCCATCCGCAACGTCGCCGTGGCCGCGCTGACGAAGAACCTGGCTGACGAGCTCGGACCTTCAGGGATCAATGTCACGGTCGTGCACCCCGGCATGACCCTCACTGAACGCACCCCCGGGATGATCGCCGGTCTCGCCGCCGCGCGCGGGATCACCGAGGGCGAAGCAGAGGCACTTATGGCTGCAGACATAAGTATCGGACGCATCGTCACCGCGGCTGAGGTCGCAGACGTGGTGACGTTCCTGGCGTCGCCGCGCAGCGTGGCCATAAACGGCGATGCGATCGCCGTAGGGGGTGGCGCGCGCGGCGCCATCCATTATTGAACCGCCCGCCCCTCTGGCCCAAAGGTCGGACGCCCCAGGAAACGGTGACAGCGGAGTTGGAGAGGACGGGTCGCATGGACCAACCACGAGATCGCCACACAGCGGACGTCATGGCCGCCTTGACCGAGCGTGGGATGCTGCTCGAATCGGCCCGAGGGCCGCTGCCCAACGTGGCCGAGTTGGTGGCGGGCGAGCCGATTGCGGGAAGTTGGTGGTCCCACGCCGCCAGCCACGCCATCTACCGCACGATCACCGAGATTGGCGCCTCTCCAGATGTCGTGAGACTTCGTCTCCTGAACCGGAAGATAACCCTGGTCCACCGCCGGCTGTGGCCGGCTCTTGCTCGCGTCTCGGCGTGCTTTCCGGTGTCGGCGCTGGCGGCACTCACCCAGGAGCACACGAAATCCGGCGCGCATCGAACGCTCGAGCAGGCCTATCCGGACTGGCTTCCCGCTGGCGTCTCGTCAGCGGGACGGCGCCTCACCGAAGATGAGGCCTTCGCCGAACTTCCCCCCTGTCTGCGCCCATCATGACTCGTCTTACGCGGCGTAACGGTTGGCCGGTCGAGCCAACCCGAGAAGCCCCCGCAACGTGCTCGCCTCGTACGACGTCCTGAACACCCCCCTGTGCTGGAGCTCGGGAATGAGACCCCGGGTAATCGCCTCCAGGTCATGGGGAATCGTCCCCGGACGAAGCCGGAATCCTGAGAGACCGGCCCGTTGCCATTGCTCAAGCAGGTCGGCCAGATCAGCGGGCGTGCCGACGTAGATCAGCGCATCGCTGGTGTACGCCTCTCCGGCCACCTCGTCCAGGCGGGACCTTCGCTCGTGCGCGGCAGCCGCGGTCCGGTCGAGGAACACGACGAGGTCACCGAATACGTGAACGGTCTCCCCCGCTCTTCCGGCGGCATCCTTTTCGACCAGGATCTCCTCGGTGACGGCACGGACATCGGACACATCGTGCGGCGTCACGTAGACGATATCGGCCGAACGGGCGCCGAACCGGTAGACCACCGGAGCGTGGGCCAGCGCGGTGACCAGCGGCTGGCCTTGAGGCGGACGGGGTACAATTGATGGCCCTCTGACGTTGAACCATCGACCCTCAAAATCGATGTAGTGCAGTTTGTCACGGTCAACGAAGCGTCCCGTGGCGACGTCACGGATTTCAGCGTCGTCTTCCCAACTGTCCCAGAGCCTGCGCACCACCTCCACGAAGTCCGCCGCCTCGTCGAACCGATCGACAACTGCGGCCTGAACCTCGGGCTGGTTGAAGTCCGCTCTCCGGAACGTCGGGCTCTTGCGCCGCCCGAAATGGGCATCCTGGCTCGGGAGTGACAGTTGCGCCCGCCACCCGGCACGACCGCCGCTCACGAAGTCGAGGGTGGCGATCGCCTTGGAGATGTGAAAGGGCTCCGTGTGCGTGACCGTCGCCGTGGGAACAAGGCCGATGCGCGAGGTCAAGGGGGCCACCCGCGCCGCAATCAGCACCGCATCCAAACGGCCGCGCACCTGGTCCGTTCGTGCGTCGGGACCGTCGTCGCCGGAGGACTGGAGGCCCAAAGAATCCTCGATCGTCACGAAGTCAAGCAGGCCGCGTTCAGCTTCCTGCACCAGATCCGTCCAGTAGGGCGCGGTGAGCAGTTCCGCCGGGCGAGCCCGCTCCTCCCGCCAGGCTGCGGGGTGCCACCCGGCCCCGTCAAGGGCAACAGCGAGGTGGAGTGCTGTGGATTTCGACATGTGATGGTCTTCGCTTTCTGGTCGCCGTCTTCAGGCGTTGACAGGAACGGGGGTTGGAAGAACCGGGGCCCAGTCCCACGGGGGATCGGGGATCTCCTTGCGCAGGCCCGGGGCGATCTCCGATTGGAACAGCTCGAGGCTCTCGCGGTGCTGGACGTCCGTGAGACCGCCCGCATCGGCGTGGATATGGAGTACGGAGTGTCCGAACTGCTCGTGGTAGCGGTGCACCTTGTCGACCACTTGCTGGGGGCTCCCGATGAGCGCGGAGCTCCGCTCGACGAAGTCCTCCAAGGTCGGGAAGACCGGCTGGAGCCCGAGTCTCCTTTGGAAGGCCAGATGCCTTTCGAATACCGGGCGGTACGCCGCGATCGCTTGTTGCGAGTCGCGCCTGGCGTAGTAGCCGGCACTACCGGCACCTACGGTTGCCGCGGCCGGATCGTGGCCGTAGGAGACCCACCGCTCCCGGTAGTAACGAATCAGTTCGGCGTAAGGCTCAATCGGGTTCGTCACGTTGGCCGAGAACAAGGGGTCACCGTATCTGGCAGCCAGGTCAACCGATTCCCTACTGGTGGCGCTCCCGTGCCACACGCGGATCGGCTGCTGCAGCGGACGCGGCCAGACCTCGGCGTCGTCGAGGTTGGGGCGGAATCGTGGCGTTGCGGTGACTCTTCCCTCGCGCCAGATCCGGTGGAACAGTTCGTAGCTCTCGGCGTTGCGATCCCACTGGTCCTCGGGCGTGACGTGGAACAGCTCTCTTTGGGCCTCGCCGTTCCCCTTCCCGATGATCAGCTCCAGCCGACCGCCCGAGAGATGGTCCAGCGTCGCATAATCCTCGTACGCCCGCACCGGGTCGAGCAGGCTCAGCGTCGTTACTGCGGTGAACAACCGGATGGTCGAGGTGAGGGCCGCGATATGGCTGAGCACGACGGGAGGCGACGACGAGATGAACGGTCGCTCGTGGCGCTCACCCACCCCGAAGCCGTCGAAGCCGAGCTCCTCCGCCATGAGCGCATTGTCGACGACCTCCCGGAAGCGGTCGCTCGTCGGCTTCAGGACGCCCGTCACCGGGTCGGGCGCGTGGACGATGAGGGTGATCGCAAGAAACTTCATCTCATCGCTTCGGAGTTGGGCAATCGAGAGCGGCGCGGAATCCCCCTAAGCTTATGTTCTTAGTCACATTTCCGCAATGGACGGTCATCATTCTGCATAAATCCGACTTGATTAATCAAGATTCTCCTCGATAGGATGAAAAGGGCGCCGCATGGTCGACCGTGTGACGCAAGACGCTCGTCCTTACTGGGTTGGAGTCTCGCAACTCGGGAATATGCACAATACCAAGTGGGTTGATGGGAAAGGGCTGGCCGGTCACGGTGAGATGAGCCAGATCGAAGACGAGAGTCGAGAGGGCCGACAATGAGCAGACGACCCAAGCAGGTACACCTGGCCGCCCACTTCCCCGGTGTCAACAACACGACCGTGTGGAGCGACCCCGAAGCCGGTAGCCACATTGAATTCGGCTCCTTCGTCCATCTGGCCCAGACGGCGGAACGGGCCAAGTTCGACTTCTTCTTCCTCGCCGAAGGTCTACGGCTCCGAGAGCAGCGAGGAAAGATCCACGACCTCGACGTCGTGGGCCGGCCCGACACCTTCACCGTGCTGGCTGCTCTCGCCGCGGTCACCGACCGCATCGGGTTGGCCGGCACCATCAACTCGACGTTCAATGAGCCGTTCGAAGTAGCCCGCCAGTTTGCATCGCTCGATCATCTCTCCGCCGGTCGGGCGGCGTGGAACGTCGTCACCTCCTGGGACGCGTTTACCGGCGAGAACTTTCGACGCGGCGGGTTTCTGCCCCAGAACGAGCGCTATGCCCGGGCGAGGGAGTTCCTCCAGACCGCCCGCGAGCTGTGGGACTCCTGGGATGAGGATGCGCTCGTCATCGATCCGGGATCAGGACGGTATCTGCGGGATCCGAGTCCCGGAACGTTCGCGCACCGGGGCCCGCAGTTCGACATCGCGGGGCAGTTCACCACCCCGCGCCCTCCCCAGGGTCATCCGGTCATATTCCAGGCCGGGGACTCCAACGAAGGGAGGGAGTTCGCTGCCGCGACTGCCGATGCGATCTTCTCCCGCCACGGCACCCTGGACGACGGCCAGAGCTTCTACACCGACGTCAAGGGACGCCTTTCCCGCTACGGCCGATCCCCCGACGAGCTGAAGATCCTTCCGGCGGCCACCTTCGTGCTGGGCGACACCGAGGCCGAAGCACAGGAAAAGGCGATGGCCGTCCGGCGTCAACAGGTCAGCGGGCCGACCGCCATCTTGTTCCTCGAGCATGTGTGGAACCGCGACTTGAGCGCGTACGACCCTGATGGTCCACTACCCGACATCGACCCCGATCCGGGAGAGAACGTCATCGCCAAGGGGCGGGCCAGCGTGCGGATGTACACCGACCCACTCCAGACGGCGAAGGAGTGGCGGGAGCGGGCTGCGGCCGAGAACCTGTCGATCCGTGAGTTGATGATCGAGATGACCGCACGGCAGTCGTTCATCGGAACGCCGGCTCAGGTCGCCGAACAGATCGACACCTCCGTGCAGAGCGACGCAGCCGATGGCTTCATACTCGTCCCCCACGTCACGCCGGGTGGTCTTGACGACTTCGCCGACCTGGTGGTCCCGATCCTCCAGGAAAGAGGCTCCTTCCGTCGCGAGTACGCCGGGTCGACGCTACGCGATCACCTGGAACTTCCCCCGGCCCGGCGGGCCGACGAAGTCGTGCTGCAGTCGGGCACCGAGGGATGAGCCCTGTGCGGGTGCCTTTGGCCGTGCTCGACCTCGTACCGATCACCTCGGGGTCGGACGCGGGAGAGGCGCTCCGTAACACCGTCGACCTCGCGCAACGAACGGAGGACTTCGGGTACCGGCGCTACTGGTTCGCCGAGCATCACTTGAACCCCGGGGTGGCCGGGACATCCCCGCCGGTGTTGATCGCCCTGGTCGCGGCGGCGACGCAGCACATCCGACTTGGTTCGGGAGGAGTGCAAAGCGGTCACCGCACGGCCCTGTCGGTCGTCGAGGAGTTCGGGCTGATCGACGCCCTCTACCCCGGACGCCTCGACCTCGGTGTCGGCCGCTCCGGTGACCGCAACTTCCTCCGCGACCGGCAAGCCCCCACCGCCACGAGTGGCGACGACCCCTCGGGCGCGATCCCCGGTCGCACCCGCCGCTTCACCGAAAACGGGCTGCTGATACCCGAGAAGGCGTCCATGGGCCACTTGCTGAAATCATCCCGACTCAAGCTCACCTCGGAGCTACTCCAGCAGCGCAATGCCGAGTCCGCGGACTACGGGGTTCTCGTCGGCGACATCATCGGGTTGCTGCGGGGAACGTACCGGTCGCCCGAGGGTCTCGATCCACATCCGGTGCCCGGACTGGGAGCGGACGTGGAGCTGTGGATCCTCGGGAGCAGCGCGGGCCAAAGTGCGACCGTGGCGGGCGCGCTCGGCCTGCGCTTCGCCGCCAACTATCACGTCAGCCCGGCGACGGTCCTCGAGGCGGTCGACGCGTATCGCAGCGCCTTCGTGCCGTCGGCCGACCTCGACCGGCCGTACGTCGCCGTGTCGGCCGATGTCGTGGTGGGGCCGGACGACGCCTCGGCTCGGGAGCTCGCCGCCGGGTACGGCTTGTGGGTCCGGAGCATCCGCCGGGCCGAGGGCGCCATTGCCTTTCCGACGCCGCGAGAGTCGTCGCTCCACCAATGGAGCGACGAGGACCGGGCACTGGTCGCCGACCGCATCGACACCCAGTTCGTCGGCTCACCCGAGAGTGTGGCCGCGGGGCTGGAACGACTTCAGGAAGCCACCGGTGCCGACGAACTGGTGATCACCACGATCACCCACGACCACGCCGACCGGGTGCATTCCTATGAACTTTTGGCAAAAGAGTGGGGCTCGTGATGTCGGCATGATCAGCTTCCACTGGTTCCTGCCCACCTCAGGCGACAGTCGGGACATCATCGGAGGGGGGCACGGCGCCAAACCTGGCGTCGTACCCAGTCGGCGGGATCCGACCGTTGCCTACCTGGGCCAGGTCGCCAGCGCCGCCGAACAACTCGGATTTGTCGGCGTACTGACGCCCACCGGTGCGCTCTGCGAAGACGCCTGGCTGTCGACGGCGAGGCTCTGTGGAGTTACCGAGCGCTTGAAATTTCTGGTGGCGTTTCGCCCCGGATTCTATTCGCCCACCCTGGCGGCACAGATGGGAGCGACCTTTCAGCGTCAGTCCGGGGGCAGGCTCTTGGTCAATGTCGTGACCGGGGGCGAGGCGGCCGAGCAGCGTGCCTACGGAGATTTCCTGCAAAAAGATGCCCGTTACGCCCGCACCGACGAGTTCCTGACCATTGTCAACGATCTGTGGTCGGGCAAACAGGTGGATTTCAAAGGAGAACACCTCGCGGTTGAAGGTGCGTCGCTGTCCCGGCCGCCCGACCCGGTTCCTCTCGTCTATTTCGGGGGATCGTCCCCGGCCGCGATAGCAGTGGCCGCCCGCCACGCCGATGTCTACCTGACCTGGGGAGAGAGCCCCGATCAGGTCGCCGAGAAAATGGGCGACGTACGGGACCAGGCCCGAGCTCTCGGTCGCACCGTCCGGTTCGGCATCCGATTGCACGTCATCACACGAGACCGGTCCGAGCAGGCGTGGTCGGAGGCAACTCGCCTCATCTCGAATATCGATCCGGATCGCATTGCCAGCGCACAGGCCGGGCTGGCCACGAGCGAGTCCGAGGGTCAGCGACGGATGCGATCCCTGCATAACGGCTCGCTCAGCAATCTCGAGGTGGCCCCGAACCTCTGGGCGGGTATCGGACTTGTCCGGGGTGGGGCGGGCACCGCGCTCGTCGGGAGCCATGCGGAAGTAGCCGACCGGATCATCGAGTACCACGCTCTGGGCATCGACGAGTTCATCATGTCGGGATACCCCAACCTCGAAGAGGCCTATTGGTTTGGAGAAGGCGTGCTTCCACTGCTCGATCGCCGGGGACATTGGCGTCATCCGGCAAATGCGCCTGATTCCTTCGGGTAACCGCCCCGAACCTGCGCAACGTTCCCGCGGCAGCACGGGATTCCGCACAGCTCACCCACCGACCGCCAACGGCGTGCCGGCCAGCTTCGAAAGGACGTTCTCCCAGCCTGCGGCCACCTTGTCGGCCACCTCGGGCAGCGCAGCGGCGAGCTCGTCGAGGCGCTCGTGGAGCAAGGTGAGTGCGGTGGCACCTCCCGTCACCGCGCGTAGCGTGACGGTCATCAGCGAGTCGTAGACCGGTCCACCGGGTCCGGCGAAACCCCAGTGCCATACGATCCGTCGGTCGGCGACGAGCTCGAGTATCTGGCAATCGAAGCCACCGACGTCGACGCCCTCGTTGGCTTGCCGGATTCGATAGCGGCCGCCCACACGCTCATCGATCTCCACCCCCGTGACCTCGTAGCTCCCTGGGGCCATCCAACGCGCGACCGGGTCGGGGTCGAGCCAGGCCCGGTAGACCAGCGGTGGCGGGGCGGGGATGGTGCGCTCGAGCCGGACTACCGATCTCGACAAGGGGGCGGGGGTCATCGGTCGTCGCCGGGAACGGTCGACCCGCCGGTGAACAGCGCCTCGAGGGCGTCGACACTGTTCTCCCAGTGACGCTCATAGAGGCGCAACCAGGCCGATGCCGGGGCCAACGGCGCGGCATCGAGGCGGCAGACGTGCCGACGTCCGACGACCGTCTGGTGGACGAGACCGACCCGTTCGAGCACCTTGATGTGCTTCGACGTGGCCGCCAACGTCATCGTCAACGGCTCGGCCAGCTCTCCGACGGTCCAGTCGCGCCCGGCCAGCCTGACCAGCATGTCCCGTCGAGAACGGTTTGCCAACGCGTGGAAGACCCCGTCCATCTCCAACTGTCGTTCAACCATGTGGTTGAGGTTATCGTTCGGCCCCAGGTCTGTCAACCATATGGTTGACCTTCACGACCGTCAGAATGGAACCATGACGTTCCTGTTGGCTCGGGTTCCGGTCCCCCTGTGAGCGTGACATGACAGGACGGCGAGTGGCCTTCCTTCGGCATGGTCCCCTCGAGGTGCCGGGGGTTCTCGGTACTCGAGCGGCGGAACTGGGGTTCGAGATTCAGGAATTCAGAGCCGATTGTGTTGGTGATCCGCTACCCGCCCCCGACGAATTCGCCGGAATCGTGGTCCTGGGATCAATCGAATCGGCGAACGACGCCCAGCTGGAATGGGTTGCGCACGAAAGAGCCCTGGTCGCCACTGCGCTCGATCGCAACGTCCCGGTCCTGGGGGTCTGCTTTGGAGGACAGCTCCTGGCCCAGGCGCTCGGTGGTCGAGTCGTGACGTCGCCCGAGCCCGAGGTCGGCTGGCGGTCCATCCAAACCGATGATCCATCGTTGATCCCGGAAGGTCCATGGCTCCTGTGGCACGAAGAGGCCGTCGTACCGCCGCCCGGCGCGGTCATCGTGGCTCGTACCGATGTGGCAGTCCAGGCCTACAGCAAAGGGCCACACGTCGGCGTGCAGTTCCACCCCGAAGTCACAGCCGGTGTCATCTCCTCGTGGATAAACGATGCTCAGCAGCGAGGAGAGGTCACGTCAGGGCAACGGCGGGCGCTGTGGGACGACGTCGAGCGCCTGGCCGCCGTGTCGGCCAGAAACGCGGCGCGACTCTTCGACGGGTTTCTCCGGCAGGCCGGCCTTCTCGGAACCCCGTCCTGACCGCGCAACGTAGCCGATTGTGCTCATACTGCATAAATCCGACTTGATTAGTCGTATTTATTGGAATACCATGCGGGCAGTGCTCTTCCCGCTGAACATGAACGACACCTGGGGGGAACAGACCCGGATGACATTCGACGAGTGGTGTCGATGACCCCGCCTTCTCGTCGCCGTGGCGACACCTCGTCCTCGCCTCCTGATATTGGAGATACGTGTCATGCCTGCAACAACCTCTTCGCTACGAACGCCAGCACGCGATAGCCCCACCGGGTCTCCGCATCAACGCCCGCTGGGTTCTTCGGCACTTGCTTCCAACCGGACTGCGCCGCCTTCAGGCGGTCCGGAGTCCGCTGCCCTTTCGTTCGACGCACTGAGCGCAATCGCCTCGGGATTGGCATGGGCCCAGGAACCGGTGCCCGGCGGTGCCGATGATCCAAACGCCCGCTCAGCCCGGCTCATCGCCACAGCGCTCTACGACGTGTGGCTCATCACCTGGCCCACCGGGTCGAGCATCGGACCGCACGATCACGGAGGTGCGCGCAGCGTGCTCCAGGTCGTCGAGGGCGAGTTGATCGAGACCTTCTCCGATCAACTCGAGGAGGGACCATCACGAACTCGCGTACTCCGAAAGGGCGACGCCACGCGGGGAGAACCACCCTTTTTGCACGAACTGGTGAACGGCTCGGGTGCCGAGACCACCAGCCTTCACGTGTACTCTCCCCCACTCTCGGACCTTACGATGTTCCCGAGGCTCAGCGGCGAACAGCAGGGGCGAACGATCGCCGTAGCCGAGCGGTCGCCTCGGGCCAGTAGCTCTGACCATGGGCTCACGTAGGGTCGGGGCAGACGGGACGCAACGCGAGCAGCTGCGCCTGCGCTGAGGCCGCGCCGGTCGACCGGGAGGACATAGCCTGCTCGGATGACGGGCGATACGGCGTCCATCTCAACTGCCGAAGTGATGGGGCACAGAAAGGTCCGCTTCGGGACCGGCACGACAGTGAAGGACTTCGACGACTACCACCGCTGGTTGGAGGTGGGCGAGCGGGCCGGGTGCTTCGAGCTCCTCACCACTGGTGACTCCCAATCGCTCTGGGCCGATCCCTTTGTCAGCCTCGCGGTGGCCGCCGAGCGGACAGTGCGGCCGCGATTGGGGATAACCGTGTCCAATCCGATGACCCGGCATCCCGCCGTCGTGGCGAGCTCGTTGGTGGCGCTACAGCGCCTCTCGGGTGGACGGGTCTTCTATGCGCTGAGCTCGGGTGACAGTGCCCTCCGGAATATCGGTGTGCGTCCGGCACGCGTGGCGGAACTGGAGGAGTTCGGCCTGGCGGTCAAGGCGCTGTGCGCGGGGAGGACGGCGATATGGAAGGGCAACGAGCTCGTGCTCCGCTGGGGCTCGTACCCGGTGCCACTGTGGATGGGCGCCGAGGGTCCTCGCACCCAATACCTGGCCGGCCAGATCGCAGACGGTGTGGTGCTGTCCAACGCTCTGGACTCTGACGTGCTGGCCCTGACCCGGGCCAACCTGGCCGCGGGAGCGGAATCGGTGGGCAGATCGATCGACGACATCGAGATCTGGTGCATGGCGGCCATGTGCCTCGCTGACTCCGAGGAGGAGGGCGTCGCCAGGCTCGAATCGCAACTGGCCGGCACGGCCAACCACGTCTACCGCTTCCACATGGATGGCAAAGGACTCCCCGACGAGTACCGCCAGGCCGTCACCACCCTCAAGCACCGCTACGACTCCAGTGTGCACGCCACGCCGGAACGAGCCGCCGCCAATGCCACCCTGGTGCGGGAGCTGGGCCTGGTGGACTTCCTGGCCCGCCGGTCGGTGATCGCCGGGCCCCCGGAGCGATGCGTCGAACGGATCCGTGAGGTGGCGGCGGCCGGTGCCACCAACCTGATTGTGAGCCAGTTCGTGAACGACCCGCTCGAGTTCATGGAGATCTTCGCCGAACGGATCGCGCCGGCGTTCGGCGGCTGACTACCGTGGGCCCTCGATGTCGATGAAGGGAGCGCAGTGAGCAGATCCGGGTTTTCGATCATCGACGCGCATCACCATGTGGGGAGCGTCCCTTCTCTCATGGCCCAGGTGAGCGAGACGGGTCCTCAGGGGCTCGAGCTCGATCTGACACCCTTTCGGGACGACTCCGAAATGGAGGGTCGCCTGGCGGTGATGCGCGCCAACGGGGTGGACCAGGCCATAGTGATCCCCACCCACGAGTACTTGCGGCCGGCCGGCACCGCCGACACCCGCCAGGTCAATGACGCCATTGCCGCCTACCGAAACAGGGATCCGACGCACTTCCCGGCCGCAGTGGGGATCGTCGAACCTCTCCACGGTCGCCACGCCTACGACGAGCTCCAGCATGTCCACGACGAGCTCGGGCTGGTCGGGGTCAGCTTCCACACCCGGTTCCAAGGCGTCACGACCGACAGCTACCTCGTGAGAGGCTTGGTCGAGCGGATGGCGGAGCTCGAGCTGGTCCCGTTCATCCACGCGTACGCGGGCTCACCAGACGAAGCGCCATGGATGGTGGCGGAGCTGGCGAAAACGATGCCCGAGGTCACCATGTTGGTTCTGGACGGCTTCTCGGGCCTCGAACGCAGCGCCAAGGAGTCGTCGCTGGCGGCCGCCGCCGCGCCCAACCTGGTGTTCGACACCAGCCTGGCGTACAGCTTCGACATCGTGGAGCGGTTCGTGGCCAACTTCGGGGCCGGGCGCCTGGTGTTCGGGACCGACATGTACTCGGCACCGTTGGCGTACCGGCGCAGTACGGTGCTCGATCAACTCCTGGATTCGGGCCTCGACGACGAACAGAAGCGGACGATACTTTCGTCCAACATTGCGCGCATCCTTCGGATCAACTGACCACGGACCCCCGAGGAGGAACATTGCCGTCGTTTGACCACTTGGAAGAGATCGATCGCCTCCTGACCACGACCAAAGCGGTTCGCCGGAGACTCGACCTCTCCCGGCCCGTACCGCGCGAACTCGTCAGCGACTGCATCCGGATCGGGTGCTACGCCCCCAACGCGTCGAATGCCCAGGACTGGCGCTGGGTGGTGGTCGACGAACCGGAGCAACGGCGCCTGGTCGGCGAGCACTATCGAAAGCTGATTGAGCCCCCGGTCTCCCAGATGCTCACCTCCAAGCTCGAGATGGGCGACGAGGCAGGAGCGCGCATCTCCCGCTCCATCCTCTACCTGGCGGCGCGCATGTCGGAGGTGCCGGTTCTGGTGATCCCCTGCTTCGACGTCGCTGCCGCCGAGGCCCGCTACCAGACGCTGATCACCGACCCCGACCTGAAACGGGCGGCCGTCTCGGGCACTCACGGCATGACGCCTGGGATGTACGCATCGGCCCTCCCGGCGGTCTGGAACTTTCAGCTCGCCCTGCACAGCAGAGGACTGGGGTCGGTCTTGACCACCGCACATCAGTCCGACGAGGCGGGCATGGCCGAGATTCTGGGGATCCCGTTGAGTTGGGCCCAAACGGCGCTCATCCCTGTGGCCTATACCCTCGGTGACCGTTTTTCGCCGTCCCCGCGCAAGCCGGTCGAGGACGTCATCGTCTGGAACCGTTTGGATTCGTAGGCCGGTCGCGCCGCAAACGACCGCGGCCACGCCGTCCTGGACGCAGCGAGTTCCCCGCGGGTGTAATCAGGCGGTAGTTTGAGTCCATGTCCGACGCGACTGCGAAGCCGTTCGGGCGCCTGCTGACGGCCATGGTCACGCCCATGGCGGAGGACGGATCGGTCGACTTCGACGCCGCCGCTTCGCTCGCCGTACATCTGGTCGCCCACGGCCATGACGGCCTCGTGCTCAACGGGACGACCGGGGAGGCGCCCACAACCCATGCCGAAGAGAAGGCCGAGCTCATCCGCACGGTCGTCGACGCCGTCGGGGGCCGGGCTTTCGTGGTTGCCGGGGCAGGGTCGAACGATACGCAGCACGCGGTCCGTATGGCCGAGCAGGCGGCTCAGGCCGGGGCGCATGGGCTCCTCGTCGTCACGCCGTATTACTCCCGGCCTTCCCAGGAAGGCATCTTCCGGCACACCGTCGCCGTGGCCGATGCCACCGACCTGCCGGTGATGCTGTACGACGTCCCTGGCCGGACCGTCGTCCGCTATTCCCCCGAGACGCTCCAGCGGCTCGCCGCACACCCGCGTGTGGTGGCCGTGAAGGACGCCACCGGCGACGTCCAGGGAGCGCTCCGCGTCATCGCGGCGACCGGCCTGGCCTACTACAGCGGCGACGACGGCCTCCTGCTGCCCTTCCTGGCGGCTGGCGCGGTCGGCCTGGTCAGCATGGCAGGGCACCTCATTGGAGAACAGCTCGCCCAGGTGATCCGGGAGTTCGAACGTGGTGACACGGTTGCAGCCAGGGCGACATTCGTGTCCATACTGCCCGTCATCGATCTGATCTGTGGCTCGGGCAATGGCGCCTTACGCGCCAAGCTCACCCTCTCGCTACTGGGTCTGATCCCGACTGCCACGATGCGACTGCCTCAGGCCGCGGCGGACGACGACGAAGTCAGAGAGGTCCGGGAAGGGCTGGTGGCGGCCGGCCTCCTCCATCAGGCTGAAGTCTGATCTCTCCTGGATCCTCACACCGCACCGGGAGCACGAAGGCGATCACGCATGGGCGGCACCACCAGCTCAGCTGATCTCCAAACTCGGCAATGGCGCACACGCGCCGCACTGCCGGTCCTGGTGGCCGTCTCCGGTCTCGTCGCCGTCGTCACCAGCCTGGGCGCCCCGCTCATCCCGTCGATCGCCCAATCTGACGGCGTCTCGTTGAGCACGGGAGAATGGGTCCTCACGGCCGCGTTGATGTCAGGGGCGCTGGCCACACCCGCCATGGGACGTCTGGCGGACGGACCTCGAAAGCGCAAGGTCATCGTGTTGGCCCTCGCCGTCGTCTGCGCGGGGTGCGTACTCTCGGCCGTGTCGACCGGTTTCGCCATGCTGGTGGTGGGACGCGGGCTCCAGGGGGTTGGCCTGGGCCTGTTGCCGGTGACCATGGCGATCGCTCGTAGCGAGTTCTCACCCGAGAAGACGGCACGCGCCGTGGCGACCCTCTCCGTCAGTGCTGCCGTCGGGGCAGGGCTCGGGTACCCGATCACCTCCCTGATCGCCCAGTTCTATGACTACCGTGCTGCCTTCTGGTTCGGCGCGATCACGGTTGCCGCAGCCCTGGTTCTGGTCATCGTTGTGCTCCCGTGGCAATCCGACGGGCACTCCCGACAATTCGATTACCTCGGTATGACCACCCTCGGCACCGCAGTGATCGGTGTGTCTGTCGTTCTCAGCGAAGGAGGCGACTGGCGCTGGACGTCCGTCCGGTCCCTCGGTCTGATCGCTTTCTCTTTGGTCATGGGAGGCGTGTGGGTCGCGCACGAGCTCAGGATCACCGACCCCCTCATCGATGTCAGGCAGGTGCGGAACCGGTCGGTGCTCACCGCCGACACGTCAGCGTTCCTCATCGCCGTCGCCATGTACCTCTTCCTCCCCATCGTCATCGAGTTCGTACAGATTCCGGTCGCCAGCGGCTACGGCTTCGGCGCCTCCATCCTGGTGTCGGGTCTGGTCTTCGTCCCCCTCTCCTTCGGGTCCTTTGCCGCCAGTCGATGTCTGACCGCCTACACCAATCGGTTCGGCGTACGGAGCATGATCCCCTTCGGTTCGGTGGTCTTCGCGGCGTCCACCTTGTTCTTCGCTCTGGAACACAGAGCCCTGTGGGAAGCTTTTGTCGCCGCGGGAATAGCCGGAATCGGGATCGGCTTCACCTTTGCCGCCATGCCGGGTTTCATCATCCAGGCGGTTCCCGCCTCCGAGACCGGCAGCGCCATGGGCCTCTACCAGGTCCTCCGCAGCATCGGCCTCTCACTCGGAAGTGCGCTCGCCTCGGCGGTGCTGATTTCCTACACCCAGTCCGGCAAGACCTACCCCACCTATGAAGGCTTCCGCGTCACTCTCGTCATCGCCACCGCCCTGTGCGGCGCGACGGCGGTGCTCAGCTTCGTGCTACCGGGGAGTTCGGCGGGAACGCCGAGCGTGCCGAACCGGGAACTGAAGGAACTGATGAAGGAAGAGGCGGAAGTGGAGGGCGCCGGACTCATGCTGTCCGAAGAACCGAGGCGACGGGCTGGAGAATGACAACCGCTCGGCTCGGGACCCGCAGGCTCACACGATGCTCACGAGACGAATACGGGAAGCGTCTCCCAGCCGCGGACGGTCGAGGTGGGGGCGATTTTGGCGCGATCGAGGTCGACCTCCCAATCCGGGAATCGGGTCAGAACCTCATCGAGGGCTAGCCGGCCTTCCAGGCGGGCCAGCGCCGCCCCGAGGCAAAAATGAATGCCGAATCCGAAGGTGAGCGGCTGGCCCATCTTCCGGTGGATATCGAAGGTGTCACCGTCGGGGTAGCGGCGATCGTCTCGATTTGCTGATCCGTGAAGGAGCATCATGATGCTCCCCTCCGGCACGGTGTGATCGTAGAATTCGACGTCCCGGGCCACGTATCTGGCCACGTGGGGCGCCGGGGGCTCGAAGCGGAGGATCTCTTCTATGGCGTTCGGAATCAGCGATCGATCCTCAACCAGCTCCCGCCGTTGCCGGGGGTGATCGGCCAGCACTTTCCCGCTCCATCCGATCAGCCGGGTCGTGGTTTCATTGCCCGCCCCGGCGATGACCGTCAGATACGTGAGGAGTTCCCCTCGGGTCAGATGCCGTAGCGTACCGGTCTCGTCGGTAAATTCCGCGTTGAGCAGCTCGGTCATGATGTCGTCCGACGGATGCTCGGCCCGCCAGTCGATGTATTCGGCGAACATCTCGCCGTCGACGAAGTTCTCCGAGACCTTCATGGGCTCTCCGGGCTTGGTCCGAAGGTTGGAATCCGTGCGGTCGCGTACGGCCTCCTGATCCTCCTCTGGGATGCCGAGCAGCATGCCGATGACGCGCATCGGCATCTGCGCCCCCAGGTCGGCGATGAAGTCGAACTCCCCTGCTCCGACCAACGGGTCGAGACTGCGGGCGCAGAACGCACGGATCTGCGGCTCCAGAGCGGCAACCCGCCTCGGGGTGAACACCCGCGAGAGCAGGCTCCGGTGGACGGTGTGGATCGGAGGGTCCTCAAAGATCAACACACCCGGCGGCATCTCCAAGTTGGCCCGAATGAGCTCGATGATTCCGCCTCGCCCGGAAATGAAGGTCTGAGGGTCGAGCAGGGCACGCTCGACGTCCGCGAACCGGCTCAGCGCATAGAAGTCATGGGGCTCGTTGTAATAGAGCGGCGCTTCCTCTCGCAGCCGTCGGAAGACAGGGTACGGATCGGCGTCGATGGCGACGTCATAGGGGTCGTAGTAGACGTCGCTGGTGGTCTTCATCATCGATCGCCCCCTGCTTCGTGGCAGCCACAAGCCCGGGCTGCGCTAATTCATGTCCCAATATGACATGAATATGACAGAGATCTCAAGGGGATCCCATCAGGCCAGTTCAGGCTGCATGCCGGGACGGTGCTCGGTCAGAGTCAGCTGGACCCCGTCGCGGCGGATCGGCACCCCATTGACCAACACATGGCGAACGCCGACCGGCTCCTCCGCGGTCAGCCGTTCCCCGTTAGCCGGGAAGTCACGCACACGGCGCATCGGGCCTGGTGCAACGGTCGCAGGGTCGAAGACGCAGACATCGGCCCAATAGCCCTCGCGGAGGTAGCCCCGGCGCACGAGCCCGAAGATGTCGGCCGGCTGGCCGCTGAGCTTGTGGATGGCGCGCTCGAGCGACAGGGCGCCCCGGTCGCGCACCCAACTCCCGAGGAGGTCGGTGGCGAGGGGCGCGTCACACAACTGGCTGACGTGCGCTCCGGCGTCGGAGAGGCCGAGGGCCGACTGCTGGTGGGTGAGGAGCTGACCCACGCTGACCGGGTCGTCGTTGGCAATGTAGATCCGGAACCTGGTCGCAAGGTCCTCGCTCAACGCCACTTCGCACATGACGTCGAGCGGGCTGCAGCCACGCTCTCGCGCCAGTTCGTCCACCCTTCGGCCCTCCAGTTCGGGGAAGCGATCGGATTCGGACACTTCGCAGGTCTCCCAGCGCGGTCGCATGGGCACCTGTTCGAGGTCGGCGGCCGCCCGCGCCCGCCAGGCGGAATCGCTGTACGCGGCCACCCGTGCCGCCGGGTCCTGATCCATGAGGTCACCGAAGACCGAGCTCACGTTGAGACTGAACGGACTGGCCATGGTGAACTGCATGGTGAGCGGCCTCGGGGTGACTTGGGGCCACACCTGGAGCCCACGGGACACGGCAGCCTCGTGCAAGTCGAGCTGAGGTTGGTGACGTCCGTCCGCCAGGGCGAACAACGGGTACGTGAAGGGGCGGCCGATGCGAGGCTGCAGTTCGTACATGTCGGCGTAGGTGCACTGCTCCCCCGCCGTGGCGAGCACGACGCCCTTGCCCGTCCCGCCGGCGGCCAGGAAGAGGGCCTCGACCTCGTCTCGCGCCGCGAAACGGCTCGGAACAGGCTTTCCATCCATGCCCCGGTGCGTGAACGCGAAGCTCGTCGAAAACCCGGCTGCCCCGGCGTCCATGGCCTCCACCACGATCCGGCACATGTGATGGATCTCGTCGCTGGTGGCGGCGCGCTCGTAGGCCGCGTCCCCCATCACGTAGAGACGAAGTGCGCTGTGGCCCAGGTAGCACATGAAATTCAGCACCGTGCCCCGCCGGTGCACAAGCTCCATGTACTCGGGGTACGTCTGAAAATCCCACACGATGCCTGCCCTCAGCGAAGCGGCATCCATGTCCTCGACGTTTTCGAGCGTCCGTACGATCACATCGTGATGTTCCGGCCGCGTGGGGGCGATGGTGAATCCACAGTTGCCCGCAACGACGGTGGTGACCCCATGGTACGAGGATGGCCGCAGGGCAGGGTCCCAGAAGACCTGCGCGTCGTAATGGGTGTGAATGTCGATGAACCCCGGCGCGACGACGCAGCCGGAGGCGTCCAACTCGCTCCTCGCGCGCAGGTTCGGCCCGATCTCCTGGATCACCCCCTCGGCAATGACGACGTCAGCGACACGACCCGGAGCACCGCTGCCATCGACCACAGTCCCACCGCGGATCGCGAGTTCAGCTGGCATTTCGACCTCCGTTCCCGGCGTGCGTTTCGAGCCCGCCCGGACACCGTACTCTCAAGTCGCACGCGACCGAGCCGGACACGGGCTCGACGAACCTGGCGGGAGGAGCACCCCCGGGATACTCTCGACGCCGGTGACCACGACGAGTGAAACAGTCGAGGAATTCAGGATCTGTGTTGAGGATTCGATCCTCCGCGACCTGCAGGAACGGCTGAAGAGGACGCGCCTTCCGGACCAAATTGAAGGAACCGGATGGGAATACGGCATGCCCATCGACTACCTTCGCTCGTTGGTCGCATACTGGCTGGACACCTACGACTGGCGCCACGAAGAAGAACGGCTGAACTCGCTCCCACACTTCCGCACCCGGATTGACGGACAGTCCATCCACTTCGTTCATGCGCGATCGCCGCACGAAGGTGCATTGCCCTTGCTCCTCACGCATGGCTGGCCCGGTTCCTTTCTCGAGTTTTGCGACGTAATCCCCCGCCTCACCGATCCCGAGGCATCGGGTGGCCAGGCCGCAGACGCCTTTCACGTCATCACCCCTTCGCTTCCCGGCTACGGCTTCTCAGAAGTCCCCCGTACCCGCGGCTGGGACGTTGCACGGATCGCCAGCGCGTTTACCACCCTGATGGCCCGTCTCGGCTACTCGCGGTACGCCGCGCAGGGTGGCGACTGGGGGGCGCAGATCACGACCCGGATCGCCGCGTTCGATCCCACGCACTGTGTGGCCATCCACCTCAACATGCCGGTCGGCACTGCGCCAATGGAGGCTGCGCCCCTTACCGAGGAGGAGCAGGCGGACCTGGCTTCGATGCAGTCGTTCCAGCGCGAGGAGTCGGGTTACGCCAGCGAACAGGGTACGAAACCGCAGACCCTGGGCGCTTCCCTCAATGACTCACCCGCCGGGCTGCTGGCTTGGATCGTCGAGAAGTTCCGCACATGGAGCGACTGTGACGGCCATCCGGAGAACGCCTACACACGAGACCAGCTCATCACAAACGTCATGCTGTACTGGGTGACGCAGACGAGTGCGTCCGCGGCCCGGCTGTACTGGGAGACACGGCACGGCGATGCACTGAGCCGACCCCTGCCCTTCATCAACGTCCCGACCGGGGTGGCACGGTACCCCAAGGAAGTCCTGCGCTGGCCCCGTTCCTGGGTCGAGCGGCAGTACAACGTCACCCATTGGGCCGTCATGCCCCGGGGCGGCCACTTCGCGGCGATGGAACAGCCGGCTCTGTTCACCGAGGATCTGAGAGAATTCTTCCGGGCGGTGCGATAGTTCCGTTTCGCAGAGTTGGTGGCAGACTTGGCGCGCGGCGCACGAGCGTCGGCGATCGTTCAGGGGACTCGACATGAAGACGCAGGCGGCTGTGCTTTGGGGAAGGCGGCAGGACTGGCAGATCGAAGAGATAGATCTGGACCCGCCCCGGGAACAAGAAGTTCTGGTGAAGTGGGCCGCCGCCGGACTGTGCCATTCCGATGAGCACATTCGCCACAGCGACATGGGCGCCAGCCAGACTCCGCCCGATCAGCCGGAGACACGCCTGTTCCCCATGGTAGGGGGGCACGAAGGAGGGGGCATTGTCCTCGAAGTCGGCCCGGACGTGCACAGCGTCGAACCGGGCGATCACGTCGCGGCGAGCTTCTTTCCGATCTGCGGTCGCTGCAAAATGTGCACCAGAGGGCATTCCAACCTGTGCGACCTCGGCGCGGCGACGTTCTCACCTGGGCAGATCTCCGACGGCACGGTCCGGTACCACCACAAGGGCCAGGATCTGAACGTGATGGCCAAGTTGGGCACATTCGCCGAGCACAGCGTCGTGCATGAGGCATCGCTCGTAAAGGTGGACAGCGACCTCCCGCTCAGTGTCGTGGCCCTGGTCTCGTGCGGAGTGACGACAGGTTGGGGTTCGGCGGTCTACCGCGCCGAGGTGGCGCCCGGGGACACGGTTGTCGTCGTCGGCGTCGGAGGCGTCGGCATCAACGCCGTCCAGGGCGCCCGCATGGTCGGAGCGAAGAACGTGGTTGCCGTGGACCCGGTCGAGTTCAAACAGAAGACCGCCCTCGACTTCGGCGCCACCCACACGGCCGGATCCATGGAAGAGGCCCTCCCCCTGGTCACCGAACTGACGTGCGGTCAGATGGCCGATGCCGTCATCCTCGTCCCGAGCGTGATGTACGGGGATCTCATGGCGGCTGCGCTCCAGCTCACGGGCAAGGGCGGGACGTGTGTCGTGACGGGTGTGGCGCCCCAGTGGCAGAAGGAATGCAGCATCAATCTGTTCGAGCTGGCGATGTGGCAGAAGCAGGTACGGGGGGTCGTCTTCGGCGCCGCCAATCCGCGCGTCGACATCCCCAACCTCCTGGGGCTGTACAAGTCCGGCCAGCTCAAGCTGGACGAACTGATCACCAGGACTTACCGGCTCGACCAGATCAACCAGGGCTATCAGGACATGCTCGACGGGGTGAACATTCGCGGCGTCATCGCCTTCGAGTGATCATCTGCCCCGCGTGACATCGCGGGATCTTCGTGGCAGACTACGACACGAATACGGTACGGTCCTGGCGGAGCAGCGACACGAGAAGGGGGAAGCGGTGAAACCCACCGCGGGGGAGTTCTCCGGTCCTGCCGGCACAACTGGTCACCCATGCCAATGACTCTCGACATCGATCCGCTCAGGCTTGTCGACCCGGCGATCTATCAGCGCGAGGGCTGTCCCCATGAACTGTGGACACTCCTGCGCGCCGAGGCGCCGGTGGCCTACTTCGAGCCGCCCGGGTATCCGCCGTTCTGGGCCATCACCAAGCATTCCGACATCGTGGAGGTAGCCACCCAGCCCTTGAAGTTCTCGAGTGCCAAAGGGATCACCTTGGACCGCAACGCCGAGGCCACCACGAAGGCCGTGGCCGGGTTGGAGATGATCGTGTTCCTCGATCCCCCGCGGCACGGGCCCATGCGCCAGGTGGCAAATCGGGAGTTCCTACGGAGCGCAGTCCGGGCCCGGTTCGACGACATCGGGCACATCGCCGCCCAGATCATCGACGAGGCCAGCACGGGTGGGGACGTGGCCGATTGCGACTTCGTGTCGAGCTTCGCGGGCCGGCTGCCCCTCGAAGTCATTGCCTGGGTCCTCGGCGTACCCCCCGAAGACTGGCAGCGGTTGCTCAGCGCAACCGACACGATCATCGGGAAGGAGGACCCCGAGTTTCGACGGGCCGGCGAGACTCCCGGCGACGCCCAGAGGCGTGCGCAGATCGACATGCACCGGTACTTCGATCGAATGGTCGACGACCGTCGGCGCAATCCTCGGAGCGACTTGGTGAGCCTTCTCGTGCAGAGCGAGGTGGAAGGCGAGCCCCTGCGGCACGATCAGATCATCGGCTACTGCGAACTCCTGGTCGAGGCGGGAAACGAGACGACGCGCGACGCCATCGCCGGCGCCATGCATTCCTTCTGCGAATATCCGGACCAATGGGAGCTCTTGCGACGGCAACCGGAACTACTCCCCGACGCCGTCGAGGAGATCTTGCGCTGGGTCACCCCGATCAATTACTTCGTGCGGACGGCGACGGAGGACTACGACTTGAGGGGACAGGTCATACGGGCCGGGGACAAGGTCGTCCTCTTCTGGGGATCCGGTAATCGCGATGAGGACGTGTTCGAACGTCCCTTCGAGTTTCGCATCGACCGGAGGCCGAACCAGCATTTGGTTTTCGGCTTCGGCCCCCACCTGTGCATGGGGGCACACCTGGCTCGGGCCGAGATCGAGAACATGTTCCGCATCCTGTCGACCCGGATGGAGTGGTTCGAACAGGCCGGGCCCGTCGAGCGGCTGTATTCGTCAATCAACGGAGCGATCAAGCATCTGCCGATTCGCTACCGGCTCACGTAGGAATTGACGGCAAATGCCACGCCGACGACCCCACTTCGGTACCGGGTTACGGTTTCGGGGGCAGGCCGGCCCGAAAGGCGGACGGCAGCAGCTCGAGCAACTGGCCGTCGGGGTCTCGGATGAAGAGGGCGGCACCGACGTCGCTCTCCTCGACGATCTCTCCCCCGTACTCGGCCGCCTTCGCGGCGGTCTCTCGCACGTTATCGACCGAGATCGACAAGTGGGTGAGACCGGGCTCGTCCATTCCTCGCCGCGCAAACGGAGCTGTCGCACCGGGCGCCGAGTAGTGCATCAGTTCGAGGACGAAGCCATCGAGGGTCAAATAGGAGGCAGTGACGCCGAGCGGAGGTTCCAGGCAGCAGAGCTTCGCGGTGGCCTCGTCGGGTGGAGTGATCTCGTACCAGGGACTGAATCCGAGCACCTCCTGGTAGAAACGCTTCGAGCGCTCGAGGTCCGTGACGACCTGTCCGGTGTGGTTATAGATGGCCATCCCTCGCCTCCGGTCCAGTCGCCGCGACCCACGCGCGGATGCCATCGTAAGCACACCCTTCAACTGTGTGCCACCGTCGGAACCGGCACCGGTTCAGTGACGACCCTACTGTTACCCTGGAAAAATGACCCCGGAACTTGACGACGCCAGGTCAAAGGGTCTCCGCAGCACGGCGAGTATCGACCGACAGGCCTGCATGGGTTCTGGAAACTGCCTCTACTGGGCGCCCGAGGTCTTTGACCTTGACGACGACGGAATAGCCGTGGTGATCGGCGAGGTGGCGGAGAACGACGACCGGGTACAACAGGCGGCCACCAATTGTCCCACGGGGGCGATACGTATCGGAGAGACGCTTCCTTAGGGAGGATCGAATGAAACACGAAACAGCTGCGATCGATCTCGTCACCGCGGAAGTGATCCGCTCCGCCATGGAGACGGTTTGCTTCGAAATGGCAACGTTCGTCTCACGAACGGCCACGACACCGATTCTCAATCAGAGCAACGAACGCAACGCGACGATCCTCGACTGGAGGGGTCGCCTGACCGCCCTGTCCGTCGGGATCCCCCAGTTCATGCTGAGTTCGACGCTCCCGGTCCAGTTCAGCATTGAATTCTTCGGCGACGACCTCACCCCGGGAGACGTCATTGTGGCCAACGACCCGTACCACGGGGGCGGGCACCTCCCCGACTTCAACGTGTTCTCACCGGTCTTCTCCGACAAGGGCGAGCTCCTCCTTATTGCGTCGATCCAGTGCCACCACGGCGATACCGGCGGGGCCGTCGCCGGTGGTTACAACACCATGGCGAGGGACATCTACGCAGAAGGCACCCGGTACCCCCTCCTGAAGATCATCGACGGGGGCAGGGAGCGCCGGGACGTCGTGCTGACCATGAGAGCCAACAACCGGCTTCCCGGCTTCATCGGGGACCTGCGATCGCAGGTCGGTGCCGCCCAACTGGGAGCAAAGCGTCTCGGTGAGTTGGTGGGGCGCTACGGACCGGACACCATCAAGGCGGCCGTCGACCACACCATCGAGGACGCCCATAGTCGGTTCTCGAGGGAGATTGCCGGCTGGCCCGATGGCACCTACGTGGCGGACGTCTATGTCGACAGCGATCCGCAGGGTAATCAGGACCTGCACGTTCACGTCGCCGTGACCGTCGACGGCGACCACCTGATCATCGACTTCGAAGGATCCGACGAAAGGCCTGAGATCTCAGGGTGGTCGACCTTCGGCAACACCAGAGGGAACGCGATCGCCCAACTGGCGAGCCTGGTCGACCCGAGCATTCCCAAGAACGAAGGCTTCTTCGACTGCGTCGAACTTCGTGTTCCATCCGGCTGTTGCCTCAACCCTACAGAGGGCAGGCCGGTAAGCAGCGGTACCCACCATCCCGGTGTCGAGGTGGGTGACGCCATTGCGCTTGCCATGTCCCAGATCATCCCCGACCGCTGTGCCCCACAGACGTACAAGTTCGGAAGCCCCCGCCAAATGTGGGGCGACGTCGACCCGCGCACGGGCAGAGCCTTCTTCGACCACGGTGGCGAGGTCAGCGCGGGATGGGTCAATGCCGTGAACGGGGTCGACGGTTGGGGGGCGATGGCGGCGGCCATGGGAAACCTCATCAAAGCCGAGGCCGAATTCAACGAGGGTCTGTTCCCCCACATTCTGAGGAGCCGCAACTACATCGTCGATTCCGGTGGTCCGGGAAAGTTCCGGGGCGGCTGTGGCAGCCACTTCGTCAAGGAGGTCCGCACCCCCACCTACGTAAGCCAGTACATCGTCAACCAACGACACATTCACCCAGGAATTGCAGGGGGAGAACACGGCAGCCCGGACTCGTGCACGTTGAGTCCGGGAACCGAGCGGGAGGTGGTCGTGGCGCCTGCCGTCACCGCCCATTTGCTCGAGGCGCATGAGCAGCTGGTCTACGAGTTCGGTGGTGGGGGCGGTTGGGGCGACCCACTCGAGCGAGAGCCCTGGAGGGTCCTGGAAGACGTGTGGGACGAGTATGTCTCGATCGAAGGGGCCCGGGTCGACTATGGCGTCGTCGTGAAGGGCTCATTGGAAGACCTGACTCTTTCGATCGATGATGCCGCGACGACAGCACTCCGGGCGGAATTGATGGAAAAGCGCGGCACACTTTCATGACGACGGCGGGGTACCGCATCGGCGTTGACGTCGGTGGGACCTTCACCGACTGCGTGCTGCTCCGACCGGACGGAGCGGTCATCGTCGAAAAGACACCGACGACACCGGAGGACCAGTCGATCGGCGTGCTGGCCGGACTGGCCCGACTGGCCGACACCGAGGGGCTCCCGAGTGTGCGTGAACTGCTGGAGAGTTGCGAGTCGATGGTGCACGGGACGACGACAGCCGACAACACGATGATCCAGATGTCGGGTGCCACGACAGGCCTCATCGTCACCCAGGGATTTCGCGACGAGATCGAGTTTCGCCGTTGCTTCAAGGAGGACATTTGGGATCCCGCCCTTCCCGCGCCGACTCCCATTGCCCGCCGCCGGGTACGCCTCGAGGTCGCCGAGCGGCTGACGGCCGAAGGAGGCGTGGATATCGCCCTCGACGAGGAGGGCGTCCGCAAGGCGGCGGCCCGGCTCCGCTCTTTCGGTGTGACATCGATCGCCGTCGTCTTCCTCTATTCGTACTTGAATCCAGTGCACGAGCTTCGGGCCCGAGAGATCATTCTGGACGAGTTCCCCGATCTGGAACTTCTCTCACTGTCCCATGAGGTGTACCCCAAGCCGCCGGAGTTCGAGCGAACTTCGACCACGCTCGTGAATGCCTACGTCGGACCTCCGATCGTTCGGTACGTGGACAGGCTCGGGGAGGCCCTTTCCTCCGCCGGGTTCGCGCAGGAGCTGCTCCTGGCGACATGTTCGGGCGGGGTTGCCACACCGGCGGATGTCAAGACGCGTCCACTCGTCACAATGAGCTCCGGACCGACAGGCGGCGTGGTCGCAGCCGCACGCAGTGCATCGAGGGTGGGGCTGGGCGATGTCGTCAGCGTCGACATGGGTGGGACGAGTTACGACGTCTGCCTCATTCGTGACGGCCGACCGGAGGTCACGAGTGACTGGAATTGGAGGCATCGCTACTGCATCGCACTGCCGATGGTCGACATTCACGCCATCGGCGCCGGGGGTGGCTCGCTGATTCGCACGGCCAACGGTGCCCTCACCGTGGGACCCGAGTCGGCCGGAAGCGCGCCGGGACCTGTCTGCTATGGCCGGGGCGGCTCGGAGCCGACCGTGACCGACGCAGATCTGGTGTTGGGTCGACTCGATCCGGCATCGTTCTGGAATGGTCGCCTGCACCTGGACGTCGAGGGTGCGCACCGCGCCCTGGGCGCGGTCGGCCGGGGCATCACGATGAGTGCGGAGGAGACCGCCGTGGCGGCCATCGACATCATCGACGCCCACATGGCCGACGCCGTTCGCCGAGTCCTGTCTCTGGCGGGTGCCGACGCGCGAGACCTCGATCTCGTTGCCTTCGGGGGTATGGGGGCGGTCCACGCAGCCCGGCAGTGCGCGATGCTCGGCATGCGGCGCGTGCTGATACCCGCCGCGGCGCCGGCCTTCTCCGCGCTCGGGCTACTCACCGCCGACCACGTCATCGACGAGACGCGGAGCCTCGTGAACGATTGGCGCGAAATTGACGTGGACGTGCTCACCCGGCTCGCCGAGGAGCTGCGAAGTGCGGCGGCGGCAAAACTTGACGGCGCCGGAGTGGCGGAGGAGGACCGTCGCTATGAATGGCGCCTCAACCTCGTCTATCCCGGACAGACATTCGACGTCCCGATACCAATCGACAGACCCAACGACCAGCCGATCACCCGCCCCGTGCTCGCAGCGGCGGCCGAGGAGCTCCACCGCCGGAACGAAGCCGCCCGCCTCATTGAGGCCCGCTCCCAAGAACCGGTGGTACGGGGTATCCGCCTCATCGCCATCGGGCTCGTCGAGCAACCCAAGGTCGCAGCCGCGCACCCGGACGACCACCCTGCCCCGTCCACCCACCGCCGCGTCTATGCGGGTCGAGCGTGGTTCGACGAGGTTCCCGTCTACCCGGCCCGCACGCTCGGACTGGGTGCACAGGTGACGGGACCCGCGCTGATCCAGAGCCCGTTCACGACCATCGTCCTCGGCGACGGAGACGCGGCCGTCACCCACCCCGGCGGCGACATCTTGATCGAGGTAGCCACGACATAAGCGCCGGAATCGGCAACTTCGAACGGAGAACGCGCAGTTTCCGCGTTCCTGTCCCGACGGGTAACGTGACCGAATACTTGGAAAGGAAGTCTCACCAATGAGAACGGTTGTCGTGGGGGCCTCGAGCGGTCTCGGCCGATCCATCGCCACGGGACTCGGTCAGCGCGGCGCCACGGTGGCCCTCTTGGCCCGCCGCCTCGACCGACTGGTCGACGCAGCCCGGGAAGCCGGGCCCGGCGCCGTGGCCGTCGCCTGTGACGTCACGGATGAGAAGTCCTGCCGAGCCGCCATCGACGAGGCGGCGGGCACCCTGGGCGGGCTCGACGCTCTCGTCTACGCCACGGGAATCGGGCCGCTGGGCCACCTCGTCGACATCACCGCCGAGACGTGGCGGCGTACGTTCGACACCAACGTGATCGGGGCGGCACTCGTGACCGCCGCCGCCATCCCCCACCTCGCCAAGACCCGCGGGGTCGCGACATACCTCTCGTCGGTCAGCGCCTCGTTCACCCCGCCCTGGCCCGGTCTCGGCGCGTACGCCACCAGCAAAGCTGCGCTCGATACGTTGGTGGAGGCCTGGCGGAGCGAACATCCTGCCGTCGGCTTCACCCGTGTCGTCGTGGGGGATTGCGCCGGCGGGGAGGGGGCGTCGGCCACCGAGTTCACCAACGAATGGGACTGGGACGTGGCCGCCGACTTCTACCCGATCTGGGAGGCGCGCAATTACCTGTCCGGCTCCCTGATGGATGTCGACGAGCTCGTCCGGGTCGTTGACACCGTCCTGCGCTGCGGCGCCAGCGCGCACATGCCGCTCGTCGCGGTCACTCCCCGACCACCTGTGTGAACGGGGCGCTCAGCCCGCTCGCCTACCCCGGCGCCATCGGTCAACGCTTGACCAGCCGTGAATATGATGTCAGAGTACGACATCAAAACACACGGCAGGACGTGGCGGGCCACCTACGAGGCCGTTGATGTCGTCCCGGTCGACGAGGAGATCGAGTCGTCGGTGAAGTTGGCATAGCAAGATGGACGCCGTGAGCACCGCCATGAGACCAGAACCCGCGGAGCCGGCGCGGGCTGGCCGACCCTACGACGGCACCCTCCGTCGCGAGCGGGCCGCGGAGACGAAGGAGCGGATACTCGTGGCCGGTTCAGAGCTCCTCCACCACTCGTCTGTCCGGGATTGGAAGAGGCTGACGGTCCG
This sequence comes from Acidimicrobiales bacterium, assembly GCA_049513455.1. GTDB lineage: Bacteria > Actinomycetota > Acidimicrobiia > Acidimicrobiales > RAAP-2 > Bog-473. Next base: position 73,797 of record JBEKWB010000005.1, read on the forward strand.
GGCCGTGGCCGATCGAGCGGGCGTCAATGAACGGACCGTCTACCGGTACTTCGGTAACGAGCGGGGGCTGCGCGACGCCGTGATGCACCGTCAGGAGGAGGAGGCCGGGATCGATCTGGCGGGCATGGACCTCGAGGGCATCGCCAACGTCGCGGCGCAGATCTTCAATCATGTCTCGACCTATCCGGTGGAACCCCGTCCGCCCCTCGACCCGACACTCGTCGATGCGAACCAGCGCCAGCGGGATGCGCTGCTCGGCGCCATAGCCGCAAGGGCGAAGGGGTGGACGGAGGAAGATCAGGTGGTCGCGGCGGCAATGTTCGACGTGCTCTGGAGCGTGGCCTCATACGAACGCCTGGTCGTCGACTGGCAGATCGACCACGAGCGGGCCACCCGAGGACTCACCTGGGTCATCGAACTGGTCGAGCAGGCCGTTCGGGACGGTCGCAGACCGGCGTGACCCCCATGATCGGGCGACGGCAGTCAACCGCCGGCCGGCTCGTTTCCGCGCGCCCCGTCCAGGGGAGGTTGGCGCACAGGCCGGCCGGCGACGGTCCCCCCATCGACCGGAACGGTGATGCCCGTGATCTGCGCCGAGCGTCCGCTGGCCAGGAAAAGGACGGCCTCGGCGACATCACGCGACGTGCCCTGGCGCTGCAGAGGTTGGTCAAGCCGGATAATCGGACCCAGGTCGTAGTTCGTGATGCCGGTGGGAATATGGCCTGGCGCGATGCAATTCACCCGGACCCCGTATTCAGCCAAATCGGTGGCGATGATCCGGCTGAACTGGACGACGGCCGCTTTGGAGGTGCGGTAGGCGATCGGGGGCCCACCCCCGGTGAGTCCGCCGATCGACGACGTGTTGATGATCGAACCCCCACCATGTTCGGCCATGTAGCGGGCGGCCCGCTGGCTGCCGTGGATCACACCCAACAGGTTCACGGCCAGGACGCGTTCGAGGTCGCGGAGGTCGTCGCGCAGGAAACGCCGGAACGAGCTCGCAATACCGGCGTTGTTGAACATGACGTCAAGCCCGCCGAAGGTATCCGTCGCAAAATCCACGAGCTCTTGGATCTGATCCACGTCGGCCACGTCGGTCTGCTTGAACGCGGCGGCGTCTCCGAGCGTGGCCGCCAGCTCTCGGCCCTGATCCTCCGCCACGTCGGCGATGACGACTCTGGCCCCTTCGCTGACGAACAGCTCAGCGGTGGCCCGTCCGATCCCGCTCGAACCCCCCGTCACAATGGCAACCTTTGCCGAGAGCTCCTGGCCCATGGAAAGCGTTCCTTTCGATGATGGTCTCGGTGCGACAACCGAACATACAGCGAGCGTGCCGCTTCAGCCGTTCTGACCATACCCGCAGAGCTCTGGGGAGTAGAGCACCGTCAGGGCACTTGCCCTCCGTCACATTGGAGCACCATTGAGCGACGAGCCGTTCGATTCCATTGACTACTTTCGCACTGACGCGCTGACGGAGAACCCGTACCCCTACTTCGAGCACCTCCGCGACAGGTGCCCCGTAACCAAGGAGTCACACCACGACGTCTACATGGTGACGGGCTACGACGAAGCGATCACGATCTATCACGACCAGGCGACGTTCTCCAGCTGCAACTCGGCCATCGGACCCTTCGCCAGGTTCCCCGTCCCGCTCGAGGGTGACGACGTCACCGAGATCATCGAGACCTACCGCGACAACCTCCCGTTCGGCGACCAGATCCCCTCGTTCGATCCGCCCAAGCACACGGCGCACCGGGGTCTCCTGATGCGGCTCATCACCCCGAAGCGATTGAAGGAGAACGAGGAGTTCCTGCATCGGCTCGCCGATCGCCAGATAGACCAGTTCCACGCGAGGGGCGAGTGTGAATTCGTCAGCGAGTACGCCGGGCCCTACACCCTCCTGGTCATCGCCGATCTCCTCGGCGTGCCTGAAGCCGACCACGAGGAGTTCCTGCAGAACCTCATGCACCAATCACACATTGAGATGACGCACAAACCTCTCGAATACCTCTACGCCCGGTTCACGACCTACATAGAGGACCGGCGGCGCCAGCCCCGCGATGACGTGATGACCGGATTGGCGACGGCCACCTTTCCTGACGGCACCCTGCCTCCCGTCGACGACGTCATGCGCATCGCGTCCAACCTCTTCGCGGCCGGTCAGGAGACCACGGCGCGCCTGCTGGGCACGGCGCTGCAGACTCTCGGCGAGCGACCCGAACTGCAACAGCAACTACGAGACGATCGCAGCCTCATCACTCCGTTCATCGAGGAGATGCTGCGCCTGGAGAGTCCGATCAAGGGCACCTTCCGTCTTTCCCGGGTGCCGACCACCGTCCGCGACACCGAGATCCCGGCGGGGAGCACGGTCATGGTCCTTCCCAGCGCCGCCAACCGCGACCCGCGTGAGTTCGAGTGCCCGGACGAGTTGCGACTCGACCGGGCGAACGTGCGCCAGCACATCGCGTTCGGGCACGGGATCCACACCTGCGCCGGCGCCCCCCTCGCCCGAGCCGAGGCCCACGTCTCCCTCCAACGACTGCTCGACCGGATGCAGGACATACGGATATCCGAAGCCCACCACGGACCGAAGGAGTCCCGTCGGTGGGCCTACACGCCCACGTGGATGCTTCGTGGGCACGAAAGGCTCCACCTCGACTTCACACCGGTCGGCTGAGCGCCTGACGGCGCCAAGCCACGGACTCAATCGATGATGGTGATGGCGACCTTCGGACAGGCTCGGGCCGCCGCCTCCACTTTGTCGCGCAGCTCCTCCGGGGGCTCTTCATTGAGCACGTAGAGGAAATCGTCGTCCCGCACTTCGAATACCTCAGGGGCGGCGGCCATACACAGGGCGTTGGATTCACACAGATCGAAGTCCACGACAACTCGCATGCCCTCAATGTAGCCCGGCTGCACACTGTCGACCTGACCTACCGCGCGCTCGGAATGCGCCCGACCAGCTGAGTTCAGCCCACCTTGGGGGGGAGCCCACCGGCGATCGTCTTGGTCTCGGTGTACTGCTCGAAGCCCTCGATGCCGTTCTGGCGCCCGATCCCGCTGGCCTTGTAGCCCCCGAACGGAGCATCGGCTCCGTACCAGATACCTCCATTGACCCCCACCGTGCCAGCCCGGATACGCCGGGCGACAGCCAGCGCCCGCTCCTCGGAGGCCGACGTGACCCCCACCCCGAGGCCGTACTCACTGTCGTTGGCCACCCGGACGGCGTCGTCGTCGTCGTCGAACGGCACCACGACCAACACGGGGCCGAAGATCTCCTGCTGGGCGATGGACATCGAGTTCTCGACGTCGGCGAAGAGGGTCGGTTCGACGTAGTACCCCTTGTCGAGATGAGCGGGGCGACCACCGCCGACGACCACCCGCGCGCCCTCTGCCTTGCCCCTCTCGATGTGCGCGAGGACCCGGTCGCGCTGGAGGGCGCTGATCTGGGGCCCCTGGAGGTTGGCGGGATCGGTCGGGTCCCCATACGGGACATTCCGGAACCCGTCCTCCATGATTGCGATGCCCTCGTCGTAACGCGCGCGCGGGAGCAGCATCCGGGTCAGCATCACGCAACCCTGGCCACCGTGGGTGCAGACGGTCCAGGCCATGGACAGCTTGGCCTCGAAGTCGGCGTCGTCGAGCACGATGTCCGCCGACTTGCCTCCCAACTCGAGGAAGAGGCGCTTCAAGGTGGGGGCGCCCTTCTCCATGATCCGGCGCCCCACCGCCGTCGACCCGGTGAACGAGATGAGGTCCACCCGGGGATCGGTGACGAGGTCCTCGGCCACTGCGTTGTCCGACGTGGTGACCACTTGAAACACGCCGGCCGGGAAGTCGGTGCGCTCAGCCGCCAAACGGCCCAGTCGGGTGGCGTTCCAGGGCGTATTGGGAGCGGCCTTGAGGATCACTGTGTTGCCGGTGGCCAACGCCTGGCCGATCTTGTTGATGGACACCTCGAACGGGTAGTTCCACGGTACGATCGCACCGACCACTCCCACGGCCTCCTTGGTGACCCGGCGCCAACTCCGAGTCCCGAAGGCGGTCCCCTCAGGCAGCTCACGCTCCCAGGCGAACTCGTCGATGAAGTGGGCCGGCCAGGTCAGCCCCTCGGTCAATGGGGCGTCGAGCTGCGGCCCGTACGTCAAGAGGACCGGGGTGCCCACCTCGGCCACCAGCTCCGCCCGGAGCAGCTCGCGCTCCTCTTCGAGTGCCGCCTGCAGCTGCAACAGACAGCGCTTCCGGAGCTCGCGGTCCGTGGACCAGTTCGTCTCGTCGAAGGCGCGGCGCGCGGCGGCGATGGCGGTGTCCATGTCCTCATGGCCCGCATCGGCCACCTGTCCGAGCACCTCTTCAGTCGCCGGGTTGATGTTGTCGAACACCTTGCCCGACCCCGCCTCGACGAGTTTGCCGTCGATCAGCATCCGGACTTCCCCTTGAACCGCCGTGGTGTCGCTCGTTGTCATGGCTTCCTTCCTCTCCTAGGCCGGTACCTCCACCCGATAGGACGTCGGAACCTCGGGATTCCCCCGGTCATCCGGCCCCGATCAATGGAAGCGAGGTCCTCACCGGAACATACAGGGGCCGCCCGGCCGCCGCCATCTCGCCCTTACCTCCCCCAGAACTCCTGCCAGCTCTCCCAGCGCATCGGGACGGTGCCGGTGCCGGTGTCGTGGGTCGGCCAGTCGGCGGGAGGAAGGCCGTTGGGCCGGACGCCATGGTCCGCTCCGTAGAAGAGCTCGTGGCGCCGGGCCCGGGCGAAGTACCAGCGACCGTCCCGGCGGGCGTAGCGGTCCCCGTAGTGGATGGCTTGGCTGATCCAGCTCTCCTGGGTGTTCTGGATTTCGGCATGGCAGTACACCGAGCCCGTGGCATTGTCCGCGTCCTGGAAGTCGATGACATGGGTGCCGACGTGCAAGACGGTTATGCGCACCCGTCGCAGCGGGAGCATGAGCGCCTCGCGCAGCCGGTCCCGCACTTCGGGCAGGTAGAGCTCGAGCAGACCGTCCATGTCCCGGGCGTCGAGGTCGCGCCCGTAACGGGCCGCCAGCTCGCGGATCTGCCGGTAGGCGTCCAGGCGATCGATCCGCTCGGCCAGCGTCATGCCCAGAACTGCTCCCACGTCGGGAAACGCTCGGGCATGGTCGCCCGGGTCATGAAGGGGTTGCCGGGGAAGTGGAACCGGCCTTCCACCTCCAGCGGACTTTCACCCACGTCGGCCGCATAGAAGGCATGGGGGCGCCGACTCTTGAAGTACCAGTGCCCCTCCCTGCGCTCGTAGCGGTCGTCATAGACGAGGGGCATGACGATCCACAGGTCGTCGACCTCGTGCTCGGGCCGGCAGTACAGGGCCCCCGTGGCATGGTCGTCGTCGACGAAATCGATGACGTGGTTGCCCAAGAGGTGAAAGGTCGTCCGGTAGGGACGCAGGACCGGGTCGAACCACTCGGCCAAGGCCTCCCGCCCCGTCCGGCCGTCGTGCACGTCGACGTCGGGCACGAAGAGCGATACCAGCGTCGCCACGTCACGGCCGTCCAGGGCGAGTGCGTAGCGGGCCACGAGCTGGCGGATCTCCTCCACCGCCTCGAGCCGGGCCACCCGGGACTCGAGCGTCCCGTCCGCACCCGAGGAATCAGCGGCCGTTTCACCGGGAAGGGGCTGCGCCGGCACGCAGCGACGTTAGCAAACACCGATCAATTGTTTGATGGTCAATGGGAATCCAGGCGTGATGGTGTAGTTCCATCCGCCCTGCCACCCGTGTCGCGACCAACTGATCGTGGGACCCTTCGCTCAGGGCCCACCACGAGCGAGGTGGCGCGATCCGAAAGAGATGCGTTGTCACACCACCAGGTCAGAGTAGGAACCGTGATCGCCTCGGATCAGTCGGCCCTGCGAGTGGGCTCAGCCAAGCTCATCGTCGATGGCACAGACACCATGCTGGTGCGCAAGGCCGAGATCTCCCTTCGCCCTTCCCGGGTCCGGGCGCGCGCGCTCAGCCAGTTGCTGCACTTTTCGCGCGACATCTACAACGGGGCTCTCCAGCACCGCCGTGACGCCTGGCACATCACCCGGAACGCTTCTGCACCCACCTCCATCAGCCGGTTCGACCAGTTCAACCAGGTCAAAGAGCTCAAGGAGGTCTGCCCGGCCATCGGGCGCTTCGGCATCACTCCGGTCCGCGGCGCCATCTCCCGGGTTGACGAGGCCTTTGGAGCGTTCTTCCGGCGGGTGAAGAACGGGGAGGCCCCGGGCTATCCCCGCTTCAAGTCCGCAGCCCGCTTTGCGACCATCTTCTACGACAGCCCGACCGGGTGGCATCTGCGTGGCGTCACCCCGGGCCCACCGAGGAAAGATGGACGCCCGGCCCAGGCGGTGGCGGCGGCGCTCTACGTCCAAGGGGTCGGTGAGATCCCACTCGGCCAAGGAGCGCTCCGCCAGTTGCGCCGGCTCCTCGCCCGTGGCGGCGAGCCCCGCACCCTCACCATCACCCGCACGAGGTCAGGCGCCTGGAGGGGTTGTGTCGGGTTCCGCGCGGTGGCTCTTCGGCCCCTTCCCGAGGCTGGCGCCATTGGTGGGGTGGACCGGGGCATCTGGGTGACCGCCGCCCTGCCCGACGGCACGCTGCTCAGGTGCCCGGCGTTCCTCAAAGAGGCCCGGGCCCAGATCGCCGAGCTGCAGCGCCAACGCGAGCAGTTCGAGAAGTTCTCGACGGAGTGGAAAAAGATCAACAAGGCCGTGGCCAAAACGTACGCCCAAGCGCATCGGCGCGCGGAGAACTGGGCCCGCCACGCTGCCATCGACATCGTGGCCCGTTATGGGGTGATCGCTCTGGAGGATCTCCAGCTCGTCAACATGTCCAAATCAGCCAAGGGGACCAAAGAGTCCCCCGGGAGAGGAGTGGCCCAGAAGAAGGGACTGAACAGAAGCTTGCAAGATGCTGCGCTGGCTCGACTGGCCTACTGGATCTGCGTCAAGGCGGAAGAGGCCGGACGGAGAGTCTGGAAAGTCAACGCGAAGGATTCGTCGAGAGAGTGCATTGCCTGTGGGCACACCGAAGCGGCCAACCGGAGCCGGGCCAGATTCAGCTGTACCCGGTGCCGACACGAAGCGCACGCCGATGTCAACGCGGCCCAGGTCGTCACCGCACGAGGACAGGTGGCCGAGACGTCATGGCGTGCGGCCGGGCGCCCCGTGGCCAAGAGGCCCGAGCCGAAGAACCGGCGGCGCCAGGCGGCCGAGCCATCACGCAGTACGGGGCCGGGTCGGCTCCTTACGCAGCAGTCACGCGAACCCGCGACTTGACTTGCGGCAGACCCTTAGCACCACGACGATGAATCGGGTCGTTCGGGCAGGTCAACGCACCCATGGGTCCCCCGTCGCAGACGAGGGGCCGCGTCGGTGCCCGCTCCGAAGCGGGGTCGGGTCGGCGGCCTCCTAAGATCGCCGTGCCGCCGGGGTGGGTGCCCGGCGATCCGGCGTGAAGAGGGGACCATGGACTTCGACGACAGCGAGCAGGATGCGGCGTTCCGGCGAGAGGTCTCGAGCTGGTTGGCGGACCACGCCACGCTGCGCACCGGCGCCGGCGACTGGTCGCGCCAGACCATGCATCCCGACTACGCCACGCGCTGCCGCGAATGGCAGCACACGCTCTACGAGGGTGGTTGGGGTGCCATCACGTGGCCGGTCGAATACGGCGGGCGGGGAGACAGTGCGTGGCACCAGGCCATCTTCAACCAGGAAGCGGCGAAGTACGACGTGTCGGCCGGGGTGTTCTCCGTCGGGATCGGCATGTGCGGGCCGACGCTGATCGCCCACGGCAGCGAGGCGCAGAAGCAACGCTTCCTCCCCGCCATGCTCCGGGGCGAAGAGGTGTGGTGCCAACTGTTCTCCGAACCCGACGCGGGATCGGACCTGGCCGGCCTCAAGACGCGGGCGCGCCGTGACGGGGACGTCTTCGTGGTGAACGGACAGAAGGTCTGGACGTCGGGGGCCCAGTACAGCGACTGGGGCATCCTCGTCGCCCGCACCAACGCCGATGCGCCGAAGCACAAGGGCATCACGTACTTCCTGGTCGACATGCGCACGCCCGGCATCGAGATACGGCCCTTGCGCCAGATAACCGGGGACGCCCACTTCAACGAGGAGTTCCTCACCGACGTCGTGATACCCGCCGAGAACGTCGTGGGCACGGTCGACCACGGATGGGCGGTGACCCACACCACCATGGGCAACGAGCGGGCTCTCATCGGGGGCGGCGGGGGGCAGAGCATCACCATCACCCAGGTGGTGGACCTCGCTCGCCGGATGGGCAAGAGCAAGGACCCGGTGATCCGCCAGCAGATTGCCGCCTTCTATACCCGGACGGAGCTCTTGCGGTTCATGAACTACCGGGTACAGACGGCGCTCTCCCAGGGCCGCATGCCGGGCCCCGAAGCCTCGACGACGAAGCTGTTCATCTCGCAGCACGCCAGCCTCACCGGGGAGCTCGTCATGGAGCTCTCGGGGGCACGGGGGATGCTGGCGGACGAGAGTGCGCTCGACAGTGGGATGTGGGAGCGCACCTTCCTCAACCAGTGGATGATCAAGCTCGGTGGTGGCACCGACAACATTCAGCGCAACTCCCTGGCGGAGCGCGTGCTCGGTCTACCGCGCGAGGTCCGCGCCGACAAGGACATACCCTTCAGTCAACTGGCCTGACCTGGTGGGTTCCGGCCGTTCGACTGGCCTGACCCTGCGGGTTCCCGCGCACTAGTATGGGATGCCGCTGCTGAGCCGCACTGCGCGAGGAAGCGACACCGACCATGACTTCGGGGAAACGTGAGGGAAGACCATGACTGAGCCACCGCTGATCATCTCCGTGGACGATCACGTCGTCGAACCTCCGGACCTCTGGTCCTCGCGGCTACCGGCCCGCTACCAGGACCGCGGACCACGCATCAGGCGCCAGAAGATGAAGATGTTGGGGGGCGCCGAGGGCGGCGCAGGGTCGGGACTGCGCTGGGCGGAGGATGCCGACGGTGAGTGGACCGACGTCTGGTACTACGACGACCTGGTCTCCCCCCTGATGATGGTGTCGGCCGCGGTCGGCTTCGAGGAACTCGGGTTCGGCCTGACGACATTCGACGAAATCCGCAAGGGCACCTGGGACCAGGCGGCCCGGCTGGTCGACATGGCCGCCAACCACGTGGACGCGGCCATCAACTTCCCCAACACGCTCCCCCGCTTCTGCGGGCAGACCTTTCTCGAGCGCGAGGACAAGGATCTCGCCTTCCTGTGCGTGCAGGCCTACAACGACTGGATGATCGACGAGTGGTCCGCCGGCGCGGGCAAGGGCACACTGATCCCACTGACCATGGTGCCGCTCTGGGATGCCGAGCTGGCCGCGGCGGAAATCCACCGTTGCGCCGACAAGGGCAGTTTCGCCATCACCTTCCCGGAAAACCCGTATCCCCTCGGGCTCCCCTCCATCCACGACGCGCAGGACAACTGGGCCCCGGTGTTCCGCGCCTGCGAGGAGACCGGGACGGTCTTGTGCATGCACATCGGCTCGTCGTCGCGGATGCCCAGCACGTCGCCCGACGCGCCGTTCATCATCAGCTCGACCCTGACCTTTCAGAACGCCATGGGCTCGCTGCTCGACTACGTCTTCTCCGGCACCTTGGACAAGTATCCCGGCCTGACGCTGGCCTACTCCGAGGGCCAAGTCGGATGGATGCCGTACATTTTCGAGCGCGCCGACAAGCTGTGGGAGGAGCGGGACAACAACAACTTCGGGAGCTGGCTACCCAACCCACCGTCGAGCTACATCCCCGGTCGGGTCTACGGCTGCATTTTCGACGACGCCACCGGCCTACGGAACCGCGACGTCATCGGGATGGACCAGATCTGCTTCGAGACGGACTACCCCCACGCCGACTCGACCTTCCCCGAGTCGAAGGAAGTGTTGACGAAGATCTGTCAGCAGGCGGGACTCAACGACGACGAGATCTACAAGCTCGCCCGCGGCAATGCCATACGGGCCTTCGGGCTCGAGCGGTTCGGCATCACTAGCTGACCCCTCACCCCTGACCGCCGACTGCCCGGAGTTGCGGGCGACGGGCGGCCGATCACCCGAGCGGCAGCGAGTACACGCGGGCGGCGTTGCCGCTCAACACCTTCGACCGGAACGCATGGTCGACCCCGGCCAGCGACACCGACACGCGCGCCAGGGGGTCCGGGTACAGGCAGGTCGGGTGGGGGAAGTCCGTCTCGAACATGCAGTTGTCGACCCCCACGGACTCGATGGTGGAAACGATCGAGTGCTCCTCGAACCAGAAACAGGCGTACATCTGCCGGCGGAAGTACTCCGAGGGCTTCATGGAGAGTCGATCCATGGTCCCCGGTGAGGTCTCCTGGATCTGATAGTCCAGGGCCTCGAGGACGAACGGGATCCACCCCACGCCGCTCTCCACCGAAACCACCTGGAGCGTCGGGAATCTCTCCAGCACGCCGGCGTAGATGAGGTTGCCGATGACCCTGGCATTGCCGAGATACATCATCGCCGACCCGAGGGCCAGCTTCTCGTCGTCGCTGTGCGAGGGCCACGGGGTGGAGCCGAAATACGTCGACTGCTGGACGCTCGCGCCGATGTGGAAGTTCAAGGGCAGCTCGAGGTCGGCCAGCACCGCCCACAACGGGTCCCAGTGGTCGTCTCCGAGGTCGGGGAATCCCTCGTTCTGCGGGTCGGCATTGGTATTGACGCCCTTGAGGCCGAGCTCTTTGATCCGCCGTACCTCGGTCACCGTCGCCTCGAGATCCCACCAGGGAAGGAGCGCCATGGGAAAGAGGCGCTGGCCGGAGTCGCCCTGGATCTCGGCCATGGCGTCGTTCCAGATGCGCACGCACAGAGTGGCGACGTCGGGATCGCGCACCTGGGCGAGGCGCTGCCCCCCGAATCCGACCACGTTCGGGTAGACGATCTGCGCCCAGATACCGAGCGCGTCCATGACCTGGAGGCGGGGTTCCACGGCGGAGGCTCCCGGATGGGCGTCCTCGAAGCTCCAGCCCATGAACTCCGATCCGCGCGACTTCGATCCGTCGCGCTTGACCACCCCGCCGGCGCTGGCCCGGCCGAGCACGGTGTCGCCGAACGTCCACGACGCCACCCCGTCGACGTCGCGCACCTGGGGCACATGTTCGACCAGCCCGCGGGGCGCCCGCGCCGTCCACAGATCGTGCGGCTCCGTGAGGTGGGTGTCGGCATCGACGACCTTTATGCCCGCCATCTCGATCGAACCGCCGGCCGTTGCCGTCGACACGTCCATCTGATCACCCCCGGATTCTCGCTGCCGGGGCGAGCATAGGCCGCAAAGATGCCGAACGGCCGGGCGGGTGCCATTATGTCGGGGACTCGGCGACGAGGGGTTCGCCACATTTGCCGACGGAGAGGGGGACGCATGGACGCGGACTTGGCGCGACTGATCGACATCGAGGAGATCAAGCAGCTGAAAGCCCGGTACTTCAGGGGCCTCGACCTGAAGGAGTGGGCCCTGTGGGCCGACGTGTTCACCGAGGACGCCCACATTGAGGCGGACGGCTATCCCTTCGACGGTCCCGAGGCGATCATCGCCGCCATGAAGGTCTTCCTGGACGGCGTCCGCACCGTGCACCACGGCTTCATGCCCGAGATCACGATCACCGGGCCGGACGAGGCCACCGGAATTTGGGCCATGCGCGACTACCTGCTCTACCCCGGCGACGGGCCGCCCGTGGGGTTCGTCGGCTACGGGCACTACCACGAGGACTACGTGCGCCAGGGCGGCGGATGGCGCATACAGCGCCTGATACTGACCCGCATCGGGATAGATCCACTCGTTGGTGGCCTCCCCTCCACCCTGACCGGCTAGAGCCGCCATGAAACGGCGCAACGAAATGAAGGGATCACATGCCGACAGAAACTGAGGAGGTCAGCGACGCCGAGGTGCTGGCGCGTTACCCCACGACGACCATCGACCAGGACAACAAGGAGTTCTACAAGGGTTGGCTCCGGCGCCGGTTGCTCCTGAACCGCTGCGCGGCCTGCGGGCACTGGCACCATCCGCCGGCACCGCTCTGCCCGCAGTGCTGGTCGAGGGAGGTAGTGCCCACCGAGGTGTCGGGGCGCGGCACGGTGCACCTGCTCATACGCCTGCACCAGGGCCCACCCGCACCGGGGGTCGACTACACCAAGGGGCCGTACCCCGTGGTCAGCGTGGAGCTGGCCGAGCAGACCGGACTGCGGTTCACCTCCACGGTCGTCAACTGCCCGCCCGAGGAACTCCGGATCGGGCTCCCGGTGGCGTTGGCGTGGATCGACCGTGCCGGAGCGCCGTTCCCCGTGTTCGAACCGGCGCACGACAAGACGGCGCAGGAGTAGGGGTATGGCGCGCAACCCCATCAAGGACCAGGTGGCCATCGTCGGCGTCGGCTCGACCGGCTTCAATCGCCACGGCGGTCGCACGTCGGCGTCCCTGGCCACCGAAGCGGCCACCGCCGCCATTCACGATGCCGGGCTCACCGCCCGCGACATCGACGGCGTCGTGTCGACGGGCGAACCGGGTGCGCCGCCGCCCCAGCAACTGGCGGCGATGCTCGGCCTCACCGAGGTCACCCACTACCCCCGGTCGACCTCGGTAATCATGTTCGCGTTGATCGACGCCATGAACGCCGTGTTCTCGGGCTCGGCCGAGACGGTGCTCGTCTACAACCCGGTGTTGCGGCTCCCGTGGAACTCGCGCAGTGCGGCGCAGGACCCGTTCCGCCGGCACTTCACCACCGGCGTGGCCGGCATCCCCGAATCGATGAGCATGGCGGTGGCGTACACCGCGTGGGCCAGCCGGTACCTCTACGAGTACGGCGGGACCCGCGAGGACTTCGGACTGGTGACGGTCAACGCCCGCAGCAACGGGACCAGGAACCCGCTGGCCACGCTGCGCGAGCCGATCACGATGGACGACTATCTCAGCGCGCGCATGATCCGCGAGCCGTTCGGCATGCTCGACATGGACATCCCGACAGACGGCGCCGATGCCTTCGTCGTCACCACGACCGAGCGCGCCCGGGATCTCGCCCGTCCCCCGGTCCTGGTCCACGCGGCCACCACCGGCACCGCTTCCTGTACCGCCGAGGACCAGCTGGCCGACCTGGCCCACCATGGGCAGCACGTGGTGGCCAAGAGCCTGCAGGCCAAGAGCGATCTGTGGCTGTCCGACGTCGACGTCTTCCTGCCCTACGACGGCTTCACCATCATCACCCTCGGTTGGATCGAGAATCTCGGATGGTGCGGGCCCGGCGAGGCGGGTGCGTTCCTGCGCCAGCACTGGGACCGGGCGACCAACCGGGTGCTGATAAACGGGCGGATCCCCTTGAACCCCCACGGGGGCGCGCTGGCCGAAGGGGCGACCCGGGGTTCGGGCTACGTCCGCGAGGCCGTGCAGCAGCTCCGGGGCGAGGCCGCCGACCGGCAGGTCGCGGGGGCGACGACCGCCCTCGTGACCTCAGGAGGCTTCTTCTTCAACTCCCAGGGACTGATCCTGCGTTCCGGATGAGGGGGCTCCGACCGCCAGCACGTCGCGGCTGAGGCCGGAGACCGCTCCCCCATCGGGCGACCGTAGGAGTGTCGTGAGGGCAGCCACGCCGATGGCGGCGCCCATCTGCAACGCGACATTGATCAATCCCGAGGCCAATCCCGTGTCGGCCGGTCGGACCCCCGAGATGCCGAGCGTGATGTTCGGCGCGAGATGAAGTCGTACCTCAATGCTGCGTAGACACCACGAATCTTCCCACCGTTCCGCCATTGGATACGGTCGTCAATGCCTCCTCGACATCCTCTAAACCAATCTCCCGCACCAACTCGCCGAGCAGGCCCGGTTTGAGTTCCTCTCCCAATTTCTCCCACACGAGGCGGCGTTTCTCAATGGGCGTCGACACCGAGTCGATTCCAACCATCGTTATGCCCCGCAAAATGAAAGGCAGCACCGTCGTCGGCAACTCCACACCCCCAACGTTCCCGCAGGCTGAGACGACTCCTCCGGCTTTGACTTGCTTCAGAATGCTGGCAAGTCTCGGACCTCCTACTGAATCGACCACTCCCGCCCACGTCGACCCCATCAAGGGCTTGGGCGAGTCCAACAGATCCTCACGACTCATCACATCCGAGGCGCCCAGGCGCTTCAACAAGGAAGTAGATTGAGTTTTTCCCGTACTCGCAACAACCTCGTACCCCAGTTGGGCAAGCATGTTGACGGCCAGCGAACCCACTCCACCAGTGGCACCGGTCACCAGAACAGGCCCCTGATCGGTTGTGACACCGTGCTCGCGAAGAGCCAGGACAGACAGTGCGGCCGTGTAGCCAGCTGTTCCTATAGCCATCGATTCTCGCAAACTCAGGCCCTTCGGCAACGGGACGACCCATTCGGCCGGTACGTTCGCCAAGCTGCTCAGTCCCCCGTGACGAGCTACACCTATGTCATAGCCATGGGCAAGAACGTTATCGCCCGGCTGGATCCAATCAACATCGCTCGTGAGAACGACACCTGCGAGGTCGATGCCGATTATTAAAGGCGAGATGCGCGCGACCTTACCGAACTCGGATGCAGCCAAGGCATCCTTAAAGTTCACACCCGACCACTTCACCTCAACGAGCGTCCCCGTATCAGGCAACCAAGCACGGGGCACATCCATTACGCCCCGTTTATATGCGCCATCCGTCGTTTGCGCCACAAATGCTTTGAACGATTCCGTCATCATCTACCTTTTCCTGGTTCACGTCCCAGTTCAAGATCAGAACAGGGATTCGATGGGTCTAGATCAAACTGGAATGAACGATCTACGACTGGTTCGAGTCCAGTTCGCACCGTCCTCCATCAATCACGACGGCGCCATTCTGGTTAACGGTCCGAAAGACGACGATGTCGGCTCCCCTCTCGGGCAACCTCTTCTTCCACATCTCAGTTGTAAGGACATCGCCGTTATACGCCGGATTGGCAAAGTGACCGCTAATGGAGCGCACCGCCTCAGGTTTTTCGGGACATAGTTCCTGGACAATGGCGTGACATGCGATACCGAGGCTGTTCTGGCCCGTAAGTATCGGACCGTCAAAGCCGGCAGCGCGGGCAGCCGCTGTATCGATGTGGATCGGGTGGTCATCCTTGCCGGCGTGCATGTACAACAGACTCTGTACTGGACTCGACGCGAACGTCGACCTTCGATCGGGCGGCCTCGCCGGCCACTCCACTGGTTCTCGCTTGGGCCCCCTATCGCCACCGAAGTTTCCCGCCCCTACGATGAACATGCTCATCACCGCGGTAAAGGCCGCGCTCCCGTCTTCAGGGTCCGTCGCTCGTGCTTCGATAGTGACAACAGCCCCTTTCCCTTTGTCGTACAGCCCCGTGATTGCGACATTGATAGCCACCACGCCTTGAGGTTCTACGGGTCGATGAAGGAGGAGTTGCTGCTCTCCGAGAACTATCGGCGTATTCTCGTCGAATTCCCCGATGCCCAAGAGGGGATCCGCTCTGCCATTGGTATCGGCCGAGACCAAGGTCAGCGGAAAGCTAGGAACGACGGATTGGCGTGGTACATGTGGCCGCCACAACGTGAAATGCGGTTCAGAAAACCCAGCACCAACGGCCAGTGCGTACATCGAACAGTCCATCGGCCCCCAGGCCTGAGTTGCCGGCTCGGCCCACACCCCGACGCGCTCCGGGAACAGCTTCATGCTCCATCCTTCCGATCAATGCCGGTGCTGGCTCGGCTGGCGTTCAGCCGTTCGATCTGTCGTTTCAGGTCCTGCTTCGCTACCTTGCCGCTCGCATTCCGAGGCAGCTCTGAGACCACCTCGACTTGCTCGGGAATCTTTTGCATTGCCAACCCCATCGAACGACAGTGAGCAGCCACGTCCGTCAAAGTCAGTGTGGAGTTGGGGTCGGTCAATTCCAGGACAACGCAACACCGTTCACCAGAGACTTCATCGGCCAGACCGATGACGGCAACCTCTCGGACTCCGGACAGCGTACTGACGACGGCTTCAACTTCAGGAGCGGAGATCTTTTCGCCCTTGCGAATGATCACATCCTTGAGTCTTCCAACGACGCGTACGCATCCATCGATGTCTATTACACCGAGGTCGCCCGTATGAAAGAATCCATCCGCATCAAAGGCCTCGGTGTCGAACTTCGCGTCTACGTAGCCCGAACACACGACGTCGCCCCGAACCTGCAATTCCCCTTCTACGCCAGGCGGGCAGATTGCGCCCCCTTCTCCTGTTGTTCTGACTTCGCAGCCTGGAATCGCTCTTCCCTCCGTGGTTGCCAACTGGCTTTCGGAGTCATCGAAGCGACTGAGGACACACATCGGGGCCTCGGTCAATCCGTAACAAGAAAGTGCACCGATACCCCCCATCTCTTCTCGGAGCGCTCGGTGGAGGCCGGGTGGCTTCGGCGCTGCTCCTGCGAACACCACGCGCAGCAGGGGAAAGAGCGGCCCAGCGTCCACTTTTCTCTGATGCGCCAAGAGTGCCGTTGCTAGCGGGGTACCACCCGCCAGCATGGTCATACCCAACTCGGCAAGTACTCCCGGAGTAGACGCCAGGTCAAAATGGTCAATGACGATGGCGCTGCAGCCGGACAACAGCTGAAGGATCAGCATCTGGACTCCGCCGACATGGGTAAACGGAAAGACGATCGGGTAACGATCGCTCTTCGTCACTTGGTATGCATCGACCATCGCCCTCGGACCGGCCATAAGCGAGCGGTCCGTGTGGAGAGCACCTTTCGGATCTGACGTCGTGCCAGACGAATAGAAGATCCACCGGACCGGCTCTGGCAGACCCAGTGGCGTGCTCGATGTGATCGGTTCTTCGACTTCGCTTGTCACCTCCTCGCCGTCCAGTACCCACAGACGCGTCACAACGCCGGTTCGAAGCAGCACCGAAGATGCCATTGATGGAAAGTTCACATCCCGCCACGGTGTAGTCGTGATGAAGGCGTCCGGTCGACTCTGCGACACGATGAATGACAACTCGCGCTCCCGATAGAAAGGCAGAATTGGGTTCTGGACCGCTCCCAACTTCGCCAGTGCCCCGACGAGCACGAGAGCAGCAATCGAAGTGGGCAGCTGCCACGAGACACGCGTACCTTGCACAACGCCACGTCTCGACAGGGCTTCAGCAAGCTTGTCGACCCGCACCTTGTACCCTGCAAAGGAGATTTCCCGACCGTCTTCGGTGACAAAAGCAACACGATCTGGCGTAACGCTGGCTCTCTCGCCAATGAGCGAATGAAAGTCCCCGCACTTTGCAACCCTCTCCTCTGCGAGTAGCTCCATCAGGCGATCACTCTTCAACCTGACCATGCAGTTTCGCAAGAACGTCACTGGCCGCCTCTTCGACTGCAGTACCTGCAAAGAAGTTTGGATTCATGCCACCGTGCAGACGAACAGCGTTCTCAAATCCGAAATCCCTGAAGTCCTGCATGGTCATAATCCCGTCCTCCACTGGCTCAAAGGCCTCGTGTAGGACCAATCGCATATCTGGAACATCGAAATGTCCGAGGTCAGATCCAAACATGGCATTCAATCGCGCTCCGAACGGGTTGAGGCGCTCATCGAAGGCGATGGCATTCATCCGGTCATCGCCCTCACAGCCGAAGAAGAAGGGCGGGACGAATAGATCACGGATATCGCGCTTCGTTGATATTTCACAGGCAGCCCAATCATCAAGCTCCTCTGGATGGTCACCCCACGTCGCGTCAGAAACGATCTGATCCCGTAAACGGCGAGTCTTCTCACCTCCATAGAGGTCGATCATTTCTGAGACCAATTCGGCATCGAGTCGAGAAGGATCCAGATGCTGAATTCCTTCGGCTCCGCGCTTCTCCCAATGCTCTATCAATCGCGCGTAAAGGCTGGGGGCCCAGCCCACCCCACCCTCGAGGAATCCGAATCGGAGATCCGGGAAGCGTCTCGTCACCCCCCCGAAAAACAGCGCCTTGCAGATTGCCTCGCCCCCTTCAGCAAAGCCTCCTATTTGATTGTACTGATGGCGGGTGATCGAACGCCGGGTTGCCCACCCGATCGGGCCAGAGTGAAAGGTTGGAGCGATTTTGAGTTCCAAGCACTTTTGCCACACCGGGTCGTAGTCGTAGTCACTGTCAATCGCAAAACAATCCTGGTAGGTCGCAACTTCATCGAGCTCCGGGTATTTGTCGTGCACAGCAGGGATCGGGCGCTGGACATCTCCGGCCAGCAGTGCCACCTTAAATCCCAAGTGCTTTACCGCGTATTCGAGTTCCTCTATCGCCTCTTCCGGGGTGTGCATCGGAATGACGGCGGCGGGCGCAAGCCGCGATCCCAAACCTGAAAAGGCCTGAGCCGTGTAGTGATTGAAGGCCCGGGCGGACGCGCGACGAAGTTCGTCATCGTGGAACCCAGGGAGCGATATCACCATCATTCCGGTCCCTGGATAGACGATTGAAAAATCAAGTCCCACCTCGTCCATGCGCTCGAACATGAGCGGTGGCAACATGGAGGTTGCGCGGTCGAGTGACTGCTCTGTCGGCATGGGCCACCACACCGGAATCCCCACCCGTTCACGCTGTCGTTCGCTCAACGACATCTGAAATGCACGGCGCGCAGATTTGAGCTGCGCCACGAATCTGTCGACCATTTTCGGCCCTGCAACTTCGGCGATGTGCTCGAGAATGACGGGGATCGGTTCTATGTGGTGGGCGTCCGCGTCCACGATGGGATGATCCAGGTCTCGGCGAATCTGGGCAACGGTCTCGTCCTGCTCACGTGTCAGTGACAATGAAGGCTCCTTTTTCCAGGGCAACGGGAGGCGACGGACAGAATCGCCGCATCGCCGTCAGGGAGGACGCTGGGGTGGTTACATCTCAGTCCAGATGACCCCCTCCCTCCCATGATGCTCCGGTTATCAACTACTTGTCAAGCATGAAGTGAATCCTGGTTCACCAGGAAGATAACGTTGCATAGCGCATGGATCGCAGTGCTCGATCCATTTCCATTCACGCCGGGGAGAAGAGTGACGAGATCGATGCCAGCGGACAAGGCGCTGAAGCCGCCTGTTACACCGACTGCCGAGGAGCCGCCGACTGGTTTCTATGACCTGCCTCTGGGAAATCTCTTGTGGCATGTGCGGCTTACGGAGCGGGCCATGCAAAAGGCGATGCGGGAGGCACTCCTCCACACGAACGTGACAAAAGCCCAGTTCGGCATCTTGCAAGTTCTGGAGCGAATTCAGCGCGCTTCGTCAGCCACTCTCGCCCGTACTCTCACGGTATCGCCGCAGGCAATGGTGGGAGTAATTGCGAGCCTGGAAATCAAAGGATTCATCAAGCGGCGGACCACTTCGTCAGCATCAGCTCGTATCCTCGTTGCTCAGTTGACCCCCAAAGGGCGAGCAGCATTCAGCGCTGCCGCGGAAAGGTTCGCTCTGTTGGATGCAGCTCTGGAATCGGCATTTACGGAGGCGGAGCGACAAATCCTGGTCGAGTTACTGGCCAGGATGAGGATCGTGCTTGACAGGGTGGACCAGTCGTCATTCAAAAGTGGCACCTCGTAGTTTGCGGCCGCCACCCTGTCAAGAGAGCGTCATTGCTTCGCGTCGGCTATTTCGTCCATCAATGGTCCGCGATGACCCCAGTAGTCGCCACGACCGGACCAGGCGATTACTTGCCACGTTGCATCATCTATACGGAGCTGGTCGACACCGATCTCAACATTTGCTCGTCCGGGCGTGCGCATATAGAAGGACACGCACTTATCGTTACTATGCTTCCCGAGGGAATTGACGATCTCCACCCCTGCATCGACGGCCCGATCAAGTGCGTAGCCGACATCGTCCAAAGTCCCGGCTTCCACCATGAAATGATTGAGGCCGGGACCTCCCGGCAACGGAAGGTCCACAAAGGCGACGGTGTGATGCCGATCGTTGCATCGAAGAAACCAGGCTGAATTCTCCCCCCACGCGAAGTAGTCGGTGACGCGAAACCCCATGAGGTCACGGTAGAAAGCCAGGGCTTCCGAAGACGAGGGCACGTTGTACAAGAGGTGGCCCATTCCTGACTCTCCCGTGCGGAAGCCCTTCGCTCCTTGGGGAGATTCGAAGCGTGACTCTGCAACCTGCTGTCCCCACACCAACTCGATGCGGTTGGAGAATGGGTCTTCAAGCCGAGCCAGACCCCGAACGCCGCGAGAACCAGCTTCGGCCTCATCGCCCGGGACAACCGTAATTCCGGCAGCGGAAAGTTCGTCGAGCGCGCCTTGCCATGCCTCTTCGGATGCGAAACCCCATCCGGCCACATAACCCTCTTGAGACGAAGGCTGCACGCAAATCCTGAAGGAGCGGTCATCAAGGCGGAAATGGTCGGCGTCTCCCCCGCTTCCTGCCGGTGCCTCGCCCGGCATGCAGCCCATCACCTCCACAAGGAATTCCGACCAAGCCGCTCGGTCGGAAGTCTCGATCACCAGATAGCTCAAACCTCGACAATCCATATCGACCTCCCCTTGGACTCGTTGATTCCCTACAACGACGGGCCGAGGCACACGCCAGCACCCGTACCTGGACTGTATCCAAACGCGCGCTGCTTATCAACCACTTGATATACGGCAAGGGCTTTGCTACCTTGCCATCGGTTGGAAAGTGACGTAGGGAAAGGGAGTCCGCATGCGTATCTGCATACTGGGCGCCGGGGGGCTCGGATCGGTGCTCGGCGGCTGGCTCGGAGAAACTGGCGTCGACGTCACGCTCGTGGCTCGGACGGACCATGCCGCCGCGATTCAGGATCATGGACTCAGGATCGATGGTATTCGTGGGAGCCGTGTCGTCAAGGGGATCACTGCGGTCACGAACGTCGATCAGGCGAAGGGCGATTTCGATTATCTCCTGCTGACGGTAAAGGCCCGCGCAACGGAGGCTGCACTTTCCGACGCAGGTGGAGCACGTGATCGGTTCGGCGTGGCCGTGTCACTGCAGAACACGATCTGCAAGGAAGAAGAACTCGCGGCGTGGATTGGCGCAGACCGGGTGATTGGTGGTTCGACGATCGAGGGGGGCGTCCTGCAAGCCCCAGGCGTCGTCTCGCATACGGCAACTGCACCAACAACCGCTTACTTCGGCGAGCTCGATGGCCAATCCAGCAGTCGGGTTGGTGCCTTGGTCGATGTGTTCTGTGCCGCCGGTTTCCCGACACTGGAGTCGAGCGAAATCCAACACGTCGAATGGGAGAAGTTGCTGCAGATTTCGATCGTGGCAGGATGGTCGGCCTCAGTTTTTGGTGCTATCGGCGGTTCTGTGGCTCAAGGACTCCTCGTCAAAGAGGCCGCAGAGCACTATGTCCAGCTGGCGCAGGAGCTCTTGGGGGTCTACCAGGCAATGGGCTACGAACCCGCTGACTATTACGCACCGTTCTCTCGCTTCCGGGAACTCCGTTCATGGGCGTTCGACCAGGCGGTGGAGGCGATGATGACTCTGGGCACCAACATGATCTCTCAAGGGTTGTTCGGCAGGCCCTCCCTGCACGACGATCTCCTCCAAGGTCGACCAACTGAAGTTGACTACTCCATTGGAACTTGGCTAAGGGAAGCGAACGTGCGTGGGCTGAATACTCCAACCGTCCAATCGGTGTATCGCATAATAAAGTCCTTGGAGTACTGGTTGGTCGAACTTGGCGGCGCGCGTCCAATTCTGCCGGAGATTCGGGTCCCCATGGAGGAAAGTCGGTGAAGTCCCAAGTTCGGCCCACAGGGCAAGAGAGATCAGACGCACCCCTACCTGGCACTCTCCCCGACAGGTCCTCAATCCCATTGCAAGAACCGGTATTCGGCAGCATTGCGGACGAGCGTGCGCATCGCAAGGCCCGACTGGCAGCGGCTTACCGCATCTTTGCTCGGTTCGGGTATGACCACTGGGTTGCGGGACACATCACCGTGCGAGACCCCGAATACCCGGATCGCTTTTGGGTCAACCCCTTCGCTGCGGACTGGGGGCGTATTCGCTCGTCTGACTTGATGCTGGTGGATGTCGACGGAACTGTGTTGATCGGAGATGGGAAGTTGAATGGCGCGGCATTTGCCATCCACTCTGCGATCCACCGGGCTCGCCCAGACATAAATGCGGTCGCTCACGCCCACACGCCGAATGGTCAGGCCTGGTCCGCTACTGGGCGACCCATCGAACCCGTGACACAGGACGCGTGCGCCTTTTATGGCGATCATGCGCTCTTTGACGAATACTCGGGTGTTGTATACGACACCGAACAGGCGGATCGGCTTGCCCTCGCCCTCGGACGAAACAAGGCCATTCTGCTGCGTCACCATGGTCTACTGACGGTCGGCAACACGGTCGACGAAGCAGCATTTTGGCTTCACCTTCTCGAAACCTGTTGTGCAACGCACCTCCGTCTTGCTGCAACCATGGCGGGCGATCCCTTGCCCGTCATCGAACACGCGAACGCACTTCTGGCTCATGACCAGGTGGGTCTCGCGGCGCATGGGTGGTTGGGATTCCAGCCCCTGTGGAATCAAGTGGTCGTTGAGACGACGGACGTTTTCGAATGATCATTGTGCTTGGACGGTCGATGGCCCGTGGGCGGTCTCTCGGCAGACATCGAGACTCCCTGGCAGCGGGGTCACCTACTAATTACGGAGGGAACTGAAGCCATGACAACAACGGTCGATTCGGCCTTCATCCGGCGCGCGGTCGAGGTCGCTGACCTGAACGCGGCGCGGGTGGCGCTGTACCAACTGACCGGCGACCCCGAGGTGGCCCAGCTGCCGACAGCGGCCAACCTCGACGAGCCACAGCGTGAGCTTCTGATCACCAAGGCCGTGTCCTGGCTGGAGCAGTACGCCGGACCGGTCAGGTTGACCGAGCCTCCCGAGGCCGAGCTCCGCACCCTCATGAACATGGCCACCGCCGAGGAGATGGACGACCTCGAGTTCG
>JBEKWB010000006.1:0-168051 GCA_049513455.1 Acidimicrobiales bacterium
CCCGCCCTTGGGAGTTCTCTGACCAGCCGGGCGGCCGAATGGGCAAGAGAGCACGGGGGTGCAAGCGTCGTGAACTGGATCGAGAACGAGTGGTACAGCCATCATCCGCCCAAGGTTGGAGGAAAACTGCCAGCGGGAGCGATTAAACCCGTCCACCCGGTGTCTACGCCCCAGGCCAGCGGTCCGGCCCACTTGCCGCCACCCTCTCCGATTCAACCCTTCGCCAGCCCAGCAGTTGCGGGCGAGGGGCAGTGGTCACCGGCGGGTCGCCTGGTAGGAAAAATACCAGCTGTCTACGAGACCACGCTCCGGCCCGACGCCATCCACACCAGCTACGTGGTGGGCGTGGCATGGATGGACACCAAGCTCTTGAAGGCGACCCTGTATTCGGGCAGCCAAATCCCCGGTGGCGGCCCCTACCCGAACACGGCACCGATACAACCCACGGCTGCGACGAGCTTGGTCGCGGCGTTCAACGCGGGGTTCCTGATGTCGGCCGCGAACGGCGGGTACTACACCAACGATAAGACAATCCTCCCCCTCCGATCGGGTGCGGCGTCTTTTGTCGTCTATAGCAACGGCACTTCGACCGTCGGAGAATGGGGTCGCGATGTGAGCATGGCGCCCAACGTCGTGTCAGTCCGTCAGAACCTGGACCTCGTCGTCGACAACGGCAAACCGGTGCCTGGCTTGAACGCGAGCGATACGACGCAGTGGGGTGCGACCTTGGGCGACGCGGTCTACGTCTGGCGTTCGGGACTCGGGGTCACGTCCAACGGTGCCCTCGTCTACGTGGGCGGTCCGGGTCTGAACATCACCGACCTGGCGAACCTGCTGGTCCGAGCCGGCGCCGTCCGCGCCATGGAGCTCGACATCAACACCGATTGGGTGAATTTCAGCACCTATGAGCCGTCTACACCGACAGGATCGGCGAGTCCGGCAAATGGAACCGAGATGCTCTCGAACATGACGGGTACCCCGGCCCGATTCTTCGAGTCCTGGTGGGCCCGGGACTTCATCACCATGTCATCGAGGCTAGGGGGCTGAGATGAACACCACAAGCGGTGTGGTACGGGCAGCTCCGGGCTCCGCCGTGAGCGAACGCGCTGAACGCTGCACCGCAGTCAGTCCACACGGGGGCGGCGGGACGTCCTGGGGCGGCACGCTGTGGAACATCCTGTTGACCATGCGCCCGCGCCAGTGGGTCAAGAACCTGCTCGTCTTCGTAGCCCCCGCCGCCGCAGGGGTCTTGACCAACCGACTCGACCTCTTGCGATCGTTGGCAGCCTTCGGAATCTTTTGCGCGGTGGCTTCCGGCGTCTATCTGATGAACGATGCAGTGGATGCCGAAGCCGATCGTCTTCACCCTGACAAGCGGACCCGTCCGGTCGCCGCCGGTGCCCTCACGAGCACTCATGCCGTAGCCGCTGCGGCATTGCTCATGGCCCTGGGACTGGTTTCTGCGTGGTTCGTCGCCCGGTGGGCGCTGGTCCTTGTGATCGGCATATACGCCCTGATCAGTATCGCCTACACGTTTCGCCTCAAGCGTGAACCGGTGATCGAACTGGCGGCGGTCGCATCGGGGTTCGTACTTCGAGCCATCGCGGGAGGGGTGGCCACCCACATTCCACTTTCAAGCTGGTTCTTGGCGGTTGCTTCCTTTGGAGCGTTGTTCGTCGTGACAGGGAAGCGGGCGGGAGAACATCGTCGACTTGGCGGGCCCCGGGGACAACATCGAAAAGTCCTCGCCGCATACACCGCGTCGTTCCTTCGATCGACGCTGACGCTCACGGCGACCGTTACGGTAACCGCATACTGCCTTTGGGCATTCGACAAGGGCGGCTTGCAGTCCCATGCGAGTCACCATTTTGTCTGGATCCAGCTTTCAGTGATCCCCATCATCCTGGGAACTCTCCACATGCTGAGGCTGGTGGACGCCGGACTCGTCGACGCACCCGAAGGTCTGGTCTTTGATGATCACGTATTGCAGGTACTTGGTGCATTTTGGGTCGCAATGTTTTCGATCGGTATCTACGGATGAACCAGGGCAACTCTCACAAGATGACGAGAGATTCCATACCTCATCTGAAGATCGTTACGACTCCGACGACACGACCATCTCCTCAACCTGCTCACGAGCTGATGGAGCACCCTCGCCTTCTCAGCGGATGGGGACGCACCTCTCCTTCGGCGAGCGATGTGGCGGTACCCCTAGACATCGAGATGTTGTCCGCTCTTTTCACCACAAAGGACCCTGGCCTGCGCTCCCCAGTGGCCCCTTCGTTCCGGTTGAGACAACCCGCGCAGGGCTATAAGAACTCGGTGATCGCCCGAGGACTGGGGCGCAGCTACGGCGATGCCGCCCAGTGCGCTGGGGGAACCGTCGTCGACACGTCTGGCTTGGACTTCATCGGAGTGATCGATCCTGCCACGGGACGGGTTGAAGTTGGCGGTGGTACGAGCCTTGACGCCCTGATCCGGGCCTCCCTTCCCCTGGGTTGGTTTATCCCAGTCTCTCCGGGAACTCGACAGGTGACGTTGGGCGGGGCGATTGCCGCCGACGTGCACGGCAAGAATCACCATCGCGAGGGAAGCTTCTGTTCCCACGTGAGCTCAATCACACTGGTCACGCCGACGGGGGTCCTGACCATCTCTTCGGAGAATGATCCCGAACTCTTCTGGGCCACCGCCGGTGGAATGGGGCTCACCGGGGTCATCGCAAAGGCCACCTTGCAGCTCCGCCGAGTCGAAACTGCATGGGTGGAAGTCGATACCGAACGATTCAACAACCTCGACAGCACAATGTCCGCCATGGAGGCGATGGATCATGTCTATCGATACTCGGTGGCATGGGTTGACTGCAGTTCTCACCGAGGTGGTCTGGGACGATCGATCCTCAGCCGCGGTGACCACGCCCCGCTCAACGCGTTGGGTCCCAAATTGAACGAACGCCCGCTCGCCATCCCCCGCCGATCACCCAAGCGGGTCCCCTTCACGCCGCCCAGAAGTCTCGTGAGCTCGAGCACCGCGCGCGCATTCAATGAGGCCTGGTTTCGCAAGTCGCCACGACGCAAGTGCGGCGCTCTCGTCCCTCTGACCTCTTTTCTGCACCCGCTCGATGGAGTGGCGAATTGGAATCTCCTCTATGGCAAGCGTGGATTCGTGCAGTATCAGTTCGCTGTCGCTCCACGCCACGCCGAACTCGTCCGTACAGCGATCTCGATGATCGCGGGGGTGGGCCTTTCGTGTCCCATGGCCGTGCTCAAGCGATTCGGTCCAGGTAGTCCCGGGCCCCTCTCCTTCCCAATCGAAGGATGGACGCTGGCTCTCGACTTTCCTGTTGGACCCACGAGACTCCCACCACTCCTCGATGAGCTGGATGAACTGGTCGCTGCCGTTGACGGACGCGTCTATCTCGCCAAAGATGCGCGATTGCGCCCCGAGCTGGTCGCAGCCATGTACCCGAGGCTGGGTGAACTGGCAACAGCCCGCCGCCGCGTTGACCCTCATGGGATCCTCGAATCTGATCTCTCCCGTCGCCTGGGACTGACGGGAGCGCACAACGTATGAACGACGCATTCGGCCATCCTCAATCGGTGGTGGTATTTGGCGGGACATCCGAAATTGCCCGGGAGATCATGGCGTTAGTTGTCGCTGACCGCTGCAGAGCGGTGGTGCTCGCCGGTCGGGATGAGGACGCGTTAGAGCAAGTTGCAAAGACCTTGCGCAGCGCGGGGGCGAGCACGGTGGAGGCTGTGGGGTTCGATGCCACGAAACCCGAACGGGCGGAATCGACTGTCACGCAGTGTTTCGAGGCGGCCCAGGGCCAAGTGGACCTCGTGATCATGGCCGTCGGCGAGTTGGGACATCAACTCACCGACGAGAACGACGTTGACCGGGTCGCAAGGATGGTGACGGTGAACTTCACGTGGCCGGCGGCCGCCATGACTGCGGCTGCGGCACGCCTCCGGGCACAGGGTCATGGTGCCATCGTCGTGCTCTCCTCGGTCGCGGGAGTCAGAGTCCGCCGCGCCAATTTCATCTACGGTTCTGCCAAGGCAGGACTCGACGCGTATGCCCAGGGACTGTTCGAGTCGCTCCGCGGATCAGGGGTCTCGGTGCATATCGTACGGCCAGGGTTCGTCATGACCAAAATGACCAGGGGCCACCACGCGGCATTCTTCGCCGTCGAGCCCGACGTGGTGGCAGCTGCCGTGGTACAAGGTGTGGAACGTGGCCAGCGGGTGATCTGGATTCCGGCGGTCCTCCGCGTATTGTTTCTCTTCTTTCGACTGCTGCCTCATTCCGTCTGGCGACGCCTCCGGGGCTAGCCCGCATCAGGGAGGCTCAACTGCCGGCGTGTACCCGCAGGCCCGGTTGGCCCGAAGTGGACGCGCCCACTTTGCCGGCCGGAGTTATGAGATGCACGGGCGTCCTGCCTGATCTCCAGGGGCCGACCTTTGGCGTCACAACGACGGCGAGCACGAGCCCGAGACAGAGCGCACCGACGAGTGCCCACTGTCGCGTGCTGGCCCCTCGGACCTGCCGCCGGGTCCGCCAGTAGAAGTCTTTGGGCGCCAGACGTGCGGTGTCGACCAAATGTCCGAGGACGTGGACGACCATGGCGGCGATCCAAAGGATGAAGGTCGCCTTGTGAATCGTCAGCAGTTCGCTCCGCACACTGGGAGGACCGACCAAGAGGGCGATCCCACTGGCCAAGACGGCGAGCGTCAACACCACCAAGAACGGACCGAGGAGCCGGAGAAGTGCAGGTGGAGGGCCCTTCCGCCGATACTCGGGTGAGTCGAGATAGTAGCGGGCGAAGCGCCAGGTGGTGCTGCCGATCTTGAGGAGTACGGGCGGCACCAGCACCATGCCGATCACGACGTGAAGAGTGAGGAGCTTGCCGATCCGCAAGATGGTGAACCCCTCGGCGGCCAACAGGACCAGCAACAGCGCCGCAGTCATACCAGTCAGCCGGGCGTTGGCCTCCACGCCCTCATCGGCGTCATATCCGTCCCCTTCAGGTAGTTCCTGCCATTCCGGGGCGTCCTGCCGGAGTGGTGCCTGCCGTTGGACTTCTTGCCTCCCCCGAGTAACGGCAGCCTCCCAGGCTGAAACCGAAGACCGCGGGAACTCGGTCCGATGGCGCTGTTGGCTCGGTCCGCGCCCGGTGGAACTCGCGATCCATCGAACGGTTCCGGTATCCGAATCCGTGGCCTGGTGGCGTGTAGAAGCACGCCGAAGGTGCTCTCTGTCCTGTTCCATCAATTCATCGGGCGGAGCTCTCGTGGAGCCGAAGGCTGGCCCCCCGTGGTTGCCGGCAGGACCGCAGCGGGCTCCATGAGTGGAAGTTCCACGGCCACGAGTAATCGTACCGACCAGCGCCTCGCACAACATCAGACTTGAGACTGATTAGAGGGCGGAATATGGACATCACGATCCTCCTGAAGGCGGTGGCACCCTGGGGCGTGAGACGCTCCCGGGTCGCTCGGCAGGCGAGCCAGCCCTGGATGTCGTACTCGTCGGTGCAAAGTACTGCTCAACAGCCGAGGCGATCCCCTTTGCGACCACCTCCTGGCTGCCGGTGCTGATCGCGATGGATCCCTCAAAGGGGTCGGTAAGGAAGAATGGTTCGATCACGGCTCCAGGCATCTGGCTCGGCGTCGAGAAGTAGCCCGCCGACGCCGGCCCGAGTAAAAGCAGATGGTCGTAGTTGGCGGATTCAGCCGCCAGGCCCCCCTCGGCTGGGTCGCCCACGGAAGAGCCCTCGTTTGCGTCGGAAAGAATGCCGTCATTGGGGATGCCCCACCCCTGAGCGTTCATGGCCGAAAGAACGTCGCTCTGCAAGAGGGTGGCGAACTCGAGGTTCGCCGCGCTGAAGGGGCGGTCGGTGTCGTAGATACTGACACTTCCGGCATTCTGCGAGCTTCCTCCGGCGTCCATGTAGATGCCAACCAGCAAGTCGGCATCGGCCATGTTGGCGCAGACGTCCCGCGCCGCGACGTCGTCATGCGAGCCCAAGAGGCTGAGCAATTGCCCGTCGGTGTCTCCTGGACCGAGCTTGAGGACGGTCGTATTCTCGGTTCTCGAGACCACCACTAAGAACCCCTCTGCCCGCAAGATCGCCATGGTGTCGAGCTCTATCGCCAGGTTGATCGTGGACTCTTCGATCTGCCGGCCCGACTCGGTCACACCCACGCCACCGGGGTCGAGACCACCGTGCCCGGCATCGAGGAAGACCGTCGTGTGCCGATCACCGCTGGTCGGTGGGTAGCTCATGCAGGCGCCAGAGGCGAAATACGAGGGGTCAATTGCCTTCGGGGTGTTCGTGCGAGGCGCGCTTACGGCGTTGGAGATCGCTGTCTTCGTGATCCGGGTCAGGCTCCCTCGGAGCACTACTCCGACAACCAGCACCACAACCAAGGCGCCAAGGACGGTGACGACTCGCCACTTGGGGTGATGTCCAGGTGATCGCGTCACTGTCTATAGCGTCGCCAGGCCGAGGCTGCTGTGAATTCGGACATCTCGACCCCCTATTCGAGTGGTCCCGGGTAGGCGGCTTCGGCTGCAGGGCCCAGGCGGTTCGTCTGACGACCGACCACGATGAGGATGGTTGCGACTCCGAAAAGCGCCACTCCGCCAATGACGAGAGCGATGACGCCCGATAGATGGGTAATGGCGTTACCGGCCAAATAGGCGGCAAAGGTGTATACCCCGGCCCAGACGATCCCGCCCGCGGCGTTCGCGGGCAAGAACTTGCTCCATCGCATACGGCTCGAACCGGCAAGAAAGGCGGCATAGGTACGAAGAATCGAAACGAACCTACCGAAGAACACAACCTTCTGGCCATGGGTGTCGAACAGATAGCGAGCGATCTTGAGTTTCCGCTCATTGAGCCAGACGTGGCGTCCATACCGGCGCGCCAAGGCATAGCCGAATCGGTGCCCGATCCAAAAACCGATGTTGTCACCAATGATCGCCCCTGCCGCCGCAACAGCGAATACCAACCAGGACGAAAGGCGATGGGTGTGCCCAGCGTAGGCGCCTGCCAGGATGAGCGCAGTTTCGCCCGGGACGGGGATTCCCAGACTTTCCGCGCCAACGAGAATGAATACCGCCAAGTAGCCATAGACCTCAATGAGGTGGCTGATGTTCACTAGTCACATCATTCGACCGGTGAAAGTCCATCGCACCCGATTGCCATACCTCGATCATGATCCTCGAAGATGAAGGGACCATGACGACGGACGACCTCCGTTGAGCTGAGATTCTACGTAAAGCCCTTCAGGCATCGCGCGAGCACCGGATTCATCCTTCCGGATGAGGGCGGCGGAGATCGTCTCTATGTATCCTCCGCGAGTGCCGTTGCCGTCGATCCTGATCGGTCGTGTACCCGACGTCGCCATGCGGATCGACCTTCGATCGGCAGGCCCCTCGGCATGGCGTGTCTCCGCGAAATCGTCAAGCTCGAGACGCGAATCGTGAGCTCAGGCAACGTCGATCAGGAGGATCGGCTTTGCCGAAGCACGAATGGCTCATCCAATGTGGCCAGACCCCCACGAACCCTGAGCCAACGTCGCCGCCTTCTCAACCAACTGACCCGATTTTCCCATACCAGATGGCTGCAGACGATCTTGTGGGGCTTCGGAGTCATCTCCCTCGCCATCACGATGACCAGGGCGCTTGATATTGGACTCACCACCCATCAGGTTGACTTTGACGTCTACTTGATGGGAGCGAAACAGGTCTTCACTGGCCATCTCTACACCTCCTACCTGGCTTCCCCGAAGGAACCTTTCACCTATCCGCCGATCTCCGCGCTGCTATTTGTTCCGTTCACGGCGGTGTCCCGCGTCACCGCCCAGGCCATTTGGGCGGTTCTATCGACGCTCTTGCTGATCGGCCTTCTCTACTGCTCCCTCAGGGCAGTTCGTCCCCGTTGGCATAGGTCAGATTTGGCGCTGTGGTCATTCATACTGACGCTTCCTGCGATGGCGCTGAACCCGGTCAACATGACCTTCGGCTTCGGGCAGATCAATGTTCTCGTGGCGCTCCTAGTACTCGCTGACCTCGCCATACTTCCTAGGCTGAAAAGCCATTCGATTCCTCGCGGCATCATGACCGGTATCGCTGGGGCGTTGAAGCTCACGCCGCTCATTTTCGTATTGTTCCTCTTCGCCACGCGGCAGATTCGAGCCGGATGCGTGGCGCTCATCACATTTTTCCTGTGCGGATTACTCATGCTGATCGCGGCGCCCTCGGAATCATGGTCGTACTGGACGAGGTACGTCTTCGATGCGCACCGAGTAGGTGGCGTCGTCTATATCTCGAATCAAAGCTTTCGCAGCACGATCTACCGATTTAGCCACGGACACGTCTCCGAGGGCCTTCTCATCCTATTGGTGCTTTCGATCGGGATCGTAGGCCTGTCGACGGCGGTGTGGGCGTACCGGAAGTCATCGCCCCTTCTTGGCATCCTCCTCTGTGCTGTGACCGGTCTCCTCGTCTCACCGATAACCTGGGCCCATCATCTGGTCTGGGTTGTCCCGATCATCCTTTGGCTTGCCCTAGCCCATGACCGACCTGCCTTCGGCCGAGTCTGGGCTGCTTTGGTGACTGCGTGGTACTGGTACGGCGCCATTTGGCGCATTCCTCACGGCAGCGGCGTGGAGCTCCACGACACGTTGGCACAGATGCTGGTTGGTAACTCCTACACGCTTTCCATGCTTCTCTTCGTGGGCGGAATGATCCTTATGTTGGCACTCCGACACCACCGAGGGAGCGATGATTGGAGTGTGCTGACAGGTCTCGACCGTGACACACCTTGGGCCTTGGATCGAGCGCGCCAATTCACCTCAAGCTAGGTCGGACGGTCAGCGCAGTCCCGTCATCCGGTCTCCCAGGCGGGGTACGTCACCAGCTCGCCACACTCGACACCTCCTGTCCCGGGTGGACTTGGAGGAGGATGTGATGACGTGCTGCAGACGGGGGTGTCGGCTTCATCGGGCCGTAAGGTCCAACTCGTAGCCTAACCGTCATGACCGCAGGCACCGGAGCGCTAACAGTGAGCTCACAGCCCATGCAATGGTCGCTCACATACGGGCCATTGAGAATTGCCCCATGACGGGCATCACCCAGGTCGCTCCCACCGGCGAGGAGGCCGTTGTACACAACGTACAGGTGCCTCGGTCTCGGCCCGGCCACCCACCCCGGCGTCGGGTGGCCGATGCCCTGGCAGCCCTCGCTGGTCTTGGTCTTGGTGTCACGCTCGGTCTCGTCATCACGGGCGAGACACGCGGTTCCCTCGCCGCCCCGGGTGGTTGGCTTATCGCTGGGGGCCGCCTGGCTGGCTTCACCGGGGCGTACCTCATGTTGGTGATGGTTGTGCTCATCGGCCGACTGCCATGGCTGGAACGAGCGGTTGGCCAGGACCGGCTCGTCCGTTGGCACCGGCGCATCGGTCCGTGGCCGCTGTGGCTTATCACGGCCCATGTCGTACTCATCACACTCGGCTATGCCCAACTGGCCAAGGTGGGAGCACTCCGTCAGCTCTGGGTTTTCCTCAGCTCCTACCCCGACCTCCTCGCTGCAGCCGCTGGCTTCTGCCTTCTGGTGATGGCCGGAATCACTTCAATCAAAATCGCCCGTCGCCATCTCAAGTACGAGACCTGGTGGTTCGTCCACCTCTACACCTACCTCGCCCTCGCCCTCGCTTTCGCCCACCAGATCACGACGGGTGGCTCGTTCATTGGTCACCCGCTTACCAAGGCAGTGTGGATCGCCATCTGGGTCCTGACCGCAGGGGTGGTCATCCTTTTTCGGGTCGCGCAGCCGATCATCCGGAGCCTCCGCCACCAACTACGGATTGCCGCAGTCTGCCAAGAGGCGCCGGGCGTGTACTCGGTCATCTGTTCGGGCCGTCGCCTCGACCGCCTTGCCGTCTCGGGCGGTCAATTCTTCAAGTGGCGGTTCCTTACGAAGGAGCTCTGGTGGCACGCGCACCCCTACTCCCTCTCCGCCCTCCCCCAACCGCCGTATCTCCGAGTGACGATCAAGGGGTTGGGCGACCAGAGCGGCGCTATCGCCGCCCTCAAGCCTGGAACCCGAGTGGCGATTGAGGGACCATATGGCGCATTTACCCAGCATGCGCGCCAAACCGACCGCGTCACACTCATCGGCGCTGGAGTGGGCATCACCCCGTTGCGCGCCCTACTGGAGGACCTACCCGTATCGGTTGACGTGTCGGTCATCATCCGCGCCTCGACCCCAGAGGACATTGTGCACCGAGACGAAGTTGCATCTCTCGTCGAACAGCGTGGTGGGCATTTTCACGAGGTCATCGGCTCGCGCCACGACGTCCGCCTCGACGCGAGGGCGCTGCGACGGCTCGTACCCGACCTCGCAGACCGCGATCTCTATATCTGTGGTCCGAATGCCTTCAGCGACAGCATCGTCGCCGCAGCATTGAAGCTAGGAGTGCAGCGTGACCGGATTCACCGAGAAGCATTCGCATTCTAAGTCGATGAGAAGGCGAACACCTATGTACGTGAAGAACGGGAGGACTCCATGAGACGGGCACCGGTGGTCATCGGCGCAACCGTCGTAGGGCTGATTGGCGTGCTTGGCTTCCACACAAAATCCGCACCCGTCAACCTTGGTTCTCTATCCGGAGCCTCCACGACGCAGGGCTCGACAACGACCACGACCACCGGATCGTCCGCGGGAAACAATTCAAGTGGCGCGAGTTCTCCTCCCAAGTCCGGTTCGAACACGGGCACCTCAACGGTCCCTTCGACGAATACGGCGACATCCGGCCCCTCGGCCACCCGAACCGCCACTGGCGCTGCAGTTGACTACCACTACGGGATACTGTCAGTCTCAGTCACGGCTTCGGGCAAACGGATTACGAAAGTCAGTATCGGGTCCATCAACGACGGTGGGAACTTTCGCTCCCAGTCCATCGACCAGCAGTCGATCCCGATCCTCGAGCAGCAGGCCATCCAGGCTCAGAACGCCCACATTCAAGGCGTGTCGGGTGCCAGCTACACGAGCGCCGGATTTGAACAGTCGCTCCAGTCCGCACTCGGAAAGCTCGGTCTCTCATGACCTCGCCGTCACTGGCCAGCGCGCCACGAAAGGAATCCCGGCACGTCCTCCACTGTCTTGAACAGGTGATGGGCACCGTAGTGACGATGGATATCTACTCCGAGGACGGCGAGGCGAGCGACCACACCTATCTGCAGGTCGCTCGGGCGCGCGACATCCTCCAGCGCGCTGACGCCGTTTTCAGTACATGGAAGGCGAACAGCCCCATGAGCCGCTTGCGGCGAGGAGAGATCACAAGGGAGCAGACCCCGCCCGAAGTGACCGAAGTCCTCGAAGAGTGCGCCAAGGCCCGCCGGATCTCCCGCGGCTGGTTCGATCCGTGGGCCATGCCCGGTGGCGTCGACCCCACGGGCTACGTGAAGGGATGGGCCGCGCAACGCGCTCTGGGCGCACTCGCGTCGGCCGAGATAAGCGGAGCGATCGTTAACGCCGCAGGTGACATCGCAAGTTTCGGGGCAATGGAGCACTCACAAGCCTTCCGGATCGGCATTGTCGATCCATTCTCACCGAGCCGACTGGCCTGCGTCGTGGAGCTCACCGGAGCCATAGCAACTTCAGGGACTGCCGAACGCGGCAGCCATCTGATCGACCCTTACTCTCGCCGTCCAACGACTCGGGTCGCCTCGGCCAGCGTCAGTGGGCCAGACCTCGGTCTTGCCGATGCCCTGGCAACGGCCGTCGCGGTCGCCGGAGAAGCGGGCCTCAGGCTGGTCGAGACTCTCGACGACTACGAAGCGCTCATAATCGGCTTCGATGGAACGTTACGACGGACGGAGCATTTTCCGTTGGCCTCGCCAGTTCAACTTCAGGGGTGAGGCACAACGCCAGCCACTGGACGGGTGTCATCTCGCGCGTGGTGAGTGTTGTGAGTTGAGAGGGGGAAGAAGTTCTTGCGCTGGATCGCTGCCTGCTGCCGGGTACACATGCTCGGTCCGTTCGCCGAGTTCCGGTGCACCCGGAGAGCGGTGCCAGCGCACTTCCATGCGAGCCCCGCCCAGCTCGGCGGCCCCGACATGCCACTCGCCCCCAGTGGCCCGAACGACGGCGTCACCTATGGCAAGACCGAGTCCGGCGCCGTTACCGTCGTCGGTAGCCCGATGGAACCGGTCAAACAGCGCTGCGCGCTCCTCGACCGCGATGCCGGGCCCGTCGTCCTCGACCGCCAAGCTCACCCGGTGCCCTTGCGCGCTGACCGTGATCACCACCACTCCCCCGTCTCCGGCATAGCGGCAGGCGTTGTCCACGAGGACGGCGGTGAGGCGGTCGACCCATTCGGGAGGGGCGTTGATCCACGGGTGCCCCTGACCCTGCGTGAGCACGGAAAGCGAGATGCCGCGCTGCCGGGCGATGCCGTCAAATCGGTCGGCGCACGCCATGGCGATCGCCGAGAGGTCTACCGGCTCCTCTCCCGGCGGCGGCGGTTCCGCATCAAAACGGGAGAGCCAGAGGAGGTCCTCGACTATAAGGCGGAGACGCAGGGCCTCCCGGCTCACCCGTCCCAACGTGTCGCGGTAGTCCTCGACGCTGCGGCGACCGCTGAGGCCCAGACTGACCTCGGCTTCGATGACGCTGAGCGGTGTCCGGAGCTCGTGGGACGCGTCGGCCGTGAACTCGAGCTGACGACGGCGGGACAGCTCTACGGGGCCGGCCGCCTTGACCCCGATGAGCATGGTGCCGAAGAAGACGGCGAGGAGGAGCACTGGGCCGGCTATCAGCTCCAGGGCGACCACGTCGGATCCGGCGCGATCCGTTTCGGCCAGGCTCTGTCCGGCCACGATCCAGGTCCCGCCGACGCGCCGTGCCTCCAGCTGGAAGTCGCGACCGCCGAGGCGGGCCGCCGCGGACTGGTGCCCGGGCGACCAGGCAGACGCTGACAGCGCGGGTGCCCCGGGCGTGAGGATCCGTGAGGATCCCGACCGGCCGACACTCCACACGAACACCGGGGCGTCGTCCGCTTCGTGTGCGTTTTCGTAGGAGGCGAGGGCGCCGGCGGAGGACGGATTCCGGATCATTTCGTCCAGGCGTTGCTCGAGCTGGATGTCGATCTGCGCGACCAGCCGGTGCCGGTCGACGATGTCAAAGCCGACACAGACGCAGACGTACACAGCCACGATGATCACCGTGGCGGCAGCGGCCACTCTGGCGGCGTGAGCCACATAGGGACTCCGCCACCACGAAGGGGTCTTCACGGGGCCACGATCCTGTATCCAAGAGCCCTGATGGCCTCGACCTTGGCGCCGCTGGTGGCGATTTTCGCCCGCAACCGGGCCAGGTGGACATCGAGCGTATTGGAACCAAGGGCATCAGCCTCGTTGCTCCAGACTGCCAGCGCGATTGCGTTTCGGGAAACGACGGCCGGCGATCGCTGCATCAAGATCTCCAGGAGCGCGAGCTCGGTGGCCGTGAGGCGGGGCCGGGTGATGCCGATCCGTACGTCTCGGGTCACCGTATTGAGTGTCAGTTGCCCGACCTTTATCTCGAGCGACTGTAGAGCCTCCGCACGCCGCTGCAATGCCCTGAGGCGAGCCAGAAGCTCGGAGAAATCGAATGGTTTCACCAGATAATCGTCGGCACCTTCGTCCAACCCCGTCACCCGGTCGCTCGTCGCATCGCGTGCGGTGAGCATCAAGATCGGGAGGGAGGAGCCCCGGCGGCGGAGGCGCCGGATGACCTCGAGGCCAGAGACCTTGGGCATACGCCAATCAAGGATGGCGACCTCGTATTCGTAGGAATCGAGGTACTGGAGTGCCCTCGCCCCATCTGCCGCGGCATCGACGGCATAGCCGTTCTCACGCAGGCCTCGCTCCAAGACGGAGCGCAGTCCCTCGTCGTCCTCGGCCACCAGGACTCGCACGCTCCCGTTGTACCTCTCGAACGTGACGTGGAGATGACGTCATTCGTTTCGACGCGAAATGCCCCCAAACAGGGCTGGCGAGTGTCCGATCGCCACAAATTGTAGGCCTTCATGCTGACGTAACTTCCATCTCATAGGGTTTTGGCGTGTCCAAAATCTCGCTACTTCCACTGTCCTCATGGCTAAGGCTCCTTGCTGGCTCGACGGGCCTCCGCGCCCTCTCCCGCCTGTGGCGATCATTTCAGCGAGCCCCACGTCCTGTTGCGACCTCGGGAGGCACTTCGCGATAGGCGACACTGCGAACACGCTCTTCCCTGCGGAATCTTTTCGGGCCATAGAGGTCGCATCCCTCCCATCGTTGCCCCCTTTCGCTGGGCATCCCCCTGCGTTCACCACAGAGGAATGAGGCCCATAATGGTGATTCATCCTCGCGGATGAAACACGTGGCTCCTCAGGCAAATAAGCAGGAGTGTGATGTTTTCTCTCCTCCGGCAGACGATAAATCGGGGCAGGATGCCTGCGCAGGACGCTCGGGCGAATCCGCGCCCGGCGCGGCATTGTCAAGCGCCTGATTTCGGCGAAACGGGCTACCGGATCGACGGCGCCTGGCTCCTTTGGGAACGATTGCCCAGCTGGGGAGAGCGCTTCGCCGTGGAGGTTGACACTGCTTGGGCCATTGGGCTCTTCCTCATCTGTTCGGGGTGGTTCATACAGGCATCAAGCACACTCATCTGGACATCGGGTTCGTCACCTTCGCCGGTCTGACGTTCCCGCTGATTTTGCGAGGACGCGCCCCCGATGGGCATGTTTATCGTCCTGTCCGTTGTTGCCCTCGTCCAGTGGATGGTCAGCGAACCTCTTCCAGCCGACACCGCGCTCTTGGTGGCGTTATACAGCGTGGCAGTCGCCTGCGAATGGATCCGGGTGGTCGTCGCGACGCTGGTCCTCGAAATCGGAGTCCTATTGGTCAAACTGACTTCGACATTGCCAAGCGTGGACCTGGAGCAAGTCGATGAAAACGCCGACTCAAGAAACTCCCAGGTCACAGGCCCAAGGGGACTGGACCTGGAGCGTGTCGGAGGGGGGATTCGCGACAACCCAATACGCGAGATTGGCACTACCGATCTCTGGCTCGCAGCCGCGTGACCAGGGACTTTATCCTTCATGCCCACTGCCCGCTAGGTGGCCCCCAAGACGATCCGTGGGTCCTGGGCTGTCCTCCTATGGACGCACACTCATTGGGCGTCGGTGACTCCTTCGATGAGGCCCGGTTGGACCATTGGCCCTGGTGGCAGCAAGCCTCAGCACGGAAGCTGCTCACATGGCCATTGTCGCGCCCACCCCGTTTGGAGATCTCGACTTGGTCGCTTCCGCCAATCTTTCGGCCGACGATGTGCTGTTGCGTCTTGAAAGTTGCCCCGAAGGACTCACGTCTGACGATGCGGCAGAACGGCTACGACGATTTGGTCCGAACGCTCTCGGGACCCACAAGGTGCACCCGACTGCCGTTCTCTTCCGTCAGATCCGGAACCCGATCCTGATCCTCCTTCTCGGAGCGGCACTCGTCTCGGGGCTGACTGGTGGTGGTACCAATGCAGTGATCATCGCCGTGATCGTTGCCCTAAGTGTGGGTCTGGGATTCTTCAATGAATACCGGGCGGAGTTGGCCATGGCCTCTCTCCGCGCCCAGATCCGACAGGAAGCCGAGGTCACGAGGGACGGTCGGACGAACCGGGTTCCGGTCACAGACCTAGTGCCCGGCGACGTGGTGTCGCTCCGAATCGGCGACTTGGTACCGGCCGATCTGCGAATACTGAAGGTCGATGAGCTCGAGTGCGACGAAGGCGTCTTGACCGGAGAATCGTTGCCGGTGGCCAAGTCAGCGTCGTCCGTATCCGGCCGCCAGGCGCTTGACCAACCGGGATGTGCGTTCATGGGAACCGTTGTCCACCAGGGGTCAGCCCTCGGCGTGGTGGTGCGCACCGGATATCGGACCGCCTTCGGGCAGATCGCTGCGGGTCTGGCCGAAAAGCAGGGCCAAACCGCGTTCGAGGTTGGCCTGTCCCGTTTCTCCCGCTTCTTGTTTGAGGTGGCGGCCGTGCTGACCGCATTCATCTTCATCGTCAACGTTGCGCTCTCGCGGCCCCTGATCGAAGCCCTGCTTTTCTCGCTGGCCATTGCGGTGGGTATTGCACCGGAGATGATGCCAGCCATCGTGACGGTGAGCCTTTCCGCCGGTTCAAAAGCCCTCACAGCGAAAAGGGTGCTGGTAAAGCGGCTCGTGGCGATCGAGGACTTAGGGAACATCGAGATCCTCTTCACCGACAAGACCGGCACCCTCACCGAAGGAGTGATCACCTTCGAGCGGGGACTCGATGCCGAAGGTCTGGACAATGATCGAGCCTTGTTGCTCGGGCTCTTGTGCAACGAAGCGACGGTCACCGAAGGGGTCCCGGTCGGTGGGAATGCGCTGGACCAGGCCCTTTGGTCGGCGCCTGTCGCTTGCGCAGGAGAGCTGCTCGCCACCAGGGCCGCAGCTTATGAGCGGTTGGGCATCCTTCCCTTTGATCATGAGCGACAGCTGGCCTCGGTGCTGGTCAAGGATCCGGCTGGAAAGCAGCTCCTCATCACCAAGGGTGCGCCCGAGGTGGTGTTGAAGCGGTGTGTGCATGTCCCGGACGGCGCCGAGCAGACGCTAGAGAGGCTCTTCTCCGAAGGAGCACGCGTGGTGGCAGTTGCCACCCGCTCGGCCGAATTGGCCGAGGCGCTCACCGCCGGCGACGAACAAGGGCTGGAGCTGACTGGGTTCTTGACATTCGCTGACAAACCGAAGGCCGATGCGGGTTCGTCGATCGCCCAGCTCCAACGACTGGGGATAGAGGTCAAGATCATCACCGGGGACAACGGGCTCGTGGCGGCGAAAGTGTGCTCAGACATCGGGTTCGCCTGCGCCGGGGTGCTCAGTGGCGCCGAAGTCGAGGAGATAGACGACGACCACCTCGAAGCGGCGATCGGCACCACGACAGTGTTCGCGCGGATCAGTCCCGATCAAAAATCACGGATCATCAAAGTTGCCCGCCGTACGGGAAAGGACGTGGCTTTTCTCGGCGACGGGGTCAATGACGCGGTGGCACTCCACCATGCCGACGTCGGGATTTCGGTGGACTCGGGAACCGACGTCGCCAAAGACGCCGCGGACGTCGTGCTGCTCGACAAAGATCTTGGGGTACTGGCCGACGGAGTGATGGAAGGGCGCCGTATCTTCGCCAACACGATGAAGTACGTCCTGATGGCCACGTCCTCGAATTTCGGGAATATGTTCAGTGCAGCCGGTGCCTCGGTCTTCTTGTCATTTCTTCCGATGCTGCCGTCGCAGATCCTCCTCAACAACCTCCTCTACAACGCCGGGCAGCTCGTGATCCCGACCGATCGGGTCGATCCCGAGGCGCTGGCCCGACCGGCGGCCTGGGACATGAAGTTCATCCGGAATTTCATGGCCGTGTTCGGTCCGGTCAGTTCCATCTTCGACTTCGTCACCTTCTGGGTCATGCTTTCCCTGCTCCATGCCGGCCACGCCGAGTTCAGGACCGGATGGTTCGTAGAGTCGATCGCAACCCAAACGCTCGTCGTCTACGTGATCCGAACCCGGCGGGTTCCATTCTTCAAAAGCCGTCCCAGCCCCCTGATGCTGGTGGTGCCGACCGGGGCGGCCCTGGTCGGTGCCGTCCTGCCCTATACGGGAATCGCTCATCTGTTGGGATTCACGCCCCTGCCAACAACCTTCTTCTTACTGCTCTTCGGGATGGTCGTCTTCTACCTACTCCTCGTGGAGCTGGCGAAGGCCCGGTTCTATCGCGCTCCGCATGCCCGGAGTCCCCGACCTCCGTCGACTCATACCGAAAAACTGGAGCGGCTTATCCGGCGCCGGGCTTCGCGCTTCATCCGATTTACCGCTCAAGAAGCGGCGCTGGGCGGGCGGATGGTTCACGCCTCGATTACCCGTACCGGCAACAAGGTCGCTTGATAGTCTGAGCGCCCACTCCTTCTGGTGCGGAAGGTCCATCTCCGGCGGGAATTTGACGTATCGCTCATCAGCCAGGACAGGCTGAACCCAAGAGCCCGTGAATTGACGACGCGCGCGGACAGGCATTTGCTCGACTCCATA
The DNA here is from genome assembly GCA_049513455.1 of Acidimicrobiales bacterium. Taxonomy (GTDB): domain Bacteria; phylum Actinomycetota; class Acidimicrobiia; order Acidimicrobiales; family RAAP-2; genus Bog-473. The sequence goes on from JBEKWB010000006.1 coordinate 18,129, forward strand.
CTAGTCGTCATGGAGTTACAGGCCTAAAGGCCCTAATGCCTGGCGGAGCGGCGTTAGAAGATGGTGAGATGACGATCTCCGACGCCCCGCTTACGGTGGGCACTCCCACTCAGGTACGACTGATCGTCAACGGGACTGCTCGTTCGGTGCGCTCGACCGCAACCTTGCTCTCGGCGCTGCGCGACGAGCTCGGCCTTACTGGTGCAAAGCCAGGCTGCGGGGAAGGCTCATGCGGTTCGTGCACCGTGCTGCTCGACGGTGAACCGGTGCGCGCCTGCCGTCAGCCCGTTGCCCCTTTGGCGGGACGGAATATCATGACGATTGAAGGTCTGGAGACTGGCGGACGTCTGCACCCGGTCCAGCAGGCATTCGTCGACGTTGGCGCAGTTCAATGCGGGTATTGCACTCCTGCGATGGTCCTGGCAGTGGCGGCGCTCGTGGTACGGGATCCAGACCCTGACGACGCCTCGGTGAACCAGGCGCTATGCGGCATCGCCTGTCGCTGCGGCACCTACCCGCGGATACGCCGGGCCGTCCGTCGCGCCACCGAATCGATGACGCAGAGCAGCCCCAATCTGGCAGCCACTGCGGCAACGGACCGATGCGGTGCTTCCGAGCTCACCTCGCTCCTTCGTCCAACCCGTCCATGGGACGTGACCGATCCCCAGGACCGGGAATGGTTCGAAGTGCTCGGGGACGGGATGGTTGCGGTGCTTCCGCCCCCAGCACCTGCGCCCGAGTCCTGGAGCACAGCCAGCGGCGGTGCCTGGCTCCACGTCTCCGACAGCGGGAAGGCGACCGCGTTCACCGGCAAGGTGGACGTGGGTCAGGACAATCGCACCGCTCTGGGCATGCTGGTCGCCGAGGAGCTGCACATCCCCATGGAAGATGTGCTCCTCGTGATGGGTGACACCGATCTGTGCCCGTACGACGTCGGCACCTTCGGCAGCCGGTCAATGCCCGACGCCGGCAACGCCCTACGACGGGTGGCAGCGCACGCTCGATCGTTGTTGCCGGTTCGACCTGGATCGCGCAGAATCGAGATCGTCACGGGCGAACCGGCTGTCACGCCACCAACTGATTGGCGCATCGCCGGGACGCCGGTCGTGCCTCGTGGCACGGTCGACGCCGTGACCGGGGCGCGAGGCTTCGTGTCGGATCTCTCACTCCCCGGCATGCGGCACGGAGCCGTCCTACGCCCACCCGTAATGGGAGCAACCCTGAAGCACCTCGACACCAGAGCTATCGATGACCGACCCGGTGTCGCTGTGGTCCGTACTCCCCACCTGGTCGGCGTGGTGGCGACCGACCAGGCGGGAGCCCGCGAAGCTCTGTCCGATCTTCAGGCGGAGTGGGAGGTGCCCGATGCGCCCTCGGATAGCGAATTGGAGAGATATCTGCGCTCCCATTTAGGTCAGGCGACAGACAGCTGGAGTGGCCCGTCGCTCGAGATGGTGGGTGATCCTGACGCCGCTTTCGAGTCGGCGGCTGTGCGCCTAAGCGCTACTTATACCACGGCGTATATTGCCCATGCCCCGCTCGAACCGCGGGTCGCCCTCGCCCTCTGGGACGACGTACGGCTCACCGTTTGGACTGGGACACAGACCCCCTTCGCCGTTCGTGCTCAGGTCGCTGCTGCCTGTGATCTGGACGAGGAAGATGTCCGGGTGATCATCGCTCCGACGGGTGGCGCGTTCGGCGGCAAGCATGCAGCCGGCGTCGCAACTGAGGCGGCCATTTTGGCCCGTGAGGTCGGTGCACCGGTTCGAGTGGCATGGACGCGTCACGAAGAGTTCACCGCCGGCACCCTCCGTCCCGCAGCGGTCATCGACGTGAAAGCGGGGGTCGCGGGTACCGGCGAGCTGACGTCTTGGATCTTCACCAATCTCAACTCAGGTCCGGCTGCGATCGCCACTCCCTATCGCGTCTCGAGCCGGCGAATAGAGCACAAACCCGCTGCGGGGCCCCTCTCCCAAGGCTCCTATCGAGCCCTGGCCGCAACCGCCAACAATTTTGCTCGGGAGTCGCACATCGACGAATTGGCGCGCCGGATAGGGCGCGACCCGGTCGAATACCGTCTCGACATCTTGTCCGACGAAAGACTCCGGGCTGTGTTGCGCGCCGCCGCTGATGGCTTCGGATGGACGGCCGCGCGCAACGGGCTAGGACGGGGCATCGCGTGCGGTATGGAAAAGGATGGGCGGGTGGCGACGGCTGCCGAGGTGCGGGTCAACCGGGACGGCCAATTGCAGGTTGTCCGTCTGGTGAGCGCCTACGAATGCGGGGCTGTGGTCAATCCGGACACCGTGGTCAACCAGATCGAGGGAGCAACGGTCATGGCTTTAGGTGGAGCGCTGTTTGAGCAGATCCATTTCACCAACGGAGTGATCGCCAACGGTACCTTCTCCGACTACCGGGTTCCGCGCATCGGCGACGTTCCGCCTATTGAGGTGATTCTGCTCAATCGTAGGGACTTGCCATCCGCCGGAGCAGGCGAGACCCCCATGATCGCAGTTGCACCAGCCGTCGCCAACGCCGTCTTCGACGCCATTGGCCGGCGACTCCGGTCCCTTCCATTGACCATTGACGGAGTGGTGTGTGGCGGATGAGGTGGAGCGTCATCACCCTCGGGCCGGTGGGCCCGGGGCGAGGGCGACCGACCCCGTGTCAACGGCGTTTTCGCGTCTGCTACGTCAGGGCCATCAGCTTTACCAGTTCCGATCGATCTACCTCCGATGGCAGTCCCCATCCTGGCCGGTAATCGAAGACCTCATCTATCGGAGCCGAGACGTAGCGTGACTCGAGCAGTTCGAGTTGGGACAGTGGGACGAGAGACGGGTGAGGATGGCCGCAAGCGCGCCCGAGCCGCACGAGCTCAAATCGAAGAGCGGCCACATAGTTCGCCACTCGTACGGACTTGAGCGCTGGATCCAGGCCGTGTTGCAACCAGCGCGACTGAGTGGCGACGCCTGTTGGGCACCGCCCAGTGTGGCATCGCTGCGCCTGAATGCAACCCGCAGCCAGCATCACCTCACGACCGACATTGAGTTGATCGCAGCCCAATGCCAGCGCGAGTAACGCGTTCTCGGGTAGGCCGAGCTTTCCTGAGCCGATCCATACAATGTTGTTCTGCAATCCGTGTTGCGCGAAGATCCGATACACGCGCGCGAATGCGAAGCGGAATGGCAGCGCCACATGGTCAACGAACACAAGCGGGCCCGCGCCCGTTCCGCCCTCTCCACCATCGATTGTGATGAAGTCGACGGCGGTCCCAGTGGCCTCAATCCGCGCCGCGAGTGCCTCCCAGAATCCAATTTCCCCCACCGCGGACTTGATGCCAACCGGCAGGCCAGTGCGATCGGCGATGTTCTCAACGAAGTCGAGCAATCCGCCGACGTCACTGAACGCACTATGGCCCGCCGGACTCTTGCAATCCTTGCCTACTGGGACACCCCGAATGGCCGCGATCTCAGGAGTCACCTTTACACCAGGAAGCATCCCCCCTATGCCGGGTTTTGCTCCTTGGGACAACTTGATCTCGATCGCCCGAATCTCAGGGTGCGCGGCCACCGTATCGGCGACGCGTTCCAGGGAGAAACGACCATCGGCCTCCCTGCATCCGAAGTATCCGCTGCCGATCTGCCAGACCAGATCGGCGCCCTTCTCGTGGTGGGCCGAGATGCCCCCTTCCCCCGTATTCTGCCAACACCCCGCCAGCATCGACCCGCGATTGATGGCCTCGATCGCTGCCGCGCTGAGCGAACCGAAACTCATACCGGAGACGTTGACGATCGAGGCAGGCCGAAATGCCAGCCGTCGTTCCCTGGCACCGCCGAGTACTTTTGCCGCGGGAACAACAAAGTTGAGGGTTGGCTGAGTCGCGGTCAAAGCGAGAGGGAAGTCCGCTTGCTTGATGATCAGGTAGTCCTCGATGTGCTCGATATCGACGTCGGAACCAAATCCGAACAGGTTGTTGCCCAGCTTCGATGAAGTGTAGATCCACCGACGCTGGTCCCGGTTGAACGGTCGCTCCTCGGTATTGTCGTTGACGAGGTACTGGCGGGTCTCAGGGCCGAATGACTCAAGGATGTACCGGAGGTGACCAATGATCGGGAAGTTCCGTAATACGGCGTGGTGACGTTGGAAAAGATCGTAGGTTGCCACCGCAAGCAACCCGGCTATTATGACGGCGACGATGACCACGACGACCATTGCGCGAGGATAGATGACTGCACGGACGGATTCCCGCTTTGTCGCCTCGGCACTGAATCCTCAACTCCGCAGTGATCGTCACGATGAATGGTGAGCGGACGCCGCTCACGCCCCGCTGAACCTCGAGGAGATGAGTCCACCGGGCACACACTGTGGTGCGGGGACGGCCCCGCCCAACCACTCGCGTGGGCTGGGGTTGGTGTCGGAGGACCGACTGGCAATCGAAGTCCACGCCCCGTAATAGTGGGAAGTAGCTGGTCAGAGCTTCGGCGCAGCGCTTGAAATGCCTTTCCTCGGTTGCCGGCCCTTCAAGGCTTAATCAAATCCTGACGCCGTACTGCCCGCCGCGGGGAAATGGCATCGATGGGCGACTCTCCTCACCTGCGTATCCAAAAGTGATCAAACCTGAGTCGATTTCGTACGCCCCTGTTCCTTTGCCCTGTACATAAGCCGGTCTGCTTCGCCAATCACGGTCTCTTCGTCGGGGGTGTCCTTGTCGATCTGGGCCACGCCGATGCTGATGGATAGGCTCACCTCCGAGCCGTCGTCGACCTCGATCCGACACGCGCTGACCACCCGGCGCAGATCGTCGGCAACGTGAGCAGCATCTTCAATCCGGGCATAGGGCATGAGGACGGCGAACTCGTCGCCACCCACGCGGGCCACGAGATCGTTGTCCCGGAGTCGCCGGGTCAGGGCGGCGGCGATGGACTTCAAGACCTTGTCGCCGGCACGGTGCCCATAATGATCATTGATCTGCTTGAAGAGGTCGACGTCGATAATCATCAGAGTGGCGCACTCGCCGTAACGGTGGGCCCGTCCCACCTGTTCTCTGATGTCACGCTCGAAGCGCCGCCGGTTTCTTAGACCCGTCAGCGCATCTTGTTCGGAGAGTTGGCGAAGCTGTTCTTGATAGCGCAGCCGGACACTGATGTCGCGGGCAATCGTTGAGGCACCCGTCACCTTGCCGTTTCGGTCTCGAATGGCCGACACGGTCAGAGACACGTCGACCTGGGTACCGTCGCTTCGCTCCCTCACGGTCTCGTAGTTCTCAACCGGCTCGCCCGAGGTCACGCGGCGCATGATCTCGGGAACCTCATCGTCGTGTCCCGGAGGCACCAGCATCGAGATCGATTTGCCTATGGCCTCAGTCGCCGTATAGCCGAAGAGGCGCTCAGCCCCGATGTTCCAGCTCGTGATGACGCCGTCGAGATCCTTGCCGATGATGGCATCGTGGGATGACTCGACCACGGCCCTGAAGTGTGAGGCTTCTTCTTCGGATCGCTTGCGTTCGGTGATGTCACGGATGGCGCTAGACACCAGAGTGCCGTCCTCTGTGTCGAGAGGGCTGAGGGAGACCTCGATGGGGAATTCCGTGCCATCCTTGCGTCGCCCGTAGAGTTCGAAACCTATTCCCATCGAACGAGCTCGCGGATCGGCGAGGTAACCCGCGCGGTGGTCAGAATGCCGGACGCGGAATCGCTCGGGAACCAGCATCTCGATGGGTTGGCCCAAAAGCTCGTCGCGGCCGTAATCGAAGAGCTTCTCGGTCTGGGCGTTGATCAGCACGATCTCACCCTTGGCGTCGACGATCACCATGGCGTCAGGAGCGGACTCCAGAAGGCCTCGGAACATTTTTTCGGAGTGTTTGCGCTTGGTGATGTCGCGGATGGCGCTAAACACCAGCGTGCCGTCTTCTGTCTCGAGAGGGCTGAGGGAGATCTCGATCGGGAATTCGACCCCGTCCTTGCGTTGGCCGTAGAGCTCGAGGCCCACCCCCATCGGACGAAGGTGCGGGTCAGCGAGGTAGCCCGAGCGGTGATCAGGGTGTTCATCGCGGAATCGCTCGGGAACCAGCATCTCGATGGGTTGGCCCAAAAGCTCGTCGCGGCCGTAATCGAAGAGCTTCTCGGTCTGGGCGTTGACCAGCACGATCTCACCCTTGGCGTCGACGATCACCATGGCATCGGGGGCGGACTCGAGAAGACCCCGGAACATTCGCTCGGAGTGCATACGGTCCGAGATGTCGCCGATGGTATTAGATACCTGCCTGCCCTCTCCCTCAGACCGACGTGAGCCCACAACTAATCGTGCCACGAAGCAGTGCTCGAATTCCATGATACTTGTATTGGCATCATCGAACACTCCGAACGGGCCAGGTTGCGCCCTGCATAGGACAGACCACGGTGGGCTGAGGTGGAAGGCGGACCGGGATGCGGTCAAGTCCGGTCGAGTGGCGTAAGACGACCACCGCATCAATCGTGATTGTTGATCAGCTTGCTGTGTCGAGTTCCGCGCTCACCTCCTCGCTCCCGGTCACTTTGCCGGTAATGACGTGCACTCGGGCCTTGGCGAGCGACTCCGCGCTCATGTAGCGGCGAGCAACGGCCCACTCGTCGTGCTGTTCGGCCAGCACGGCGCCGGCCAGGCGGATGAGGGCGGGTCGGTTGGGGAAGATCCCGACGACATCGGTGCGGCGACGGAGCTCTTTGTTGAGCCGTTCTTGGTTGTTGTTGGACCAGAACTGGCGCCAGTGCTCGACCGGGAAGCTGGCGAAGGCGAGCAGATCCCCCTCGGCCTCGGTGAGGAACTCGGCGGCCGCCGGGAACTGCGATTCGAGCTGGTCGACGACCCGGCCGAACTGGGCCTGCACCTGGGTGGCATCGGGCTGGGCGAAGATCGTGCGCACCAAGGTGGCCACCAGGGCCTGGGCGGCCTTGGGCACCCGGGTGAGCAGGTTGCGCATAGCGTGGGTCCGGCAGCGCTGCCACGAAGCGCCGGGGAGGACGGCGGCGATGGTGTTCTTGAGCCCCTCGTGGGCGTCGGAGATGACGAGGGCCACTCCCGAGAGCCCGCGGGCCACCAGGCCGCGCAGAAAGGCGGTCCAGCCCGCCCCGTCCTCGGTGGTGAACACGTCGAGGCCCAAGATCTCGCGGTGCCCCTCGGCGTTGACACCGGTGGCGATGACCGTCGCCTGGCCGACTACGAAGCGCAGCGGAGCTTGGTCGACTCGCGCAGCTTGCCGTAGCCGGCTCGCTTGATAAGCCAGCGTGAATAGGGCCTGCTGCAGCGAAGCGTGAAGATGTTGCGGGCCCGTTGAGTCACGGGCTTGGCGGTCCCGCAGGCTAACCGCATGAGACGGATGTCGTGATGTGAAAAAGAGCACGTAGGGGCGATGGCTCAGCGGCCTGGTGTCGACGCTGAAGAGGGTCGGGGTAGATCCACTCCAGCACTATCACCTTTGCTCATCCGTAGAACTGCTGCGCATTGGACGCGGATGGATATCGGTCAGCCACCGGACCCTCGCCGAATACCCGTAGCAAGTTGTTCGTCAGCTCTTGCATCGTGGGCGCCGGACAAGCCATCTCGGTGGCGGAGCGGGCATCGGCCGCGCCTGTTGCGGCATGCGGGCATGTCGCAATGAGCCGTCCTTCCGGCGCCACGACCGCTTGGACTGGCACTCTTCGGGGTACGGCGCATGGACTCACAGCTTCACCTCGCAAAGGGGACCTTCGGCCCTGTCATGTGGTGGGACGATGCCTGATCATTGGTACGAGAGAAGGTCGCTCGAAGAGGTGAGGCACCATGTGGGTGGTCGCAGGAGTACTGCTTGGGATCGTCGTTCTCGCGTCCATTGGCGGCTTTCATCTGGGTCCGCACAGCCACGTCGTCGCCGGCGCGGTCGGAGTCCTCGCTGCCGCCTGGCTTATCATCATGGCCTTCACCGGGTATTCCGCTCCCCTGCTGTGGACGCTGCTCAGCGCGGACGTCGTGGTTACCGGTGGCGTCGGGGTCATCGCATGGAAAGCGCTCACGACACCGGCTGCTCCGCTCGCGATGTCCTCTGGACCAGCGGACGGCGCGGAAGGTGTCGCGTTGACTGACCTTACTCCGCAAGGCACGGTCCGCGTTCGCGGTGAGACCTGGAGCGCGACGTCCGTGAACGGTACCGTCCGGGCGGGTACACCCATCTCAGTCGTCGACACCGAGGGGGTGCACCTTCGGGTCTGGGGCGAAAAGATAGAAGAGACAGAAGAGATTGTCGCCGCCGATCCGAAAGGCCAGTCATGAGCGGTTTCTTGCCACTTCCGATCCGCCACCTGAGCGGTCAACGAAAGGACTTCGAATGATCATCGGCATCATCGTCGGCGCAGTCGTGCTGGCTGCTCTTTTAACCGCCGCCTTCTCGGTGAAGATCGTGCGCGAGTACCAACGGATCATGCTGTTCCGACTGGGGCGGGCTCTTGGCACGCGCGGGCCGGGACTTGTCCTCATCAATCCGATCACCGACCGAACGAGCCTCATCGATCTCCGTGAGGCATACCTCGAGATTCCTCGACAAACGGCGATCACGAAGGACAACGCAGCGATCTCGGTCGACTTCATCGTCTTCTACAAGGTGATCGACGCTGCCACGACAGTGCTCACCGTGCAGAACTTCTCCGGCGCAGCGCTCAACATCGCGGCGACGACGCTGCGCAGTCTCGTTGGCGACATGTCACTCGATGACATCTTGTCCAAGCGCGAGCAGATGAACGCCGCACTGCGCACCCGCCTTGATGAAGTCACCGAGCGGTGGGGAGTAAAGGTGACGAACGTGGAAGTTCGCGAAGTCAATCCCCCGCCGGGAGTCCTAGAGGCGATGACCCGTCAGATGTCCGCGGAGCGCACACGCCGAGCACAGGTCACCGAGGCCGAAGGTTCCAAGCAAGCGGCGATCTTGTCCGCGGAAGGTGCGCGCCAAGCAGCGATCACCCTCGCCGAGGGAACACAGCAAGCCACGGTCCTTACAGCAGAAGGAGAGCGCCAAGCAGCGGTGCTCAGGTCCAAAGGTCTCGCCGGCGCGCTGCAAAACATCCTCGCCGTCACCCCAGCGGTCGACCAGAAAACCATGTTGCTCCAGTATCTCGACGTGCTCAAGCAGATCGGCGTGTCGTCCTCGACGAAGTTCGTCGTGCCGATGGAGCTCACCGGTCTCCTCCAAGGGCTTGTCGGTAACGGCTCCAGTGCGGCGGTTTCCTCCTCATCCGATGACGGAGTCGTGGTTCCGAGCGGCAGGTAACCGATTGATCGCTCCATGCCCGGGGCACGCTCCACTTCGAGGGCGTCGGGAGAGATCGATGAAAGGCTCACTCAGGATCGGGACGATCGCCGGAGTCCCAATCCGGATGCATTGGTCGCTTGTCATCTTGGTGCTCTTCGCCGTCGGCCCGGGAATGACGGCGTCGATGGCGCTCTCCGTACCTGGTTGGCTCGTGGCCGTGTTCGCATGCGTGCTCGTGCACGAGCTCGTGCACGAGCTCGCACACAGCCTCTTGGCACGACATCGCAGCTTTAAGGTCCGCGATGTCATCCTCATGCCCCTTGGCGGATTCTCCGAGATCATCGCCAACTCGCCCACCGACGAAATCTCCCTGGTCGGCGCGCTCACGAACTGGATCCTCGCCGCACTGCTCACGATCGTTGCTGTGTCGAGCAGAATGGAGCTCTGGCCACCGACGCTCTTTGCTCGGGCCTGGCTTGTCCGGATCATCTGCGCCCGGCAGGCTCAACTTACTACCGGCGCTGCCGCTCGTTGGTGGACGCGCGCTACGCGGGTTCCTCGGTCGGTCGCGGGGTCGTGCGGAGGCAACGGCGATCGCGGCGCGGCCTGCTGGTCGACCTCTGGGTGGCACTCATCGGCATCCTCGTGTTTTCTTGGGCCCGCGTCGAACAACGGTCGGCGGCAGCGGGCGAACTGCTGCGCGGTCTCAAAGTGAAGGACGCCATGGTCACCGACACTTGGGGGCTCGAGGCGAGCGAGGCGCTGGAAGAAGCGGCGCCGCTACTTCGGCAATTTCCGAATCGCCCCTTTGCGGTCGTCGACGGCGGAGCGGTCATCGGTGCCCTCTCAGCGAGCGTTCTCCTTGCGCACCCCGGACCGTCGACCGTTCGAGACGCAACTGACACGGTAACGTCGTTGCTCGACACGGAGGACGACGTCTACCCGACAGCACTGGACGCCTTCGCCGAATGCGATCGCAAGTCAACTCGTGGTCGAGGAGGAGGGACGGCCCGTTGGAGTGCTCTATGCGTCGGAGCTCGAATCCCAGCTGCGCCAACGGCAGTCATACGTCGCCCGCTGAGCAGCGTTGACTACGCGCAACGATTGAATCGGCCGATGCTCGGCGCAACGTCACCTCGGTTCGCGCGGCAATAGGCCAGATAATCATTCCCGACAGTCGCCGCACCGGTTCTTCGTCAGTACCGGATCCGTGGAGGGCGTCCCGGTGACGGCATTCCTAAGCAAAGCAGTGAACCGACACGGTTCACGGCACCCTCATATCAAGCAGTCCCACCGATTCACCCGCCGGGATCGAGCGCCAGATCACGAGTTTCGGGAATGGCCAGCCAGACGATGGGCAGGACCGTTAAGTAGAGCAGCGCCAGGACGCTGACAGCGGACCCGATGCTGCCAAGCAGGCCGGTGGATGCGCCCACAACCCCGACGATGGCGGGACCAAGGACCGAGCCGGCGTTACCGAAACCGTTGCGGATCCACGCGGACGCCTGAGCTCGGATTTCGGTGGGAAACAGCTCGGTAGCGAAGGCCGACAAGACTGGAGCCACCCCGATACCAAAGAAAGCCGTGCCCATGAGAAACGGCAGCATCACCCAGGGACTCCTCACCTGGAAAGTGGCGACGGCGCAGATCACTGCGGCGGTCACGTAGAGGACCGCCGTGGGGCGTCGACCGATGTGGTCCATCAGGTACCCCGCCAGCGCGTAGCCACCAACGCTGAACAGCGCCGCACCGGCGAAAAAGGCCCCTGCGGTGGTTGTGCCGAAGTGGCGTTCGTGCTCGGCGTAATAGGTCCACCACCCGATGGCACCCGCGGAGACAAGTCCCTGGAAAAAGGCGATCGCTGCCACCGCGACGGCATGTCCCCGGTCCCGCCTCCCCCAGATGGTCGAGGCCGCGATGAGGCGCTGGTGGAGAGTCCGCGTGAGTTGCTCCCCGCGTCGGCGTGCCATGTGTACGTATGCCCTGCTCTCCTGCAGGCGGCGACGGGCGACGGAGACCACCAGCAGCGGGACGGCGGCGACGAGGAAGAATGCCCTCCAACCGAGCGGGTTGTGGAGGAAGCCGACGGCCACCAGGGACCCTCCGAGGACCGCCCCCAGCGGGCTTACCAGCAGCAGCCAGGACAGATACCGCCCTCGCTGCTCCGAGGGAACTTCCTCGGCGAGCAGGGTGACGGCGACGCCGAACTCCGCACCGATGAACACCTGGGCGCCGAACTGGAAAGCCGCGAACGACCAGAGGCTCCAGGAGACCGCAGTGAGGGTGGTGAACACCGTGTAGCCCAGGATCGACCACAGCAGGATCGGCCGCCGGCCGACGCGGTCCGCTTGGAGCACAACGAAGAAGGCCACGAACTGCCCGACACCGATCGGGATGTTGGCCAGTCCGATGGCGGCGGTGCCAACGTGGAAACTCGCCTTGAGCTGGGTGAGCAGGACCGCCCGGAGCTCGCCGTCATACGCGTTGAACATCGCGGCAGGCAGCAGCAAGGTCAGCAGTAGCCGGAGGTAGGCCGGCGAGCGTTCCTCGAGTTCGGCCGAACTGTCCGGTCCAGTCACGGATCTGTGGGGGCGTTCGCTCGCCGAGCGAGTAGCGTCTTGCGTAGAGGCGACTTGGCCGCTGTGAGCGCCGCGATAGACACGAAGCTACCAGAGGTTGCCCCCGTAATGATGCACTCTCTCTCCCGTCAATCTGTACGGCGCGCTCCGGTTGGCCATGCCGCCTCTATTGAGCGGGCGTCCTTATCGTCGACGACGACGGCAACATCGTCAACCACCGGGGACGCGATCACATTCGGCAGACCTTCGCCTCCAACGGATAGGCAAGTTGACGTCGGTGTTAACGATGCTCCACTTCCCGCGTCACGGTGCAAATACCTTGTCACTCGTATGGATTCTTTCGTCTCTACGGCCTGGTCGCGACCGCACCGAGGGCACTCCTACACCCTCACCCCTCAGCGAATTCACGTGTGGGTTTCTACACAGTGCCCAGTCGCCAAGCTGGGCCGCGCTGCCCAGTCTGATTTGATTACGCAAACAAGCCAGATCGTCTAACTGACAACGCACAAGCCCTGGGCCATTGTCTGGACTTGATCCGCTGGCGGCGCAAGGGGACCAAGGAGGAGACGGTTTAGTTCCGCGCCTCGCCTCGGAGTGGTCACGGCCGCCGACCAAAGAGTCAGACCCGTCGGGCAACTCCCAAGCGCTGACGGATCCATGCCCTGCAGTGATGGACGGTCGAATGTTGTTCCTGCGGGACTTGCGAGCCCATCCGCCAGTGGCATCCCATTGTGAAGGCGATCCCCTGGTGGGCGGTAGCGGCCGCCAGCGCGGCTCCGGTGCTGCTCATCGGTGGCTTTTTTGTTCGCCACGGCGATGCAGCCGGCATCGTACAAGCCGGTCCGCGACACCATCAGCGAACTTGCCGGGCAGGGAGCGACCAACGCGTGGGCAATGACTTCAGCTCTCGTCGGTGTGGGCTTGTGCTATTTGCTCAGCGCGCTCGGACTGTACCCCGCAGAACGTTTTGGCCGCGCCCTGCTCGCCAGCGGAGGTGTGGCGACGCTATTGATCGCTGTGTTGCGGCAACCGCGTCACGGCTATTCGCTTGGGCATGAACTCGCCGTCATCGCCGCAGCGCTGACTTGCCGTACGTGGCCGGCTTTCGTTTGGCGTCAACAACATCCTGCGCCGCTGCTGAGACCTATTCCGAGTGTCGGAGCGGCGGGCGGCTCGATTGGACTCGCAACGTGGTACGCACTCGAAGGTCATGGCGCCCTGCTAGGACTCGCCGAGCGTTGCGCGGCTGCAGCGGTCCCTCTGTGGCTGCTCGCTGTCGTTGTCACGACTCGGCGCGCACTCATGCAAGGTACGGCGAGCCGCGGCGCGTCGGGCGGCAAACGCACAGCGAGAATGTTCAGCTTTGCCACCCGGCGAACGGAGCGGCGACGAAGTTCGCGTTCATCGAGACCGTCGCAGCGCATGAAAACCGACGCGGTCACCCTTGCGGGCTCATGTCTCATGTCGCGTGGGGCAGGGCGGACCGGACGCACAGAATAACTCCCCTTAAGGTCTTCTCGGGGAATTTGAGGGGGCACGTCGGCGCTCGAGGCGCCGGCGTATACCTAGAGCGATGGATCGGTCGATCTGGCCAGATTCCGTGTTTGCTGGCGTTATTGCGTCAGCGCGCAGATGGATTGTTTTGCTGCAGACGAGGCCGCCGGCAGGACATGCGTCGCTGAGTTCGCAGGCTATCGCCTCCGTTCGGTGCCCGGGCCGAGGAAACGGTGACAGCACCGAGGATAGGCAGCCTTAGCTGTCCACCGAGCCCTCCGTCTCGCCACCGCTGTCGAGGGAACCGAGACGGCGTCGGCGGCGGTCTATTCAGCACAAAGCCGGGCAGAACGTGAGGGCATCCAGCGTTCCCACGAGGAGAAGCTCCGCTTCGCTCACTTGGTTCCCGGGCTGAGCGGCTCCTCACCGATAACGTCGACCGCTGAAGCATTGCCCCTGTCGATGCGAGTCGAGACGAGACGGTGGCGGGACAGGACCGCTCCGCCGAAGGCGGCGGCGAAGCAGGACAGGGCTCCGACCACCAAGCCGACCCGGGCCTCGGTCTCCTCGATCACCCAGCCGATCAGCGGGCCTCCGACCGGTGTCGTCCCCTGGAAACCAAGTTGCCACAGTGCCAGCGCCCGGCCGCGCATGTTGGGAACGGCCGAGAGCTGGATCGTCGAGTTTCCGATGGAGATGAACGAGACGCTGGCCCAGCCGACGAAGAGCAGCCCGACACAGGAGAGCCACAGAGCCGGTGCCAGGGCGGTGAACAAGATGGCGATCCCGAAGCCGACCGAGGAGAAGATCATCGGTCTGATCCCGGTCCGCCCGCGCGCCGCGGTGACCAAGCCGCCCGCCACCGCGCCGAGGCCCATCGCCGCGGTCATGAAGCCATAGGCCTGCGAGCCGCCGTGAAAGGTGTCCTTGGCGAGCACCGGCAAAGACACCTGACACTCGTAAGCGAGCATGCCGACCAGGCCCATCATCACGAGCGGCACCGCGATGTCCGTGGTGCGGGCTGCGTAAGCAAACCCCTCCCGCAGCTGGCGCTTGGCCCGGTGTTCCGGCTGGGTCGGGTGAAGAGCCGAGCGGTCCATGACCAGCACCCGAGGTGACGACGGCGACGAAGCTGGCCGCGTTGGCCAAGAAGCAGACCCCTTCGCCGACCGCCGCGATGAGGATCCCGGCGATAGCCGGTCCGACCGCGCGAGCGGCGTTGCTCGTCACCGAGTTCAAGGTGACGGCGTTGCGCACCTCCGAGGGCCCCACCATCTCGCGGACGAAGGCCTGCCGGGAGGGATTCTCGAAGGTGTTGTTCAGGCCCAGCACGATGGCGAGGATGCAGACCTCCCACAAGCGCACGACGCCAAGCACGGTGAGCAGCCCGAGCACCAATGCCTGGAGACCCATGCAGGTCTGCAACAGAACCATCAATCGGCGCTCGTGCCCGGCCCCGCAGGCGATCGTCTTCAACCCTCCCGCGCTCGGCATCGCCGGCCTGTAAACGGTGCTGCCCGCCGGGCCGCCGGAACACTGCCAGACTCGTCCCGAACCCCTGTCGGCTCCCTTCCACGTCCTCTACAGCGAAGGGATGGAGGGGGTGATGTTGGTGCCCGGCTTTGTGGCGGTGGGCTTGACGTGGGGTACGAACCCGATTTTGGCGCTGAGCTGGTCGCCACTGGCGTCACCGAAGGCGATCGTGCACGTGGCACCGGCAGCGGTCTGGGCTGTCGTCGGCGGACAGGGGAAACTGAGCGCGGCCGTAAGGGCCGACGTACCTGCGCTGTCGGTTCCGGTGGAGGGCGGCCCGGTATACCCGGTGACGATCTTGAACGTGGCGCTCAGCGTGCCCGTCGATGACGTCGAGACGGTCTGGGCCAGCGGATTGGTGCAGCTCACCGGAACCTGGCTACCTGCCACGCCGATCGTCGGTTGGCTTCCTGCGCTGTTGCACTCTGCAATCCCGCCGGGGCTGTTCGGCTTCAGTCCGGTTCCCGTGATGGTGACCACCTCTCCTCCCTTGAGGCATGTTCCGGGGTCCACCGTCATCTGCACCGTGCCGGCGCTCGCGTGGCTCGGCTCCGCAACACACGGAATGGTGGAGCTGGTCGAGGAGGTCGCCCTCGATGCGCTGGTCGTCGTCGACTTGGCGGTCGATTTGTTTTGAGCGCTCGAACAGCCTGCCAACGAGGCTGACACCAGCAGCAGGGCGATGACTGCTCCCACGTTCCAGTTTCGGCTTGTAATGGCCAAAGGCCCGATGCGGTGCACGGCCACTCCTCGTCTAGGTGCTCCTCGTCCGGGCGTCGCGGTAAGACATCAGGAGAGACCCCAGCGACTCCGACGGGGACGCACTCAATTCTCGCTGGAGCCATCGTGAACTCGGTGACTCAGGTGTACCAGGGACCTACGGCCCTTTCTTCTGGGCGCACGACCGACGCAACAGGTGATCGCTCAACAAGGACTTCACTCCCTGTTGCGGCGGCGTCCGGCGGATGAGGATGCTCGGGCTCGTTGCCGGACACTAACCGGTCGTTGTCACCGGGTTCCCACCGGGGCGTGGGGTGGTGCCGTCGCCACCCCGATGCGCTAGTGCGGTGCAGTGCCACCCGCCGGGACAGGCCTCGAACCCCCTGCGATGGGCGAGTGCGACGCGCACCAGCGCGCCCTCGAGGTCGCGCGGGTCGATGCCGGCCGCCTTGGCCACGGCGCGCAACAACCCGAGCAAGTCATGGGCGCGGTCGTCGAGCAGGCCGAGGTGGAGGGCGCACGCCGCGGCCCGCTCGTCGAGCGCCGGCGCGGCCAGCGGCCATACGCCGCGCAGCTCGCGCAGGAAAACGCCGACGGTGACGGGCCCCCAACCGGGGAGGTCGTCGAGTGCCTGCTCGAGCTCGGCTGGCATGACCAGGTCGTCGGGAATGGCGCACACGCGTCCGCCGTAGCGCTCGACGAGCACGTCGCACAGATCGTGCAGGCGCGTGGCCGTTTTGAAGTCGTAGCGGGTGTACCCGCCGCGATCGAGCAGGGCGACGAGGTCGGCCCAGGAGAACGCCCGGGCTGTGACCGGCGTCACCCCAGCCTCGTCGAGAACATGGAAGGTGCGCTCAGCCACCGTGGTGGGAATCCGGGCGCCAAACAGGGTGGCGGCCATGAACCACCGCTCGATCTCGGCATCCCCAGCCCCGACGTCGATGCCTAAGGAGCGAGAGAAACGCCCGCCGCCCGCCACAATTTCCCGTGCCAGCTGGGAGCGCGAGGCGCGGGCACTGCGTGCCGGCGTTGCGGAGTCAGGGCCCATCGGGTCATCGTCGCTTCCGCTGGGCCATCGCACCAGTGCCAAAGGTCACTGGCCGAGAAGATCTGGTCTTTGATCGAGACGACCCGCGTGCTCATGTCAGGACGGCTCACGGCTCGCCCGTCTCGAGGCGAGCAATAGACCTCCGAGTCTGTAAGCGGCCCTTCGTCTCTCCTAGAAGGAGCCGACAATAGACAGGCATCGACGGCCAGAGTCGGGAGGGCGGCCTAGGGCTCGCCCAATCTGCGACGGAGACGGGTTGATCAGGCTCAGGCTCGATCGGGACACTACGTCGTCAAATTGCCTCGCCGATCTCTGCTGTCTGCGCGTGAGAGGAGACGGCCTTGGGCCCGGATCCCATGACAACACCCCGGTCCACAGGAATGACCTCCGTGTACTTGGCGATACCACCTGCCTCGGTCTCGGTCGGATGGAAGCGCAGCGGACCAACGCCTCCTCGCCGCCGCCCTGATTCTGCCGAGAGGGATGACCTGAAGGGATGTCATCAGACCTGACCATGGCAACCTTCACACGGTTTATCCGACGGACGAGGCCGGCTCGAGCCGCGCCCCGTAGTAGGTGCGCAGGTAAGAGAGCGCGCGGCGTTGGCGGGCGAGCAGCGGTTCGTCGTCCCCTGGCTCGAACACGGCGGTGGCGTCCGGGCAGACCACCAGCTCATGCGCTCGGATGAAGGCGTCGTAGCAAGTGTGACGTACACAACAATCTGTGTGCTGGCCTACGATGACCAGCCGACCCACCTTATGGCTGCGGAGCACCGACTCCAGGTCGGTATCGGTGAATGCGGAGTAGAAGCGTTTCCCGATGACCAGGTCGCCAGGCTCAGGCCGCAGCTCGTCAATGACCGACCCACCGTGCGTCCCCGCCATGGCATGGGGCGGGAACACCCGAAGCTCGACATCGCTCAGCTGGTGGGCATCGTTGGCGTAGACCACCCTCCAGTCCTCATTTGCTCGAGCCTGTTCGGCGAGCGAGGCGATCGGCCCGATGATCTCTTTGGCCGCCGGGTTGCCAAGCACCCCGTCGACGAAGTCATTCAGCATGTCCACTACAACCAGGGCTGTGCGCATCACTTTCAATCTCCTCCTGCCGGCCGGGGACGATGAACCGTCCTCGGCATTACCTACTCCGAAGCATTGGGGGCCGTAACGGCTGTCACAGCATCGGTAGGCGCCATTGCCCTAACGGTCGCACGGTCGCGAAGAAGGCTCCCCATCGGCGTCGAGATGTCGGATGGACGCGGCCAGACTGAAGTCAACAGCGGGCAGTGTCTGACATGGGACACGTGAGCCGACCGTTGGTATTGGCGCCTGTCGCCATCCAGAGACAAACGATGTAGATGGGGCGATCGAGTCGCTTGGCAAGCGCACAGGTCGTTCATGAAGCCCTCGATTGCCACTCCTCGACAGAGAAGGATCGACCCGAACGTCGCGCCACCGGCGATCTCCATGGCGTTGCCAGTACTGGAGGCTCCGGTTTTGGCGGAGGGGGCGGCGGCCACGGCAACGGAATCGGGGGTTCTATCGGAGGGAATAGTGGCTCGGGCGGAGGGACCGGCTCTGGTGGGATTGGGGGTTCGGACGGAAGGGGCGATGTGGCAAAAGCGATCTGCATCATCTGATCAACCTTCCGAGATGGGTCCACCGATGGTCTCACTTCACCGGTAATTGCCCAGAGCAGGCAAACGGGGGTCACGCTTTCCTCGGCCTCTCAGCCTCTCAGCTCCTCTCCCTTCACGCCGACCTACTCGTCATGAAGTGCTCTGCCGGGCTTCTAATCAAACGCTGTTCAGGACTTGTCCGGTAGGGCCGAAGGTCCCCCCACATCTTGCTCCTCGCAAATAGGCGACAGCGAGCCGGGCCGAACCTCCAGCTCGACCTCTGCAGTGAGGGTCACTCCTTGTCGCACGATGGATGACGCGAAGACAATCGTGACGTGACAGGACTGAGAGATGTAGGTCCGGACGCGAACGCTGCGATCTGGCCTCACTTGGTGACCATTGACCCTACCTGACATGGTCGCTGTCGCAGACGACGATTACATGAGACCGCACCAGCTCCACAGAGCCACTCTCCGATTTGGCCTGGGACGGGCACGCGGTCGTCTACGAGAACGGCGACGGGTTGGCCGAGAGCGAGCGGTTCGCAGCCGGGGCGCAGCTAGTGATGGCCGACGTTGATCTCGAGCGGCTGGTATGTGACCGAATGCGCACAACCAGCTTTACCGATGCCGCTACCGACCACCGGGACACTCTCCGGAGCTGGCGCCACATCGAACTCGACCTCCATCTCCCGACCGAGGAGATCCAGCTCGACCGCGAGGTCCCGCGCTTCCCCTGCCGACCGATCCGGCCCGGCGCAACGAGCGCTGTGCCGAAGTCCACCACATCCAGGTGGAAGGCTTGGCAACCCGGTTGGCCGCCACCGGGATCGACAAGGTGGTGATCGGAATTTCCGGGGGGGTCGACTCCACCCTGGCCTTGGTCGTCGCGGCCAGAGCTATGGACCGCCTAGGCCTGCCGCGGGCCAACGTGCTCGGCGTCCCTGAAGCACCCCGCGGCACGCGCAGAGGCCGTCTACGACACGACCTATGAGAATGTCCAGGCCGGTGAGCGCACCTCACACCTGTTCCGACTGGCAAATCAGCATGGGCGTTGGTGGTGGGAACCGGAGACCTGAGCGAGCTGGCTCTCGGCTGGTGCACCTATGGCGTGGGAGACCAGATGGCCCACTACAACCTGAACGCCTCGGTACCAAAGACCCTGGTCAAGTATCTGGTGGCGTGGTTAGCCGAAGGCGGCGACCTCGGGAGCGACGCGGACGGAGTACTACGTTCCATCTTGACCACCGAAATATCGCCCGAGCTGGTGCCGTCGTCCATCGAAGCAGCTGGTCAGCCCGCTCAGCGCTCCGAAGAGATCGTCGGACCCTTCGAGCTGGCGGACTTCTTCCTCTACTACCTGCTCCGCTATGGTTACCACCCCAGCCGCGTTGCCTTCCTGGCCCATCAGGCCTGGGGCGACGAAGCCCGCGGACAGTGGCCGGATCTCATCGCACCCAAGGACCGTCGTCGCTACCACCTGGTCACAGTCGGTACATGGTTGGCGGTGTTCCTCCGCCGGTTCGTCGAGACCAGCCAGCTCAAGCGATCCACGCTCCCCAACGGCCCGAAGGTCGGCTCGGGAGGCTCATTGTCCCCACGTGGAGACTGGCGAGCGCCCAGCGACGCCTCCGCAGCCGCGTGGCTCGATGAACTGGAGCGCAACCTGCTTTGACACTCCAGGACCAACGGCCCTACTCGTTTGCCTGATCTTTGATCCATCGTGCAAGGTATGAAGACGACGCGCGACCACCTCGTTCCGGTGTCTAACGCCAGGTCCCTCCTGGGACTTGCACATCGTCGTGGTAGCTCCGTCGCGGCTACCGGTCCCCCTTACAATCGGACCGCAGGGATGGTGGCATTAGCCGTCGATGGGCTGGCGGCAGCAGGCCACGACATCGTCTCGCTCGCCGCCGGATCGTTGACCGTCGGTGACCCCGCGGGAGAGCCGAGAACCGATCGGCACTCCGGAGTCCGCCGTCAGATGACCGCTTGCGCACTGTTCGTGCCTACCTCTACCGACGCGCCCTTCGACGTGAATCATGACTATCGACGAATGGGACCCTCGGTCAGCGCCAGGCTCGCCCGTCGCATGCCCGTTCTCCATTCGTTGCAAGAACCCTGGATAGTGAGCCATGGTCGCCGGCTGCGACCGCGTCTCTCGAACGATGCTGGCTCCCGCCGGATCTTCTCAGACGAACCTCGAACGTATGAGCGACGAGCCGGCGTGATGCCCCGCGCGATGATCGTTGCGCCGACGGCGACACGGTGACCAGCGTGGCCGGTGCCCTCATCACGGATCTCTACGAGCTCAACATGGCGGCCAGCTTCCTGCGCCGCTCCATGAACAAACTCGCTACCTTTAGCCTGTTCGTGCGCCAGTTACCAGCCAGCAGAGGGTTCCTTGTTGCGGCGGGATTGGAGAGCGCCTTGGAAGGTCTCGAGCAGTACCGCTTTGACGACGACGACCTCGAGTACCTGGGCGAACTGGGATTCGATGATGCGGCGCTTGAGGCCTTCGCCCGGTTGCGCTTCACCGGCGAGGTATGGGCAGTACCCGAGGGACGGATCCTCCTCGCCAACGAACCTCTCCTTGAGGTGACTGCGCCCATCGCCGAAGCGCAGCTCGTCGAGACTTTCCTGCTCAACCAGATGACGTTCCAGACGGCGCTGGCGACCAAGGCCGCCCGTTGCCGCCTGGCCGCCGACGGGAAGATGGATCTGGTGGAGTTCGGGTTTCGGCGCACGCAGGGAATCGAGGCGGGCATAGCTGCAGCCCGGCTCTCAGTCATGGTCGGTTTTGCCGGCACCAGCAACGTCAAGGCCGCCCGTCTCTACGGCCTTCAACCCATGGGAACGATGGCCCACAGCTATATCGAGGCGTTTCCGTCCGAGCGAGAGGCGTTCCGGGCCTTCGCGCAGGACTTGCCCGCCCTGACGACCTTCCTCGTCGATACCTACGACACCATCGTCGGCGTCGAGCACGCCATCGACGTGATCCATGAGTTGCGACTGGAGGAGACCGCCGGAGTACGTCTCGACAGTGGCGATCTCGACGCGCTCGCCTGCCGGACTCGCCAGATGCTCGACGACGCCGGCCTGCCTCACGTCCGTATCTTCGTCTCCGGTGGCCTCGACGAACATGATGTGGCGCGGATGGTGACGGCGGGGGTGCCTGCCGATGCCGCGGGGATCGGGACCCGCCTCGGAGTCTCTGCCGATGCTCCCTACCTCGACACGGCGTACAAGTTGGTGGCTTACGACGATCGTCCGGTCGCCAAGCTGTCTACCGGCAAGGCGACCCTTCCGGGCGCCAAACAGGTCTTTCGCTCACCCGGCCTCACCGACATCATCGGCATCCGGACCGAGGAGCCGCCATCGGGAGCCGCCCCCCTCCTCGAACGGGCCATGGTCGACGGTCGCCGGCTTCACCGACCGGAAAGCGCGGTCGCCACCTTGTCCCGTGCCAAGGCCAGATTCGAACGAGACCTGGTGGAGATCCCGCCAACCGCTATGGATCTTCGACACCCTGAGGCGCCAGTTCCCTCGCTCAGCCCGGCCCTGCGGCTGTTGACCGACCGTGTGCAGGAGGAGCTGTGGCAACGAGAGCAAGGGCCGCGGTAGCTCTTCAGCGATGCCGACCGCGTCGTGGCACTCTCGTTCCGCGGAGCGTCTCGGGATCGTTGAACTCGCAACTCTGGACCGCCGGCATTTCAGCGTCGTTCGCCCCCGCCACGTCGACCGTCATCCCATAGCTACACACAGCCGTTCGCACGGCACAATCCATTTTCCCAAAACTGGTGTCGGGGGGCAGAGCCTCCAAGGAACCCAGGTCGATTCAATCGGCCCTGCCGACCAAGGGGCGTATGGGCTTAGCGTCGCTTTGGAGGTGCTCACAGTGACCAACGAAGAGGTATTGGCCGAAGCGGTCCGAGCCTGGGCGGATCAGGCGCGCCCCGCCGATCGAGGCGCGCCGAGCGGGCGATCTGGTGGCGCTGAACTGTTATCGAGAGGGAGCAGGGTGAGTGGGGCCCGCCGAGAGGCGAGTGGCTTTGTCCAGAGCTGGAGCCACCACCCTGCACATATGAGCCCAGCCCACGACGTCGTGCTGCGGCTTGTTTCATGATCAGCAATCGCAGCTGAAATGGGCGGCCGAAATCTGGGTGGGATTGTCCTTCCCGTATCGATTGCCGCTCGCCGCGGGCGTCTTGTAAGGGCATGGGGGGACCTTTGGCCCTAACGGCACCGAGAGCCTCGTCACATGATGATGAGCAGTTACCGTCGATCGTGGCGATGCCATTGATTCGAGTCGAGAGGTGCTCAAGTCATGACCAGCAGCCAGTTGCAGATAGACGTGCAAGCGGAGCTCAAGTGGGACCCGAAGGTGGACGCGCGCCACATCGCCGTCACGGCGCACGACGGGGTGGTCACGCTCGTCGGGTACGTGCCGACGTACTTCGACAGGATGCGCGCCGTCACCGCCGCCGAGAATGTCCACGGGGTCAAGGCGGTCGCCGATGAGCTCGAGGTGCACCTTTACCAAGCGCATGCCAAGGAAGACTCCGATATAGCGGACTCCGTTGTCCACATTTTCGAATGGAACAGCGCGCTATCGGATCAAGACATCAAGGCCGAAGTCTCCAACGGGCGTGTGATACTCACGGGCGAGGTCGACTGGAACTACCAGCGTGACGAGGCCGAGCGAGCGGTGAACAACCTGGTGGGCGTCACGTCGGTCACAAATCGCTTAACGGTAAAGCCTCGAGTGGCAGCAGCCAAGGTGGAGAAGCAGATCACCAACGCCCTGGCTCGACACGCGGCGCTCGATGCCCGCCAGATTCACGTCACCATGTCCGGCACAAAGGCTGTGCTCAGTGGTCACGTCCACTCCTTCGACGAGGCTCGCATCGTGAAGAATGCCGCTTGGTCCGCACCCGGAATCTCGGCCGTTGACGATCACCTTCTGGCTATCCATCCCTAGGTAGGCCTTCCCTACTCTTGGCGTCACCAGAGGCCCGGCGGGGACCTCGACGAGAGGACGCTCTACGCAGTTCTGCTACACGTCGCATCAGCTGGCGCTTTGGCGTGGCCCCAAGCAGGGACCCACCCCCAGCCACGGCGCGAATGGCGCCGACGAGAGCCGCACCGCGTATCTGCCTCGGAAAGAACGCACTTGCTCCCGATGCAATGGCGTCGAAGACGGTCGTGTCATCGCGAGGCGAAAACAGCACGATACAGGGGACTGCGGGGAGGGTCGCAACGATCCTCGCACAGAGGTCGATGCCATACCTGCGGTCAAGCCAAGGCTCAATGACCGCCACGTCGAAGCTGGCACGCGGCATGCGCTCTAATGCCTCTTCAGGCGTTGCAGCCCCGCCAACCAGAGTAAGCCGATCCTCGGATTCTCAGATGCCGCGGAGCCGCGAGCGAAGGAGCTCATGATGATCGACGAGAAAAACACCGATGGTCTCTGCGTGGGCCATGTGAAACTCCCTCGCTGTAATCCCGCCACATCGACAGGCCCCGTTGCACCACATTGACGGTGGGTTCGCCTTCTTTGGCTCAATGCATTCGATGGGAGTTGTCTGTCATTAATGCGTGGGGGTTGTCGCGTGTAGGAGGGGGTTTGCCAGGGGGGATTCGCGAGAATCCAATGCGCGAAATCGGTACGACCGACCTCTGGCTAGCATCTTGTCGGAAAATGTGGCCGAGCACCTGATGGCCACCATTCGTGAAGCGGTGACCAACGTCGAACGGCACGCCAACGCCACCGAAGCCGCCATTGTGCTCAGTACGTATGACGACCACTGCGAGCTTCTGGTAAAGGACAACCTTAGCTGAGGCATACATTCCCATGGTCCTCCCGGCCTACGAGGATCGGTCTTCCTCCGATGCGGTGCGTGGATGAACCGAGAGTGCATCAGGGCCAGGCTCGTGCAAACAAGCATCGGTTGGCTCCAAAGGGCGCCGGATTGGCCACGAGAGAATCTGCGCCTCATGAAGATGCCGAGGAGGCACCCCATCTTTGAGGAGTTCGTGAAAGGTCGCCAGCGAGGTCAAGACGATCCGCCGATAGAGCCAGAAGAAGAAGATCGCCAGAGGCAGTTCGCCTCCGAGAGCAGTGAGCACAGTGAACCACTGGTCACGACGTCCGATCGAGGTGATGACGTCGAACCAGGCATCGCACACGAGCAGCGTCCCCGCGATGAGGGTGGTGGAAGCCAATATCTGCCGGCGGAACCACGCCGCCCACGCCGCGTAGCCGAGGACACAGATCAATCCCACATCAAGCCCCACCCATAGCAGATTCCAATGGCCTGCGTCGTAGCGAGGCGGCAGGGTCACAGCGAGAAACGCCACCCAGGGCAACATCGCCACGAGCACGACCATAAAGAAGCCGGCGACGAGCCGGCTGGCTCGCGAGGACACCAGCCGTAGGGGCACTTTGACCCGGCTTCTCGTCGAGGGACTTTTACGTTCGATCGAACCGAACAAAACCGACATCGTTGAAGGAGGTCTTGGTGAGACCTGGACTGAGGGCGCTCGATGAACATCGGCCGGGCCCTTTGATGGACATGGTCCTACGAGGGCGCCCGAAACGCGGGTCCGGGAAGCAGGAAGGTAAAGGTACGGCCGAGGGGTCCGGCCTGGTGCTCCGTCAAGTGGGAGAAGCGGCCGTCTGACGGAGCGGAGAGTGATCATTGTTGGATAGTCCTTCACGACCCCTTGAGCGCAATCGGGATGCAGTCGTCGTATCCCCACGTGCCCTCACCGACTGCAGAATGGTCGCTCCAAGAGGACCAACCGATGTTGTAGACGATGTTTCCGCCACCGCCTGAGAACTGCATCAAGGTAGGTTCGATCCCTGTCCAAGTGCCGAGCGTTGCTGTCTGTCGACAAGGTAGTAATTGGGAGGAGCCAATATCCACCACCATCGGGGTCAATTGCGATTCCGGCAATCGGATATATATGACCTGCTGAGCTCCTAGCGAGCCGTAGAACTGAGCGTCACCGAATGTGAACACACCACCGTCGGAGGCAACCTCCCAGTAGCCGCTTCCATCCGGCGTCGAGGCCATCCCGACGATTGGAGCGTTGAGATGAGCACCTGCTGTCGACCCGTATGAGGGCGCATCGCCGAACGCAGCCACGGAACCGCTGGCACTCACCAACCAATAGCCACCACCATGGGGATCAGACGAGATTCCCATCGTCTTGATGCCTCCAGTGCCCGAGACCACTCCCACCGAGTTTCCGTAGTAGGCGGCATCACCAAAACTAGAGACGCCACCATCGGCCCCTACCAACCAGTACCCGCCACCGTCGAGGGTGGCGGCCATCCCAACAACCGGGAAGTCATAACCCACATTCGAGGTCTCAAAGCTGGGTAGATTGCCAAAGGAGACCGGCTGGTACAGGGCGTCGCCTGTGGAAGTTCGCCTAGTGCCGGAGGCGGCGGCCGCTGACCCCAGGAACGAAAACAAAGGCCGTCGTCGACGATGCCTACCGGGCCAGTTCTCGCATAGACCGAAGCGGCTCGTTGTGCAATGTGTCACGCTGAAGGGAGAGGTTGACTGGAACTACCAACGTGATGAGGCCGAGCGAGTGGTGAACAACCTGGTGTCAGCCGACGTCAAGTCGGATCCCGTGACGCCGGGACATTCATCCTCACTCGAGGGTAGGGACCCGCCATGTCAAGCTTGTCCCTCCGCTGGGTGGACTCTCCAAGTTGAAGCTGCCGCGGAGCTTCTCAGCCCGGCGACGCATGTTGGCTAACCCCAAACCACCCTCTCTGGTCTTACCTGCGCCCATACCCCGGCCGTTATCGGTAACGGTGAGCTGGCAGTGGTCGGCATCAACGCTCACCCGCACTGTGGCCTCGGTGGCATGAGCGTGGCGACCGATGTTGGTGACCGCCTCACGGACGATGATCAAAAGGTGCTCGGCGATCTCGTCGGAGATGGCCGAGTCCACTGCGCCATCAAATGCACTCCGCACCTCAAAGCCCACCACTTCGGCCAGGTCCCGCAAGAGCGTGATGATCTTGGCCCTGATGTCGCGTTCCCCGCCCGCCAGACCTAAGGCATAGATGATGGAGCGAAGCTGGGTGATCGACTCGTCAATCTCGGTGACGACGGCACCCATGCGCCGCGCGATATCGGCCTCCCGGACGGCTCCGGCGATACCTTGCAGCCTGAGGCCCGCACCAAAAAGCCGCTGTATGACGGTGTCGTGGAGGTCCCGCGCCATTCGGTCCCGCTCGTCGTGCACGGCGACTTCTTGGACGCGCTGGTGCAGACGCGCGTTCTCGATGGCGATCCCTGCGGCGACAGCGAGTGCCCCAACCAGGGCCTCGTCCTCTCGGGTGAACTCTGACCAGCCAACCTTGTCGGTCAGATAGAGGTTGCCGTAAACCTCGTCGCGCACCTTGATGGGCACGCCCAAGAACGAGGTCATCGGGGGATGACGGGGGGGAAATCCGTAGCTTTCGACGTGAGAGTCGATGCGAGCCAGGCGAAGAGGCATGGGGTCTGCGATGAGGACCCCGAGCACCCCTTTCCCGGTCGGAAGGGTACCGATCTGTGCGACTTCGTCGGGTCCGAGACCAACCGTGATGAACTCGGCCAGCGCCGAGTGGTCCTCGTCGAGAACGCCGAGCGCACCGAAGCGGGCGCCGGTCATAGAGCAAGCTACCTCCACCACGTGACGCAACAGGACCGGGAGGTCGAGGTCGGCCTCAATGAGGAGCATGGCGTTAAGAACCCGGCGCAGTGTGGCGGCGTCTTCGATTGCGCGATGGGGCATCCCTATCGCCTAGTCGCAGGGGCTAGAAGGGTAGCAGCGGGGACAGGGGCTGTCGTACGGCCAACCGCACGTAGCGATATGGTCGAACTCGCTAGGGCCCATATTCTCGAGGCTGAGCGCACCATCGATGATCGCAGCGGCTCGCTCAATCACTGCACTCGATGATTCCGACATGATTTTCGACACATTGGTCCGGACGCGACGCAGAACGGCCTCGTCCGAAGCCCGACAGCGCAACTCCGGAGCCGCCGAGGCTACCGACCGCTCCTCGTCAACGGCGAGCTGCAAAGGCTGGACCATGGTGTCAACGACAGCACCACTTCGCTCACCCTGATCTCTCGGGAATTCCTCACACGTCAGCACAGACACGATCCTCGGTAGCCATAGGGGCACACCGTCTGGGTCCGGGACGGAAAGCACTCAACTCAAAACGCCTGTTTATCATCAGATGTCCGGGGTGCACAAGGGTGCTATCCGGAACCGGGCTACTGATCCAATGCGGGTTCAGGAATCGCGTGATTTCGGCACGGCCCATGCTTCGGGGTCAAGAGTCCCGTCGATGGCACTTTGGGCGACCTCAGCCAAGAGAAGCTGGCGGCGGCGGGCGTAATTCCGTAGCAGGGTGAACGCCTGAGACAGGTCGATGTGGGCCCGCTCGGAGATCACACCTTTGGCTTGCTCGATCACAATGCGGCTCGAAAGAGCCTGTGAGAGTTGCTCGTTGACGCGCTGGGCTTCGGCGGCAGCTCCGTGTTGAAGAACGCTGATCGTGGCAAGATCGGCGAATCCGCGGGCGATGACGACATCACTCTCATTCATGGGGGAAACACCCACGCTGAAGAGGTTCAACGCGCCGATAGTCGTGTCTCGCAGTCGTAACGGCAGAGCGAAGACCGACTCGAAGCCGGCGTCCAAGGCGACGCTCGAGAATCGTGGCCAGCGACCTGATCCCTGACGCAGGATCTCGTGTTCGACTGGCTCTCCGGTGAGAAAGGCGTCCAGACAAGGACCCTCGTGGGACTGTAGCTCGAACAGTTCGACCAGCTGCATGGCCTCGCTCGACGTCGCCACCAATCGCAACTCGTCGGGTGGCGAAGCAAGCATCACGCCGGCGGCGGAGATCCCCAGCATGTCAACACAACGGTCCGTAAGGCCAGTCAACAGCTCCACGACATCGAAATTGTCGACCAAGTTGTCGGCAATATCGACGAGATAGTGAATGATGCTCTGATCTCGGGACGTCTTCACTATGCCTCCTGGGCGTTTGCCTTCGTAGCCTGACCAGCGGCCAGCGCGCCGGTGTCTGGCCGTCGTATCTTACGATTTCCGGTGATCATCCGAATCTCAGCCTGCGGGCCACCACGTCCTCGGCAACGTCTCTGACCAGGCGATTCTCACTGAAGGCGTACGCCCTCAGACGGACGAGCGCCTCCGTCACGCTGACGCCGAGCTGGACGGAGACGATGCCTGCCGCGTTGTGCACAATCAAGTGAAAATCTGCGGCCGCTTCCAGCTCTTCCGCCACTTTGCCCGGGGGGGCACCCGCCTGGGTGTTGATGACCTGTTGGGCGATCACCTGAGCCATCACCAACGCGTCGGCGTGCTGGTCGTCGCTCAGGTGACCAGGTTCATTCTTATAGAGGTGCAGGGCACCCAGCCGGGCTGCGCCCTCCCGCAGCGGAAAGCCGAATATGGCCCGGATGCCGGCCTCCAAGGCGTGCGGTGTGAAGGCGAACCATCGCGGCGTCGCGGGATTGGCCAAATCTGGCTCGAGCACGACTATGTCGTGGTTGTAGGCGTCGATGCACGGGCCCTCACCCAGTGTGAACTGGAGCTCTTCGATCAGATTGCTGACGCTGTTCGAGGTGCAGAGCGACCCTTGCGGGAAATCACCCGACATCAGCATGGCCCCTGCACCAGCCACACCGACAATGTCGGGCATGACTTCACACAGTCGAGCGGGCGACCACTCCCCTTCACTCTTGGCCTTTACTTCAGCGATGATCCGCGCTCGCCTATCCCCGGTCACTTAGACCCCCATTTTGACTCGGCATCGCAAAACTCGTGACCCACTGACGCTCCCCCTGTCCGAAGTCGAAGCGTGCCAGCCGGAACCGGACCACCCATATCTGTCCAGGGATCGGCCTGTTCACCTTAGTCACTCCCGCTGGTGAGTCTCTTTGCGTACTTGAGCGCGCTGAAATTCCCTCGGTCGTCCAACATTGCAGCCGACCACATTTCCCGGGGCGATGCCCGATCCCGACGCCCCGGCTCTCGGCCACGTGACCCGCCAGAGGTGGCAGGACCGGACCGAGTGGGTCACGGCCTCGGTCCAGACCTACGAGGCCATCGTGGACGAGGTGACGTGGCACTAGGACCATAAACGGTGGCCTCCTCATCGAACCTGGCATTGCCACCATGCCCGTATGTCGGGGTCCCTGTCGCACTCTTAGTCGGCCGGCCGGGCCCTCCATGTCCGCACTCGTTCGATCAGTTCCACAGGCCGCTCGATGCAGATTTCCGACTTACCGCGATAGAGCAGACCGGTCGCACCATCGACCGTGATCCACTCTCCCTCGCGAACCTCTTGACCATTCGTCTGCACCTTGCCGTGGTCGAGATCGAAGGCCAGCTCCCGACAGCCGACCACACAGGCCACACCGAGTTGGCGCGCCACCACCGCTGCGTGAGAAGTACGAGCACCGGTTGCGGTAACGATGCCCTGACAGACAGCGAGGCCGGCGATGTCCTGCGTCAGGGCCTCCTCGCGCACAAGGATCACCGGGTCTCCCCCACGGCAGAGACGCTCGGCCGCGCCGATTCCCAGCGCCATCCGCCCACAGCCGACCCCGTCGCTGGCGGACACCCCGTGTCCGATGATCTGTGCCGAACTCTCATCAGCCAATCGGGCTCGGGAGATCGAATCGAGATCGTAAGGGCCGAGCCGCTCGATCGCTGTGGCCGAGTCAATCAGTCCTTCATCGACAAGATCGCAGGCGATCCGCAGCGCGGCCCACGCCGTCCGCTTGGCCGTGCGCGTCTGCAGCATCCACAGCTTGCCCTCTTCTACGGTGAACTCGAAGTCCTGCGCGTCACGAAACAAACCCTCGAGCCTCCTGCGGACCAACTGCAGTTCGCGAGCCAGCCCTGGGAGCGCGACGATCGAAGCTTCGGTCTCGGGAACTGTTCGGCGGCCTGCAACCACATCCTCGCCTTGGGCGTCAAGCATGAAGTCGACGTACAGTCGGTTCTCACCCGAGGCTGGGTCGCGTGTGAAGCCAACACCGGATCCCGAGGTCACCCCCATGTTCCCGAAGACCATGACTTGGACGGTGACCGCCGTGCCGATGAGGTCGGTCAGGCCCTGAAGGCTGCGGTACTGCTTTGCCCGCTCACTGTCCCACGAGCGGAACACCGCGGTGACGGCGCCGAGGAGCTGCTCCATGGGGTCCTGCGGAAACGGTCTGCCGGTCAAGGAGCGATAGACGTCTTGTTGCTCTCGGACCACGGCTTGCATCGCAGAGACCTCCAGCTCGGACGCCATGGGGACCCCGTGCGCATCCATGGTTCGGCGCAGAACCGCGTCGAACGGGTCTGTCGGGCATCCGTCGACCACCTCGGCATATGCCTGTACGAGCCGACGGTAGGAATCCCACACGAACACCGGGTCGCCGGTGGCACGGAGCATGCCCGGCAGTGTGGCGTCGCTCAGCCCCACGTTGAGGATGGTCTCGAGCATCCCAGGCATCGAGACGGCAGCCCCCGAGCGGACGGAGAACAGCAGCGGGCGGCGCCCCGCACCGAAGTGGAGACCGGTCGATCCCTCAATCTCGCGGATTCCGCGCTCCACATCCGCGATCATGCCGGGGTCAAGGTGACCGCCGGCCTGATGGAAGCCCCGGCAGACGGTCGTACCGAGCACGAAGGCCCGAGGCACCGACAGCCCAGCCTCGCTCATCAACATGAGGTTGAATGCCTTGCTGCCCACCATCTCGGCGCTGGCTTCCCGAGGGCTGGTTGCTCCGATGACGTGGAGCGGCCTCGCTCCACCAGCCGAAGCAGTCAAGCTCATCGCAAGTTCATGAGGCCGAGGACGTGATCACGCAGCAGGAGGGCCGAGCGCGCGAGTGCGTCGGTCGCGTCCTCCGTCGAGCGCGAGATCTGATCTGCGACGTGGAGGCTACGAAAGTCGGGAGCCTCGGTGACGAGCATCGCTCGGGCGGTGCGCTCGGCCACGTCGGCCTCGTGCTCGAGGACGGCGACTCGGTTGACGGCAACCAGGAAGTCCTCGAGCTCGTCGTCGCTGGCGGCTACGACAAGCCCTTTGGCGATCTCAAGAGCCTTCAGGTGTTCGCGGGATGCGGACACAGCGATTCCCGCCAGAGGGACGAGGATCGGTCGTACTGCCGCACTGGCGTCGTCCGGCAGCAAGGTGAGTAGGAAGAGCGTCTCCTCGAGGTTGTCCATGGCATCATCGAGGGACGACACTATCCAGACCATGGCGTCTGCACCGTCGGTCCGGTGGGCAGCGAGACGGATAGCGGTGAGGATCTCGTCGGCCCGGTGCTCCCAGGATCTGGCCCGATCAGCCGCCCGCCGGAGGAACCCGCCACCGTCAGACAGGCCGAGATGAACCAGCGCGGCGCGCACTGCCTGTGCTGCTTCTACAACCAGACTCCCGTGTTCGGCGGCGGAATCGAGCAGCTGCCGGTCGGTGGCCTGCACGTGCTTCATCAACTCGACCCGAAGCTCGTCCCGAATGAGCAACTGTGACTTGCCGGAGAGCATCCCTTCGGAGGCGGTACGGATGGCAAACCGCAGGACATCCAGAGTGGCCTCGACACCGAGCACCTCGCGCAGCGGCTCCCCATACCGGACCGGCACCCTGTCTGTCAGCCCGATGGCGTCGTAGACGAGACGCTCCGCCCCCATGAGCAGGAAGGCCATATGGCCGAGTCCCTCCTCTGCGGCCCATTGCAGGAGTTCAATCGCCTCCTTCTTCTTGACCAAGGATCCCAATCGTTTGCGGGCCCGATTCCAGTCGATCAGGAAGACAAGGCGTGAACCCAGATATGACAGGTACGCCTCAAGTGACTCACGATCCGGGGACTCATAGCTACCCGTGACCAGATGGTGCTGACCGAGACTGCCCGTGCCATCGCGGTACTGGGCGTCGGACCACTGAACCGGAAACCTGTCGAGCATCGACTCGAAGAAGCTCAGTCGCTCGAGGTGGACGTCGGTGTAGGTGACAGTGGATACCAGACCATCGACGGTGACCACAATGACATGCGCATTGGTCATCCCGATGTCGTTCTGGATCAAGAGCCGGCTCCCGACGCGGGTTGCCGTAGTGCCGAGGCCGGGGTGGTCGAACTTCAGGGATTGAGTGGCCCGAACACCCGCCATGAAGGCGGACACGAGCGGGCGATCATCCTCCTCCAGGCAGTAGACGGAGGCACCGTCAAGCATCTCGGTGGCCACCTCCGTCTGCAGCTGGTTCAGCGCCCGATGGGCATCCATGATCAAGATGTGCAGTGTGTCCCCCGACTGCCGGTCGGCCGAGGCGATTCCATCGAGGTAGGTGCCCGGGATGCAGTCTGCACTCAGGTCCGGCATCTCGGCGAGGAGAGTCTCCAGCCGTTCGGCAGACCTGCCGACACCGCCGCCGGCGACCTCTAGTGGGGCAAGCATGTCCTTGATGGCGGCCACCAGGTCGCCATGCAGTCCTCCCACTCCCGGGATCATGTAGGCGTCTGCACCGGCCGGCCTGGCCCCGGCGACCACGCCATCCAGGCGCTCATCTGTGACGCCAGCAGCCAGGCGCTCTTCGCTCAGCGACGAGAACGGCCGATCCGGCTGATCGGCATGATGGCGAGCGGCCTGCATGAGCGCCAGCAGGTACTTGGCGCGATCGTTGGCCTCAAGCCCGCGATTGACCAGCAGCGGCAGCACCAGGGAGAACTCACCAAGATTCTGCAGAATCTCCTGCTTGGACCGATTGACGTCGAGGTCGATCGCGGTTTTTGGTTGTTCGGCCATACCTGGCCAGTATCGCTTCGCCCGGTGCTGCCGGACAGAGCCAAACGTCCCATCCTCAACTCACCCCAAGCTTTCGGAACGTCCGGCGCCCTACGAGGAGGGCGACACGGAATAAGCGAACTGGTTCCTCTGGCTCAACGCACCTCGACGTCGGGCCGTGGCGGTGCCTGGCACTTTCTAGCTCACAGGCACTGAACGCTGCAGGCACGAGCGAGTTATCGACACTCACGGCTCTGTCTACGCTCATCCTCCAGGCCGCGGCCGCGAGACGTGAGGGGTCCATAAACCTCTCGAACCGGGGATTGACCAGCCACGACACGCTCGGCGAGGCTCATCCTCGTGGCCCTGTCCTTCCTCTACGGTCTGGTTCGACGCCGGGTCTCCCGTTGCTCGAACCGGTACCGGCCCGGAGCCTGGTCGTCGTGCCAGCCAGCCGACAGATCGCCGTGGAGGACGGCGCCATCACGGGCGACCGGCCCAACCGTCCGGTACCCGCGCTCGGCGAGCAGCGCGCTGTAGTCCCCCCAGGTCGATGACCGCCGCGCACTGCACCTAACCCAGGCAGCGCCGAGGTGATGCGGGGCCACCCCTAGCCTGGCTATCGGGGGCCGCGGCGATGTCCGAAGGGGTGTCGGGGCGCCACGCCCCCCGAGACCTCGGTCCGACCCGGCACTGTGGCTTCCAGCAGCATCCGCCATTCCGCGGCCGCCACCGTCTTGCGCACGTCCGCCACGGCGTCGGGGTTCACCGAGATGGAGGTGATACCGAGGCGGACGAGGTGCTCAGCGAAGGCCGGCCGGTTGGAAGGGGCCTGGCCGCAGAGCGACGAGGTGATGCCCGAGGACTGGCAGCCGTCGATGATGCGCCCGATGGCGTCGAGCACGGACGGATCCGCCTCGTCGAACACGTCGGCGCAGATCTGTGAGTCGCGGTCGACGCCGAGCATGAGCTGAGTGAGATCGTTGCTGCCGATCGAAACGCCCGAGATCCCCATGGTGGCATAGGTCGGGATCCAATAAGCCACCGACGGCACCTCGGCCATGACCCACACCGGGAGGGAGCCGCCGACCGGACTGGCGTCTACCACATCGAGACAAGCCTCGAGCTCCCAGGCTGTGCGCACGAAGGGGATCATCAGCACGACGTTCGACGTCTCCTGCAGCACGCGGGCCAGCACGTCGAGCTCGAGCCGGAATAGGTCGGGCTCGCGGACGTAGCGGTAGCAGCCCCGGTACCCGATCATTGGGTTCTCCTCGTGCGGCTCGAACTGGTCGCCCCCCTCGAGGTTCGAGAACTCGTTAGAGCGGAAGTCGATGCTCCTGTACACGACGGGCCGCGGCTCGAACGCCCGAGTGATGCGCAGCAGCGACTTGGCCATGCTGTCGACGAACGTCTTCTCCTCGCCCCTCTCCAAGAGCTTGCGCGGATGGACCCCCTGCAGGGCATCGGTCACCATGAACTCGGCGCGCAACAACCCGACCCCGCCGACAGGCATCGCCGCCACCTCTTCGGCGTGCTCCGCAAAGGCCAGATTCACGTAGATCCTGGTCGCCAGCGTGCCCAGTCCCCCGGTCCCGGCCTCTTGGGGTTCCGGCGCAGCCGAGACAGCGGACGTACGCGCCGCGACCCCCTCGGTCACCGTGCCCCGGGCGCCGTCGACGGTGACGAGCTCGCCGTCGCGCAACACGACCGTGGCGTTGCGGGCGCCCACGACTGCCGGGACACCTAGCTCGCGCGAGACAATGGCAGCGTGGCAGGTCATGCCACCGCCGTCGGTCACGATGGCGGCGGCACGCCGCATTGTGGGCACCCAATCCGGGCTCGTCATCGGCGCCACCAGGACCTCGCCTGGCTGCAGCCGCTCGCCTTGGTCCGGTGACTGCAACACGCGGACGACTCCCGAGGCCCGGCCGGCGGATGCCGCGAGGCCTTGTACGAGCAGCGCGCCCTGCCCGGCTGTCGCCGGCGGCGCCGCGCCACCGCCGACCGCTGTCACCGGGCGCGACTGCACGAGGTAGATGTGGCCGCCGGCCATAGCCCACTCCGTGTCCTGGGGTGAGCCGTAGTGCGCCTCGGCGGCCAACCCGATGCGCGCTACCTCGACCACCTCCTCGTCGGTCAGCACTCGGCGGCCGCCCTCGGTGGCGTCGAGGTCGACCCGCTCGTCCTCGCCGTCGGGTCCGCGGACGATCTTGAAGGACTGCGTGCCCACCCGGGCGTGCAGCAGCCGGGGACCATCCTTCGACACCACGTAGGTGTCCGGCTCGACCTGTCCGCTCACGACCACTTCGCCCTGGCCGTACGCGGCTTCGATCACGATGTGCTCCGCGTCGCCGCTCGACGGGTCGATGGTGAACATGACGCCGGAGCGCTCCGACGGCACCATCTCCTGCACCACCACGGCGATGGCGGGCTCTTCAGTCAGCGCCTTGTCGCCCCGGTAGAAGATGGATCGAGCGCCCCACAACGAGGCCCAGCAGTCGACGATGCGCGCCAATAGCTGCTCCGTGCCGGCGACGTTGGTGAAGGTCTCGTTCATGCCGGCGAACGAGGTGCCTTCGGCATCCTCGCCGATACCCGACGAGCGCACCGCCACCCGGATGTCGGCGCCGAGCCGCCGGTAGGCGGCCGTGACGGCGTTGGCCAGATCCTTGGGGATGGGAACTGTATGCACAAGATCGCGCGCTTCGGTGGCCAGGCGGTCGAGGTCTTCTTGCGACGCGTTGCGGGCCTCGGCGAGCACGGTCGTCAGCCGCTCTCGGATTCCCGCTCGGCCGACGGAGTCGAGGTATGCCTCGCCCGTGATGACGAACCCGGGTGGGACGGGCAAGCCGCCCGCCGTCAGCTCTCCCAGGTTGGCACCCTTGCCACCAACCAAGCCAGCGTCCTTCAACCCGATCTCGTTGAACCACCGAATATCCTGCACGACTCCGTACCTCCGCTACCGCGCCGGCGGGGCGCGCCCTGAAGCAATCGTCCCTGATAACCGGCGCCCCCGATAGGGCCGAGGGTCCCTGTTTGCGGCCGACGATCCCTGGGACACTTAGTCCATGCACACGCTCTCCTTCGAGGAGGTGGTGGCGCGGCTTCGTGCGTTAGAAGGGCGGGAGCCGCGGATCGTCATCTCCGGCAATGCCGCGACGCCCTACACGTTGGTCAAGGCGCTGACCGAGGCACTCGAGAGCTGTCGCGTTTTCCAGCTCAACGCCCAGTACGACTTCGCCAACCAGCCCTCCTTCGTCTGCGAGACGCCGTTCGTGGGGCCCGGGATGCGTCACGACCCGATGCTCGACTACCTGCCTATGCGGCTCTCTCTCGTGCCTCGCCTCTTCGACACCGTGCGCCCGCCCGACGCTGTGCTGATCCACACGTCCTCGCCCCGCGACGGTAAGGTCTCCCTTGGGATTGAGGTCAACATCCTCCCGGCAGCACTGGAGCAGGCCCGGGCTCGGGGTGGGCTCGTCCTGGCACAGGCGAATCCCCACATGCCCTACACCTTCGGTGCTGGCGAGATCCCCCTCGAATCGATCGACGGCGTGCTCGAGGTCGACGAGCCACTGACCTCCCCTGCCGCTCAGGGATCGGAGGAGGCCGCCGCGGCGATCGGCGAGCGAGTGGCCAGATTCGTGACCGATGGCACGACCCTGCAGCTCGGCATCGGGCTCATCCCCACCGTGGCGGCTCGTATGATGTCGGGCCACCGGGGCCTGCGTGTGTGGTCGGAGATGATCAGCGACGGGGTCATGGACCTCGATCGTGCCGGCGCTCTCCACGCGGAGGAACCGGTGTGCACCTCGTTCCTGATGGGCTCGGCCGAGCTCTACCGCTGGGCGGATCGGAACGAGAATCTGCGTATGCTGCGGACCGAGACCGTCAACGACCCGGCTCGCATCGCCGCCCACCCGTGCCTGCTCTCGGTCAACGCGGCCATGCAGGTGGACCTGTTCGCCCAGGCCAACGCCAGCTTCGTGGACGAGCGGATCCATTCGGGGTTCGGAGGCCAGCCAGACTTCGTCTCCGGCGCCCTGCACTCGCGAGGAGGACACGCGATCGTGGCGTTGCACGCCTGGCACGAGAAGACGGACTCGTCGACGGTCGTGCCGGTCCTGACCAACCCGGTTACGTCCTTCCAGCACTCGGCCGTGATCAGTGAGCACGGATGTGCGGAGCTCTTCGGTCGCTCGCAACACGCCCAGGCCCAGCTGCTCATTGAGCGAGTGGCCGACCCCCGGGCCCGCGCCAGGCTTTCCGAGGCGGCCCTGGGGCTCGGGCTCCGCCGCGACTTCGATTAGTCGGTCGCCGACACGTCCTCCATCATGTCGCCGTCCTCTTCGACGGCCACAAGCGGGGCGCTCAAGTCCCACCCCTCGTCGCCGTCACGGTCGCCCACGGGGCGGCGAAGGTCAATCCCGTCCGGGTCGTCCATCCCGCCGTCCAGGGTCACAAGGAGCTCTGGGTCATCGAGCTGTGCCCCGAGCTCCTGGAGCTCGCGCTCGTCGGCGACCAGGGCGGGGTCGAGCGAGGGATCCTGTTCGAGGTTCTCAAGGAATGAGCGGCTGATGCGCTCGTTCTCGTCCTCCGCCACGTCGCCTTGACGGAAGGTCTCCGTGCCCAGGGCCTCGTCGGGTGACCACTCGGTGCTCTCGCTCATGTGCACGCCTCTCTGCCTTTGGTGCTTCTGCGCATTCCTATACTGCTCCACGATCCGCACGTGGTTCGACACACTCTGCGCCTATCACCTGGCCAAGGTGAGCAACGGACCCACCGAAGCGCTCAACAACTTGGTCAAACGCATCAAACGAATCGGTTCGGGTTCCGCAATTTCGAGAAGCCGTGGATCAGACGGTGATTAGCCCGTTAAAGGAGATATGCGCAGCGCTTGAGGTGCTCATCGCCCACAAAAGCCCGAGCACGCGCTGGTGAGCCCGCGCACCGAGATCATCGATTACCTGAGGCTGTGCGAGGAGATCGAAGAGGGTGCGGCCGAAGGCAGAGAGGTCGGCCGCGTTCTCGAGAAGGAGACCAGTTCCTGGCACGACGGCGCTTCTTGCTGACAGCATGTCAGCAAGAAGCATCTGCTGTTTTCCCTGCTCAAAGCTGGTGTCGGAGGGGGGACTTGAACCCCCACGCCCTTGCGGGCACCAGCCCCTCAAGCTGGCGCGTCTGCCTATTCCGCCACTCCGACTGGCCTGCGACTCCAAGGAGCGCCCCGAGAGCGTAGGGGCCCGCGATCAGGGGCCCGGCAACGATGGGGTGGTGTTGTTCGTGGCCTCCGGAACCCGTACGGCCCAGTACTGGGCGTACCACAGCAGGCTGTCGCTCGTCGGCGTCGCCGTCACATAGCCGACCTTGCGGCTCGAGATGAGTGCCGTCGGCTCCGTGAAGAGCGGGAGGGCGACCACGTCGTCCCACAGTTGCACGTCGGCCGCCTGGTAGTCCGTCGTCGCGGTGTCCTTGTTCAGCTGCTGGGAGGCCTGGGTGACAAGGTTGGCGAACGTGCTGTTGTCGTAGTTCGTCCAGTTCTGCGAACCGTTCTGGCCCGGCGACCCGAGCAGGTCCGAGTACCAGGCCAGGGTCTCGCTCAAAAAGGGTGTGGAGGTACGGGGGATGAGCGCCAGATCGGCCGTCCCGTCCGCCAGCAGCTCGCCGGCCGCCGCCGCGCTCAGCTCCGGGGTGAGCGAGACGGTGAACCCCGCGCTCTCCAGCTGCGATCGCAGTTGGGGCGCCACGCTGGCGGCCCAGGGGTCGCTCTCGTCCACCGCCAGGTTCAGGGTCAGCGGCACGGCGAAGTCGTTGTGCCACGTAGCCGTCCCGGCCCGGGAGTACCCGGACGCCACCATGAGGGCCGAGGCCTGGGTGGGGCTCGGCACCGCGGGGAAATTGACGTTCCCCCCCTGGCCGATGACGGTGGTCGACGTCGAGGTGGACGTCGTCGGGGCCGCGCTGGGCGTGGTGGTGGGCGTCGTCGAAGGCGTCGTGTGGTAGCCCGACGCCCCCTGTGCGTAGACGTGGCTCGTGGCCACCTGCACGCTCGACAGGGCCCAGTCGGCCTGCCGGGTTGTCAGGGCCTCGCGGTCGACGGAGAGTGCGATGGCAAGGCGCATGTCGGGCGACAGCAGGCTGTCCGGCCCACTTGCCATCTCCATCTCGAGGATGGTGCCCGACAGTGCGATCTGGCTCTGCTCGCCCGGAAGCGAGGTCATCTCGTCGAGGAACGCGGGCGTGAGGTCACCGGGCAGAGCCACCTGCACGTGGTCAGTGCTCACCCACTGCGCCAGCTGCGTGCTGTCGGCCGCGATGTCCACGGTGATGCGCGACGAGTTCGGTTTCGTGCCCCACCATTTCGGATTGGCGCGCAACACGACGCTCTGCGCGGTCACCTTGGCGATCCGGAACGGGCCACCGGAGAGATCGATGGCCTGGTTCACCGTCGTGCAGGCGGGGTTCCACCCCCTCTTCTCCATGATGTGCGCCGGCAACAGATCGGAGAAGAGCATCTCCCAGTCGGCAAACGGCGTGCGGAAGATCACGGTGACGGTCCGGCCGTCGTTGCTGCCCTCAACCGAACGGATGTCGCGGTACCCGGCCGTGCTGGCCACGGTGGTCGGGTCCGACGCCGGGTCCCCGCGCTGTTGCGCCCAGGCGTAAATGAAGTCCTTGGCGGTGATCGGGACGCCGTCGGACCAGACGGCCTTCGGATTCAACGTGTAGACGATCGTCTCCGGCTTGGTGCTGACCAGCTCCGCCTGGTTCCCGACCAGGAGATTCGCGTTCTGCTCCACCATTCCCGCCGCGTTCACGAAGAAAGGGCTGGGGAGGACGGCGTTCAGCACCAGCTGTGTGGCCGGGGTGTCGCCCGCCGTGGTGTGCGGGTTGCACCCGCTCGGGCCCTGGGTCATGCCGAAGGATATGGAGCGGCCCGCCACCCCGACATACGTCACGTCCGGAGCGGTCGTCGTGGTGGTCGTGGTACTCGCTCCGGCGGCGGCGCAGTCGGCCACGAGCGCCCCGAGGGCCACGCTGCACAGGATCGCACTTCGCCACCACCCGGGCCGACGGCCCCGGTGTGTCACTGCAGCCGGAGGTCCAGGGTCAGCGTAACGAAGGTGAAGATGATGGCGACGGTGACGGTGATGCGGTCGAGGTTCCGCTCGACGACGGTGGAGCCCTGCGCTGCCGCGCCGACCGTGCCGCCGAACATGTCGGACAGGCCGCCGCCCTTTCCGCTGTGCATGAGGATGAGGAAGATCAGGCCGAGTGCCGATGCCACCTCGATGCCGACGTAGATCCAAGTTGCTATCGTCACGAATCCTCCAACACGCTGCGCTCCGGCCTGAGCGGCCTAGGAACGGTAGCAGGCCGCGCCGGCCCGAATGACGTCAAGAAAGCTCGCCGCCTGCAGACTCGCCCCGCCCACCAGCAGGCCGTCGACATTGGGCTCGGCCATGAGTTCGGTGGCGTTGTCCGCCTGCACCGAACCCCCGTACTGGATCCGGACCGTGTCCGCTGCCGGTTGACCAGCTACTTTGCCCACCAGGGACCGGATGAACACGCAGGCGTCCT
Organism: Acidimicrobiales bacterium; assembly: GCA_049513455.1. Lineage (GTDB taxonomy): Bacteria > Actinomycetota > Acidimicrobiia > Acidimicrobiales > RAAP-2 > Bog-473. The sequence goes on from JBEKWB010000006.1 coordinate 58,783, forward strand.
CGGCGTCCATGGCCGACGCGGACTGTCCGGTCCCGATGGCCCACAGAGGCTCGTAGGCCAGCACCAGGCCACCGGCGAGCTCGGGCGACAGCCCCTCGAGGGCGGACAGCACCTGCTCCTCCAGCTTGGCCTCGGTCTTGCCCGCCGCCCGTTCGTCCCCGGTCTCGCCCACGCACACGATCGGCGTCATGTCGTGGCGCAGCACCGCCCGGAGAGTGGCGGCCACCGTGGCGTCCGACATGCCGAAGAGCGTGCGCCGCTCGGAGTGCCCCACCACGACGTAGCGGGTCCCCAGCCTCGCCAGCATGTGCGGGCTGACCTCTCCGGTACGGGCGCCGGCGTCCTCGTCCGAGCAGTGCTGCGCCCCCAGCGCCACCGGGATGCCTTCCTTCTCGACCAGGGTCTGGACGGTGCGCAGGTCGGTGAAGGGCGGGTGCACGGAGATGTCGACGGCGGCGACATCGTCGGGCTTGAGGCGTAGACCGAGGTCGCGCACCATGTGGAGGGCCTCGATGTGGTCGTGGTGCATCTTCCAGTTCCCGCTCACGAGCGGGCGGCGGGCGGCCACTAGTGGGGTGCGTTCGGGGCGTGCCGCAGTGCGTCGAGTGCCGGCAGGTCGCCACCCCGCTCGATGAAGGCGAGGGATGCACCCCCGCCGGTCGAGAGGAAGTCCACCTGGTCACAGAGCCCGAGCTCCTCGAGGGCGCTGGCGCTGTCACCGCCTCCGATCACGGAGAAACCCTCGCACGCGGCCACCGCCTGCGCCACCACGCTCGTGCCGGCCGCGAAGCGGGGGTCCTCGAACGCGCCCAGGGGCCCGTTCCACAGGACCGTGCCCGCCTGGCCGACCACGTCGGCGAAAGCCTGGGCCGACTCGGGCCCGATGTCCAGCCCGGTCCAGCCGTCGGGAAGGTCGCCCTCAATGACCTTGACGCCGCCCCGGCCGAGAGGCCCGAACGTCCCGCCGGGCTCGAGTGCCCGGGTGTCGGTGGGCAGGCGGATGTCCAGACCCGATTCGAGCAGGGCGCGGCAGTCCGCGATGTGGTCGGGATCCAACAGCGAGCTCCCGACCCCCTGGCCCCGTGCGGCCAGGAAGGTGAAGGCCATTCCCCCACCGACGATCAACGTGTCCACCTTGGGGGCCAGTGCCTTGAGCACCTCGATCTTGTCGGCGACCTTGGCCCCACCGACGACAGCCACGAACGGCCGGGCCGGGCACTCGAGGACGCCTCCCAGCACCTCGACCTCGCGGGCCAGGCGCAGGCCGGCCGCGCTCGGCAGGAACCGGGGCGGCCCGACTATGGAGGCGTGACGCCGGTGCGCCACGCCGAAGGCCTCGTTCACATAGGCGTCGAAGCCCTCGATCAGGGAGGCGACGAAGACGGGGTCGTTGCTCTTCTCACCGGCGTCGAAGCGCAGGTTCTCGCCCAGCTCGACGCCGGGGCACAGGACGGCCAGCCGTTCGCGCACCGGATCCATCTCCCACCGGGGGTCCCTGGTGGCCGCGGGGCGCCCCAGGTGCGAGCAGGCCACCACCTCGGCCCCCTTGTCCAACAGCCAGCGCAACGTGGGCAGCGCCGCGGTGATCCGGAAGTCGTCGGCCACCGTGGCCCGCCCGTCGATCCCGAGGTGGAGCGGCACGTTGAAGTCGACCCGCACCAGCACGCGCCGCCCATCGAGATCCGGGAGATCCGAGAGAAGCGGCAACCCACGCAGTGCGTTCATTCGGTCAGCTCCCTACCAGGACCGTCAGGTCGACCAGTCTGTTCGAATAACCCCACTCGTTGTCGTACCAGCCCTCCACCTTGACCAACGACATCTCGGCGTTGATGGACTGCACGATGGTCAGGCCGGCGTCGAAAATGCACGAGGCGGGCTGGCCCACGATGTCGCTCGAGACCAGCGGGTCCTCGGTGTAGTCGAGCACGCGGTCGAGTGGCGGCTTCGCCGAGGCCTCCGCGAAGGCGGCATTGACCTCGGGCACCGACGGGTTCCCCTGCACCACCGCGGTGAAGTCGGTGATGGATCCGACCGGGAGTGGCACCCGCAGCGACATGCCGTCCAGCCGGCCCTTCATGGCGGCCAGCACCAGGCTGGTCGCCCGCGCCGCACCGGTCGAGCTCGGCACGATGTTGACCGCACCGGCCCGGGCCCGGCGCAGGTCGGTGTGGGTGAGGTCGAGCAGGTTCTGGTCGTTCGTGTAGGCGTGCACGGTGGTCATGAGGCCGCTGACGATCCCGAAGTTGTCGTCGAGCACCTTGACCATGGGCACGAAGCAGTTCGTGGTGCACGACGCGTTCGACACGACGACGTGCTTCTCCGGGTCGTACTCGTCGTCGTTGACGCCGATCACGAAGGTGTGGTCGGCATCGGACGAGGGGGCGGAAATGATGACGCGCTGCACGCCGCCGTGGAGGTGCCCCGCCGCATCGGCCCGGGTGGTGAACCGCCCGGTCGACTCGATGACGACATCGACGCCGAGGGGGCCCCACGGGAGCTGCTCGGGCTCGCGCTCGGCCAGGACGCGGATGTGGTGGTCGCCGACCAACAGGTCGCTGCCCTCGACGTCCACCGGCACCGGCATGCGTCCCTGGGTGGAGTCGTAGCGCAGCAGGTGCGCCAGCGTCTCGGGCGAGGTGAGGTCGTTGACCGCGACCACCTCGACGTCCGCCCCACTGGCCAGCGCGGCGCGTAGGAAGTTGCGTCCGATGCGCCCGAAACCGTTGATCCCAACCCGCACCGACATTTGGACCTTCTTCCTTCTGGGCTCTCTATGCCAGCAGACTTGCGAGGGCGTGCGCCAGTCTGACCGGACTGTGTACAAGAGCATTCCCATCCGTCAGGGGGATATCCAGTGCCGAAATACCCAAATTCCCGAGCGGCATGCCCTGGCTCGTATCACAAAGGACCACGTCCACAGATACATTATGCCTGCTCAGAGCCTCCAAGTGTGACGCGACGTCGAATCCGGCCGTCTCGGGGTGTTGCGGGCGCAGGTTGCACACGTACACGCGCTGCCCCGACGAGTGGGCCACGGCGCCGGCGATCTCCCCCACCGCGGCCGCGGCCAGCACACTGGTGAAGAGCGAACCCGGGCCGATGACGATCTGGTCGGCCGCCAGTATCCGCTCGACGGCGAGCAGGGGCGGCCGCGAGTCGCCGGGGACCAGGGACACGGTGTCGATGTTGCCCGCCCGCGACACGGCCACCTGGCCCGCCACCTGCCCGCTGCCCGACTCGGCCTTGAGCACCACGCGCTCGACCGTGGCCGGCAGGACGTCGCCCGCGGCCCCCAGGAGGTCCGCGGCCGCCCGCACCCCGGTGACCAGGTCGCCCGTCGCCTCCACCAGCCCGGCGAGGATGAGGTTGCCCAGGGCGTGCCCGGCCAGCTCGCCCTCGTCGAAGCGGTGCTCGAAGGCCCGCGCCAGCGCGGAGTCCTCGGCCGCCAGCGCCACCAGGCACTTGCGCAGGTCACCCAGCGCCACCACGTTGAGGATCTCCCTCAGCCGGCCGCTCGAACCGCCGTCGTCGGCCACGGACACCACCGCGGTGACCAGTCCGGCGTAGCGCCGGGCGGCCCGCAGGGTCACCGCCGTGCCGTGCCCCCCGCCGAGCGCCACCACGCTCGGCGCCGGCGGCGTCATCGATCCACGTCCCGGTGGAACACCGACACCGGGTAACCGTGCGCGCCGATCCGCTCCCCCAGCGCCTCGGCCAGCGCCACCGAACGGTGGCGGCCCCCGGTGCACCCGAGGGCAATGGTCAGGTACGACTTCCCCTCCCGCACGAACGACGGGAGGATCCCCGTCAACAGCCCGTCGACCTTCTCGAGGAAGTCCTTGGTCTCGGGTTGGGAGAGCACGTAGTCGCGCACGGGGTCGTCGAGGCCGCTGAAAGGCCGCAGCTCCTCGATCCAGAACGGGTTGGGGAGGAAGCGGCAGTCGAAGACCACGTCCACATCGAGGGGGAGGCCGTACTTGTACCCGAACGACACCACCGAGGTGCGCATGGACGTCGCCCCGCCCTCGTCGCCGAACGCCTCCAGCACGCGAGAGCGCAGCTGGTTGGTGTTGAGCTCGCCGGTGTCGATCAGGAGATCGGCCTGGTCGCGCACCGGCGCCAGGAGCCGCCGTTCGTCGGCGATCGACTCCTCCACGCCCCGGGCGGCCAGCGGGTGCCGGCGGCGGGTGCCCTCGTAGCGCCGGAGGAGCACCTCGTCACTCGCATCGAGGAAGAGGACCCGCACCCGGTTCCCGTTGCTCCGCAGCGCCTCGAGCACCCCGGGGACCTCCCCGAGATCCCCGCCCCGGCCGATGACCAGCGCCACCCGCTCTATCTCCGCGCCGGGCAGGTTGACCATTTCGGCCATCTTCTCGATCAGGACGGCCGGCAGGTTGTCGATGACGAACCAGCCCAGGTCCTCGAGCGAATCGGCCGCGGTGGAACGTCCCGCCCCCGACATCCCCGTCACCACGAGGAACTCGCTCACTGTTTCCTCATCGACTGGGACCGCACGCCCTCGTACACGGCGATCGCCACCTGTTCGGGCAGCCACGGCAGCCCCATCAGCTCCTCCAGCGGGGCCGACCGGACGGCGTTGACGCCCCCCAGCTCCTTGACCAGCCGCGCCCGGCGCGCCGGGCCCAGGCCGGGGATCCCGTCCAGGACGCTTCTGGTCATGCGCTTGCCCCGCGTCTCGCGGTGGAAGGTGATGGCGAAGCGGTGGGCCTCGTCCCGGACCCGCTGGAGGAGGTAGAGGGCATCGGACCCGCGCCGCAGGCGGACGGGTTCGGGCGAGCCGGGGCGGTAGACCTCCTCGAACTGCTTGGCCAACGCCGCCAGCTCCACCTGGTCCTCCAGCCCGAGCTCCCTCACCACCCGTTCGGCCACCCCGAGCTGCCCCTTGCCGCCGTCGACCACCAAGAGGTTGGGGCGATAGGCGAAGCGGCGGGGGCGGACCTGGTCGGGCGCGGCCGCGGGGGGTGGCTCCTTGAGCGCCGAGAGGCGGCGGGTCAGGACCTCCTCCATGGCGGCGTAGTCGTCGTTGCCCCGCACCGTCTTGACCTTGAAGCGACGGTAGTCGGACCGCTTGACCAGGCCGTCCTCGAGCACGACCATGGAGCCCACGTAGTCGGTCCCCTGCAGGTGGCTCATGTCGAAGCACTCGATCCGCAGCGGGGCCTCCCGCAGGTGCAGCGCCGCCTGCAGCTCGGTGAGCGCCTTGGACCGGGCGTTGTGGTCGGCGGCCCGCCGGAGCCGGTGACGGGCCAGGTCCTCGGCGGCCGAACGCGACACCGTCTCCTGCAGGGCCCGCTTGGCCCCCCGCTGGGGGACGGCGACGTCGACCGGGCCCTCGCGCACGGTCCCGAGCCAGCTCAGCAGGAGGTCGAGGTCGGCCGGCAGCTCGGGCACCAGCACCCGGCGGGGCACCTCGGTGCCCACGGCGCCGTAGACCTGCGACAGCACCAGCTCCATGAACTCGCGCGAGCTCAGGTCCTCCACCTTCTCGGCCACGAAGCCCCGGTGCCCGACCACCCGGCCCCGGCGCACGTGGAAGATCTGCACCGACGCCTCGAGTGGGTCCTCCGCGATGCCGATCACGTCGAAGTCCTCGGGCCGCTCGGACACCAGGTGCTGGGACTCCGCCGCCTTGCGGGCCACGGCGATGCGGTCACGCAGGCGGGCGGCCCGCTCGAACTCGAGGTTCTCCGATGCGTCGCGCATGGCGAGCTCCAGCCGCTCCAGTACCGGCTCGGTGTCCCCGGAGAGGAACCCCATGAGGTCCTCGACATAGCCGTCGTAGGTGGCGTGGTCGACCGCCCCGATGCACGGTCCCGAACAGCGCTCGATGTCGTAGAGCAGGCACGGGCGGCGCAACCGTTCGTGGCGGATGAACTTGTTGTCGGAGCAGGTGCGGACGGGGAAGCTCCTGACGAGGAGGTCGAGTGTGGTGCGGATGGCCCCGGCGTGGCCGTAGGGACCGAAGTACCGGACGCCTTTGCGCTTGCGGCCGCGCACGACGGCGGGGCGGGGCCACTCGTCGTCGAGGGTCACGGCCAACCAGGGGTAGCTCTTGTCGTCCTTCAGCCGCACGTTGTAGCGGGGCAGGTGGGCCTGGATGAGCGAGTGCTCCAGGATCAGCGCATCCACCTCGTTCTCGACCACCACCCACTCGACATGGTCGGCCTGCGCCACCATCTGGGCGGTGCGGGGCAGCAGGTTCGCCGAGTCCTGCCAGTAGTTGGGCAGCCGGTGGCGCAGGGATTTCGCCTTGCCCACATAGAGGACCCGGCCCTCGGCGTCGTAGAACTGGTAGGAGCCGGGGGCATCGGGGATCGAGCCTGTGGGGGGCCGGTACTGCATCACCCACAGTCTCGCGCTCACCGGCCGGGTCCGTGACGTGGGCGGTTACCTCCGGGTAGGGTGTTGGTGCCGGCCTGGTTTCCGGCACGACACCTCGCACCGAGGCCGACATACCCGCGGATGGGCGACCAGGCTGTCCCCGCCGGCCAATCGGTGCTCTCCCTCAAAGGGGGCATACAGATGCTCAGGCTCCAATCCCCGCTCCCCGAGCGCTACAGCGGCGCGACGGCGGACGAGTTGGCCGCCATGATCGGCACGGCCAAGGCCGCACTGGGGGCGCGGCTCTTCGTGCTGGGCCACCACTACCAGCGCGACGAGGTCATGCGCTGGGCCGACGCCCGCGGCGACTCCTTCGGGCTCTCCCGTACGGCGGCCGGGGTCACCGAGGCCGAATTCATCGTCTTCTGCGGCGTGCACTTCATGGCCGAGTCGGCCGACGTGCTCACCGCGCCCCACCAGCAGGTGATCCTGCCAGACCTCAACGCCGGCTGCTCCATGGCCGACATGGCCGACATCGACCAGGTGGAGGACGCCTGGGAGGAGATGGCCCGGGTCACCGACATGAGCCGGGTGATCCCCATCACCTACATGAACTCCTCCGCCGCCCTGAAGGCGTTCGTGGGGCGCCACGACGGCGCGGTGTGCACCTCGTCGAACGCCCGGGCCGTGCTGACCTGGGCTCTCGAGGAGGGGCGGGGCGACAAGGTCCTGTTCTTTCCCGACCAGCATCTTGGGCGCAACACCGGCTACGAGCTCGGGTACGGTGCCGAGGACATGCGGGTCTGGAACCCCCGGCTGGCCTTGGGCGGTCTGAGCGATCTCGAGGTCAAGCAGTCGACGTTGTTGCTGTGGAAGGGCCACTGCTCCGTCCACCAGCGCTTCCACCCCGAGCATGTGGCGGCGTTCCGTGCCGAGTATCCGGAGGGAATCGTCATGGTGCACCCGGAGTGCGCGCACGACGTGGTGGAGATGGCCGATCTGGTGGGTTCGACCGACAACCTGATCCGCGGGGTGGCGGCGGCGCCTTCCGGGGCGGTGATCGGGGTGGCCACCGAGATCCACCTGGTCAAGCGGCTCAACGACGAGACGCCCGACAAGACCGTGGTGTGCCTCGACCCGTTGGTGTGCCCGTGCTCGACCATGTCACGCATCGACCCGCCGCATCTGGCCTGGGTCCTCGAAGGCCTCGTGGCCGGCGAGGTGCGGAACCGGATTCAGGTCGACGGCGAGGTGGCCGAATGGGCCCGCGTGGCGCTCGAGCGGATGCTGGCCATCACTTGACTTTGGCCCGGAACAGCACCGGCTTGAGCACCTCGCCGGTGTAGCTGCCGGCGGTCTTGGCCACCTGTTCGGGTGTCCCCTCGGCCACGACCGTGCCCCCCTTGTTGCCCCCCTCGGGCCCGAGGTCGACGATCCAGTCGGCGGTCTTGACCACGTCGAGGTTGTGCTCGATGACCACGACCGTGTTGCCCTGGTCGACCAGCCTTCCCAGCACCTCCAGCAGGCGCCGGGTGTCCTCGAAATGGAGCCCCGTGGTGGGCTCGTCGAGCACGTAGAAGGTGTGCCCGGTGGGTCGGCGGCTGAGCTCGCTGGCCAGCTTGACCCGTTGCGCCTCGCCACCCGACAACGTCGGTGCGGGCTGGCCCAACCGCACGTAACCCAGCCCGACATCGACCAGCGTCTGCATGTGCCGGGCGATCGGGGGCTGCTTGGCGAAGAAGGCGAGGGCCTCCTCGCAGGACAGGTCGAGCACGTCGGCGATGGTCTTGCCCCGGAAGGTGACCTCGAGCGTGTCGCGGTTGTAGCGGGCGCCGTGGCAGATCTCACAGGGGACGTAGACATCCGGCAGGAAGTGCATCTCGATTTTGATGGTGCCGTCACCGGCACACGCTTCGCAGCGGCCGCCCCGCACGTTGAACGAGAACCGGCCGGGCTGGTAGCCCCGCACCTTGGCCTCCGCCGTCTGGGCGAAGAGCTTGCGGATGTGGTCGAACACGCCGGTGTAGGTGGCCGGGTTCGAACGGGGGGTGCGGCCGATGGGAGCCTGGTCGACATCGACCACCTTGTCCAGGTGCTCGAGCCCCTCCACCTTCTTGTGCCGGCCGGGCAGGGTCTTGGCCCGGTGCAGCTTCTGGGCCAGTGAGCGGAGCAGGATGTCGTTGACCAGCGTCGACTTGCCCGAGCCCGAGACCCCGGTGACCGCGACCAGGCAACCGAGCGGGAACGACACGTCGATGTCCTTCAAGTTGTGCTCGCGCGCGCCGCGGACGCTGACCACGTCGCCGGTCCCGGGGCGGCGGCGGGCGGGCACCGGGATGGAGCGCTTGCCGGAGAGGTACTGGCCGGTGATGGACGCCTTGTTGGTGAGGAGGCCGCCGCGGCCGGTGACCGGGCCGGCGTGGACGACGGTGCCGCCGTGCTCCCCCGCCCCGGGCCCGATGTCCACCACGTAGTCCGCGGCGAGGATGGTCTCCTCGTCGTGCTCCACCACAATGACCGTGTTGCCCAGGTTGCGCAGGCGCTCCAGCGTGCCGATCAGCCGCTGGTTGTCGCGCTGGTGCAGCCCGATGGAAGGCTCGTCGAGGACGTACAGCACGCCGACCAGCCCGCTGCCGATCTGGCTGGCCAGGCGGATCCGTTGCGCCTCGCCGCCGGAGAGCGTGCCCGCCGAGCGGGCGAGGGAGAGGTAGTCGAGCCCCACATCGAGCAGGAACTGCATCCGTTCGCGCACTTCCTTGAAGACGCGGTCGGCGATCATGTGCTCCCGGTCGCTGAGCTCGAGGTTCCCCATCGCCTCCACGGCGGAGCTGATGGGCAGGCTGCACAGCTCGTAGATGTTGCGACCGCCCACGGTCACGGCCAGCGACTCGGGCTTGAGGCGCGCCCCGTGACAGGCCGGGCAGTCCACCTCGCGCATGTACTGCTCGATCTGCTCGCGGGACCAGTCCGACTCGGCCTCGCCGTGCCGGCGCTGCAACCAGGGGATGATCCCCTCGAAGATCGCCTCGTAGGACCGCTTGCGGCCGAAACGGTTCTTGTAGGTGACACGGACCGGCTTGGTGGGCGAGCCGTACAGGACGAGCTTCTTGTCCTTGGCCTTGAGCGACTTCCACGGGGTGTCGAAGTCGAACCCGCCGAGCTCGGCCACGCCGGCCTGGAGCCCGGTGAAGTACTCGCTGCGCGCGCCGGCCCAGGGCGCCAGCGCTCCCTCGGCGAGGGAGAGGGAGTCGTCGGGCACCACCAGCTCGGGGTCCACCTCGAACTTGGTCCCCAGGCCCACGCAGGTCGGGCAGGCGCCGTAGGGGGAGTTGAAGGAGAAGCTGCGCGGCGCCGGCTCGTCGAAGCTGATGCCGCAGTGGGTGCAGGCCAGGTGCTGGGAGAACGTGATGCCCTCGTCGGCGGCGTCGCTCCCCGACCCGTTCATGACCAGGACCTCGGCGGTGCCGCCGGTCAGCTCGAGCGCCGTCTCGATCGACTCGGTCAGTCGCTGGCGGATCCCGTCGCGGCGGACCAGGCGGTCGACCACGACCTCGATGGTGTGCACCTCGTAGCGGGCCAGCGTGACCTCGGCCCGTTCGGAGAGCTCGACGGGGATCCCGTCGACCCGGACCCGGGAGAAACCCTGCTTGGCCAGATCGTCAAGGAGGGTGCTGTACTCCCCTTTGCGGCCCCGCACGACCGGGGCGAGCACCTGGAACTTGGTGCCCTCGGCAAGCTCGAGCACGCGGTCGACGATCTGCTGGGGCGTCTGGCGCGCCACGGGCCGGCCGCAGTTCGGGCAGTGCGGGTGGCCGATGCGGGCATACAGAAGCCGCAGGTAGTCGTAGACCTCGGTGATCGTGCCGACGGTCGAACGCGGGTTGCGGGACGCCGACTTCTGGTCGATGGAGATGGCGGGCGAGAGCCCCTCGATGAAGTCCACGTCGGGCTTGTCCATCTGGCCCAGGAACTGCCGGGCGTAGGCGGAGAGGGATTCGACGTAGCGGCGCTGGCCCTCGGCGTAGATCGTGTCGAAGGCCAGGGACGACTTCCCCGAGCCCGAGAGACCGGTGAAGACGATCAGCTTGTCCCGGGGCAGGTCGAGGGAGACATCGCGGAGATTGTGCTCGCGCGCACCGCGAACGACGAGACGATCGGCCATCAGTTGAGGATACCGGGAGGCTGTATCAGGCCGGGACAGCTCAGCTCGGGACGGAGGCGCGCAGCTCGGCGATCTCGTCGCGGAGGAGCGCGGCCTCCTCGAAGCGGAGCTCGGCCGCGGCCGACTTCATTTCGGCTTCGAGCTGGGTCATCAGCTCCACCGCCTCGGCCGGGGTGGACGCGTCGCCGTCGGTGAGCAGCGACCGCTTGTTGCCCCGCACGGCCGCGTTCCGCCGCACCTCGGCCCGGCTGCGCCCGGCGCTGGTGGAGCGACCGGTCCCCCCGCTGCTCCCCCGGAGCCGTTCGAGGATGTCGGTCACCGTCTTGCGGATGGTCGTCGGGTCGATCCCGTGCTCGAGGTTGTACGCCGTCTGGATCTCGCGGCGGCGCTGGGTCACCGAGACGGCCTCGCGCATGGAGTCGGTGATGGTGTCGGCATAGAGCACCACCGTGCCGTCGACGTTGCGCGCGGCGCGGCCCATCGTCTGGATGAGCGACGACGCCGACCGCAAGAACCCCTCCTTGTCCGCGTCGAGGATGGCCACCAGGGCGACCTCGGGCAGGTCGAGACCCTCCCGGAGGAGGTTGATCCCGACCAGGACGTCGATGGAGCCGAGGCGCAGCTCGCGCAGGATCTCTATCCGGGTGATGGTGTCGATGTCCGAGTGCAGGTACTGCACGCGCACCCCGGCGTCGGCCAGGTACTCGGTCAGGTCCTCCGCCATCTTCTTGGTCAAGGTCGTCACCAGCACCCGGCCGCCGGCGGCCACCGTGGTCCCGATGCGGGCGAGGAGATCGTCCACCTGCCCCTTGGTGGGCCGGATCGTCACCTCCGGGTCGACCAGCCCGGTGGGCCGGATCACCTGCTCGATCATCTGCGTCGAGTGCTCGGTCTCGAAAGGCCCCGGTGTGGCAGAGACGAAGATGGCCTGGGGGACCCGCTCGATGAATTCGTCGAAGCGCAGAGGGCGGTTGTCCCTCGCAGAGGGCAGGCGGAAGCCGTGTTCGACCAGCATGTCCTTGCGGGAGCGGTCGCCGGCGAACTGGCCGTGCAGCTGGGGCACGGCGACGTGGCTCTCGTCGATGACGACCAGATAGTCCTTGGGGAAGAAGTCGAGCAGCGTGTAGGGCGCCTCCCCCGGGGCGCGGCCGTCGAGGTGGCGGCTGTAGTTCTCGATGCCCGAGCACACGCCTGTCTCGGCCAGCATCTCGAGGTCGTGCTCGGTGCGGACCCGGAGGCGTTGCGCCTCGAGCAGCTTGCCCTCCTTCTGGAAGTGCTGCAGGCGTTCCCGCAACTCCACCTCGATGGTGCCGACCGCCCGCTGGACGATCTCGTCGCCGGTGACGTAGTGGGTGGCCGCGTAGACGGCGATGTCCTCCAGCTCGTCGCCCATCTCGCCCGTCATCACGTCGAAGGGCACGATGCGCTCGATGGTGTCGCCGAACATCTCGACGCGCAGGGCCTGCTCCTCGTAGGCCGGATGGATCTCGACCGTGTCGCCCCGGGCGCGGAAGGTGCCGCGGACGAGATTGACATCGTTGCGGGCGTATTGCAGGTCGACCAGCTTGCGCAGGATGTCCCGCTGGTCGTACTGGTCGCCGACCTTGAGGCCCAGGATGCGGTCCCGGTACTCGCTCGGGGAGCCCAAACCGTAGATGCACGACACCGAGGCCACCACGATGACGTCCTTGCGCATGAGCAGGGACGAGGTGGTGGCGTGCCGGAGGCGGTCGATCTCGTCGTTGATGGACGAGTCCTTCTCTATGTAGGTGTCCGTCGTGGGGAGGTAGGCCTCGGGCTGGTAGTAGTCGTAGTACGAGACGAAGAACTCGACCCGGTTCTTCGGGAACAGGTCCCGCAACTCCGACGAGAGCTGGGCGGCCAGGGACTTGTTCGGCTCGATGATGAGAGTGGGCCGTTGGACCTGTTCGATCATCCAGGCGATCGTGGCCGTCTTCCCCGACCCGGTGATGCCCTGGAGGGTCTGGTAGCGGTCTCCCCTCTTCGTTCCTTCGACGAGCGCGGCAATGGCTCCGGGCTGGTCGCCGGAGGGCTTGAACGGGGAGACGACCTGGAAATCGGCCATTGAGTGAGGATACCGGGAGGGTGTGTCACGGCGGGCGGGGGCGGGCGGGGACGAGTTGGGCGAACGTTGTCCTTCGGTTCCGCCGACGGGCCGGGGATACCCTCCCCCGCCGTATGCGGCGGTCCCGGTGGCGGCGGCCCGGTCGGTCCCCCCACCGGCTCGTTGGTCCAGCAACCCGGTGCGGCCGGGCCTGGTCCTGGGCCGGTTGCGATCGGAGTCCAGCCGAGCGGGGCGCCGGACGGCGTCATCTACTGCAATTGGTGCGGCAAGGGGCGAGCGGTCGATGCGCAGGCGATTCACTATTGCGGGTCAATGGAGCGACCCGCGGCCTACTGCATGAGTTGCGGTACGCCCCTCGACGGCGCATCGAGCTGCGTCTCATGTGGCACGCCATCGTCAAAGGTCTCCCGCTAGAGGTCTCCGCTCGGGTGCCCGGCGGCGTAAGCGGTGGGAGCCATGGCACACCCCTTTCGTAAGGTTCTCGTGTGGTCGCAACGACTCTCCACTCGGAACTTGTGAGCGAGCTGCGCGAGGTCGTCGGCAGAATCCAACAGCTGGTGCGCGCCGCCTCGCCCGAGTCGGTCTCCGGCGATGAGGCGCTCACCGTGACCGGCTTGTTCGGCGACGCCGAGCGCGCCGCTGCGTCGGGCATTGCCCTGTTCTCCCCCGTGGTGGCCAGGACCGGATCGTTCGCCAAGGTCGGTCACGGGTCTGCGGCCGATTGGTTGGGCACCGTCTCGGGAACGTCGGCCGGTACCGCCAAGGGCCGGCTCACCGCCGCCAAACGGGCGGCTTCGAACCCCAGGCTGACGGAAGCCCTCCACGACGCCAAGCTGTCGACGTCGCAGCTCAAGGTCTTGAGCGACACCGCGGCGGCGGCACCTGAATCCACGGACACCCTGCTCGGCCTGACCGAACAGGGTGCATCGCATCAAGAGCTCAGCGACGCCGCCGCGCGGATTCACGCGTCTGTTCGCTCCCGTGAGACCGAGCGTGCCCGCCGGGCTCGAGTGCACGAACTGCGGCACTTTCGTTGGCGCCAGAGCCCTGATGGTGGCATTCGAGGGGAGTTCCTGTGCGACGAGGTGGCCTGGGCCAGGGTCTCGGCCGGCCTCGAGGCCGATGCCAAGGAGCGCTGGAAGGCTGCCGGCAAGGGCGAGCCTCTCGACGCCCACCGACTGGACGCATTCCTCGCCGCGCTCGGTGGGGCGGGCGGGGCGGGCGGCGCGGGGGGCGTTGGGGGCGGCACGGCGCGCCCGCACACCCTGGTGATCGTGGACGCTGAGGCACTTCGTCGCGGCACCACCGCCGGCGACGAGCTCTGCGAGATCGAGGGGATCGGTCCCGTCTCCGTCCAAGCGGCAAACGAATTGATCGGTGAGGGCGGGCTGCAATTCTTGGTCAAGGAGGGCGTCGACATACGCACCGTCACCAGCACGAGGCGGGCCATCCCGCAGAGGGTGGCGGCCGCGCTGATCGTCCGGGACCGCTCGTGCGCCGCTGGGTGTGGCAAGCGGCTCGGCCTCGAAGGCGATCACCGACTCGTCGATTTCGGGGACGACGGACCAACCGAGCTCGCCAATCTGGCCCGCCTTTGCCCGGAGTGCCACGACCTCAAGACCTATGGCGGGTGGCGGCTCGAGGGGGCCCCAGGCCGCTGGAAATGGGTGGCGCCCGCTCACCCGAAGAGCGCGTTCTACATCGCCCGGGCCCGACAACTGGCGGCGGCGAAGGCGAAAGCAAGAGCGGAAGCGAGGCGGAACGATCCCCTGCGGCGGTGAGGGCGGCCGGGTCAGGGTCAGGGGCGGTCGGCGGTGAGCCACTCCCACAGGCGGGCGACCTCGGCTTCGAGCGCGGTGCGGTCGCCTGAATTGTCCACCACGAAATCTGCTTCCTTGAGACGTTCTTCCCGGCTTATCTGAGCTCGGATGCGCGCTTCGGCATCGGCGCGATCCATATGGCGCTGCGCCACGAGGCGCTCGAGCGCGGTCTCGGTGGGGCAGTCGACCACGACCACACGGTCCAGCTTGACGGTCTCCCGGTGCATCGCGGTCAGTAGCGGGATCGCCAGGACCACGATGTGGTCGGTCTCCTCGAGGGCGTCGCGCGCTTCGATCATGGCGATTCCGATGGCCGGGTGCGTGAGGGCGTTCAGGTCGGCCCGGGCCGCATCGTCGGCGAAGGCCACGGCGGCCAGTGCCGGACGGTCGATGGTGCCGTCGGGGGCGAGTATCCCCTCGCCGAAGCGGTCGATCAGGGGTTGATAGGCCGGGCCACCGGGTGCCACGACGTCCCGGGCCACCTGGTCGGCGTCGATGAGGTCGGCCCCGCGGGCGACGAGGAGATCGGCCACGGCAGATTTTCCTGACCCGATGCCCCCGGTGAGGCCGACCGCCAGCACCGCCGCATGGTAGCGGTTATACCGGGCGCCGCGAATGAACCCCGCTATGCTGCCCAGCCCGTCATGGCCTCGCGCGCTTTTCGCTATGCCCGAACGCGTATTCGGCACCCTCTTTCCGGGCGTTCGCTCGATCAGGCCGCCTGGTTGGCCCTGGCCTCGATCGCCTACATCCCCTCGTTCCTGACCCAGCCGGGGAAGATCGCCGCAGACACCAAGCAGTATCTCTACCTCGACCCGGGCCGCGTCATTCAGAGCGCCATGTCCATGTGGAATCCCGACGTCGGGGCGGGCACGGTCACCCATGAGAACATCGGCTACCTCTTTCCGATGGGCCCGTACTACTGGGTGGTGCAACAACTCGGGATCCCCATGTGGATCGGCCAACGCTTCTGGATGGGCTCCCTGTTCTTCGCCGCCGGTACCGGGGTGTGGAAGCTGTGCCGGCTCTTCGGGGTGAACCGGACCGGGCAGGCGGCCGCCGCCCTGGCCTACATGCTGAGCCCTTTCGTCATCGACCTCATCGCCCGTCAATCCGGTGTCGTCATGCCCTGGGCCGCCCTCGGCTGGTTCCTGTCCCTGACCGTGCTGGCCGTCCGCAAAGGGGGCTGGCGGTACCCCGCGCTCTTTGCGATCGTGGTGGCGCTGGTGAGTGGGGTCAATGCCACCTCCATTCTCCTGGTCGGCCTCGCGCCGCTCCTCTGGCTCCTCTACGCGGCCTTCGTCACCAAGGAGGCCCCGGGTCGAGCCGTGGTCAAGGCGGCGCTGAGGATCGGGCTCCTGTCGCTCGGGACTTCGTTGTGGTGGATCGCGGGGCTGTGGGCCGAAGGCTCCTACGGCATCAACATCCTCAGGTTCACCGAAACCCTTCCGACGGTCACCGTCACCTCCCTGGCCTCCGAGGCGATCCGGGGCCTCGGGTACTGGTACTTCTACGGCCAGGACAAGCTGCAGCCCTGGACCCTGGGTTCCCTGGGTTACACCCAGTGGCCCTGGCTGATAGCCATCAGCTTTGCCGTTCCGACCATCTGCTTCCTGTTCGGCATGTTGGCCCGATGGCGCTACCGGGCGTTCGCGACGGGCCTCGTGGTCCTCGGCGTGGTGGTCGCCGTCGGCGCGTACCCCTACACCAACCCCACCCCGATCGGAAACCTGATCAAGACGGCCGGCTCGGATTCGACGATCGGTCTGGCCATGCGCTCGTCCAACCGCGTCGTGCCGGTGGTGATCCTGGGGCTGGCGCTGCTGTTGGGAGCCGGGGTCTCCGCCGTGCGCCGCTCGGTGCGCTGGGCCGGGCTGGTCGTCCTGGTGCTCTCGGCCGCCCTCCTGGCCGCCAACCTCCCGCCGTTGTGGGACGGAACCCTGGTGGCATCCAACCTCGATCGGCCCTCCGCCCTGCCCGGCTACATCACCGAGGCGGCGCAGTATCTCAATGCGCAGAATCACGACACCCGGGTGCTCGAGATTCCCGGCGAGGACTTCGCCTATTACACCTGGGGGGTCGCAGCCGACCCGGTCTGGCCCGGGCTCATGACCCGCTCCTACCTCATCAGGGGGGTCCAACCCCAAGGTGAGCCGGGCAGCGTCAATCTCCTGGAGGCCCTCGACGAGTCGATCCAAGACGGACTGTTCGTGCCCTCGACGCTCGCTCCCATCGCCCGGCTCTTCTCGGCCGGCGACATCCTCTTCGAGTCCGATGTGCAGTACGAGCGCTTCAACGACGCACGTCCTCAACCGCTGTGGCTCCAGCTGCTGACCACCTCCGGCCTCTCGGCCCCGACTACCTTCGGCCGGCCGACCCTGTACAAGCCGATCAAGTACCCGCTGACCGACGAGACCCAGCTCGCCATTCCCACCGGTGCCGCCATTCCGCCACCGGTCGCCGTCTTCGCCGTGCCCGGTGCGCGGACCATCGTGCGTACCGAGACCCCGCAGGCGCCTCTGGTGGTTGACGGCGATGGCCAGGGCCTGGTCAATGCGGCCGCGGCCGGTCTCCTCGCCGACAACCCGACCATCTTCTACTCGGCGAGTGCGGCCGCTGCGGCCAAGAGCCCGTCCTCCCTGAAGAGCCAGCTGGCCCGCGGCGCGATCCTCGTGCTCACCGACAGCAACGACAAGCAGCTCTCGACCTGGGGCACGTTGAACGACAACGACGGCTACGTGGAGAGAGCGGGAGAGACTCCGCTCGCCACCAATCCCTCCGAGGTGGCCATGCCGGTGTTCCCCGGCGCCGGGAGCGACACCCAGACCGTGGCCGAAATAAGCCAGGTCGCCTCGGTGCGGGCCACGGCCTACGGCAATCCCATTGCCAACACGCCGGAAAACCGCCCATTCCAGGCGATAGACGGCAACTCCGACACCGCCTGGACGGAAGGTGCCTTCAGCCCCGCCACCGATGAGAGCCTGCAGATCAAACTGACCCATCCGGTCACCACCGACCACATTTCGTTGCTCCAGCCCCAGACGGGAGAGCCCAACCGCTACGTGACGCGTGTGACCCTCACCTTCGACGGTCACCGGCGCGAGAACGTCGCGCTGTCCCACGCCTCGCGGGTGGTCCCCGGCCAGACGGTCACCTTTCCGCGCACGACCTTCCGCACGCTGACCGTGACCATCGATGCCACGAGTTCGGGCATCCGCAAGAGCTACCAGAGCCAGAGCGCCGTGGGCTTCGCCGAGGTCACGATCCCCGGGGTTCCTCCCGCGACCGAGACGCTGCGCCTCCCGACCGACCTGCTGAGCGCGGTAGGGACGGCGTCCGCCTCACACCAGCTCGACATCGTTTTGAATCGCGAACGCGCCGATCCCTCCACGCCACCCAGGACCGACCCCGAACTCACGTTGGCCCGGCAGTTCACCCTGCCGACGGCCCGGGACTTCTCCATCGGCGGGCTGGCCCGGATTTCGACCCTGATACCCGATCCGGTGGTCAACAGCCTCGTCGGCCGCACCGCGGCCACGGCCTCCCCCACCTCGCCGGGCGAGGCGACCGTGGTGGTCGCCAACTCGTCGGGCCGTCTGCCGGGAGACCCGAACGCCGATGCCAGCGCAGCGGTGGACGGGAATCCGGACACGTCGTGGATGCCAGGGCTGGGCCCGCAGGACGGTGGCTGGGTCGACTACCAGCTCAGCAAGCCCATCACCTTCGACCACCTCGATCTGCAGCTGGTAGCCGACGGGAGGCATTCGATCCCCACCGCCATCACGGTGTCCACGTCATCGGGAAGCCGCCGCGTCACCCTTCCCCACATCGGCACCGGCAAGGGTCGCCCGCAGGGCTCCGTGACCCCGGTGCTGGTGCAGTTCCCCGCCCTCACCGGTTCGAACGTCCGTATCACGATCGATGCGACGGATCCCGTCCACTTCCTCGACTACGTCTCGGGTAAGGAGAACACCGAAGCGGTCGGCCTCGCCGAAGCCGGCATCCCCGACGTCGCCGCCCAGACCACGCCCGCGCAGATCCCCACCCGCTGCTGGTCCAACCTGCTCCAGATCGACGGCAAGCCCATCGACATCGCGATCAGCGGGACCTCCGCCACGGGGCTGTCCAACGGGGGCCTGTCGATCACCGGCTGCGGCAACTCTGCGAAGGGCATCAGGTTGAGTGCCGGGACGCACATCCTGACCACCAGCCCGTACTCCACGGTCGGCCTGAATGTGGACTCCCTGACGTTGGCGTCCGCCGCCGGCGGCGCTCCCCTTCCACTGACCTCCACCGGACTGATACCGGCCAGTCCGGTGCCGGTCGCCCAATCGCCATCGGTCAAGGTGCTGAGCCAGAACCGGTCGGGCATGAAGGTTTCGGTGTCCGGTGACGGCAAGCCCTTCTGGCTGGTCCTCGGTGAAAGCCAGAGCCGGGGCTGGGTGGCGACCACCCAGTCGGGGGTCGCCTTGGCGTCTTCCACCCTCATCGACGGCTACGCCAACGGGTGGTACGTCCCGGGTACCGCCGCGACGGGCACCACCGTGGTGAACATCGAGTGGCAGCCCCAACGGGTGGTCAATGGCGCCATTCTGGCTTCGTCCGGGGCCCTGGCGGCGAGCCTCGGACTGGTCCTCCTCCCGCCAGGGCTCGTGGCGGGACGTCTGGCCCGCAGACGGTCCCGCAAGGGGAAGGCGAAGGGGAAGGTGAATGGCGCGGCGGCCGAGGCCGACGTGCCGATGGCGCAGGCGACGGCGACGGCGATCGCGACGGACACGGACATGCAACCGCGACTGTCGAACCCCTTCCGCAGTGGGGGTCTCAGGCCGGCTTGGTACTGGGCCGCCGGCATTGCCGTCCTGGGTGGCCTCGTCGCAGCGGCAATCGTTGCCCCACTCGCCGGGTTGGCCGTCGGCGCCGTGCTCCTGCTGGGACTGCTCGTGGATCGCAGCCGGGTCGTTCTCGTGCTCGGGGCCCTCGGCCTCATCACCCTGACCGGCGTGGTCATGGCCCGTGGGCAGTTCCTACACAGGTTCGTCCCCGACATCAACTGGCCGGCCCACTTCCCCGTGGCCAACAGTTTCACCTGGCTCGCGATCTGCCTGCTGGCGGCGGATGCCGTCGTGGTCGCCGTGCGACTTCGCCCCTCCTCCGCCCGATCGGAAAAGTCGGAGGAGGATGACGGCCCGACGGCACCCGAGGACGCCGAGCCGGGTGCCTCAGCCGAGCAGGGCGCTTCAGCCGAGCACGGCCACGGCAGCGGTCTCTGACGCGTCCGGCGGGTCGGACGTCTCGGGCGGGCGGGTCCGGCGCCACCAGGCAATGGAGTTCTTGAGGCGCAATGCGGGCTTCTCCACGATGAAGTAGCTGAGGCTGGCCGAAGTGATCGCCAGACCCAGAATGCCGAGGAAGAACGCCCAGAACTCCAGATTGAAGAGTGGGTAGTGCCCCTCCTTGAGGATCTCGTAGATCCACGTCTCGTGCCACAGGTAGATGCCGTACGAGATGACACCGAGCGACGCCACCGGCCACCACTGGAGGAAGCGGCGGATCAGTCCCTTGCCCTGGGGTCCGAACACGGCCGGCAACAGCAGGAAGAACGCGAACATGCCGTAGAGCGTCTGGCGGGCGATGTCGAGCTGGGACTCGTGGTACACCGGAATGATCGGGTCCCCGATGTGGGCCACCGCCCAGAAGCAGGCCCCGGCGCAGGCCCACGACAGCCACGGGAACCAGCGGGACCACATCCAGCGAACCTCTCTGTCGTGGTGGTGCATCCAGGCGCTGACCACGGCGAGCCCCATGCCGAGGGCGAAGAGGTCCAGGTAGGCGGGGAGCCAGACGGTGGCCAACCTGAAGAACGGCGAGTGGCCCGACTGGAAAGGCATGATGGTGAAACGCCAGGCGAAGCTGATCGCCACCATGACCACCAGGCCGAACAGCTCGCGGTGCATGGCCTGGCGTTCCGTACGGACCGAACGGCGCCAGCCGATGAGGGCGGCGTAGAGCGGGATGTACAGATAGAAGGTCATCTCGACACAGAGGGACCAGGCGGCCGAGATCCCCTTCAGGTCCTGGGACGAGAGGTAGATCTGACCGAAGAGATAGTGGCTCAGGTACGCCACCCAGCCTCCCGGCCCGATCCCCGGTCCAACGCGGAGAATCGAGGTGGCCACGAAGAGCACCAGCCAGTAGGCCGGCACGATCCGCAGGAGCCGCCTGAGCCAGAAGGCACCCGTGCGCGGCCTCGGCGCGTGCGCCAGGTGGGCCACCGCGAACGGCCGGTAGAGCAGAAACCCCGATATCAGGAAGAAGACCGATACCCCGATCTCGAGCCGGGCGGTGTACATCCCGACGGAGTGGGGGTTCCGGGGCGTGAGTCCCGAGACGAAACTCACGTGGACGACCACGACGGTGATGGCCGCGATGGCCCGGAGGCCGTCGAAGGCGGGGAACCGGGGCGGGCGGCGCGGGGCCGCCGCCTCGGGTCCCGGCGCGATCGGCGCGGGCTTGGTGGAGGCGGCGTGCTTGGGGTGGCTCATGGCGACGAGCGGGAACAGCAGGGCTCGGACGGCGACCCGACTGACGCCGGCATCATCTGCGCAGAGTCACCTGGGAGGCCAACGCTTCGAGGGCCTGAAGAGCCGCCCGTTCCCACGTCATTCCCTCGACGCGCCGGAGCGCTCCCTGGCTCAGCCGGCGGCGCAACATGGGGTTGGCCAGGATCGACCCGATCGCTTCGACCAGTTCGGAGAGCGTGGAGACGAGGAATCCGGACTCGTCGTCGATGATGGCGTCCTCGTGGCCGGGAATCCGGGTGGCCACGGCGGGCGTGCCACATGCGGCGGCTTCGGTGAGGGTCATGCCCCATCCCTCGTGGGACGACGTGGAGCCCACCACCCAGGCCCGCCGGTAGGCGCTGACCAGGTCGGCATCGGGGAGTCGGCCGGGCAGGGAGAACCATTGGCCGGCGTCGGCCGCGGCGATCTGGGCCTCGAGCGCGGGCCGCTCATACCCTTCCCCCACGATCATGGCCTCCAGCGCAGGGTGGATCTCCCTCAGCGCCACCATGGCCTCGATGAAGAGGTCGAACCGCTTGACCGGCACCAGGCGCCCCACGGCGATCACCAGTGGAGTCGGGCTGAGGGACCCCGCCGGTGCGAAGCGGGGATCGACCCCGGGCGGGACGACGGTGACCCGTTCGGCAGAATGCCCGAGCTTGCCGACCAGATCCTGCTTGGCCGAGTTCGACAGCGTGACTATCTCGGTTCGCCGGTAGAAGGGGGGGGCGAACCGGTTTTCCAGCGTGCGTCCGAGCGGGGCCATCCGGGGTGAGAGCACCATGTCCCACATTTCGGCATGGACGTGATGGAGGAAGACGATCCGTGGTGCACGGCTCCAAACGGGCGAGAAGAAGGGCATGCCGTTCCAGATCTCGACCAGCCCATCCCCGGTCCCGATCTTGCCCCGGAGTCCGGCGACCGCGGTGCGCGGGAACACGGCGTAACGGCCCGCTCGACGATTGACCGCGTAGCCGTTCCGGATGATCTGCCGGGCCGCCCCGTCGACTCTCGAGGTCCACAGACGCACGTCGATGCCGCCCTCGGCCCACCGCTGCAGGATCTCGTCCGCGTGCAGCTCGGACCCTCCGGCCTCCACGTCGTCGAGGTCCCTCCAGGCGACGACATCGACCTTGCGGATACCGGCCGCCTTGGCCATCCGCCCGATGCGTTCCCCGCTCTCGGCCCGCCGCTGCACCACCTCCCGGCGCCGCTCGTCCTCTTCCGCTGCTTCCGCTGCTTCTTGCGGGAGACCCGGGAGCGTGGCCCGACCACTCACCCTGGGGCCGCGAGACCCGCGTTTCACACCGTCGTCCACACCGGCCTCCGAGTTCGCCCCGGGGGATACTAGTGCTGCAGCGCGCGCGGACTGGCGCCCATTCGTGACCGGGTCGGGACTATCGGTGCAGGCGGGACGATTCGTGGGCCAGGCCGAGACGCACCAGCGTGGGAAGGATCAGCGGGCGCAGCAGCATCCCCCCGAGCACCGAGATGTGCTCGTCGTCCGGGTTCCGGACCCGCACCCCGTCGAGGTACGACGTGTACTTCCCGGCCGGATCGAGCAGGCGGTTCAGGTCGATCACCGAAGCACGGCCCGGGAAGCGGGCCACCACCCGGCGGACCAGGGCGTTGTACTCGTTCGTGCGAACCGGCTGGTTGATATCCCAGGGCGTCCCGTTCGGCGCTTCGGTGGTCTGTGTGATGTACGGGAGGGTGAAGATCACCACATGGGCTCCCTTCGATGACAGGATCCGGATGGCCTCGGCCAGCTCGGCCGAGTACACGCGATCCCACGCAGGCTGCCCGATCTCCGTCCATTTGCCGTCGATGATGCGGTCGGAGACCTCCCACCGCCCGAGCTCCACGGCGACGACGTCGGGATTCAACCGGTCGATCAACCCCCGCCACGTCTGCGGCCAGTCCGCGCAGCCCTGGGCGGCCTGGGTGATCGACCCTTCGATGTTCACGGTGCTGTCGGGATCGAGGTCACAACCGATCTTTCCCTGATCGTCGAGCGAGACGCCCCACCGATCCGCGTCGATGCGGAGCCCCTCCGCCAGGGTCAGGGCCATGGAGTCGCCCAGCAGGAGGGTCCGGACGTCCTTGCCGTCCACCAGGTCGGCCGGCCGGGTCCGGGGCAGGGAGAACAGGCCCTTGTGCACGGCGGCCGGTGGCGGGGCCGGTGCCGGCGCCGGCGCCGGGAGGGTCGCGAGCACGATGGCCGTGACGACGATGGCGACGCTGATGGGCAGGGCCGCCACCAGGCGCCGACCTTTCAGGACCTTGCGCCGACGGACCGGCATCTCGATGCCGTGGTAGGAGACGACGGCGGCCGCGAGGGTCACGCTCAGTCGGACGGCCAGCAGGGCCGATCCCGAGAGACCGGAGTGCTCACTGTCGATCATCAGGAATATCGGATAGTGGTACAGGTACAGCCCGTAGGAGATCCGGCCGATGTAGCCGAGCACCCCCCACCCGAGGAATCGGGCCATCATCGCCCGGGGCTCGACCACGACGAGAAGGACCACGGCCGCGCTCGCCACGGCCACCAGCAAGAACCCGCCCTCGTAGAGGAAATTCCCCTGGCCGCTCACGCTGTGCAGCGCCCAGAGCAGGAACAGGCCGCCGAGCCCTCCGAGAACCGTCACGGGCCACCGCCAGGCCCGCGCGTTGCGGGCGATGGCCGGTGCGGCCACGGCCAGCAGCGCACCGGCCATCAGCTCCTGGGTGCGCGTGTCGGTGCCGTAATAGAGCCGCGACACGCTGACGCCGTCGTGCAGGAGCACAGAGGTCAGCACCGCCGACGCAACCATGAAGATCGCCGCCGCCACGGCGAGCCCCCGCCGTCCCCGCCGGCGCATGACGAACAGGGCCACCGCCGGCCAGACCAGGTAGAACTGCTCCTCGACCGCCAGCGACCACGTGTGCAAGAGCGGCGAGGGCGGACCGAAATGCACGAAGTAGCTCTGCCCGGAGAAGATGAACCGCCAGTTGGCAACGTAGAGAATCGTCGACAGGGCGTCCCCCCGGAGCGTGCTCAACGTGTCGGTCTCGGCGAACCACTGGGCGTAGGCCGCGACGAGCAGCAAAAGGAGGAAGAGGCCGGGAAGGAGCCGACGAGCCCGATGCTCGTAGAAGCGGCGGAAGGACACGGTCCCGGTCTCCGACCACTCGCCCAGCAGCAGCGAGGTGATGAGGAAGCCGGAGAGGACGAAGAAGATGTCGACGCCGAGGAGCCCGCCACCGAACCCCGACACCCCCGCATGAAACGCGAGCACACCGATCACGGCGAAGGCACGGATCCCATCGAGCCCACTCACGTGAGGGCCTGAGGCGCGGACTTCGGAGTTGCCGATTGCCGCTGCGGGTTCTATGGACGGCACGAAAGTTGACGGCCGCACGTCGGACCGCGCCATGGGGCAATCGTAGCGGTGCCCGCGCGCCGATAGCGGTCTGACCGGGACTTTCCCGCCCGCAAGGACGCACCGCGCGGACCCGGTAACGTAGGCTGACCGGTCATGCGCCACGGGAGGAGGCCGGTAGCACGCTGGTGGCCGTGGTTAGGGCTCTCCATGGTCATCGGCCTGGCCATCCGGCTGGACACCGTCTATTCCCAAGCGGGCAAAGTGGCCGGTGGGGACGCCTACTTCTATTACAACGCGGCCAAACTCCTCGTAGCCGGCCACGGCTTCATCAACCCCTACCTGTACATCCCACATGGCGCGCACCACGTCGTGCAGTCCGCGGACTTCCCCCCGCTCTTCATCTTCGCCCTGGCCATCCCCTCCGTCGTCGGCCTGAAGAGCTTTCTGGCGGCGCGGGTGTGGTGCTGCGTTCTGGGCACCGCCGCCATCGGCGTCTGCGGGTACACCGGGCGCGAGATCGGCGGGCGGAGGGTGGGACTCATCGCCGCCTTCCTCCTGGCCGTCTACCCGAATATCTGGATGACCGACGAGTTGGCGCTGTCAGAGGCGCTGGCGCCCCTGCTGGTGGCCACTCTGCTGCTCTTCGCCTACCGGTTCTGGAAGGACCCCGGCGTCAAGCGAGGGATATGGCTCGGGATTGCGCTGGGCATCGCCATGCTGGGACGAGACGAGCTCACGCTCCTCGTCTTCTTCCTCCTCGTCCCGCTGGTGCTGCTGGCCCGGGCGCTCAGCTGGAAGCGGCGCTTCGCCGTCCTCGGGATCGCGCTCTTAGCCACCGCACTCGTCGTGGCGCCCTGGGTCGGGTACAACCTGAGCCGATTCCAAAAGCCGGTCTTCATCTCCACCGGGCTCGGTGTGACGATGGCCTCGGCCGACTGCGCCGCGACCTACAGCGGACCGGCCGAGGGCTACTGGTCGATGCCCTGCGCGCTGGCTTCCTCGCACAACCCGTGGTTCAAGGAGCACCCGAAGGCGGACGACTCCGCCCAGGGTGCCGAATACCAGCACCTGGCCCTCGACTACGTACGGAGTCACGAGAGCCGCCTGGTTCCCGTGACCCTCGCCAAGATCGGCCGGGCGTTCGGGTTCTTCCACCCACTCCAACAGATCGAATTCGACTCGTACATCGAGACGCGGCCGTACCATTGGGCGCTCGTCGGCCTCGGGATGTACTACGCCCTGCTGGCGCTGTCGATCGGGGGCACCGTCATCCTCCGCCGCCGCCGCATCCCGTCGTTCCCGCTCTGGGCCATCGGCCTCGACGTGGTGTGCTCGGTGGCACTCACCTTCGGCCAGACCCGGTACCGGACCACCTTCGAGGTGTCACTGGTCCTGATGGCCGCCGTCACGCTCGACGCCATCTGGTCGGCCCTGCGCGCGGGGCGCGAGGTGGCCCCCGCTTCCGACGGTCCGCCTCCGCCCCCGCCCCCGGACCCTGACCCGTTACCCGGCGAGCGTCTCGACGAACCCGCCCTGACCTCGTAGGACGAAGCGATCCCGTTGCCGCACAGCCCGAAGATACTGGTGGTCCTCCCCGCCCTCAACGAGGAGAGCACCGTCGCCATCGTCGTGAAGGAGGTGCAGGCCGCCGTGCCGGACGCCACCGTCTTGGTGGTCGACGACGGCTCACACGACCACACGGGCGAACGGGCCCGCCAAGCCGGGGCCCAGGTCGTCACCAACCCCTTCAACCTCGGAGTCGGGGGCGCCATGCGGGTGGGATTCCGGGTGGCCGAGGCCCAGGGGTACGACCTTCTGCTGCAGGTCGACGCCGACGGCCAAC
Source organism: Acidimicrobiales bacterium (assembly GCA_049513455.1). Taxonomy (GTDB): domain Bacteria; phylum Actinomycetota; class Acidimicrobiia; order Acidimicrobiales; family RAAP-2; genus Bog-473. The sequence continues at coordinate 84,961 of JBEKWB010000006.1, forward strand.
ACGACGCGCGCGACATCGCGCTGCTGCTGGCCGCCTTCGATGACGAGCCCGGGCCCCAGGTGGTGATCGGCGCCCGCTTCGCCGGCCAGGACTACATCGCCGTCCCCCGGGCGCGGCGGGCGGCCATGCGGATACTGGCCCGCCACCTCTCGCGTCTGACCAGGACCCGTCTCACCGATGTGACCTCGGGGTTCCGCGCCCACAACCGCCCCGCCATTGAACTGTTCGCCCGGAGCTACCCGGCCGATTACCTCTCCGACACCGTCGAGTCGCTGATCATCCTGGCCGAGGCCGGTGGCCGCATCCACCAGGTACCGGTGGGGATGCGGCCCCGGCTCGCCGGGTTCCCCAGCCAATCCCCGGCGCGCGCCGCCCTCTACCTTCTGCGGGTGGTGGTGTTCCTCGCACTGTCCGTGTTCCGCCGCCACTCCCAGTCCACGAGAACACCCATGACGGAGGAGCTATGACCGGAGTCCATATCATCGCCCTGATCAGCGCGCTGGTCACGCTCAGCCTCATCGTCGAGCTCTCTCGAAGACGGCACCTGCACGAGAAGTACGCCGTCATGTGGCTGGCCGTCGCCGTCGTCATCGCGGTGTTCGCCATCTTCCCCGGACTCTTCAATTCCATCGCCCACGGAGTCGGCGTGAAGAACCCTCCCGACCTGCTCGCCGTGATGGCCGACCTCTTCCTCCTCACCGTCTGCGTCAGGTTCAGCTGGGAGATCGGTCGACTCGAGGACCGTTCGCGCGCCCTGGCCGAGGAGGTGGCGCTCCTGCGCAAGGATCTGGACGACCGGACGAGCGAACGCACGTAGCCGGCCGGGCCGCCGGGGCCGGCCTGATGGGCGGTGCCAGACTTGCCCGGCGTGGCACTGCAACGGTACGAGCCCCAGTGGGACGGCATCCGCGCCGTTGCCATCGCCCTGGTCGTGGCGTACCACCTCGGGTACCTCCCCGGCGGCTGGTTGGGAGTGGACACGTTCTTCGTCCTGTCCGGGTACCTCATCACCTCCATGTTGCTGGCCGGGGACCGCCCACCGGGGAACGTCCTGGCGTTTTGGGGACGACGGGCCCGGCGCCTGCTGCCCGCGGTGCTCGTGCTCCTGGTCGCGCTCTCCGTCTACGCCCTCGTCGGCGGCCCCGGACTGGTGCCGGCCCAGTTCCGGTCTCCCGCCCTGGCCACGTTGTTCTACGCCGCCAACTGGCAGCAGGTGGTGGCCGGCCACAGCTACTTTGCCCAGTTCACCTCCGTGAGCCCGCTCCAGCAGACCTGGTCCCTGGCCGTGGAAGAGCAGTACTACCTGATCTGGCCCCTGCTCATGGCCGCCATCCTCTTCGTGGTCCGCCATCGCCGGTGGTCACGGGGCGCCCTGCTCGGCGCCACCGTGACCCTGGCGGCGGCCTCCGCCATCTGGATGGGGGTGGCAGCCCATCACTTCGGGACCAATCGGGCCTATCTCGGGACCGACACCAGGGCCTGGGAGCTCCTGCTCGGGGGGGCGGCCGCCATGATCTGGCCGCCCGGCCGCGCCGCGCCCGGTCACGGCCGACTGTGGTCGTGGCTCACCGCACTCGGGGTGTGCGGGGTGGCGCTCGGGACGATGCACGCCGGTGGCCCACCCGGCTGGATCTGGGACGGCGGCCTGGTGGCCATCGCCGCCTGCGCCATCGTGGTCGTGGTGGGCAGCATGCAGGCCCGCGACGGTGTCGTCGCCCGGGTGCTGGCGTTGGCCCCCCTGCGCTGGTTGGGCCTCATCTCCTACAGCCTGTACCTGTGGCACTGGCCGGCGATCGTGCTCATGACCACCGACACCACCGGACTGTCGGGGTGGCCCCTTTTGGTCTGGCGGCTCGCAGCCATGATGGCGGCCTCCTGCGCCAGCTTCTACCTGATCGAGCGGCCGCTCCGCCGGACCCACTGGGCCGCGCTGGGGCGCCGGGTGCGGATCCGCGCCCCGGGCATCGCCTCCGTCGGGGTCCTGGCCACGGCCGGGTTCATCCTGCTGGGCACCGTGACCGGCCCGGTGGCGTCGACGGCCGCGGTGTCCACCCCCGCCCCGGCCCCCCCCAAGGCGATCGTCCCTCTCGACATCCCGCCGGCCACCCGCGCCGACCCCACCCGGGCGTGGATCTTCGGCGACAGCGTCATGCAGGACAGCTCGCTCGGCATCATCGCCGCGCTGGAGGCCACCGGTGAGGTGACGCTGGCGGTCAACTCCACCTTCCCCGGATGGGGGCTGACCACCCTGCACACCTGGCCGTCGTGGGTGTCGCAGAACCTGGCCCGCTACCACCCCCAGATCGCCATCGGGAGTTGGTCGTGGGACGACCCGGAGGCGGAATCGGACCCCGTGGCCTACCGGGCCCTGCTCACGAGCTTCGTCCGGGCCATGCTGGCCCCCGCAGACGGCGTCGACGTCGTCGTGCTCCTCCAGTTCCCCCAGGCCGGCCCGGACACCAGCATCACCGATCCGGTGGTGCGCCAGCAGACCTGGGTGAGACAGACCCGCCAGCAGGACGCCTGGAACGCCATCGCCCGTCAGGTGGTCACCGCCTTTCCGGGCCACGCCCTCTACCTGACCACCGAGCAGCTGTTCGCGCCCGATGGCCGGTTCCTCACCTGGATGCGGACTCCCCAGGACAAATGGGTGCGGGCCCGCAAGCTCGACAACACCCACATGTGTCCCTACGGCGCCGCGCAGTTCGGCGCGTTCCTCACCGCCGACCTCACGCCCTACCTCCATCTGCGGGCCGCCAAGCCGGGTTGGGAGTACGGGTCGTGGACCCTCGATCCCCGCTACAACGACCCCCCCGGTGCGTGTCCCGACGACCAGCCACCGCCCGGCTACCGGGGCGTCGCGGTGCCCCGCACGTGACCGGCCCGCAGGTGCACGATCAGGAAGGCGACCAGCACGGCGAAGGCCATGCTCCCCTGCACGACGAGCTCCGCCCGCGCCGTGCCCATGATCCCGCCGTGGGCGGCACGGATGAGGATGAGGAGGCACACCATCCCGAGGCCGAGAAGGGCGACGATCCAGCGCCGGGCCGCCCCGAGAAGGTAGTTGGTGAGGACGACGGTGGCCCCGAGGCAGGCCATGGCGCCGACCAGGGTGGCGAAGGCCGGAGCCCCCCCGGCCAGTCGCGCCCCGAAGAACACCGTGAGGAACTGTTTGGGGACGGCAAGAGCCACGAGAAGGAGCGCCGTCGTCGGGACGAAGAGGAACACGAGGGTCACCCCCAGTTGGCGCAGCGCATGCTCTCCCCGGTGCCAGCGGATCGACGCTTCGGGGAGTATGTAGCTTCCGAGCAGGATGGCCCCGAAGACCAGTGCCTTGGACGCCACGGAGATGGCCGCATAGGACCCGGCGTGGGAGTGGTGGAGGCGGCCCACCAAAATGATGTCGGCGTTCTGGAGCACGCCGAGGAACGCAAAGCCGACCAGGGCCGCGGCCAGGTCGGTCGACAAGGTCCGCGAGGCGCTCGACTGATCGGCCGGCAGTGCCGCCTGCGCCACGTAGCCCCAGGCGCGTCGACCCGCCGCGCGCGCCTGGACGGTGGCCGTCACCTCACCGATCAGCAGGCCCGCCGCATAGCCCCAGATCCCCCATCCCAGCTCGGCGAAGATGAGCACGAGCACGGTGCGGACGCCGATCTCGATGATCAGGCTCAAGCCCAGGCTGGCGTAGCGCCGGTGGGATTGGAGAACGGCCCGGTCCAGGGACAGCAAGAGCCAGAACCCTGCGGCGATCATGGTGAAGGCGACGCCACCGTCGTCGGGCAGGCGCAGGGCGTGGGAGACCGGCCCCTCGACGGCGATGCAGGCGACCGTCCAGATGGCCACCCCCACCACCGCCCTGCGGTACAAGCGGGCGGTCCACTCCCGCGCCGCGGCCCCGTGGCCGAAGGTGGTCATGGCGGTGATCCGTCGCACCACGCTGACCAGGAGGGCCGAGCCGGGCATCGACAGCACGAAGAAGAGGCCGAGGAGCTGGGCGATCCCCCCGTACTGATTCGTCGTGAGCAACCGGGCCACCGCCACGGTGGCCACCACGTTGAGGCCGTTGGCGATGAGACCGCCCACGGCGAGCGGCCCCGCCTGGAAGATCCCGCTCAGGAACGACTCGGGCGCCGATTCGGCCTCGGGATACGGGTCGATGACCATACCGGTGGAAGGGGTCAACGCAATGGTGTCGACCAAGGCCTTCTCGGACTTCTGCCACGACCACCGCACTAGTCGACGACGTCCATCGTCGGCAACGTTACCCTGGGGGTTCATGCGGTCGGGGCCTTGGTCGGGCCGAGATGAGCGGCGACACAGCGGGGCACCCCCATGGAGGCGGTCACCACCCCGGCGGGCGTCTTCGTCTCATAGCGGCGCACGCAGCCCTGCAGCACCGAGGCCGTGACGACCCCGCCGCCCGCGGTCCCCGAGCGGCGACCGACGTGGACGTCGTCCCAGACCCAGGCCCCGGCCTGCACGACCGGGAGCCGCCCCAGCACCGCCGTCATGTACGCGGCGGCATAGCCGGGATCGTGCCCCTGCTGGTCGGCCAGGCCCAACGGCTCCGGGGCGATCACCACGGTGTTCACCTTCCAGATGCGCAACGCGCCGTTCACCGCGGCGAGGTTGGCCGGCGTCGGGCTCGGCTCGGTCAACGAGAACCCGAGCGACAGCACGCTCAGCACGTCGAATCCCGGTGCCGCGCGCCCGGCGCGGATGCTCGTCCCTTCGGGGCCGGCCCCGCCCGCCTGGCTGTAGGCCAGGTGGTTCACCGCCTGCCAGGCCAGGGCCACCTGGATCCCCGAGAATGCCACCGGGTACGGGAGAAGCACCCGGCCCGGGGGCAGGTGCGGGGCCACGGTCGCGTACCACCGGGGCAGGACCACCGCCTCCATGGTGAACGGCAGGTCCGGGATGACGTTGACGGCCAGGGGGGCCAGGGCCACCGCCCCCACGCCCAGCGCGCCCGAGATACCCACCAGGCGACCGGGCGCCCCGGCGCGCGCCCGGTCGAGGATCAGGGCCACCATGACGGCGGCCGCGAGGAACCCGACGGCCATGAAGCGCTGGGGGAGGATGTTGTCGACCAGCGGGATGCGGGCGAAGAGCCGGGCCGGCACCCAGGGACCCGTGCGGAGGTCGAACGAGCAGACCACGCAGGTGGCCAGGAGGAGACCGTAGAACCAGAGCCTCCGGTCGCGGAACCACACGGCGGTGCCGCCGGCCACCACGACGATGAGCCCCCAGCCCAGATAGCTCCCCGAGGGAAGTGGGCTGCCCGCGTATCCCCCGTACGCGGCGACGACGGACAGGGTGCGGTCCGGTACGGGGTCGACCAACAACGAGCGGGTGATGCCGTCGAGGGTGTCGATGTCGGGCCAGAAGACACCGGACAGATGCGCGGGACCGGTCAGGGCGAAGAGGATGGGGTACGCCAGGAGCACCCCGCCGACCACCGCCCCCACGCCCAGCGCCATGCCCGCGTGGGGAGCGAGCACCCGCAGCCGCTCCCGGTCCACCACGTACGCCGTCACGACCAGGACGGCCACGGAGAAGACGCCGAGCAGGACGACCACCACCAGCAACTCTGCGCTGAGGAAGAACTGGGCGAAGACCAAGAGGCCCAGGGCCACGCCGGCCCGGCGTGCGCTGTGGCGCTGCCGCACGAGGATCTCGTCGAGCACGGCCAGGATCAACGGCAACAGCATGAGGGCCGCCGTCATGAGGTGGCCGTACTCCAGGCTGGCGAGCACGAACGGCGAGAAGCCGTAGAGCAGGCCGCCGATGTAGGCGGCGGGGAGCCAGCGCACCCGGCGGCGCAGGACCACGAACATGGTCAGGGCCGTCAGGGCCGGGACGACGGTCGAAGCCACGTTGAAGGAGGCAACGGGCCCGAACAGCCAGGTCACCGGGATCAACGGCACGGTGAGGCCCAGCACCGAGGTCTGGTCCAGCAGGTTGATCCCGGTGGGGTGGAACATCGCCGTGGAATAGAAGGGGTTCTGAAGGTGCGCCAGGGACGTCGCCGGTGACTGGAAGAACCATAAGAAGAGCGCCGGGTCGCCGCACCCGCAGAGCGTGTGGGTGGCCGGACCGTCGGCCCAGGCGTGCGCCCACAGGGCGAAGCCCAACCCGAGGTACGACGCCGCCACCGCGACGGTACGGGTCACGGCCGGGGCCTACGAAGCGGCGGCGGACGGCGTGCGCGGGGGCAGGATCGGGGCATCCCGTCCTGTACCTTCCCGGCTGCCGCCCTCGTGGTACTCCTCCTCGACGTTGACCGCCCAGATGTCGTGCGACGCCCCGTAGATGTTCTCCACCGTGAGCATGGCGGTGTACATGGAGTGGTCCTGGTTGTTGTACTTGTGCATGCCGTTGCGGCCGACCGGGTGCACGTTGGGCGCCTCGGCCTCGAGGTAGCGCCGGATGATCTCGACGTTGGCCTTGTAGGAGAAGTCGTAATACGGGTAGGCCTTGGGCACCCGCACCACGTAGCCCGCCTCGACGTCGCCCGGTTCGACCAGGCCGAGCTCGCCCAGCTCCTTGGTGGCGAGGACGATCAGGTCGTCGTCGGCCATCTCCCACATCTCGTCGCCCTCGAAGACGAAGTACTCGAGGCCGAGGCAGGTGTGCCCGTCCTTGACCAGGTAGGGGGACCAGGAGCCGTAGTTCTGGATGCGCCCCACGCTGACCTCGGGCGCGTGGATGTAGATCCAGTTGTCGGGAAAGCTGCGCGAGGCCGGGACGACGAGGGCCACCGTGAGGTAGTCGCGGTAGTGCAGGCCGTCCGCCGCGGCCAGGACGTCCGCCGGTGGCGGCGGGCTGATGGTGTGCACCAACTCGCGCAGGGGCATGGTCGAGATCACGTGCGACGCCGCCAACTCGGTCACCGTCTCATCGGGTGTGTCAGGGCCGCCGTGCCGGTAGACCACGGAGCGGGCCCGCCCGTCGGCCACCTTGATGGCGGCCACCTGCGACCCCAGCTGCACCGTCCCCCCGGCAGCCTCCACCTTCTCCGCGCACACCTCCCACATCATCCCCGGGCCGTACTTGGGGTACTGGAACTCCTCAATGAGGGTGGTGATCTCCGTCTGCTTGCGCTTGGGCAGGACGGCGTTGACGACGGCCTTGCGCAGGTCGAGGTTCTTGATGCGCTGGGCGGCCCAGTCGGCCGGCATCTGGGAGACCTCCACGCCCCACACCCGCTCGGTGTAGGTCTTGAAGAAGGTCCGGTAGAGGCGCCAGCCGAAGCGGGCCACCAGCCAGTTCTCGTAGTTGTCCTCGTTCGCCGGCGGCCGGATGCGGGCCCACACGTAGGAGAAGCCGCACAGGACGGACTCCCGCAGGCCCAGATTGCGCAGGGCGTTCAGGGCCTTGAGGGGGTAGTCGTAGTACTTCCCCTTGTAGAAGATGCGGCTCATGCGGGGGCGGAGGAGGAAGTCGCCCTGGGGCAGTATCTCGTGCCAGAGGGCCTCCACCTCGGGCACCTTGGTGAAGAAGCGATGGCCGCCGAGGTCGAAGCGGTACCCGTCCCGCACGACGGTCCGGCTGATGCCCCCCACGACGCCGTCGGCCTCGAGGACGACAGGGTGCACCCCCCGCTTCGTCAGCTGGTACGCCGCGGTGAGCCCCCCCGGGCCCGCTCCCACTATCACCACCGGTTCGTCCTGCGCCATCGCATCCTCTCATCGGGCCCGGTCCCGGGCCGGATACCACGATACCGGGTCGGCCCTCGCGGTCAGGGGACCGAGATGTTGAGGAAGGCCAGGAGGGCGTAGCCGGCCAGCACGGCCGGGAGCAGGACCAGGACCACCCGCTCGGTCCGCGGCCCCCGGCACAGGACCGCGGCCGCGATGGCCAGCGGGAAGGCGCTCAGGGCGTAGCGCTCGAAGGAGTCCAGGTTGGTGCCGGCGACGGCCACGGCCAGGATCGCCCCGGCGAAGACGGTGTAGGAGGCGGGCAGGCGGCGCCAGCAGACGATGAGCAGGACCAGGGCGATGATGACCCAGGGCACGTGGAGCGCGGTGCCCACGTGGTGGTGGAGGACGCCCCGCGCATCGTGGACGAGGGTGACGAAGGGGTCCGAGAGCCCCCCGTGATGGGTCGATTCCAGCTGCACCCCCAAGGGGGCCCAGAAGTCCCCCACCTCGTGGTGGGCCCAGATCCCGAACCCGGCCAGCCCGAGGAGCGGGGTCCCCACGGCCACCAGCCCGGCCAGCCGCTGGGGGCGACCCAGGCGGATCCACCACCGCACGAGCTCGACCGCCACCACCAGGGCGAGCAGCACCCCGATGGGCCGCGTGAGGGCGGCGGCGAACCCGAGGAGGGCGGCCAGGGCGAAGTTCGGCCGGGTGGCCGCCGCGTGGCCAGGGCCCGGCGCGGGCCGCAGGGCCAGGAAGCACCCGAGGGAGAGGCAGAGCAGGGTGGACTCGGCGTAGCCCATGACGAGCACGAACGCCGCCGGGCTGAGGCTGAGGAACCAGATGGCCCGGCGGGCCAGCGCGGGATCGCCGGTCTCCCGGCGGGCCAGTGCGAAGAGCAGGACGGTGGCCACGAACGCGGCCACGTTGGAGATCACCAACAGGGCCGCGCCGTCGTCCACCCCGGGCAGCCAGGCCAGGGCGTGGGTGAGGAGGGGGAGGGCGGGGAAGAAGCGGAGCCCCTCCTTGCCGAGGGGGTGGTAGCCCACCCGGGCGATCGTCTCGTAGTAGCCGGCGTCCCAACCGAGCAGGCCCTCGTGCACCCGCGCCCCCACCCCGGCCGTCGACGGATGCGTGCGGTCGACGACGAAGTGGGCCAGGCCGAGCGCCCCCAGCACCACGGCCCGGGCGGCCAGGAACGGGAGCACGGCCTCGCCGACCGGCTGGCGCAGCCGCCTGATCACGTTGATCACGACCGGGGGGCGTATTCGGTCAGGTTCATCGGCTCGTAGTACTTGGTCGGGCTGTTGGTCACCCAGGTGTGCCCCCCCAGGGTGGGCTGGTCGAGGAGCGTCGTGGCCAGCACCTGGCACTTGACGCCGTAGGTCTGGTAGCCCGGCTGCCAGACCAGCCAGATGCGGTGGGTGGTGCCGGCCTCGGCCACCAGCTTGGCGGCGAAGGCGGTGGCGCTCGCCGCGTGCACCGTCTTGGCGTAGTTGACCCAGTCGACGAAGGCCGGTCCGGTGCCGCGGGGGAACGTGACCATGGTGTAGCGCGCCGTGTGGTCGACCACGCGGTACACCGCAGGGCCGATCTGGTCCGGGCAGAACGCCACGATGTCGCCCGGCTTGGCTTGCGCGTTGATCACCGCGGCGACCTTTGGCGCCTGGGTGCGCTGGGTGTCGATGTTCTGGAAGGACCCGACGAGGCCGGCCGCCACGGCCACGGCCAGCACGCCCAGGCGGACCCGCTCGTCCAAGAAGGTGGTCGTCCCGAGGGCGACCAGCAGGAGCAGGGGCAGGAACACCACGGCGGCGTAGCGGGGGGAGAAGGCGCTGGAGGTCAGGATCCCCCCGCCGATGGCGGCGAAGAGCGTCCCCACCACGATGAACGACGTCCCCCGGGCCCGCGGGCGCCCGTGGAGGTCGAGCTCGATGATCCGGCTGCTCCGGCCGATCCCGAAGAGCGCCAGGGCGAACAGCGCGAAGTAGAGCAGCGCCAGCAGCCGGCCCTGGTCGGTCCCGGCCGTGGAGAGCGAGCCCTGGTTGGCGGTGAACCCGGTCACGGCGTTGATGACGGCGGCGAAGTTGGGCGGGGCGGCCCACGGGGTCCCCGTGTACCGGGACTGGTAGATGAAGGTGGGCAGCCAGGGCACGAACAGGACGCACCCGACGGCCACGGCGGCCAGCACGGTCAGCGGGCGCTTCCAGACGGCGCCGTCCGCCCCCCGGCGGCGCGACCACAGCGCCGTGCCGAGGAGCCACAGCGCGACCACGCCCACCAGGTAGAGGGACCAGTACTGGGTGTAGAGCAGGGCCGCCGTCACCACCGCGGTGGCGACGAGGTTGCCCGCCCGGGGCGCCTGCAGGGCGCGGTGGAGGGCCAGGAAGCCGCACGCCGTGAGGAAGATGATGAGGCCGTACATGCGGGCTTCGGTCGAGTAGTAGACGGCGAACGGGGCGCTGGCCAGGAGCACGAGGGTGGCCCAGGCCACGCTGCGGCCCCCGAGGCGGTTGCCGGCCAGCCAGGCCACCGGCAGCGTGATCACCCCGATCACCCCGGAGAGCGAGCGCGTGGCCAGGTCGGACTGCCCGAACAGGCGCATCCAGAAGTGCAGGAGGTAGTAGAAGAGCGGCGGAGCCCCGTCCTGCTTGAGCGAGCCTGCGATCTGCGAGACGGGCAGACGGGCCCGGTCCACCGTCAGCGCCTCGTCTAACCACAGCGCCGAGTGGGTAAGGAAGCGGAGTATGACCCCCAGCACGACCACGGCGACCACCGCGATGCCGACCACCGTGCGAGTGCGGCCGGTCAGAACAGGGAGGGCGTCAGACATGGGGCGCATGGTAGGGCACGGGGTCTAGGCTCATCCGCCGCAGAGGGCACAGGCCGACAGCGGGCACGGGAAGGGGGGCGCCGGGGTGGGCACGTACATAGCCAAACGCGCCGGCCTCCTCGTCGTCATCGTCTTCTTCGTATCGGTGGCGGCCTTCTTCCTGGTCCACCTGCTCCCCGGGAACCCCGCCGTCGCCATCCTCGGGCCCAACGACACCCCGCAGAACGCGGCGATCCTCAACCACCAACTCGGTCTGGACAAGCCGCTCGCCGAGCAGTACTTCATCTGGATCGGCCATGTCTTCCAGGGCAATCTGGGCCAGTCCTTCACCACCCATCAGACGACCACGAGCATCATCGCCGAGTCGTTCCCCATCGACATCGAGCTGATCATCTTCTCCCAGCTCATCGCGGGCGTCATCGCCCTACCCATGGCCATCAAGGCCTCCCGGCGCCCCAACCGCCTGTTCGACCAGTTCGCCAACAGCACCGCCTTCGGCATGCTGGCCCTCCCCCCGTTCGTCGTCGGGCCCATCCTCGTCCTGCTCTTCGCCGTCCACTGGCACGTCTTCCCCGGCCCGGCGTCGTACGTCCCGCTCACCCAGGACTTCTGGTCCAACATCCACACGATGCTGCTGCCGTCGATCGTGCTGGCCCTCGGCTCGATCGTCGTCTACTTCCGCCTCCTGCGCAACGACCTCATCGCCACGCTGCAGGAGGATTTCATCACCATGGCCCGATCCAAGGGGCTCTCCGACCGCCGCATCATGTGGCGCCATGCGCTGCGGCCCTCGTCGGTCTCCCTCCTGGCCTCGGCCGGGGTGACCATCAGCGGTCTCATCGCGGGCACCTTCGTGGTCGAGCTGCTCCTGCAACTGCCCGGACTGGGCTTCCAGCTGATCTCGAGCATCAACCAGGACGACTACACGGTGGTCCAGGGCATCACCCTGGTGGTGGCGGTGGCCGTGGTGCTGATCAACTTCGTCTTCGACTTCATCTTCACCATCGTCGACCCGAGGATCGCCCGTGACTGACATCATCTCGCCGGAGAACGAGGCCCTCGAACTGGGGCTGCTCGGCGCGGCCGGCTCCGGGTCCGCAGCCGGGTCCGCCCTCGGCGGGCCGGTCAAGAAGCGGCTGGGTCCCCTCTTCTGGGTGTGCGCCGGGTGGATCGGCCTGATCATCCTCCTCGCCCTCATCGCCAACTTGCTCCCGCTGCCCAAACCCGACTTCGAGAACTTCGCCAACCCCCAGAACGCCGGGCCGGGCTGGGGCCACCTGCTCGGGACGGACGACCTCAACCGCGACATCTTGAGCCGCCTGATCTTCGGCTCCCGGGTCTCCCTGGTGGTCGGGTTCGGCGGGGCCCTGATCGGCCTCGTCCTGGGCGGGATCCCGGCCATGTACTCGGCCTACCGCCGCGGCCGGGTGGACACCGTCCTCAACACGCTCTCCTACGCCGTGCTGGCCTTCCCGGCCCTGGTGGCGGTCATCGCCATCGGCGAGTTCTGGGGCCACCAGCTCTGGAAGATCACCCTGGTCATCGGCGTGTTCAGCGCACCTTTGATCTTCCGGGTCGTCCGGGCCTCGACCCTGTCCTACGCCTCGCGGGACTTCGTGATGGCCGCCAAGGCGCTGGGGGCGAGCGATCGCCGCATCCTGGCCCGTGAGCTGTTCCCCAACATCCTGCCCACCATCATCTCGTTCGGGTTGATCGCCGTGGCGACGATCATCGTCCTCGAGGGCACCCTGGCCTTCCTGGGGCTTTCCGTCCCGCCGCCCACGCCGAGCTGGGGCAACATGCTCAACGAGAGCGCGTCGCTCCTCTCGGGAGGCAAGGGCCAGACCAACCCGTGGTTGGTCATCTTCCCGGCGGCCGCCATGTTCTCGCTGCTCTTCACGCTCAACGTGGTGGCCGACAAGCTGCGGGCCTACTTCGACGTGACCGAGGTCAAGCTGTGACCACGGCCCCGCTCCTGGCCGTCGACGACCTCCGGGTCTCCTTCGCCACCCCCCAGGGCGAGTTGCGGGCCGTCCAGGGCGTCTCGCTCACCCTCGAGCGGGGCAGGACGCTGGGGATCGTGGGCGAGTCCGGATCGGGCAAGACCGTGCTCTCCCGGGCCATCATGGGGCTCCTCCCCCCGCAGGCGGCCACCCAGACGGGGTCGGTCCGCTACCAGGGCCAGGAGATCCTCAACGCGCCCACCAAGGAGCTGCGCCGTCTCTGGGGCACGCAGATCGCCATGGTCTTCCAGGACCCGATGACCTCCCTCAACCCGGTCCAGCGGATCGGCCACCAGATCACCGAGACCCTCAAACTCCACCTGAAGCTGGGACGGGACGAGGCGAAGGAGACCGCCCTCTCCCTCCTCATGCAGGTGGGGATCCCCTCCCCGGTGGAGCGCTACGACGCCTACCCCAACCAGCTCTCGGGCGGCATGCGCCAGCGGGTGATCATCGCCATCGCCCTGGCGTGCGCGCCCCGGCTGCTCATGGCGGACGAGCCGACCACCGGGCTCGACGTCACCGTGCAGGCGCAGATCCTCGATCTGCTGAGCACGCTCCAGCGCGACCGTGAGATGGGCATGGTCCTGGTCACCCACGACCTCGGTGTGGTGGCGACACGCACGGACGAGATCATCGTCATGTACGCCGGCAACGTGGTCGAACGGGCCCCGACCTCGGTCCTGTTCTCCAAGATGTCCATGCCGTACACCGAGGCGCTGCTGCGCTCCATCCCCCGCATCGGCAACGCCAGCCACACCCGGCTCCAGGCTATCGAGGGGCGGCCCCCCAACCTGATCGCGCCCCCGGCCGGGTGCCCGTTCGCGCCACGATGCCCCTACGTCCGGGACAAGTGCCGCCGGGAGAAGCCCCCGCTGGTCGAAGGGGCGGTCCCGGGTCACAGCTACGCCTGCTGGTTCCCCCTGTCGACGCCCGATGCGGTGGCCGCCGGCGCGGCCGGGGCGGGGGCCGGCGCCGGGGCCGGGGCGGGCGGGGGACCGGCATGAGCAGTCTGCGCACCGCCCCCGACCCGCTCCTCGCCGTGGACGACCTCTTCGTCTCGTTCACCCGGGGCCACCGCACCGTGCAGGCGGTGGCCGGCGTCAGCTTCACCCTGAACCAGGGCGAGACCCTCGGCCTGGTCGGGGAGTCGGGTTGCGGCAAGTCGACCACGGGCCGGGCCATCGTCCAGGTGGACAAGCCGACCTCGGGCACCATCACGTTCGACGGCGCCGAGGTGACCGCACTGAACCGCGCCGACCTGCGGCTGCTGCGTACGCAGGTGCAGATGATCTTCCAGGACCCGATCTCGTCGCTCAACCCGCGCCGCCGGGTGGCCGACATCGTGGCCGAGCCCCTCAACATCTGGAGGATCGGCACCAAGGAGGAGCGCCAGGCCAAGGTCGACGCCATGCTCGAGTCGGTCGGGATCGACCCCGCCGTCGCCGGCTGTCGCTACCCCCGGGAGTTCTCCGGGGGCCAGTGCCAACGGATCAGCATCGCCCGGGCCCTGGTGCTCGAGCCCAAGCTGCTGGTGTGCGACGAGATCGTCTCGGCCCTCGACGTCTCCGTGCAGGCGCAGATCCTCAACCTGCTCGAGGATCTCAAGGCGGCCCACCATCTCACGCTCTTCTTCATCGCCCACGACCTGGCCGTGGTCAAGAACGTGAGTGACCGGGTGGCGGTGATGTATCTCGGCCGGCTCTGCGAGATCGCGCCCTCGGACGTCCTCTACGCCGCTCCCGCCCACCACTACACCGAGGCGCTCCTTTCCTCCGCCGTCGAGCCGAACCCCGAGGTCACGCGGACGCCGGTCATCCTGTCGGGCGAGCCGCCCAGCCCCATCAACCCCCCGTCCGGCTGCCGCTTCCGCACCCGCTGCCCCCGGGCCGAGGCACGGTGCGCCGCCGAGGTCCCCGAGCTCCGGGCGATCGCCCCCGGCCACCAGGTGGCCTGCCACTTCCCGATCGGAACCTGATCGCCCGCCTCGCCGTGGCCGCCTCGGCCGACTCTCCCGACCTACGACCCGATTGGCCCCTGCTGCGCCAGGCGCCGGCCGAAGTGGGGATCGCAGCCTCGACCCGGGTCTGGACCGATCCCGGTGCCCGGTGGGACGACGTCGACCTGGTGCTGGCGAACGGGGCCTGGGACAACATCCATCGCCCCGAGGAGTTCGTGGCCTGGGTCGGGCGGGTGGCCGAGGTCACTCCCGTGGCGAACGCCCCCGAGGTGCTGCGCTGGAATCTGGACAAGCGCTACCTGACCGCGCTCGCCGACGCGGGCGTCGCCACGGTACCCACCACGTGGCTGACCCCGGGCGAGCCGGAGATCCCCCTCCCGCCCGGTCAGCCCGGTCAGTTCGGTCAGTTCGGTGAGTTCGTGGTCAAGCCCACCGTCTCGGGCGGGGGCTTCGAAACAGCGCGGTACCGCACCGGGGACCGACAGGCTGCGGCGCCTGGACGACGGCACGCCTGCCGTGCTGGAGCTCGAGCTCCTCGACCCGGCGTTCTTCTTCGAGACACACCCCGCGGCGGCCGCCCGGTTCGCCCGGGTGCTGCGCGACATGATCCCCTGACTCAGGCCTCGGGCGCTCCCGCGGTCTCGGGCGCCGCCCCGGCCTCGCTCGCCCCGGCCTCGCTCGCCGGCTCGGGAGCGGCGGCTGCGGCGGCTGCGACCGGTGCGGCGGGGGCCGTCTCGCCGCCGGCCAGCGACTCGGGCACGACGACGGGGGTGCCGAGCTCTTCGGCGAAGTCGGCCCAGGCCGCCTGCGCCTCCGTCTCGGGCATGAACTCGCCGTCGGCGTAGTCGAAGCCGATGTAGTTGCCCTCCTCGTCGTAGGCGTGCTCACCGAAGGCCTCGCGGTACTCCTCGGAGACCTCGCCACCCTCGGCGGCCTGCTTGATCGACAGCGAGATACGGCGACGCTGCAGGTCGATGTCGATGATCTTGACCCACAACTCCTCGCCGGGTGTCACCACCTGCTCCGGGAGGTCGACATGGTGCACCGCCATCTCGGAGATGTGCACCAGTCCCTCGATCCCGTCCCCCACCTGGACGAAGGCGCCGAAGGGCACCAGCTTGGTGATGCGGCCGTAGACGAGCTGGCCGACGGCGTGGCTGTCGGCGAACTCCTGCCACGGGTCGGACTGGGTCGACTTGAGCGACAGCGAGATCCGTTCCTTGTCGAGGTCGACATCGAGCACCTCGACCTCGATCTCGTCGCCCACCTGCACCACGGAAGACGGGTGGTCGACGTGCTTCCAGCTGAGCTCGGAGACGTGGACCAGTCCATCCATGCCGCCGAGGTCGACGAAGGCACCGAAGTTGACCACGGAGGAGACGACACCCTTGCGCCGCTCGCCCGGCTTGAGGTTGGCCAGGAAGTCGCCGCGCTGCTCCTTCTGCGCCTCTTCCAGCCAGGCCCGGCGCGAGAGCACCACGTTGTTGCGGTTGCGGTCGAGCTCGATGATCTTCGCCTCGATCACCTTGCCCACGTAGGGCTGCAGCTCGCGCACCCGGCGCAGCTCGACCAGCGATGCCGGCAGGAAGCCGCGCAGGCCGATGTCGACGATCAGGCCGCCCTTGACGACCTCGATGACCGGACCGGACACCATTTCGCCGTCGTTCTTCTTCTTCTCGATGGTCGTCCAGGCCCGCTCGTACTGGGCCCGCTTCTTGGAGAGGACGAGCCGTCCCTCCTTGTCCTCCTTCTGCAGGACGAGCGCCTCGATGTGCTCGCCCAGCTTGACGATCTCCTCGGGGTGGACGTCGTTGCGGATCGACAGCTCACGGGCCGGGATGACACCTTCGGACTTGAAGCCGATGTCGAGCAGGACCTCGTCGCGGTCGATCTTCACGACCGTCCCCTCGATCACGTCGCCGTCCTCGAACTCGATGATGGAGTCGCCCATCGCCTGTTCGAGATCGGCATCGCCGAGGTCGTCGTCGACGATGGCACGGGGGGTGTAGTTCCCCTCGGCGTCGAAGGTGCCGAAATCGTGGGAGAGGACGGGGGTGCGTACGTCGGACATCAAGAAGCTCTCAATCAGCTGACCGCGCCGGGGTCGGTGTGAGACGGATAGGGCGCCCGGCTGCCGGTGCCAGCTGGACGTTCAAGAATACCAGGCCGATCGGGCGTAATCAGCCGGCCTTGGCCGCCGCCCAACTCGGCCCGATCCCCATGGAGATGGTGAGGGGGACCTTGAGGTCGGCCGCACCGGTGAGGGCCTCCTCGGTGAGGCGGCTCGCCTCGGCCTCCTCCCCCGCCGCCACCTCGACGATCACCTCGTCGTGGACCTGGAGGACGAGGCGGCTGGCCAGCCGGCCGGCCTCGAGCGACTCGTCGAGGCGCAGGAGCGCCACCTTGAAGATGTCGGCGGCCAACCCCTGGATCCCGGCGTTCATGGCCTGGCGCTCCGCCGCCTGGCGCAGGCGGTAGTTGGAGGCGTGGAGGTCGGGCAGCGGGCGCACGCGGCCGAACTCGGTGCGGGTCGCCCCCCGATCCCGGGCCTCGACGACCGTCTCGTCCATGTACTGCTTCACCCGGGGGAAGGCGCCGAAGTAGCGGTCGATGATGGCCGCCGCCTCCTCGACGGGGATGCCGAGGCGCTGGCTCAGCCCGTAGGCCTCCATGCCATAGGCCAGGCCGTACGAGACCATTTTGCAGAACTCGCGCTGGGTGTGCGTGACCTCCTCGGCCGGCACCTGGTAGACGCTCGACGCCACCACCCGGTGCACGTCGGAACCCGACGACATGGCCTCGATGAGCCCCACATCCCCCGAGAGGTGGGCGATCACCCGCAACTCGACCTGGTCGTAGTCGGCCACCAAGAACGAGTACCCCTCGGCGGGGACGAAGGCCCGGCGGAACTGCTTGCCCAGCTCGGTGCGCACCGGGATGTTGTGCAGGTTGGGCCGGTCGGACGAGATGCGCCCGGTCCGGGCCACGGTCTGGCGGAACGAGGCGTGGATGCGGCCGTCCGCGGCCACCTCGGCCAGGAGGTTCTCGCCGTAGGTCGAGCGCAGCTTCTCGACCTCGCGGTAGGAGAGCAGCGCATCGACGATCGGGTGCTCGCCGCGCAGGCTCTCGAGCGTCTGGGCATCGGTCGAGTAGCCGGTCTTGGTCTTCTTCCCGGGTTTCAGGCCGAGCTCGTCGTAGAGCACGGTGCGCAGCTGCTGGGTCGAGTTGACGTTGAACTCGTGCCCGGCCAGCTCCTGCACCCTGGCCTGCAGCGCGGCCGCCGAGGTCTTCAACTCGTCGCTGATCTTTTTGAGCTCGGTCCGGTCGATCCCGATGCCGGCGACCTCCATCTTCGCCAGGACCCGCACCAACGGCGTCTCGATGTCGTCGTGGAGCGGCCCCATCTCCAGGGCGTCCAGCCGGACCCGGTACCCCGCGGCCAGCTCGGCCACGTCGCGCCCCTCGGCCACCATCGACTCGGCCTCGTCCAACAGCTCCTGCGCCGGGTCCCCCATGCGCAGCTGCAGCTGGCCGTCGTCCGTGCCGCGCAGGTCGGAGAGCTCGTACTCCCCGCTCGATGCGTCCAACAGGTAGGCCGCCACGCCGGTGTCCATGACCAGCCCGGTGCAGTCGATGCCCAGCGGCAGCAACGAGCGCATGACCTCCTTGACCTGATGGCCCAGCACGGGATCGGCCAGTGTGGACGTGAGCTTCTTGGCCACGGCGGGCGACTCCAGCAGGTCGGCGGGGAGCATGACCGCCCCCACGTCGCCGCCGCCCTCCGTCGCCACCACCGCCAGCGCGGTGAGCGGGCTGCGCCCGTGCGCCCCGCTCCAGCGCGCCACCAGGCTCCGTGTCCCTTTCGCCAGCGCGGCCAGGTCCCTGGTGGCCGCCGCCGCCTTTATCGGGACCCGCACCTCGCCGAAGTCCACCAACTCGGTCCGCACCTCGCCGGGTTCGGTCGCCTCCGCCCGCCCGCCGGTCCCGTTCCGCAGGACCGCCAGCTCCGCCTTGGCGTCCTTGGTCAGGACGGTTCCCGAACCGGCGGGCACCTCGCTGCCCTCGGCCGCATCGCCGAACGCCCCCGCCGACAAGAGCTCTTCCATGATCCGCCACTGGCTCTTCAGCTCGAACTTGGCGAAGACCGCCTCGGCGGAGCGCAGGTCCCACCCGCCGAGTTGGAGCTGGGTGACGTGGACGCCGAGCGGCACGTCGCGCACCAGGGGAATCACCGTCGCATTCGAACGGGCCAGGCCCTCGTTGTTCGTCAGGTTCTCGCGCAGCTTGGGCGTCTGCTCGTCGAGGTGGGAGAAAATCCCGTCGAGGTCGCCGTACGCGTTCAACAGCTTGGCCGCCGTCTTCTCGCCGACGCCGGGGATGCCGGGGAGATTGTCCGACGGGTCGCCCCGCAGCGAGGCCAGCAACACGTACTTCGACGGCGGCACGCCGCAGCGCTCGACGATGCCCGCTTCGTCGTAGAGCGAGTAGTCGCTCACCCCGCGCCGGTTGTACAGCACGCGTATATGGGGGTCTTCGATGAGCTGGAAGCTGTCGCGATCGCCGGTGACCACGACGACATCGCTCCCGCGGTCCCGGGCCTCGGTGGCCAGGGTCGCCAAGACGTCATCCGCCTCGAAGCCCGGAGCCTCGACGACGGGGATGGCCAGGGCATGCATGACCTCGCGGATCATCTCGAACTGCGGCGGCAGATCGTTGGGCGCTTCGGCGCGGCCGGCCTTGTAGTCCGCCACCATCTCGTCGCGGAAGGTCTGGCCCGGGAGGTCGAAGGCGACCGCCAGCGAGCTCGGCTGATGCTCGCGCACAATGTAGGAGACCATCGACACGAAGCCGTGCACAGCGTTGGTCACCATGCCCGAGGTGGTCGTCAGGGTGTTGGGGAGCGCGAAGTAGGCGCGGAAGGCGAGCGACATTCCATCGAGGAGGAAGAGGGGGCCGGAGCGTGCCGGCGGTGCCTGCGTGGTCGGCGGCACTTACGGGCTCAGGGTGCCGTCGACGATCTGCTGGGCCACGTCGCGCATGCGGGCCCGGTTCTGCATGGCCGTCTGCTGTATGAACGCGAAAGCCTCGTTCTCGGGCAGGTCGTTGCGGTCCATCAGGGCGGCCTTGGCCTCGTCGACCACGCGGCGGGTGGCGATCTTGTCCTCGGCCGCCGCGTCGGGGTCGTCGGACTCCTCGGCCGCGAGGGCCCACTCCTGCCGGGCCCGCGACAACACGCCGGCCACCGCGGGCAACAGCTGGCGGGCCTGGAAGGGCTTGACCAGATAGGCCGCCACCCCGGCGTCACGGGCCTCCTCGATCAGGTCGCGCTGGCTGAAGGCCGTGAGCAGCATGACGGCCACCTGGTACTGCGAGGTGATCTCGCGCGCCGCCCGCAGCCCGTCCATGCCCGGCATTTTGATGTCGAGGATGGCCAGATCGGGACGGTGCTCCGCCACCAGCCGCACCGCCTCGTCACCCCGGCCGCTCTCGCCCACCACGTCGTAGCCGGCCGAGGTCAGGATCTCCTTGAGATCGAGCCGGATGATGGCCTCGTCCTCGGCGATGACCACGCGCGCCAACACCGCGGTCTCTGCCGCGTCGGTCACGTCGCGCTGGCCACGTCGGCCAGGAGCTCGTCCTGCCGGTGTTCGAGATCGCTGACCGTGCCGGCCAGCGCGGCCCGGGCCTTGGCCATGGCGTCGGCGTGCCGGGCCGCTTCGCTGTGCTCGTGCGCGGCGAGCGGGGTCTCCGCCACCAGCGAGCGCACGCGCGCCTCGTCGGCCGACTCCATCACGACGGCCAGCTGCTCGTCCAGCACCGCCAGGTCCTCCCGGGCGCGCACGAGCCGGGCGTGGACGTCCCGGATTCGTCGTTCGAGGAGGGCGCGATGCATGGGAGCATCAAGTGTACGTTGCCGGGAACCATCGACGTTGCGCATCCAGGCCGTCCACCACGCCCTCTCCGCCCTCTCCGGGCCACCGTCCGACCCCCGGTCGGTCCGGCACCCGCACCCATCCCGCCCGCACCTCCGGGTAGCCGCACGGGTCCGCGGCGAGGTAGGAGGACGGGGCGCTCACGTCGCTCACCAGCCCCGCCCGGTCCTGGGCCAACCGGGCCGCCAGGGCCAGATTGGCCGCCCGCCCCAGCCCGGCCTCGAAGAACCCCCCGACGAAGACCGGCACGCCCGCCTCGGCACAGGCGGCGTGGGCCAGCCGGGTGGCCCGCTGCCCGCCCAGCCGGCCGGGCTTGAGACAGGCCACCTGGCAGGACCGGTTGCGCAGTGCGTCGCGTACCCGGCGGGGGGACGTGAGCGACTCATCGAGGCAGACCGGCACCGGAATCCGGCGGGCGAACTCGGCGTGGGCCACCAGGTCGGCGGGGGGCAGGGGCTGCTCTATGCACAGGACGTCGAACGCGGCCAGGGCCCCCACCCGCTCGGCGTCCTCCATGCGGTAGGAGCCGTTGGCGTCCACCGCGATGACCAGGTCCGGGTGGTCGGCCCTGATCGCTGCGACCGGTTCGGCATCCCACCCCGGCTCGATCTTGACCCGCAGGCGGGCCGCCCCGCCCGCCACCGCCTCCCTCGCCTGCTCCCGCAGGATCCCGAGATCGTGACCCGGAGGGATCCCCACGGCCGCCCCGACCGGGAGCATCTCGAAGCCGGCGCCCACCTCGAGCGCGGCGGCCAGGGAGCGGCCGGACAGCCGCAGCTCGGCGTCGGCCACCGCCATCTCGAAGAGGGCGCCCATCATGCGATCGACCGGGGAGCTCCCGAAGAGCGGGGCGATCTCGGTCTCTTTGGGCAGCTGCCCGCCCCGGGCCGCCGTGGCATCGAGCACCCGTTGCACCCCCCGGGCGTGCGCGGCGGCCTCGACCTCGTCCACAGTTGGGTCCACCGCCGTGCCCTCACCCAGCGCGGCGCACTCCCCCCACCCCTCCGAATCCGGGGTCACCACCCGCACGAACAGCAGGCTGCGGGTCCGGTGCACGCCGGCCGCCGTGCCGATGTCCACCCGGAACGGGACGTCGAGCCGCACCAGCTCCAGGCCGACCAGTTTCACCGCGTGTTCCCGTCTCTCCCGCTCATCCCCTCACGCTAATTCCACCCGTTCCACCCGGTAGGATCGCCCCTCCAGCCCGGATGGCGGAATCGGCAGACGCGGCGGCCTCAAAAGCCGTTGTTCGAAAGGACGTGCGGGTTCAAGTCCCGCTCCGGGCACGACTCTCAACGACGTGTATGCAAGGCACCTTCGGCCGGCCAGCAGGACCGGAGCATGGCTGATCAGCCGGTGTTCACGTCCTCGGAGGCACATACCGAACGCCGCCAGCGTCAACGGCGGCGTTGAAGCTATCCCAACTCACCCGGCTCGGGCCCGCTCGTTGTGGCGGCCGGCTCTCGAGTTGAGATGCGGCGCAAGGCGAAGCCCTCGTACCCGTTCGCGGCAACCTCGTCGCACTTGGCACGGTACGTGCCCAAGCCGCCGGCGTACGGCAGGAACACCCTCGGCTTTCCGGGAATGTTGGCGCCCAGGTACCACGAGTTCGCCAACGGGAACAGCGTGGAGTCGGCAACCGAGTTGACGTGGTCGACCCACGCGTCCTCCGCCTCGGCCGTCGGCTCAATGACGTCGTACGAGTGGTCGTCGAGGTATGTGATGGCTTCGGCGATCCAGTCGACGTGTTGCTCGATGGCCATGATCATGCTGGCCAGCACCGACGGGCTCCCTGGCCCGGTGATCATGAAGAGGTTAGGGAAGTCGACGGTCGCCAATCCCAGGTACGTCCGCGGGCCCGCGTGCCACTTCTCCGCGAGTGTGAGCCCGTTGCGTCCGCTGATGTTCATGCGCAGGAGCGGGCCGGTCATGGCGTCGAACCCAGTGGCGAACACGATCACGTCGAGGTCGTAGGACGCCCGTGTGGTGCGTAGACCGGCAGGGGTGATCTCTTCAATGGGATCGGCCCGGACGTCGACGAGGGTGACGTTGGCTCGGTTGAAGGTCTCGTAGTAGCCGACATCGAGGCACGGTCGCTTCGTCCCGACGGGGTGGTCCTTCGGGCACAATCGCTCGGCCACGTCGGGATCGCGCACGATCCGCCGGATCTGGCTGCGCAAGAACTCGGCCGCTGTCTCGTTTGCTTCCAGGTTGGTCCGCAGATCGTTGAACGACTGGAGCACGCCGAATGCCCCCTGGGTCCACATGGCCTCGTACCTACGCGTGCGCTCCTCGTCGGACACATCGAGCGCCGAGCGGTCGATAGGCTCGAAATGCTGCCCGGCGTAGGAGACGCGGTCTTTGGCCCGGTGCTCGTCGTAATGCGCCTTCCACTCCCGCTCCGCCTCGGGTTCCATCGGTTGGGTGTTCGACGGAAAGCTGTAGTTGGGCGTGCGCTGGAAGACAAAGAGGTGAGCTGCCTGCTCGGCGATGACGGGAATGGCCTGAATGCCGGAAGACCCCGTACCCACGACGCCGACACGCTTGCCGGCGAGGTCGACCCCCTCCTTCGGCCAGCGAGACGTGTGGTACCACTTGCCCCGGAACGACTCGATCCCGTTGAAATCAGGAACGTTCGTTGCCGACAGGCAGCCGGCCGCGGTTACAAAGTACCTTGCCGAGACCCGGTCGCCTCGGTCAGTTTCGATGGTCCAGCGGGCCGCAAGGTCGTCGTAAGCCGCCCGCACCACCGTGGTCTCGAACGCGATGTCGCGCCGGAGGTCAAACCGGTCGGCGACTTCCTCGGCGTAGCGCAGGAGTTCCGGCTGGGCAGAATACGTCTCTGGCCAGCTCCACTCTTGCTGGAGCTCGGACGAGAAGGAGTACGAGTAGAAGAGGCTCGGCACGTCGACGCGGGCACCGGGGTAGCGGTTCCAGTACCAGGTGCCCCCCACGTTGTCGCCGGTCTCGAACACACGGACCGAGAGCCCCAACCCCCGGAGCCGGTACAGCGCATATATACCAGCGAAGCCGGCGCCAACCACAACGACATCGACAGACGAGGTCCCACTGGCCACGTGAGCACGCCTTGGACTCCGGGCTGTCGCCATGGCACACCCCCTTTCCCTCGCTCCAAAAAATAGCCCCACACGCACAGGGCCGGCAGCGGCAGGGCAACCGGTGGAGGCACCTTCGTCACGGGGACCGAACCGGAACGGCCATTCAGGCGCTTCTCGATCACGGTCTCGCGGTCGTCGCCAGCGACTGCCCAGTTGAGTGAAGAACGGCTGGCCGGACTGGCCGCCGGCGGCGACGGACAAATCCGCCGGGGCTTGTCTCCTGTGGTCACAAGGTGGTCACAGACTCTTGCGGATTACCCCGGACGGACTATCACGGAGCACCGGCCCGCCTGTTGAAATAGGCCCGTTTACCTGGACTTCCCCGGACTGGACGCACGAGGCGGGATGGGGTTGGCGGGAGTTCAAGTCCCGCTCCGGGCACGCTGAAAGACGCTGGGGCGTCTAAGAGAAGTAGTCGTAGTACTCGAGGCCGAGGTGGGTGATGGGCTCCTCACCGGCCAGGAAGCGCAGCGTGTTCTTGAGCTTGGTCAGCTGGATGAACAGGTCGTGCTCGGGGTAGACCCCGGGCGCACTCTGCGGCGACTTGAAGTAGAAGGACAACCACTCCTGGATGCCGCGCATCCCGGCCCGCTGGGCCAGGTCCGCGAAGAGCAGCAGGTCGAGGACGAGCGGCGCCGCCAGGATCGAGTCGCGGCAGAGGAAGTTGACCTTGAGCTGCATCGGATAGCCGAGCCATCCGAAGATGTCGATGTTGTCCCACCCCTCCTTGTTGTCGCCCCGGGGCGGGTAGTAGTTGATCGAGACCTGGTGCTCGATGTCGCCGTAGAGCTCGGGGTAGAGCTCGGGCTGCATGATGCCCTCCAGAACGCCGAGCTTGGACTGCTCCTTGGCCCGGAAGCTGTCGGGGTCCTGGAGGACTTCGCCGTCCCGGTTCCCCAAGATGTTGGTCGAGTACCACCCTGAGAGCCCGAGCATCCGCGCCTTGATCATCGGGGCCAGAACCGTCTTCACCATGGTCTGACCGGTCTTGAGGTCCTTGCCGGCGATCGCCGCCGAGTGCTCGAGGGCGTACCGGGTGAGCG
Organism: Acidimicrobiales bacterium; assembly: GCA_049513455.1. Lineage (GTDB taxonomy): Bacteria > Actinomycetota > Acidimicrobiia > Acidimicrobiales > RAAP-2 > Bog-473. The sequence continues at coordinate 109,495 of JBEKWB010000006.1, forward strand.
CCGGCGTGTCGATGGACAGGTTCGGTGAGCAGTTGACGAAGGGGAGCCCGAGGCCGAGCCCGGCGTAGGCGTAGAGCATGCTCGGGGCGATGGCGCGGTCGCTGCGGTCGAGCGCGGCCTCGAAGGCCTCGAGGCTGTGGTACGCCTCGTGATCGGGGAGCAGCGCCTCGGTCGACCCGGTCCACACCATGACGCCCCGGGCCGACCCCTTGGCCTCCATGAAAGTGGTGATGTCGGCCCTGATCGCCTCGACCCGCTGACGATGCGTCTCCTCGCCCCGCGTGTTCGGCCCGTCCACCTGGGTGACGTAGGACGAGTCGAACACGGCCGGGAGGGGGCGGACCGTGCGCAGGTAGGCGCCGACCCGCTCGATGGACGGCTGATCGAGGACCCCGGCCCGGGTCGCGGCGACGAAGGCGTCGTCGGGGAACGGATCCCAGGCGCAGAAGTCGAGCTGGTGGAGCGAGGCCAGGGGGACCAGATCGCCGATGCGGGTGACCCGCTGCTCGTCACGCCGGCCGAGGCGCACCGTTCCGAACTGGGAGAGCGAGCCGATGGGCTGGCCCGAGCCGCCCCTGATCGCCTCGACCCCGGCGATCAGCGTCGTCGCGACGGCGCCGAGGCCCACGCAGAACACGGCGAGCCGGCCGTCGGCCGGCGCGATCTGAGGTCGGCTCGGAAGGGAACCCTGCGGCACGTGCTCGCCTGAGGTCATCGGCTACACCCGTTCTCTGGAGGATGGGATCTGTGGAGGCTCGAGCCGCCAGGACCTCCCCGGCCAGGCACTCGGCGCAGGAGAGCGATGCTAGTGCCCGTTGCACCATTCGAACGGCATTGGTGGAGCCGGATGGGGAGCGCAACTCTTGATGCAACGACCGGGCCCGGGGAGTCCCGGACGTGACCGGGCGGCCCATGGTGGGACGGCTGTCGGGTCGGCTCGTCCGATCAGGGATGGGCGGCGAGGTGCTCCAGCAGCAAGCCGTTCAGTTGGTCGGCGGCCAGTTCGGGAATCCAGTGGTCCACCCCTTCGAGCACCTCGTAGCGAAATGGCCCCGTCATGTAGAGCGCGCAGCCCTCGGCCGCCTCGCGAGAGATGGCGGGGTCCAGTGTGCTCCATACGAACAAGGTCGGTACCGATACGGGGGGCACGTCGCGCATGAGGGTCGGATGTGTCGCTCGGTACCAGTTGAGGCCGCCGGTGAGCGCTCCGGGTTCTGCGTGCACCGCGGCGTGTTCGGCGGCATCTTCGGGAGCGAGTCCGACGGCATCGAATAAGCGGCGGATCCCCTGGCCATCGTCGCCCTGCAGCATGCGCTCGCCGGCATCTCCGGGAGAGCGGAACACGTCGATATAGCTGGACATCTCATGCTGTCGCCCCTCGGGCACCGCATAGGCGTCGGCGAAGGCTTCCGGATGCGGAACGGATACCGCGGTCAACGTCCGAAGTCGGTCGGGGTGACGCGCCGCGACAATCCACGCCACGATGGCCCCCCAGTCGTGGCCGACCAGATCGATCGTGTCGAAGCCCAGCGCATCGCAGAGGTCGATCACGTCCGCCACGAGGTGATCGATGCCGTAGGGCTCTATCCCGTCAGGACGTGCGCCAGGGGAGTAGCCCCGCTGATCCGGGGCCACGCACCGAAAACCGGCCTCGCCCAGGGTGGCCAACTGGGCCTTCCACTCCCCCGCCGACTGGGGGAATCCGTGTAAGAACACCACCGCCCGACCGTCGTCGGGCCCCGTGGTGAGCATGCGGAAGGTCAGTTCGCCCAGGGACAACTCTGTTTTTTCCATAGGGGGCGAAACTACCGTCGAGCACGCTGCCCGTGCGTGGCTACTTGGGCGTGAGGGGATCACCGCCCCGGCTGCGCTCACCGGGGCACCGGGGCACCGGGGCACCGGGGCACAAATGCGGGGCGGCTACGGTTCGATGCGGGGGCGAAGTCCGGCCACGGGGCCCTCGCCACAGGGGCACGACACAGGGGGGTAGGCAACAGAAGATGGGCAGCGACACGAAAGTGGAATTCTCGGCGATCGGCTTCTGTCCCGCGTTCGCCGGAGCCGACGTGGGGCGCCTCTATGAGGACCTCGGCTACGACATCAAGCAATTTGGCGAGAACCACAACCAGTCAGCCGATGTCTTCGCCGAGATGCGCGACGCGGCTGCCGCGACGTCACGCATCCGCCTGCTGGCCGGCCCGGCCAACTTCGTGACCCGGGACCCGGGCGTGATCGCGTCGGGGGTTGCTGCCGTACAGGTGGCCAGCGCAGGGCGGGCTATCTGCGGGATAGCCCGCGGGGACTCCGCCGTCATGCTGGCCGGAAAACGGCCGCAGCGTCATGACGATCTCGTGCGGGACCTCGGCTTCCTGCAGACTTACCTCGGGGGCGGCTCGCTGCAGTTCGGCGACGAGCGGAGCAGTCTGGAGTGGCTCGGCGATCTGCCCTATTCACCGGTTCCCGTGGAGCTGGTCTGCAGCGGCCCCCGTACGATCGCCCTGGCCGCCGCAGTGGCCGATCGCATCGGTCTCAGCGTCGGCGGCAATCCGGAACGGATTCGGTGGGCCATGGAAATCATCGGTGCCTCCCTGGCCGACCACGGGCGCAGCCCCGCCGACATCACCGTTTGCGCATACCTTCCCATTGCCGTCACCTCGGACCGCGAGAGTGGTCGGAAGGCGCTCGTGCCGCGGACGGCCGGATGGGCCCACATGTCGAGCTTCCCGGGCAACGATCTGTCCGCGCAGCCAGCGATCCTGCAGCGGGTGACGACCAAGCTGCGTTCCGGCTATGACTACCGGTTCCACACCGAATCCGCACCGCTCGAAAATGCCAACACGGCGATGGTCGATCCGGAGTTCGCCGACTGGTTCGGCGTGGGCGGCCCGCCGTCGTACGTGGCCGAGCGACTCATCGAGCTGGTAGAGCTCGGCGTCGGGTGCTTCGGGGTCGCGGTGCCACGGCACGAACACGATGAGATCGCCACCGAGGTGATGCCGGCCGTCCGAAAGGCGGTCAGCTGAGGTCCGTCTATTCGGCTCGCAGGACCAGCGCAGTCGGGGTCCTCGCCGCGATCCGGCCCGGGATCGCCGCGACGACGTTGGCGAGCACGAGCGCGCCCAGGGCGATGAGGACAATGCTGAGAATGGGGACGCTCGGCAGAGGCACGGCGTGGATGTCACGCGCGAACAGGTTCCACAGCGAGCGTCCGGCCACGATCCCGAGCGGCACCCCCACCACGATCCCCAGGGCGATCGCAACGGTCGCCTGCCATGCCACCGTGGCCGCCAGCTGAAGTTGGGTGAACCCGAGCGTCTTCAACAGGGCCAGTTCACGTCGGCGACGACGCACGGAAGCGACCAGCGTAAGGCCGAGGGCGATGACTGCCCCCGCAGCCAGGGCCGCTCCCAGGAAGCCCGGCACGTTCCCGATCGAGCGATAGTTGGCGATCTCAGCCGGTCGCAGCACCCCGACCACGCCGCCTGCGCTGTCGGGCGACGCGTTGAGCGTCGTGTCGATCCGACGCAAGGAGCGGCTGGCCAGTGTCGGGTTGGCCCGGGGCTTGAAGCGGATGAGGAACGCGTTCGGTCCCGGGATGGTGCTCTCCTGGAGGTTGCGCGCGGTGGCCGGTATCAGGGTGTAATCCAACAACGCGCCTGTCCCCATCTCCAGGTGCGGGCCTTGTGTGCCGATGGCGGGCATTGTGGCCGTCCCCGCAATGATCAGGCGGGTCGGTTTCGCCACCCCGTTGCTCACCGTGACCGTTTCGCCCACACGTGCGTGGAGGTCGGCCAGCGTGGTGGCCCCGAGGACCACCTGGTTCGCCGCATCGAAGCCGTGCCCTGAGAGGAGGGGCGGCTGCACCGGGGCACCCGGGCTCCCGCCGAGAACCGGCACCCTCTGGTCGTCGATCTTGAGAGTGTCGAAGTACACGCCGCTGATGCCGGACACGTAGGGGTCGTGCTCGAGGAGTGTGGTCGCCTCGTGCTGCGGCAGATCCTCGTCGCCGGAGAAGCCCGACAAGAGCATGGAGTTCCAGTTCCATCCGTAGAGCGACGGATGCGAGACCAGCGTGTCCAGGCTGGAGCCGAAGGTGAAGGTGCCGGTCACGACGGTGATCGCCAGCACGGCGCCCAAAATGGCCGAGCGCACCGGAACGGCGCTGCGTCCGCTCCCGGGCTCCAGAGCGAAGCGGACCCCGGCCACGGCCGACACCGGCAACCCCGCGGAGGCCATCGCCCGGACCACGGCCGATGCCCGTGCGACCGCGCCCCGACTGCGTCCCGCCTCCCTGTGGGGGGCCGCTCGATACGCGAGACCCACCGACAGAGCTCCAAGAATCGCGACAAGTGCCAGCACGCCGAAACCGAGGACCGTCCAGTCGAATGCCACCCCGGGGTACGGGTACACGGGACGCACCGGCCCGATAGGTGCGAGCGGCGAGAGCGCCACTGCCACCGCGAACGCCAAGAACGCGCCCAGGACCACCGCGCCGAGGACGCCGAGCAGCCCGTCGGCCGCGGTCACGACCGGCCGCGCTCCCAGCGCGCGGAGCACACCGGCATCGTCGGCCCCCAGGCGCAGTTGGCGTCCGATCACCTGGGCCGCGATGAGAATGGCGGCCAGGCCCGCGATCCCCCCGAACACCCCGAGGGCGATCGCCTCGGGTCGGATGGCCCGTTCGGCCGTGGCCACGGCGAGCGCAACTTCGCCTTCGCCACCTCCGGAACCGGCGGCGGCAGCCGTGAGGCGCTTTCCGAGAACCGCATCGACCTCCGATTGCACGTGGGGTATCTCGCGAGCGCCGCCGTCGACCTGCAGCGAGCTCGAGGAGTACGTGGCGCAGCATTGCGCCAACTCGCGGGTCAGGGCCGGCGTGAACAGAGCCACCTGCGACCCGAGCGCGTCGACGTCGTCCTGCACGACCGTGGGGGCAAAGACGACGATGCCGACGAGGCGGAGATCGACTACCCGTACAGGCGGGGTCGCCTTCGCCGAGCAGCAGTCCGGAGAGAGCAACTGGGCATCGGAATTGAATCCGAGACGCACCGTCGAGCCGATGTGCAGCCCGAGCTCGTGGGCGGCCTGGGCGTTCATCACCACCTCATCGCGTCGCGCCGGATCAGCCAGACGTCCCTGCACGAGCGTGACCCGATCCTCTTTCGTGAAATCGCCGTCGGTCGAGCCCTCGAAGACCGGCGGTTTCTCACCGGGTTGGGTGTGCGTGTGCAGGTGGCTGAGGAGGACGAGATTGGCGTCGAAGCCGACGTCGGTCTCGGCCTCGCTGACGTGGGGGAGGTGGGCGATCGCACGCGCCCGGGCCGGGTAGTACCCGGAGTTGTCCCCGATCGCCGGGTCCAAAAAGCCATCGAACGCCTGCACCTGGGCCGGTTTGGTACTGGCTGCGTAGACCGGGAACGAGGACTGCGTGCGGCGGGCACCGGCGATGGAGCCCATGGCCAGGCCGCCGACCAGACCGATGAGGAGGATGAGCGTCGCATAGCCGGGCCAGCGGCGACCGAAGGTGGCCCGGAACCGATAGAAAGCGACCCGGAGAAGGGAGCTCATGCTGTAGTCGGACCTCCCCTGACGATATGTTCGGGCCTGCCATCGGAGTCTGAACACTCCTTTGGGTGCCGTCGAGGTGGTTAGCCGCACGACGGCGATGGTGTTAGTACCTCCGGGCCTTCGGCCGGCCGTCGACCGCTTCTCGATGCGGGTGCTGTTCGGCCGATCGGTGACAGCGGGGGCGAAGCAGTCACAAATTCGTCTTTGTCGCAGACGCGTGGGGATTACCCCGGACGGGGCGTCACGGGGCGACAGCCCGCTCCGTCAGGCCGCCACAGCCGGTAGCTGCCAACGCGCCACCGAAAAGGCGAGGATGAGCGGCACGTCCGTGGCGAACAAGAACAGCAGCACGCTGAACAGGGCCAGTTCATGCGAGGGGGTGTGGTCGAAGATGAACACAAACTCGAGGATTCCGGCGATGACGAAATAGGCGAGCAACGTCCAACCGAGGACCCGGAAGAACGGTGTCCAGGCGAAGTCCTTCACTCGAGCCAGCAAGATGACGTTGACGATGAGCACGACACCGGCCGCCACGGCCAGTGCGATCGGAGCGGACAGAGAAGGGGCCTTCCCGTAGTTCGCCGCCATCAGTACGCCGCCGGCGACTGTCATGGCCAAGGTCAGGGCGCCCAACCTTGCCACCGGCGGAAAGTTACCCTGGCGCAGGTCCGCCTCGTCCGGACCGACTCCGGGAGGCACCGTCTCCTGGGCCGTCGTCATCGGCTGGCCAGAAAGGTCATGATCACGATGGTCGCTATCTGCATGGCGCCGGTGATCCCGGCGGTGTAGATGAACACCTTCATGAGCCGGCCGATCCGCTCCCCGTTTGGCCGTGGCTTCTTGAGCTCGAAGAGCACGGCCAAGTTGGCCGGCTCCAAGAGGCCGAGCGCGATGACCGCCATCACCGCGACGATGACATAGGAGGCGACCAGCCACCCGTGGTGAGGGTAGGCGGCGTCGAGATGGCCGAGATGGCGGGCCAGCTGAAAACCGGCTCCCAGCGTCATGGCCACCAAGGTGGGCATGATGAGCAGCATCTTGGGCATGAACCGGGTCGTGAACTCGATACGGCCCTGCACCGACATGCTCCCGAGGATCGGTCCGACGATGAATCCGAGGAACAGATCGATGCTGGTCCACAGACCGCCGCCACCCACATGGAAGAAGTCCAGCGCCCACAAGGAGTTCGTGGATATGGCCACGATCAACCCGATCAGAACAGCGGCGACGATCGGGAGCCCGCGCACCGGCACAATTGAGAACGCAGGAATCACGGGAGGGCCCGGCGCGTGGGCCGGCGGGCCTACGCCCGCCGCGGTCCCGGGATCGGCCCCGGCATGGGTATCCGGAGTCGGCCCCGGATCAGTGAGCACCGTATCGGTCATGTCGTTCTCCGCCTGTCGCGTCGTCCTTCACCAAAGCCGCTACTACGCCAACACCACGAGAAGAGTATTCGCTCGAGCGTATGCGTGCACGGGATTACTCCGACCTGAGGAGCGAAGCCGGCCGGGAGCGGGCGGCGACGATAGCGGGGCCGATGGCCAGCACGTTGGCCACGACAATGGTGGCGGCAGCCACGGCCACGATGACCGAGGCGGTCACTTCCGTCACCGCCAGGACGCCGAGACTGTGCGCGAAGAGCCCCCACACCGCTCGACCGACGGCGACGCCGGCCGGAACCCCGATGACGATGCCAACCAGCGCGACGGTCGTCGTCTGCCAGGAGACACAGAGGGCCACCTGGCGTCGTACGAACCCGAGAGCCTTGAGCAGGCCCACTTCCCGGCGCCGCCTCGTCACACTGACGACCAGGACGTGGAGCAGGGTCGCGGCACCGAACAGGACGAGAATCGCTCCGAAGATGAGGGGAAAGTTCACCGCCTGCCCGAAGTTGACCAGGTTGGTCGGCGGCAGCGGGAAGTTCACATCCGAGGGAAACTCCCGGTTCAGCCGCGTGAGGGCGATGTGTCCTTGTGGTCCGGGGACGGCGCGCACGAGAAACGCACCACCGGCAGCGATCACCGACTTGATGGCACAAGCCTGCTGGTGCGGGCCCGCCGGGCATCGGCCGGCCAAGGCCAGCAAGCCCGGGAGGGTGAACACGGCCCCGTCACCCAGCCCCCCGGTGGTGAGCCCGGGCGAGAAGACGACCGTCCCCACCACGCGGAACATTCCCGGCTTCTTGTCCGCGGCCGCCGCCACCCTCACGCGGACGAGCGATCCGACATGGACACCCAGCTGGTGCAGGGTCGTCGCCCCGAACGCAACCTCATCGGTACCCTGGGGAAGGTGGCCGCTGGTCGCCGTCGCCAGCATGGGGCCACGGAGGCTCTGGGCCGCGATGCCGGACTCGGCAACGCCATCGATGGTGGGGTTGCCGACAAGGCCGGCGGTGATGTCCGCGATGCCGCGGGCGTGTTCGAGGCTGGAGAGCATCTGGAGGTTCTGCGTCGAATAGCCGGTCTGGTTGACGGAGAACCACTCGTCGTACGGCTGGCCGTACAGGGTGGGCGTACTGGTCAAATGGGTCAGGCTGGCACCGAAGACGGCCGTCGCACACAACGCGGTGACGGCGAGGACCGCCCCCAGCAAGGCCGAACCGACAGGAATGGCATTGCGCCCGCGTCCCCGTTCGAGCGCGTGCCGGACACCGATCAGCGCGCTGGGTGGGGCGCCGATACCGACCAGCAACGAAACGATCCGCGATGGTCGCAGTGTCGGATCCGTACCAGTCGGTCGAGTTGACGCCGCCGCACGGATCGCCGGCCAGATGCCGAGGATGAGGACGGCAACGATCGCCGCCAACCCGCCGAGCAACAGGACCGGCGCGTCGAAGACGAACCCGGTGGAGGGATCGGCCAATCGGACTTCGCCCACGACGGTGAGAGGGGAAACCAAGAATGCGAGGAGGACGCCCCCGGCGGTTCCGACGACGGCCACGAAGAGCGTCCTCACCAGGCTCACCAGCACGAGCTGGCGCCGCGAAACCCCCAGTGCGCTCAACGTGGCGTACGCCTCGGATTCGACGGTGGCTTGCCGGACCAGCGCCTGGACGACCACGACCATCCCCACCAGTGCCGAGAGGGCGGCCAGGATCCACCATCCCACGGCCTGGGGGCGGATCGAGGATTCGATCTCGGCCGCTTCGTTGTCGATATCGGTGACGGAGAGGCCCCCCAACGCCTTCGCCTGAGTTTGGAACTGCGAGAAGCCGGCCGCGCCATGGCGAAGCTGGACGAAGTCGGCGGAGAGGACGACCGTCTTCGGATTCAGCGTCCGCGCGAAGGCCGAGGTGGTGTAGAGGTCGTAGGTGGGGCTGCCGCCGTACGGGAATTCGATCTCGGACGCTTCGATCCCCACCACGCGCAGGGAGACGGTCGGACCGGCCGGCCTTATCGTGGCGTTGTCGTTGTTCAACACGGCGCTGCGCTGGGACGGGGCTACGAAGGGGACACGGATCACGGTGCCGACGTGCACACCGTCGTCCTTTGCCAGGGTGAACGACGCCAACACCTGGTCGGGGTCAGACTGATCGGGCATCCGGCCCGACTCCAATTTGACCATATGAGTCAGTTGCTTCGGCGGCACCTCGAATACGCCGAAGTCATCGAAATTGATCGGACGGGAGCAGGCACAGGTCGGGGTCCCCGAAGTAGGGAGCCCTACCAGTGTGGATGTCGCGACACCGGGCAGGGTGCCGATCTTGGGGATCGGCTTGATGGCGAAGAGGAAAGCGTCATATCCGTGCGCGGCCTCGTAGCGTGTGAAGGCCGAATCGCTCCGACGCCCCGCTGCGGTGGCGGCCAGGGTCAGGCCACTCACCAGCGCGATGAGCAGGCAGAGCGACAGCCACGACCGCCACCGGTGGCGGAACGAGGCTCGCAACAACATTGCGAGTACGGCCAAGGCGACCTCCTGCCATGAGTGTGCTTCGGAGGCGGTGGCGTCACAAGGGGGTCAACCAGCCCGCAGGGCGTAGTGGTAACACCACCGGACGACTGCCATTGGTGTGGGCGGGGTTGGGCGCGGGTTCCCGCGTGCGCAAGAATGGGACACGTGGCTTCCGACATCGTCCGGTGCGAACCATGCGGGAAGAAGAATCGAGTGCCGGCGGCGGCTCACGGGGTCCCCAAGTGCGGAAACTGCGGCGCGTGGTTGCCCTGGATCGTCGATGCGACCGAGGACGATTTCCACGAGGTCGTCGAGAATGCGACCATTCCCGTGGTCGTGGACCTTTGGGCGCCATGGTGCGGACCGTGTCGCATGGTCAGCCCGGCCCTGGAAGCGTTGGCCCGCCAGTTCGCCAATCGGATCAAACTGGTAAAGGTGAACGTGGACCAGGCATCCGGTCTGTCACGTCGATTCGACGCCCAGAGCATCCCGACGCTGCTCCTGATGCGGGGCAGCGAGGTGATCAGTCGCCAGATCGGCGCGGTTCCCGAGGCCGCGCTGCGGCAATGGATCGAAACCGGCCTGGCCAGCGGCAAGGTCGCCGGCTGACGGACCCGCGTCGTCCCGCTCGAGGCCCGGTTCGCAAGCGGGGCTCAGTTCTTTCATTCGACCTTCTTTCATTCGACCTTCTTTCATTCGACCGGCCCAGATACGCTACGCGGATGACCACGCCGACAGAAGGGGGCTCGCCGGTCCGGCTCCAGGAGCCCCAGGCGGTGCTCACGCCGCTCACCGCCGCGGCGCTCTTCCTCGTGGCGACGATCGAGCCCGGGGCGGAAGAGGTCGTGCGCGAGCTGCTCGCCGATCTCTCCGGACTCGAACGCACGGTTGGGTTCCGGGTACCGACCGCTGGACTCGCCCTCGTGACCGGCATCGGCTCGGACGCCTGGGACCGACTGTTCGCCGGTTCTCGTCCCGCGGAGCTCCACCCGTTCAAGGAACTCAACGGCGCACGCCATCACGCCGTGTCCACTCCGGGGGACTTGTTGTTCCACATTCGCGCCACGCAGGCAGATCTCTGCTTCGAGCTGGCCTCTCTGATCATGGATCGCCTGGCGGGATCGGTCGTCGTCGTCGACGAGGTACACGGATTCAAGTATTTCGACGATCGTGATCTGCTCGGATTCGTCGACGGCACCGAGAACCCGACCGGAGGGGCGGCGACCGTCGCGGTGACCGTCGGTGCGCAAGACGCGGAATTCGCGGGATCGAGCTACGTCATCGTCCAGAAGTACCTCCACGACATGTCGACGTGGAACGCGCTCAGCGTCGAAGCACAGGAGCTTGTCATCGGGCGGAGGAAACTGTCGAACGTGGAGCTGGCCGACGATGTGAAGCCGAGCAACTCCCACGTGGCACTCAACACCATCATCGACCCGGACGGAACCCAGCGCCAGATCCTCCGCGACAACATGGCGTTCGGGACGGTGGGCCGGGGCGAGTTCGGCACGTACTTCATCGGGTACGCGGCCACGCCGAGTGTGATCGAGCAGATGCTCGAGAACATGTTCATCGGCGATCCCCCGGGGAACTACGACCGGATCCTCGACTTTTCTACGGCTGCCACCGGAAACCTGTTCTTCGTGCCGACCGCTGACTTCCTCGATGACCCGCCCCCTGCGCCCGGCGCGGTGGTCGAGCCGGCGAGCGCGACCACTACGTCGACCGGGGCCGATAGCTCGCTCGGAATCGCCGGCTTGAGGTGAACGTCGTCATACCTGGGCGTCGCTCCGACTGGGCGTAGCTGGGCGCTCTCGATACAGCCGGAACTGCCCGGTGCTTTCGCCACACCGGCGGCTCCCGCCCGGTCACGACGTGACGATGAAGTCGTCCATGTCTGCCGACCGCGTCCAGTCCCAGTAGGTCTCCATCTTCCAAGGCGAAAGAGTGAAGATCTTGCCGGCCGGGTTCTTGTAGTGACTGTGCGTGATGGAGGGATGTGACCACACCAGCTGGCTGATCTCAGCCTGGTGGCGCTCGACATACTCGTCGTGCACGTCCTTGCGGACCTCGATGGTGCGCATGCCCGATGCAAGCACCTGCCGGATGGCGTCCATGGTGAAGTTCATCTGGCATTCCGAGTGAAAGAACAGGCTGGCCCCGTGGGCCAGATTCGTCCCGGGACCGTAGAGGCAGAAGAGGTTCGGGAAATTCGGGACCGTGATGCCGAGGTAGGCCGATGGTTCGTCGCCCCATTGCTCGCGCAGCGAAATGCCGTTGCGGCCAAAGATCGACATCGGCGCCAGGAACTCGTTGTGCCGGAACCCGGTGGCGTAACAGATCACATCCGCGGCGAAAAAGGTCCCGTCCACCGTGACGATCCCGTCGGGAACGACGCGGTCGATGGCCGTGCGCACCAATTCGACGTCAGGCCGTTTCAGACAGTTCAGCCACGAACCGTTGTCCTGCAGCATCCGCTTCCCGGCGGCCGGGTAGTTGGGAATCGACTTCTCGATCAGGTCGGGGCGACCCTCGAGCAACGATGAGATCCACTCCGTCATCAACGCCCTCCGCCCGGCGTTGGACTCGTTGATCGCCCAGCCCGAACCATCGTCGTACTCAGGGTCGCTCCGGTAGCGCTCGGTGCCCAACCCGATGCCCGGGTACATCATGATGAAGCGGAACCATCGCCCGTAAAACGGAAGGTGGCGCATGGCCCAGGCATCCCCCTCGGGCACCTTGGCGTGGTAGACGGGATTGTGGATGATCCACTGCGGTGTGCGCTGGAAGATGGTGAGGTGCGAAACCCGCTCGGCAATGGTCGGGGCGATCTGGAACCCGGTGGCACCGGCGCCGACAAGTGCGAAGCGGGAGCCCGTGATGTCGAGGGAATCGGGCCAGCGCGCCGAATGGAACGACGGGCCCTCGAATGAGTCCATCCCGGGAATCGCCGGCATTTTTGGCAGGTTGAGGGAACCGACGGCGCTGATCACAAAGCGGGCGTCCAGCGTCTCTTCCGCTCCCTCGGACGTCCGAACCCGGACCGCCCAGCGGCCCCTCCCTTCGTCCCACCTCGCCTCGACCACCTCGGTGTCGAAGCGACAGTGGCGCGCCAGTTGGTACTTGGCCAGCACGCCCTCGAAATAGCCGCGCAGCTCCGGCTGCTGGCAGAAATACTCGGTCCAGTGGTCGGCGGGCTCGAAGGAGTAGCAGTAATGGTGACTGCCGACATCGACGCGGGCTCCCGGATAGCGGTTCTCCCACCAGGTGCCGCCCGGTCCCGCGTTCTTCTCGACGATCGTGAAGGGGAGGCCGGCCTGGGCCAAGCGGATGCCGGCGAGAAGGCCGGACTCTCCGGCACCGATCACCACCACCGGTGAGGTGGCGCGGACGCCCTCGGGGATCTCGTCGCCCCACGTGATCGCCCTGGCGTCGAGACCGTCGAACTGAAGCTCCTCCAGGAACATCCCCCTCATCGTTCCCTCGACAGGCTGACGAGCCATGAACTCCATCAACTCTGCGAGTACGTCCTCCGAGAGCGCATGGGGAACACAACCGGCGTCACGAAAGGCCCCGATGGCCGGCAGCGCCAACCGCCGCACCTCGGCCAAGTCGGTCTCCGACATGCCCCCTTGGAAGTCCACCGACGTGCAGTACGCCGGCTGGTGGGGCCCACGGACCCAGGCGGGGTCCCCGGTCATGTGCACCAGCGAGCACAGAAGGGCCGGGATGCTGACATCGGCCAGTGCGGCAGCGATGGCGTCGTCGTCGTCGGAGAACGGCTGGCCGGCATGCGGGTTGCGTACGGGTTCGGTCACTCCGGCAAGCATGCCACCACGCGACGCCGCGTGACGGCCCTACTGGCACCTGCGAGATGCGAGGGTCCACACCCGAACCGAACCTCAACCCGAACCTCAACCTCAACTTAAACTTCAACCTCATCCTCCAGTTGAACTTTAGAGAGGGGAGTCGGGGGCAAGGCCAGGGCGAGGACCTGGAGCCCTTTCGTCACCACCTCGGGGGGGCACGGATCAGCAGAGGTCGGGGGCCGGCCCCGGGAGGTACACTCCCAAAAATTGCAACGGCACTTGGGCGATGGCCCGGGGAGGGGGCGGCACCACGTGCGATCGCCCACGATGTTCATCCCAGATGCGCAGGATCTCACCCGCGTCCGACCTGAATCGAGTCCACCGTGAGTCGGCTCGCCTCGGGTGTGGACCCAGCCGCTCCTTCGCCGTGGAACGAGGTCGCCGAGCGCTCGAGCATGCCCGTGTTGCTCGTCGCACTTTCGACACGACGTGTGGTCGCCAGGAGCAAGGCCGCCGAGGCGCTCGTGGGACCGGAGGAACAGGTCACGGGCTATGACGGGTGTCCGTTGGCCGGACACGAGCCGCTGGAGCACCTCATGCTGGCGCGGGGAGAGTTCGGCCAGCACGTCGAGATCCCCCGGAACGGTGGGGGCGACGACCCGGGAGAGTTGCCACCCCTTGGGTCTCCGTCGCACGCGCAGGTGCAGCGCGCCCGCCGTTGCATTCAGGGCGAGCGAGGTCATGTGGGACAGCAATGTCGGTGCATCCATCAGATGGACGGCATCGAGGACGAGAACGCCCACGCAGTCTTCCTGCGCGAAGCCCAGCACATCGGTTACCTCGACGCTGATGCGACGCAACACGCCATCTGGGGTCGAGTGTCCCCATCACCATGGGGGAGCAACCGTCCAACACCGTCGCCCTTCCGTTTCACCCTGGCCCGGATTGCGGTGGAGGTACCGGGCCAGAGCAGTATGGCCTCGACGTCCATAGATGGAACATCACATCGCACCCGTCGAACCGTCCAAAATCGGCGAGGCTGAACTCCTACGCCCGCACGAGCAGATCGCAGAGTTGGCTCCTGGACAAGGGACGATGCGGCAAGACCGAGCCGGTGGCCCGAAGTCCGTCGAAGAGCAACTGCAGATGGCGCTCGCCCTGTTGCCGCCCCAACTTCGCCGCCGCATCACCCGCCTCGTACCGGTCCTCCACGGCTCGCACCGATAGCAACACGACGGCGATGTCGCTGAAGGTCACGTCGGTCCGGATGGATCCCGCGGCCTTTGCATTGGTGAGCAGGCGGGTCACCGGCGTGGCCAGACTCTCCACCATGGCGAGGTGGGTCTCAGCCAGATGGGGTGAACGGGAGACCAGGGCACGCAGGCTGGCGGGCAGACCGACGCAGCGGCGCAGGAACTCGAAGATGCCCTCGGCCGGGGTGGCGTGCTCCAGCACCTCGGAGACCAATTCCAATGAACGCTGGCCGGCCATCTCCATGATGGCCACCACCAGGCTCTCCTTGTTGGGGAAGCGGCGGTAGAGGGTCCCGACGCCGACGCCGGCCCGCTGGGCGATCCGTTCCATCGACGCCTCGTACCCGCCCTCGGCAAAGACATCCTGGGCGGCCACCAGGATCCGCTCCAGGTTGAGTTCGGCGTCGCGACGCAAGCGGCGGGACACGGGCTCCAGACCCACCCGGGCCGCCGTCATTCGACCCCGGAGGCCGTGCCCACCACGGCAGCCGGACCGCCGGACGTCGCGCTCGCCAGTTCGGCTCCGGTCGGCTCGTGCACGGGGTGCCGGGGGATCAGGAGGGCCGTGCCCGCGGCCACGAGGAGCGCCAACGCCGAGACCACGAAGGCCAGGATGTAGCCGTGCTCGGCCGGGGTGCCGTTGCGCAGGAGGCTGCTCACGACCATGCTGGTGGCCACGCCCGCCCCGACGGCGGCGCCCACATTGCGGATGTTGGTGTTCATCCCTGTGGCGATGCCCGTCTGGGACTGCGGCACCGCCTCGACCACCAGATTGGACATGGCGGCGTACCCCATGGCGATCCCGATGCCCAGCAACGTCGCAGCGATGAAAATCTGCCAGCTGTGGGCGTGCCAGAAGACCAGAACGATGTAGCACGATGCAGAGAAGATGCAGCCGCTCAGCAGTACCCGGCGACCGCCGAAGGCCACCGAGAGCCGACCGGTCAGCGGGGCGACCACCAGCATCGCGGCGGCGAAGGGGAGCAGATCGAGTCCGGATTGGGTGACCGAGGCGCCGAACCCGTAGTGGTTCCTCGTCGGCGTCTCGACGAACTGGGGCACGGTCGTGAACAACACGTACATGCCGAAGCCGAAGAGCAGGGCACAGAGGTTGGTCGTCCACACTTCCGGGATGCGCATCATCTTCATGTCCACCAGCGGCGAGGTCGATCGGTTCTCCGAGCGGATCCAGAACGCCGTCAACACGGCGGCGACGAGGAAGAGCCCGATCACCCGCGGATCGCCCCAGCCGATGGTGGGCCCCTCGGAGACCGCCAGCAGCCCGGCCACCAGCCAACCGGACATCAGGAGCGCCCCTGTCGTGTTGATGCGCCCCGGGGTCCGAATGGGGGACTCCGGCACGAACAGGATGGTCATGACGGTGGCCACCGCGCACAGCACCAGGGGAGCCCAGTAGAGCCAGTGGTAGCTGAGGTGCACGATGATCGGCCCGGCCAGGACGATGCCGAGACCGACCCCGACGCCGAGGATGGACGAGAGGAACCCGATTCCCCCGACGACACGGTCCCGGGGGAACTCGTCCCTGATGATGCCGAACGCCAGCGGGAATACCGCACCACCCGCGCCCGTGATGATCCGCCCCGCCAGCATGATCGGCAGGGTGGTGGCGAGGGCGCTGATCAGGGTACCCAGGGTGAGCACGACCAGGATCGCCACCAGGACCCTCTCCTTCCCCAGCATGTCGCCCACCCGGCCCAGGAGCGGCGTGCAGATGGCGGCGCTGAGGAGGTACCCGGTGAGCAGCCACGCCACGGCGTCGGCCGACGAGTGCAGTGAGTGCTCCAGGGAAGGCAGGGCGGGGATGATCAGGGACTGCATGACGCTGAACGCGAGCGCCGATAGGGAGAGCACGGCGAACGTCAGCTGGTAATGCGCCCGTTTGGGTTCGACCGCCCCGTCACCCGCCACTGCGACCTCGCTCCGTCCGTCGTCGTCGTCGTCGTCGTTGTCGTCCCGAGTGTACCGGCGAAAGCGGAATCAAGCATTCCGGTATTACCTCTCCGTCCGCCTCTTCGTCCGTCCGCCTCTCCGTCCGTCCGCCTCGAGAGTGTCGGAGTTAGCCGCAGCGGCGGGGGTCGGTGAGAGCGAGGCGAGGAGGTGGGGCGGCGGCGCGGGGCGGCGGCCGGGCGGCGGGTGGGCCCGGCGGGCCGGCGGGGCGGTGGCCCGGCGGGGTGGTGGGGCCGGCGGGGCCGCCCGGCGGGCCTCGAGGGCCTCGAGCGGCGGGTGTCGAGGGGTCGAGGGGTCGCGGCAGGGTGACGCCGGCCGCCGGGGCACCTTGGTACGCCGCTGGTCGTACCGGAAATGGGGCACCCGCCAGGTTCGGCGGAGGCAAAAATGAACCTTCCCCGGCCAACTGGTCGTACCACTGGTAGGAACATGCATCCCCAAATGCGGTGAGACCCTGTGCGGGCGTGCAACACTGGGGGTTCGGAGCCCGTCCGACGAACGGAGACGTCGCAGCAGTGTTGGTTTTCACCTTCCCAGGACAGGGGTCGCAGCGATCCGGAATGGGCGAGCCCTGGGTCGACCACCCCTCGTGGGAGTTCGTCGGGGAGGCATCGGAGTCCGCCGGGCGCGACCTGGCCTATCTCCTGCTCGAGGCGCCCATTGAAGAGCTGACGAGGACCGAGAACGCCCAGCTGGCGACCACGGTGCTCAGCTTGGTCGTCCTCGATGCGGTGGAACGCCTCGGCCTCTCCCCCGCCGCCTGCGCCGGGCACAGTCTGGGCGAGTACACCGCACTCGTGGCCAGTGGCGCGCTGACCTTCGAGGACGGAATCAGGCTGGTGGTGGCCCGTGGTGACGCCATGGCGCGCGCCGGCGACGAGGCACCCGGCACCATGGCGGCCCTTCTCGGAATCTCCGACGACGACGCCGAGGCCGCCTGCCAGCGGGCCGAAGGCGACGTCTGGGTGGCCAACTACAACGCACCGGGCCAGGTCGTCATCGCCGGGACCGCCGAGGCCGTCGCCGTCGCCGGCCGTCTGGCCAAGGAGCTCGGCGCCAAACGGGTCATGCCGATCCCCGTTTCCGGGGCCTTCCACACCCCGCTCATGCAGGGGGCTCGGGCCGAGCTCCGCAAGGCGCTGGCCGACGTGACGTTCCGGGCACCCGAGGTGCGCGTGGTGGCCAATGTCGACGCCCGCGTGCACGATGATCCCGCCGACTGGCCCGGCCTCCTGTCGGCACAGCTCTGCAGCCCGGTCCGCTGGCGCCAGACGCTCGAGACGTTCGCCGGGCTGGGCCTCACCTCACTGATCGAGCTCGGTCCCGGTGGGGTGTTGAGCGGGCTGGCCAAGCGGAGCCTCCCCGAGATCCAGTCCCTGGCGGTGGCCAAGCCGGCCGACCTCGACACGCTGATGGACCGGATCGCCGAGGCCGGTACCTGGAAGGCCGAACCCGCCCTCCACCAGGGCGAGCACCTCTACATGTCCGAACGCGTGGTGGTGAGCCCGGGCGGGGGGATCTTCACACCCGAAGAGTCGCTGCGGGCGCCCGGCACCGGCTTGCTCCCCGGCACCGACGGCGGACCCGGCGTCGACGGCGGACCCGGGGGCGATGCGATCTCGGTCGTCGCCGTGGGCGATCTCATGGGCCGGGTCGGCGTCACCGAGGTGCGGACCCCCTTCGCCGGCCAGGTCATCGGATGGCTGGCCGCCGCGGGCGAACGGGTCCAGGACGGCCAGCCCCTGGTCTGGATGCGCGTCCCGGACCGGACCTGATGCCGGACCGCGCCTGATGGCAGTCGTCCTGGTCACCGGGGGAAATCGCGGCATCGGTGCCGCCTGTGTCCGCTGGTTCCTTCGCAACGGGGACCAGGTGGCCACCACCTATCGATCCGGCGATCCCCCGCCCGTGCCCGAGGGCGGCGATGCAGCGCGGTTCCTGGCCGTCCGGTGCGACGTCACCGACACCGCCCAGATCGAGTCGGCCTTCACCACCATCGAGAGCACGTGGGGTCCCGTGGAGGTGCTGGTGGCCAACGCGGGGATCACCCGGGACGGTCTCCTCCTGCGCATGAGCGAGGACGCCTTCACCGAGGTCATCGACGCCAACCTGACCGGCTCGTTCCGGGTGGCCAAGCGGGCCGTCGCGAAAATGCTCCGCCTCCACTCCGGTCGCATCATCTTCCTCTCCTCGGTCAGCGCCTACGTCGGTCTGCCCGGCCAGGCCAACTACGCCGCCTCCAAGGCCGGCCTGGTGGGCATGGCACGGGCCATCGCCCGCGAGGTGGGCAGCCGCCAGATCACGGTCAACGTGGTGGCGCCCGGCCTGGTCGCCACCGACATGACCGACGCCCTCGGCGAGGAGCGGGTCGCCCTCATGACCACCCAGGTCCCGCTCGGCCGGATCGGGTCCGTCGAGGACGTGGCCGGCGTGGTTGGATTCCTCGCGTCCCCCGCGGCGGCCTACATCACCGGCGCCGTGCTGCCGGTAGACGGCGGCCTGGGCATGGGCCTCTGACCGGCACAGCCCTTGTAACGTGCACGTACACCAAACCAAACAAGGAGCAGATTGTGGACAGCGACGCAGCGTTCGAGAAGTTTCGCGAGTGCGCCGTAGAGGTGCTGCAAGTGCCGGCCGAGAAGATCACCAAAGAGGCAAAGTTCGCCGAGGATCTCGACGCCGACAGCCTTGACCTGGTCGAATTGGTCATGGCGCTCGAGGAAAGCTTCGACATCACCGTCGAGGAGACCGAACTGGAGGACGTCACGACCATCGGGCAGGCCTTCGACCTGATCTCCTCCAAGCTCTGATGCAGCTCGGCACAGGCCCCGACGGGCCGATCCGTGGTCGGCGGGTCGCCATCACCGGTCTGGGGGCGATCACCTGCTGTGGCGTAGGGGTCGACGCCCTGTGGGACGGCCTGCTGCACCCGTCCGTGGTCGGTGGCCCGGTGCGGGGCTACGACCCCGAGCGGTGGTTCGGGTCGAAGGAGGTCCGGCAGCTCGACCGCTTCGCCCAGTTCAGCATCGCGGCGGCCGATCTGGCGGTGACCGACGCCGGTGCCCTCGAGGCCGACCCGGACAGATCGGGCGTCATCTTCGCCACCGGCGTGGGAGGGTTCGACACCCTGGCGGAGCAGGTGGGCGTCTACAACGAACGTGGCGCCCGCCGCGTCTCCCCCCGCCTGGTCCCCATGATGATGGCCAACGCCGGTGCGGCGGGCATCTCCATGCGGCTGCGCTGGCACGGTCCCTGCGAAGTCATCGTGACCGCTTGCGCCGCGGGCACCCATGCCATCGCGGCGGCCGGGCGCCTCATCGCCTCGGGCCGCTGTGATGTCGTCCTGAGCGGCGGGGCCGAGGCCAGCATGCACCCTGTCGCGGTGGCGGCATTCGCCAACATGACCGCACTGTCCACTTCGGGGGCCTCGCGTCCCTTCGACGCCCGCCGGGACGGGTTCGTCATGACCGAGGGTTCCGCCGCACTGGTCCTCGAGGACTGGGACCGCGCCGTGGCCCGCGGTGCCACCATTTACGCCGAGTTGGCGGGGGCGGCCAGCACGGCGGACGCCCACCACATCACCGCCCCCGCACCGGACGGCGCCGGCGCCGTGGCCTGCATGGAGCTGGCCCTGAGCGATGCCGGCATCTCCGCCGCCGATGTCGGGCACATCAACGCGCACGGCACCTCGACCCCCCTCAACGACCTGGCCGAATCACGGGCCATCACCAAGGTCTTCGGCGAGCCCGGCCCGCTGGTCACCTCCACCAAGGGCGTGACGGGGCACGGGCTGGGCGCCGCCGGCGCCATTGAGGCCACCGCCGCGGCCCTCACCATCCACCATGGCCTCATCCCCCCGACGGCCGGCTATGAAGTGCCCGACCCCGAGATCACGCTGCGCGTCGTCCACGGCGAGCCCCAGGCGTGGGAACCGTCGGCGTTGCTCTCCAACTCGTTCGGGTTCGGCGGCCACAACGGCTGCCTCATCCTGCTCCCGCCCTCCTAGGAGCCGCGCAGATCGTCCACGTCCACGGCAGGGAGGTCCCCCACCTCCTGCTTGGTGAGCGTGAGGTAGATGTCGCCCTCGATCCCCGTCACGGCGCCGATCGGGATGGCCACGTCCTTGCGGCCCCACAGGTGGCCCTCCTGGAGCAGGACGTGGGTCACATGGTGGGTGGCGCGGTCGATGACCAGCCCCTGCACGCGCCCGATCCCGCCGTCGGTGGCCTGGACCTGCTGGCCCCGCCGTATGCCGACCTCGCCCGGCGGGAGCGTGTCGGTGACGATGGGCGGGGTTATGTTGCCCAGACCCAGCCCGTAGTAGGGCAGGGCGAAGACCTGGCTCGCGGCATAGCCCGCATAGATGCCACCGCCCGGGAGGAAGTGCATCTCCTCGGCGGCCTCCAACTTTCCGAACTCCTCGATCGAACAGCGCAGCGACACCTTGCCCGAGTCGGCGTCGACGTCGACCAGGTCGAGCGGCACCAGGCGGCCCAGGCCCTCCCGGTGCGTCGGCTCGACGACCAGGTGGGTGACGACCTCGGCCACCGGGTCCACCACGACCCGGATGACCTTGCCACACCGCCCATCGGTACAGCTGGCGTCCGCCCCGATCGTGAACTCCGTCGTCTCAGCCATGCCCAACCTTTCCTGTCAGTGTGCCCGGAGTACCGGGATTCATCCTACGAACGCCTCGATGTCCTTGATCAGCTTGTCCTCGATCTCGAAGTTCCAGGCGGTCTCGGCCACGTCGACGACCAGGAACAGGTCGGAAATGAGCAGGGTCTCTATGACCGCCACTGCGAGATGCTCGATCCATTTGCCGATGCCGATACGGACCGTGTAGTCGGCCGGGCTGCCCGTGACCGTGATGGTCAGCGCCCTGTCGGCGTCGACCAGTCCGCGCAGGAAGCCGCCCTTGTTGGCCTGCAGCACCGAGCCCTGCTCGCTCGGCGCAGAAGCCTGGACCCTGAACCCGTCCGCCTTGAGGTACTGCTCGATGTGGGACTGCAGGGCGCCCAGGTCGGTTCCCTTGCCGGTGTAGTGCAACTCCTTGTTGCCGATCATCACGACCTCCATCTGCCGCTGTCCGTGCGCCGGCACCATGCGGGCCGCCGTGGCAACGTAGCCCGTCGGTCGGCCGAGAGCAGGTCGGCACGTGCGTCAGATCCCCAGGCTGCCCTTCGCCGCCCGCTCGAACACACGGGAGGGCAGCAGGCGTTTGGCGATGATACCCACGCGCTCGTCGGGCTTCCCCACCGAGACACGCCGGCGCGGGCGGCGGCTGTCGAGGACCCGGGCGATGGCGGTGGCCACGTCCCCCGGGGGCACCCCGTTCTGCTCGTCACGCTCCATGAGACCGACCGATTTGGCCACCATGTCGGCGTAGGCGTCCTCGCCACCGGGCGGCACCACGTCGAGCCGGTTCTGGGTGAACTCGGTGCGCACGTTGCCGGGCTCGACCAAGGTCACGTCTATGCCGAAGGGAGCGACTTCGTAGGCCAGGGCTTCGCCATACCCCTCCAGGGCGAACTTGCTGGCGCTGTAGAAGGCCTGGAACGGGAGAGCGACGATCCCGCCGATGGAGCTGACCAGAACCACCCGGCCCCCGCCCTGGCGCCGCATGACCGGGAGTGCGGCCTGCACGACCCGCACCGCACCCCAGAAGTTGGTCTCGAGTTGGCGCTTCGCCTGATCGATCGGCGTCTGCTCGACCGCTCCCGCCAGCCCCCACCCGGCACCCGCCACCACCGCAGTGAGCCGCCCGCGCTCGGCCACCACCTTCTCCACGCCCGTCCGCACCGAGTCGTCGTCGTCGACGTCCATCACCAAGGGGGACCAGCCCCCCGACGCCGTCCCGCGGCGGCTGGCACCGACCACGGTCCAACCCCGGCCATGGAGCCGATCGGCCGTGGCCCGACCGATCCCCGCCGAGGCGCCCGTGATCAGGACCACCCGTTCCCCAGCTTGTGCCGCCATGCCGATCCCCCCTCGGTCGCCTCAGTCGATGGCGCGCCGCAGCGATCCCACGAATTCCGCCGCTCCGTCGGGACCGCCACCTTCGAGGAGACGGCGCACCAGGGCCGAGCCGACGACGACGCCGTCGGCGATCTCGCACACCTCGGCGGCCTGATCCGGAGTCGAGACCCCCACCCCGACGCACACCGGCATGTCCGTGTGACGTCGGATCCGCTCGACCACCTGCCGCGCCTCGGCACCGATGGCGGCCCGCTCCCCCGTCACGCCCATGCGGGACACGGCGTAGACGAATCCTCCCGCCCGGGCACAGATCCGCCCCACCCGATCCTCCGGGCTCGACGGGGCCACCAACAGCACGGTCTCGATCCCCGCCGCGTCGGCCTCGTGCGCCCACGGCTCGAGCTCCTCGAGCGAGAGGTCCGGGATGATGGCCCCACTCACGCCTGCGGCCACCAAGGAGCGGGCCATGCGCTTGAGGCCGGCGCGGTACACGATGTTGTAATAGGTCATGACGGCCACGGGCACAGTGACCTCGGCGTGTGCGATCACGTCCAGTACCTGATCGGGCACCGTGCCCCGGTGCAGCGCCTGCAGCGCCGCCTCCTGGATCACCGGGCCGTCCATCATCGGGTCCGAGAACGGGATCCCCACCTCGACGGCGTCCGCGCCGGCGGCGGCGACCGCGGCGAGCGTCTGCCCCCAGTCCTCGGTCATGCCGCCCATCAGGTACGGGATCAACAGCTTGCGCCCGTGCGCCCGCTGGGCCCGCAGCGCCTTCTCAAGCATGGGCACGGCTGAAGATCTCCCGGACCTGGGCCACGTCCTTGTCGCCGCGCCCGGAGAGGGTGATCAGGACGGTCGACCCCTTCGGCAGGGCGTCGGTGCCCGCCACCCGCGCCACCCAGGCCAGCGCATGGGCCGACTCGAGAGCGGGAATGATGCCCTCGGTCTGGCTCAGGAGGCGAAAGGCGTCCAGCACCTCGGCATCGTCGGCCGTGTTGTACTCGGCGCGCCCGATGGCGGCCAGGTGGGCGTGCTCGGGCCCGAGGCCCGGGTAGTCGAGACCGGCCGAGATTGAATGCGCCTCTTCGATCTGCCCGAACTCGTCCTGCAAGAGGCGCGAGTGCATCCCGTGCAGCACCCCTGGAATGCCGTTGGTGATGGCGGCCCCGCCGGCCGCCTCGACTCCGACCAGTCGGGCCCCGGTGTCGACGAAGCCGGCAAAGGTCCCGGCCGCGTTGGAGCCCCCGCCGACACAGGCCACCACCACGTCGGGCTCGGTGCCCTCGAGGATCTCCCGGCACTGGACCAGTGCCTCGTCCCCCACCACCCGCTGCAGCTCGCGCACCATGTAGGGGAACGGGTGGGGTCCCATGACCGAACCCAGGCAGTAGTGCGTGTGCTCCACCGTGGCCACCCACTCGCGCATCGCCTCGTTGACCGCGTCCTTCAGGGTGCGACTCCCCGACGTGACCGTTCGTACCTCTGCCCCCAGCAGCTCCATGCGGAAGACGTTCAGCTCCTGGCGCTTGGTGTCGACCTCGCCCATGAACACGGTGCACTCCAGACCGAACAGCGCGGCGGCCGTGGCCGACGCGACACCGTGCTGCCCGGCCCCGGTCTCGGCGATGATGCGCGTCTTGCCCATCCGCCGGGTGAGGAGCGCCTGCCCCACCACGTTGTTCAATTTGTGCGAACCGGTATGGGCCAGGTCCTCCCGCTTGAGCAGGACCCGCACGCCCAGCTTCTCCGAGAGGCGACGGCACTCGGTCACCGGGGTCGGGCGACCTCCGTAATGGTGCAACAGGTCATTGAGCTCGCGATGGAACGCGGGGTCGGCCCACGCTTCCTTGAAGGCCTGCTCGAGGTCGAGGCAGGCCGGCATCAGCGATTCCGGGACGAAGCGTCCCCCGTAATCGCCGAAGCGGCCGTTGGACCCCGGTTCGGCCATGAGGCTCATGTGCCCGCCACTAGGCGTCGCGCCAGTCATAGGGCTCCTCCTCGCCGGCGGCAACCGGCCGCCCGTCGCGGGCCAGCGCCTCGATCTCGGCGTTGCGCGCGTTCACAATGAAGTCGCGCACCTTCAAGGGGTCCTTGCGCCCGGGGGCCGCCTCCACCCCCGAGTCCACATCGACCCCGAACGGCCGCAGACGGGCCACGGCTTGAGCCACATTGCCCGGACGCAGCCCGCCCGAGACGATGAGACGGCTCGGGTTCGCCACTCCCTCGGCCAACCGCCAGTCGAACACCTCCCCCGATCCCGGGGTGTCCCCGTCGATCAGGAGGTAGTCGGCCCCGAACTCGGCGAACCGGCGTATCGTCCGGTCCCCGGCCGGGAACGCCTTGATCACCTTGGGGAGCCGCGCCCTCACCCAGGCGGTCTCCTGGGACGATTCGTGCCCGTGGAGCTGGGCCGCCCCGAGCCCGGCCTGCCGCACTTTTTCCACGACCCGTTGCGGCGCCTCGTCGCGGAAGACCCCTACGGTCAGGATCTCCGGGGGCAGCCGCTTGGCGATGTCGCCGGCCATCTGCACCGAAATCTGCCTGACGGAGGGCGCGAAGATGAAGCCCACCGCGTCCGCTCCCAGGCTCACACAGAGCAAGGCGTCCGCTTCCGAGGTGATGCCACAGATCTTGACGAAGAGATCCTGGTCTCCGCTCATCGGCTCGTCACCGGCTCGTCACCGGGTGCCCGATGAGGGTTCGCAGTGCGGCGGCACGGTCGCTCGCCCGCACCAGGGTCTCCCCCACCAAAATGGCGTCGTAGCCGGCATCGGCCAGCCGCCGGGAGTCCTCGCCGTCCCGGATGCCCGACTCGGCCACCGCCACGACATCGGCGGGGATGTGCGCCGCCAGCGCACAGGCGCGCTCGTGGTCCACCGCAAATGTGCGGAGGTCGCGCTGGTTGACCCCGACCAGGCGGGCCCCCGCCGCGAGGGCGCGATCGAGCTCCTCCTCGTCGTGCACCTCCACCAGGGCGGCGAGCCCGAGTGAGCCCGCGCGTGCCTGGAAGCGGGCCAGCTCGTCGTCGTTCAGGGCGGCGGCGATCAGCAGCACCGCATCGGCCCCCATGAGGCGCGCATCGATGACGTCGACGTCGGCCACGGTGAAGTCCTTGCGCAGGACCGGAAGGCCGGACGCGTCCCGGGCCGCCTGCAGGTCCAGTACCGAACCGCCGAAGTACTCCTCGTCGGTCAGCACCGAGAGGCACGACGCACCGCCCGTCACGTACTCCTTGGCCACCAGGTCGGGCTGGAGGTCGGGATCGAGATCGCCCTTGGAGGGCGACCGGCGCTTCACCTCGGCGATACAGGAGAGACCCGGTCCCCTGAGCGCCCCGGCGAAGTCGCGCGGCACGGGCAACGAGCCCGCCCGCGTCGCCTCCTCCGCCCGCTCGGCGAGCTCATCGGGGTCCCGGCGGTCGTCCCGAGCGTGCGCCCGGTGCGATGCGAGGATGTCCGCCAGGTAGGAGGGCATGGTCGTCCAGCGTAGTGCTGCACCACCGTCGCCCTGGCCCACTGCTGTTTCCCTGGACCACCACTACGCTCGGTCCATGAGCGACATGACCGACTTCAATCAGAGGATCATCGACGAGTTCCGGGCCAACGGCGGGAAGGTGGGAGCCTTCGGTGACGCACCGCTGGTCCTCATTACGACCACGGGAGCCAAGTCCGGCAAGAGCCTGGTCACCCCGCTGGTGAGCCAGCCCCAGGACGACGGCACGCTGTACATCTTCGCCTCCTACGCCGGGGCGCCGAAGAATCCGGCCTGGTATCACAACCTGTTGGCGCACCCCGAAGTGGAGGTCGAATTCGGCACCGACCGCTTCACCGCCACGGCCACCCCGCTCACCGGTGCCGAGCGCGATGCGATCTACAGCCGGCAGAAGGAACTCTTCCCGCAGTTCGCCGAGTACGAGTCCAAGACGGACCGCGTGATCCCGGTGGTGGCACTCGTCCGGTCGTAGCGGGGACTGAACCGGGGCGGATCAGCGTCGCTGCCCAAGGGGCGGACAACGCGCCGCCTCGCTCGGGCGTGAGTACTGGTGATGACAACGGTGCGGTTCATGACAACGGCGCGGACTGCGACACTCATCGGGGTCTTCGCTCTCGTCGGACTGCTCTTGAGCGGCTGCGGCGGGTCGGGTCGGATTGACGGGTCCGGTGCCGGCACGACCACGACCACGACCACGACCACCGTACCGGTCACCACTCCGACAACCAGTCCTCCGCCCGCTGCCCCGACCGATGTGGTCCAACCCCTCTATCTGGGCCATGGCCTGGGCGTCGTCGCCGAGGACTCCGCGGCCTCCGGCGGATGCTCCCAACTCTTGGCCACGACTGACTTCACCCATTGGCGGAATATCAGCCCGCCCCAACAATCGGGCACCGACGGGTCGTGCCCGGATATCTGGCAGAGCGCGTCCTTCGTCTCACCTCTCGAGGGGTGGGTCCTCGGACGCAACGGCGGCGATGTGAGCACCGTCCTCTACCGCACCGACACCGGCGGCACGACCTGGGTGGAGGAGGCGGGGAGCAGTGTGGGCAGTAATGGCGGCACGCAGGTGATCGGGTTCACAAACGCAGAGGACGGCTGGCGCCAGCAGTTCGCCACGGGCTCCAACGCCCCCTACCTGCTCGAGACGACCGCGGACGGCGGAGCGACGTGGACCGGCATCCCCCAGATCGCGACCAACGGCGGCTGTGCCTTCGCGGTGGACGTGTTCGCCAATCCGCTCGACGGCTTCGCCGGCAGCAACCTCGCCCCAGGTGCAACGTCCTCGCTCGGCGCCCCGCCGCCCCAGGGCTTCGTGTGGAAGACGACCGACGGCGGGCAGTCCTGGCACGAGGCCACGGTGCCCGCCCCGGCAGGAACGACCCACGCCACCGCGTTCTACGGGCTGCCGACGTTCTACTCCGCCACCAGCGGAATCCTGCCGGTCGAGTACGTCGGGAACGGTGGGAACGGGGCCGCGAGTGCAGCGGGTCCCGACACCCTCGACTTCTATTCCACCGCCGATGCCGGCGCGACCTGGGCGCTCGTCTCGACCGTGAAAACCACCGGTACTGTGCCGGCGGACACGGGGCCCGCAGGCTGTTTCAGCTCGCCGAGCTCGCCGGGCTCGCCGAGCTCCCAGACGCGAGGATCGTTCCCCGCGGTCGCCATCGCCGGCCCGACCACCTGGTGGGTCATCAGCCCCGGCGCCCAGGGCACGACCGTAGACGTCACGTCGAACGGCGGAGGTTCATGGACCGACGTCCCGGCGGCCGGACTGGGTTCAGGGGGGACCGCCGGAGCCCAGCTGACCCTGGTCGGCGCGGCCGGGCCCACGGTCGCCTGGGCCAGCGTGGTGAACGAGGCGGACGAGTCCGCCCCGGCGTCGTTCCAGACCACCGATGGCGGTCGCACCTGGAGTCCACTCGAAACTCTCTCCGTCGAGCCCGCCCCGGCCGTCCCGGCTGCTTCGGCCACTTCGCCCTCCTGTACCGATGACCAGCTCAGCACGTCCCTCGGGAAGGAGAGCGTGGGCTTGGGACACGTGGGGGAGACGATCGTCTTCACCAACGTGAGCACCTCGGCCTGCACGCTCTACGGCTATCCCGGCGTCGCCGGGCTCGACGCCGCGGGAACGCAGATCATGCAGGCCGCTCGTACTCCGAGCGGGTACCTCGGCGGCTTGTGGAATACGCCGGACGGTCCCCCGCCCACCGTGGCGCTGGCGCCAGGGCAGGTGGCGTCGGCACTGGTCGAGGGCGTCGACAATCAAGTCGGGTCGATGCCGTGCGTCCGGCTGAGCGGATTCCTCGTCACGGCACCCGCGACAACCCGATCAGTGGATCTTCCCGGAGACTTCCTCGAGTGCGACGGATTGGAGGTCCACCCCGTCGTTCCGGGAACGAGCGGGACCCAGGGGGAGTGACCGGATCAGCGTGCGAAGAGGTGCCAGCCCAACCACATGAAGCCCAACACCAGCAGCACCCGCACGACCGGGTGCGTGGCCAGTCGCCCCACGACATCGCCCGGGGGCGCCACCGCGGCGGGTCGCAGGTACGAGAGCCACCAGAGCAGCAGCGCCAGCACCGCGAGGGCGGCCCACACGATGTAGGAAGCGGTGCTCGCGCTCATGGCTCCACCGGCTTCGCCCTGGCCACCCTGCGCGCCCAGGACCGGGAGCCGCGGCGGAGGATGACCCGGCCGAGGGCCAGCCAGCCCAGGAACATCAGCGTCTTGAGCAGGTACGTGCGGTCGATGGCATCGGTGATGGAGCTCAACGTCGGGTGATCGGCCCGGCTGCCGTGCGCCAGGTAGTTGAAGAGCTCCCAGATCACGAAGAGGATCAGCAGCACGAGCCAGGGCAGGTAGGGGTGACCCGGCCCGGCCGTCGCGGTGGCGGCGCGGGCCCGCCGCGGGCGGAGGGGCCAGCGCACGCACACCAGGACCGCCATGGCGACGACGACCAAGCCGGTGAGGACGTCGGCCGGCAGGGTGAACGGCGTGGTGGAGGCCGCGATCAGCGAGTAGCCAACCCCGCCGGCCAGCAGTAAGGCGGAGCGGGTGCGCATGGGTTCCTAGATCAGAGGGAGGAGGGCCACCCGTGCCGGCCGGGCCGCGCCCAGACCGTCACCCGAGCGGATCCGCACCGGCCCCGGGGCCTCCACCGTGCGGTGCAGGTAGGCCAGCGCGATCCACGTGTCGAGCTCAGGGCTCCAGGCGGCCGAGGTGATGGTGCCCAGCACCTTGTCGCTCGCCGCATCGTCCGCGCTCGCCGCATCGTCCGCACTCGCCGCATGGTCCGCATGCAGCGTCATGCCGAACGTGAGCGGGTCGGCATCGCGGTCCGGGCCGCCCAGCACGCCCACCAGGCGGCGGGGCACGTTGTTGCCCCGCGAATCGAGCCGGGCCACCAGCTCCTGACCGGTGTAACAGCCCTTGGTGAAGCTGACCGAACGGTCCACCAGGCCCGCCTCCGCCGCGATCGTCTTGTCCGTGAGCTCGCTGCCCATGGCCGGGATGCCCGAGGCGATCCGGCACGCCTCGGCCGCGTCCCTGCCGCAGGCGATGATCCCCTCCGGGAGGAGTCCGGCGGTCGGGTCGAGGACCACATCCTTGGGCCCCAAAAGATCCACCCCGCGCCACCCGTTCCACTCGAAGGGCAGGTCCAGCACGCCGGCTTCTCCGAGCGCGGCGCGCAGTCCGGCCGCCGCGGTCTCGACGCCCGCACCCCGCAGGGCCACGCAGCGCCACTCCAGGCGCTCGATCTCCACCTTGGACCGGAGGAGGAACTTCTTGAGCCGGGCCACCATGGTGTCGCCGAACCCTGCGTCCGTATCGAGCACATACCCCCGCGCGTCGACCCGGGTCACCCGCAGCAGCGCGCTCAGCTTCCCGTCGGGCTGAAGGACCAGGGAGTCGGCGGTGGCGCCGACGGCCAGGGCGGCGATGTCCTGGCTCAGCTGCCCCTGCAGGTACGCAGTCGCATCGTCGCCCCGGACCGAGAAGACGTCGCGGGGGTTGAGGTAGGCGCCGGCGCCGTGCCGCAGGGCGGTCACCTGGGCGGCCAGGTCGGTCATGAGCCGGCCCCGGTCCCGGTCCCGGTCCGGGCCGCCGTCATGACCCGGGCCGCCGTCACCGCCACCAGTAGCGCCCGCACCTTCTGGCCGCACTCCTCGTCCTCGCGCCCGGGGTCGCTGTCCGCCACGATCCCCGCCCCGGCCTGCACGTGGGCCCTCCCGTCGGGCGAGACCACCATGGTCCGGATGGCGATGGCCGTGTCGATGTTGCCCGAGAAGTCGATGTAGCCCACCACTCCCCCGTACACCCCGCGCTTGGTCAGCTCCAGCTCGTCGATGATCTCCATCGCCCGCACCTTGGGCGCGCCCGACAGCGTCCCGGCCGGCAGGGTGGCCCGCAGCACGTCGATCGGCCCCTTGTCCTCCGCCAGCTCGCCCGAGACCTGCGAGGTGATGTGCATGATATGGCTGTAGCGCTCGATGGTCATCAGCTCGTCGACCTTCTCCGTGCCGAAGCGGACCACGCGGCCGACGTCGTTGCGGGCCAGGTCGACCAGCATGATGTGCTCGGCCAGCTCCTTGGGGTCTTCGGCCAGCTCGCCCTCCAAGAGGCGGTCGTGGTGCTCGTTCTCGCCCCGGGGGCGCGAGCCGGCGATCGGCCGTGACGTCACGATGCCCTCGCGCAGGCGCACCATCGGCTCGGGCGAGGCGCCCACCACGGTGACCTCGGGGAAGCGGAGGAAGTACAGGTAAGGGCTCGGGTTGAGCAGCCGCAGGGCGCGGTAGACGTCGAAGGGGTCCGCATTCAGCTGCAGGTCGAACCGTTGGGAGAGCACGACCTGGAAGATGTCGCCCGCGGTGATGTACTCCTTGGCCACGCCGATGGCCGCCCGGTACTCCTCCGAGCTCATGGTGCGGCTGGCCTCGGCCGACCCGAGGCCCTCGCGGGGGGCGGGGACCATCTCGCCGGCGCCCTCCCGGGTCCGGGCGCAGTCGGCGGCCAACTCCACCAGGTTTGCGCACGCCCCCTCATAGGCCGCGGCGAGCTCGGCCGCCGTGGACGTCTCGGGGTCCGGGACGACCACGTTGTCGATGAGCGCGATGCGCTGGCGCCAATGGTCGAAGGCGGCGAACTGGCCGATGACCACCAGCGCGGCGTCGGGGTGGCCCAGGTCGTCCGGGGGCGGCTCGGGAAGCCGCTCGATCTCGCGCACCACGTCGTAGCCGAGATACCCCACCAGCCCCCCGTGCAGCGGCGGGAGCCCGTCGAGCGCCGGGGACTCGAAACGGGAGAGCAGGGCCTCGACGGCCTTGAGTATCCCCTCGTCCGAGGACGACAGCCCCAGCCGGCCGGTGGCCTCCACCGACCTTCCCCGGGCCGTCAAGGTGGCCAGCGGGCGCCGGCCCACGAACGAATAACGGCCCCAGCGCTCGCCCCCCTCGACCGACTCGAAGAGGAATCCCTCCCCGTCGCCGACCAGATTGATGAAGGCGGAGACCGGCGTCAGGGTGTCGGCCACGACCTCGCACCACACCGGGACGATGGCGTGCTCCTTGGCCAGGGCGGCGAACTCGACGGGGTCCGGCCGGAAGGTCAGCACCGGGGCGGGCGGGCCGAGCGGGGCGGGCGGGCCGAGCGGGTCATCCGGGGCGGGGCACCCCGGGACCCTGGCCGATCGTGCGGAAGAAGCAGCTCCGCTCGCCGGTGTGGCAGGCGCCCTTCCCGTGCTGGTCCACCAGCACCAAGAGCGCGTCGCCATCGCAGTCCATACGCACCTCGCGCACGTACTGGCGGTCCCCCGAGGTCTCGCCCTTCT
This sequence comes from Acidimicrobiales bacterium, assembly GCA_049513455.1. Classification (GTDB taxonomy): domain Bacteria; phylum Actinomycetota; class Acidimicrobiia; order Acidimicrobiales; family RAAP-2; genus Bog-473. The sequence goes on from JBEKWB010000006.1 coordinate 141,291, forward strand.
GCCAGTACTCCTGCCTGCTCCGGCTGTAGAACCAGGAACGGCCCGACTCGAGGGTGCGGCGGAGGGCCTCTGCGTCCATGTAGGCGACGGTCAGGACGGTGCCGTCCGTCGCATCTTGGACGATCGCCGCCACGAGACCGTCCCCGGACTTCGCGAAGTCGACCTCCTTGACGAGGTCGTCGTCGGCCACGAGGGCGATACCGCTCGGCGCGGGCGTGTCGGTCGCGCTCATAGATACACGCTCATAGATCGCTCATAGATACAGCCCCGTCCCGCTGTCGTTGCGCTTCGACGCGATGGCGTGGATGTCCCGCTCCCGCAGGATCACGTACTCCTCGCCGTGCACCTCCACCTCGAAGCGGTCCTCGGGGTTGAACAGCACGGTGTCGCCCACCTTGACCGTGCGCACGTGCGGGCCCACCGCCACCGCCTTGGCCCAGCTGAGCCGCCGCGAGATCTGCGCCGTGGCGGGGATCAGGATGCCGGCGCGCGAGCGCCGTTCCCCGTCGTTCTGCCCCATCTGCACGAGGACACGGTCGAACAGGACCGAAATCGGTTGCATCTCGTCAATCACGGGCGGCTCGTGCTGCTCGGCCGTCTTTTTCGTCGTCGTCGGCACCCTCGCACGGTACCGCAGAAATGTCAGTATCCAGGTCAGGGGGGCCGGCTCAGACCGGCCGGACGGTCACCCCGTGCGCCGCCATATAGGCCTTGGCCTCGCCCAGCGTGAACTCCCGGCGATGGAAGATGGAGGCGGCCAGCACGGCATCGGCGCCCCCCTCGAGGGCCCCCTCGACAAGATGCTGCAACGTCCCCACGCCCCCGCTCGCCACCACGGGGATCCCCACCGCGTCGACGACGGCCCGGGTCAGGTCCAGGTCGAAGCCGTCCCTGGTGCCGTCCCGGTCCATGGACGTGAGCAGGATCTCCCCGGCCCCGTTGGCGGCACACTCGACCGCCCAGGCCACCACGTCGCGGTCGGTCGGCCGCCGGCCGCCGTGCGTGTAGACCTGCCAATTCGAGGTCGATCCCGGTCGAGCCCGGGCGTCGATGGCCACGACGGCGCACTGCGCCCCGAACTCGGCCGCGATGTCACGCACCAGGGACGGTCGCTCGACGGCGGCCGTGTTCACCGCCACCTTGTCCGCGCCGGCTCTGAGGAGGCGGCGTGCATCCTCTGTCTCCCGCACACCCCCGCCGACGGTCAGCGGGATGAACACCTGCTCGGCCGTGCGCGCCACCACCGAGACCATGGTGTCGCGGCCGTCGGACGATGCCGTGATGTCGAGGAAGGTGAGCTCGTCGGCACCCTCGGCGTCGTAGCGCGCCGCCAACTCGACCGGGTCGCCCTCGTCGGTGAGGTCGACGAACTGCACGCCCTTGACGACCCGGCCGTCGGTCACATCGAGGCAGGGGATCAGACGGACGCTCTGCACGCGGCCACCGCCTCCTCCAACTCGAAGCGCCCCTCGACCAGCGCCTTCCCCACGATCACGCCGGCCAGCGTGCGCGCCTCGCCGGCCGCGTCGCCGGCCGCGCCGCCGGCCGCGCCGCCGGCCGTGTCGCCCGGAACCGACAGATCGGCCAGCGCCCGCAGATGGTCGAGCGAGCCCACCCCTCCCGAGGCGATGACGGGCAGCGTCGTGCTTGCCAGCAAGGACCGCATGCCCTCCACGTCCGACCCCCCGAGCATGCCGTCGCGGGCGATCGCGGTGGCCACCACCGCGCCGATCGGCTCCCCGGCCCAGATGTCGAGCAGCTCGTGCACGGTGCGCCCGGAGCCCTCCTGCCATCCGTGCCCGCGGGCCTCGGGGACGCCGTCGGGGCGCAGGACGTAGTCGAGCCCGACCGCGATCTGACCGGGCCAGCGCCGGGCGCAGCGTGTGGCCAACGCCGGGTCCTCGAGGGCCGCCGTGCCCAGCACGACCCGCGCCACGCCGAGCGCAAGGACGTCCGCCACGTCGTCCTCGGTGCGGATGCCACCGCCCGTCTGCACCTTGACCGCGGTGCCGGCCCCGGCCCCGGCCCCGGCCAGCGCCACAATCCGGCCCAACGTCGCCCGCTCGTGGGGCACGCCGGTGCGGGCCGCGTCGAGATCGACCACGTGGATCCACGACGCACCACTCTCGATGAACCGCGCCGCCAGGGTCAGGGGATCCCCGTAGCCCACCTGGCGATCGAAGTCGCCCTGGGTCAGGCGCACCGCTCCCCCGTCGCGCAGATCGATGGCGGGATACAGCTCCATCACGCGCGACCCGTCACGCCGCGAGCGCGACGAAGTTCGCCAGCAGCGCCAGGCCCTTTTGCCCCGACTTCTCCGGGTGGAACTGCGCCCCCCACAGGTTGCCTCGCTCGACCAGTGCCGCCACGGGACCGCCGTAGTCGCACACTGCCACCGTCTCGGCCCCCACGGGCGGGGCGAACGAGTGGACGAAATAGACCCACGGCCGCGGGCCCAGGCCGCGCAGCGAGGCCGGGCCGGGCTCGAGCTCGGGCCTGACCAGTTCCAGCTGGTTCCACTGCATCTGCGGGTGTTTCACGGTGGGCGCCAACGCGGTGACCCGGCCGGGGAAAACCCCGAGCCCGAGCTCCTGCCCGTTCTCGCCGGCGTTCTCGTCGACGTTCTCGTCGGAGCCCTCGTAGAGGAGCTGGAACCCGATGCACACCGCCAAAAAGGGCACGTCGGCGGCGATGGCGGCGCGGGCCACCTTCTCCAGCCCGCTCTCGCGCAGGGCCCGGGCGCAGGCGCCGAACGCCCCCACGCCGGGAAGCACCACGGCGTGGGCCGCCTCCACCTCGGCCGGGTCGGTGACGAGGCGAGCCGCCGCACCGACGTGCTGCAGGGCCTTCTCGGCCGACCGGAGGTTGCCGATGCCGTAATCGAGGACGGCGATCCTCGGGCCGGTCATCGGCTCGGGCCGGTCATCGGCTCGGGCCGGTCATCGGCGTGGCCCGTTCACAGGGTGCCCTTCGTCGACGGGATCCCCCCGCCCTCCACCCGGACGGCGTCACGCAGGCACCGGGCCACTCCCTTGAACCCGGCCTCGAGGATGTGGTGGGTGTTCTTGCCCTCCCGGCGCCGGATGTGCAGGGTCATGTTGCCGGCGGTGGCGAAGGCGCGCCAGAACTCCTCGGCCAGCTGCGGGTCGAACGGTGGCGTGCCGAGCCCGACCGTGTCGGGGGCGAACGCGAGGTCGTAGGCCAGGAAGGGACGCCCCGAGAGGTCGAGCGCGACCTCGATCAGGGCTTCATCGAGCGGCAACAGCATCGACGCAAAACGCCGGATGCCCCGCTTGTCGCCCAACGCCTCGGCCAGGCAGGCGCCGAGCACGATGCCGACGTCCTCGACCGTGTGGTGGGCGTCGACGTCCAGGTCGCCCCGGGCGTGCACGGTGAGGTCGAACGAGGCGTGCCGCCCCAGCTGCTCCAGCATGTGGTCGAAGAAGGGCAGCCCGGTCGAGACGTCCACGACTCCCGTCCCGTCCACGGCGAGCGACGCGCTGATGGTGGTCTCCTTCGTCTTGCGGGCCCTCGTGGCACGGCGGGGCTCCAGCTCGGTGGCGAACTCGGTCATTGCACGGTCTCGGTCATTGCAGGCACTCCTCCAACGCGGTCAGGAATCGATCGTTCTCGTCCGGCCGCCCGATCGTGACCCGCAGGCAGCCGCCCAGCCCGTCCCAACTGGCGCAGTTGCGAATGAGCACGGAGCGCTCGAGCAGGCCGCTCCACACCTTGTCCGCATTGTGGTGCAAGGGGCGGAAGAGGATGAAATTGGCGTCCGAGGGCCAGGTCTCGACCGGCAGGGCACCCAATGCGGCCGCCACCCGGCCCCGCTCCTCGGCCACGAGCGCCACGCGGGCCTCCATCTCGTCGGTGTACCGCAGTGCGAGCAGGCCCGCCAGCTGTGTCTGGGTCGAGAGGTGGTACGGCAGCACCACGGCCTCGCAGGCCCGCACCACCTCGGGGTCGGCGACGGCGTACCCGAGCCGGGCTCCGGCCATGGCCCACGTCTTGGAGAACGTCCGGGTCACGACCAGGCCCGGGTGCTGCGGCCCCCGCAAGGCGAGTGCGCTCCACCCCGAGAACTGACCGTAGGCCTCATCGACGACGACGAGCCCCGGGGCGGACTCGAGAATTGCGACGACGGTCCCCTGCGGCTCGGCCCGGCCCGTCGGGTTGTTCGGTGAGCACAAGAACGTGATCTCGGGCTTCGTGCGGGCCAACAGCGCCCGCGCCGCCTCGGGGTCGATGCGGAAGTCCTCCGTACGCCCGCCTTCGACCACGGCGGTCCCGGTCAGCCGGCTGATGTGCGAGTGCAGGGCGTACGTCGGCTCGAACACCGCAGCTTTGCGGCCGGGCCCTCCGTAGGCCAGCAGGAGGCACTGCAGCACCTCGTTGGAGCCGTTGGCGCAGAACACCTCCTCGGGCGTGACCCCGTGCAGCGCGGCGACGGCGGCGCGCAACTCGGTGGCCGGCCGGTCGGGATAGCGGTGGAAGGACGACTCGTTGGTGTTGAGCCGGACCTCGGCCTCGACCTGCGGGGAGTGGTAGCCCTCGGTCAGCGCGAGATCGGGCCGGATGGGCGGGAGTGCGCTCATGTCGACTCGTCCACATCGACGAGCGCGTCGAGGACCGCCAGGGCGTCCAGGCGGCGGTTGATCGACTCGGCGTGCGCGGGGAGCCCCTCGGTTCCGGCCAGGGTGATGACGGCCGGGCCGAGTGTCCGGAGCGCCCCGGGCGTCACGGTCACCGCATGGATGTGCTTGCGGAAGTCGTCCGGGCGCAGCGCCGATGAGAAGCGCGCCGTCCGGTTGGTCGGGAGCACGTGGTTGGGCCCGGCGATGTAGTCGCCGAAGCTGGCGGGGGACCATGGGCCGATGAAGACGGCGCCCGCACTCTGCACCTGGTCCACCAGGCTCTCGGCGTCGGGGCCCATCAGCTGGAGGTGCTCGGGCGCGACCGTGTTGGCGACCTCCATGGCGGCCGCCGGCCCGTCGACCAGGCAGGCGATGCCCGAGGTGGCCAGCGTCGCCTCGAGGTCGGCCCGCCGGGGCGAGGCCGCCACGATGCGGTCGACGTCGGCGCTGACCGCGGCCAGGATCCCCTCGTCCCAGGTCACCAACCAGGCCAGCCCGTCGGGGCCGTGCTCGGCCTGCACGACCAGGTCGATGGCCACGAACTCGGGCGGGGCCATCGGACCGGCGACCACGACGATCTCCGAGGGCCCGGCGAAGGCGGAGGCGACCCCGACCACGCCGCTCACCTGGCGCTTCGCCTCCGCCACGTAGGAGTTGCCCGGCCCGGCGATCACGTCGACCCGGGGCACCGAGGCGGTCCCGAAGGCCAGGGCCGCCACGGCCTGCGCGCCCCCGATGCGGTACACCTCGGTGATGCCGGCGATGGCCGCGGCGGCCAGGGTGGCGTCGTCGACCTTCCCGTCGGCGGCCGGGGGCACGCACAGCACGACGTCGGCGACCCCGGCCACGCGAGCGGGGGCGGCGCACATGAGGACCGTGGAGGGGTATCGAGCGCGGCCTCCGGGGGCGTAGATCCCGGCCCGCCCCACGGGGCGGGTCAGGTGGCTGACGCTGACCCCACCCGACTCGAACACACCGGGCGGGGTGCCCTCGTGGGAGTGGTAGGCCACGATACGGGCGTAGGCCGTCTGGAGGGCGGCACGGAGGTCGGGGTCGATCCCGTTCAGCGCGGCGGCGATCTCCGCGGGCGGGACGCGCATGCCGGTGGCCGGGGCGGCCGGGCCGGACCGGCCGGACATGGGGGCCGGGCCGGACACGGGGGCCGGGCCGGACACGTCGACCCCGTCGAACCGCTTGGTGAACTCGATGACCGCGGCGTCGCCCTCGAGCCGCACCCGGCGCACGACGTCGGCCACCGCGTCATACACATCGGCCCCCGGATCGGCCGGGCGCGGCAGCACCCGGTCGTACGGCGGCGGCGTGCCGCGCAGGTTGAGCACGCGTAGTGACATGGCAGCTCCAGGCTACCGGCGATGTCACACCCCTTTCGTATGGTTCTGGTGTGGTCTCGCCGACGCTCATGCCAGCCCTGGACAACCCCGACCGTGACTCCTCGGGATTGGGTGACTCTGGATTCGGGGACTCTGGATTCGGGGACTCTGGATTCGGGGACTCTGGATTTGGGGACGAACTCGTCGCCGCCCTGCGCCACATCCAACGACTGGTGCGTGAGGCCGCGCCCTGGTCGGTCTCCGGCAACCAGGCCCGGGCCATTGTGGCCTCCTTCGCCGAAATCGAGCGGTCAGCCGCGTCGGGGGTGGCGCTGTTCACGCCCCGGGTGGTCGAGACGGGATCGTTCGCCAAGGAAGGCCACGCCTCGGCCCAGGACTGGTTGGGCTCGCTGTCGGGCACCTCGGCCGCCAAGGCCAAGGGGCGCCTGGCCGCGGCCGAGCGGGCGGCGGCCGACCCCAAGCTGACCGAGGCGCTCCACGAGTCGGGGCTCTCACCCGACCAACTCGGGGTGGTGGCGACCATGGCGACGGAGGTACCCGAGGCGACCGGTGAGCTGCTGGAGCTGGTGGGACAGGGAGCCTCGCAGCAGGAGCTCTCCGACACCGCGGCACGGCTGCGGGCCGCCAAGCGCAGCCGCGAGAGCGAGCACCTGCGGCGGGCCCGGGTGCACACCCAGCGGCACTTTCGCTGGCGCCAGGATGAGAACGGGGGCATCCGGAGCGAGTTCTTCTGCGACGAGATCGCCTGGGCCCGGGTGGCCCCGGAACTCGAAAGGGAGGCCAAGGCGCGCTGGAAGGCGGCCGGCTCCGCGGCAGGCGAGTCCCTGGCGGCCCACCGGATGGATGCCCTCATCGACATCTTGGCGGGGTTCCGGAGTGGGTCCGGGAGCGGGAGCGGGGGCGGCAGCGGGAGCGGGAACGCAGCCAAGGCAGAGACCTTGGTCGTCATCGACGCCGCAGCGCTTCGCCGGGGCACGACCGAAGGTGACGAACTGTGCGAGATCGAGGGCATCGGGCCCGTCTCGGTCCTCGCGGCCACCGAGCTCCTCACGGAGAGCGGCCTGCGGTACCTGGTCAAAGAGGGGTTCGACATCAAGACCGTGACCAAGAGCACGCGCGACATAGCCCGCTCCATCGATATGGCGCTCATCGTGCGCGATCGCACCTGCGCCAGGCCGGGCTGCGGCAAGCGGCTCGGGCTCGAAAAGGATCATCGCAAGGTCGACTACGGCGATCACGGGCCGACCGAACTCGACAATTTGGTGCGGCTGTGTCCGGAATGCCATGACCTCAAGACATTCGGAGGCTGGCGCCTCGAAGGCCGGCCCGGAAGCTGGAAATGGATCGCCCCGGCGCACCCGAAGAGTGCCCAGTACATCGCCCGGGCCCGCAAGCTCGCGGCGGCCAAGGGCAAGGTGTTCGTGCAGAAGGACCGGAACAGGCCCAAGCGGACTTGATCAGGCAGTACCTGGCGCCCTCGGGTCCGGCGGTGGGTCATACGACTCCCGACCATCATCTTTGACGAGCATCGTGAACGTGCCGTCACCCGAAACCCAGCGCTCCTGATGGATCCGGTACGGATCCTCGTGCCACCCCCAGACAACACTGCCCTTGTCCATGGCGCGAGTTTACCGAATGTTTCCCTTATTGTCACTTAACGTTCATCTAGTTCAGGAAAGCGTCGCGTGGTCGACCGATCCCGGCGAAGTGGGCCATCATCAAGGCATGCGCCGCTACGTCCTGACCATCACCTGCCCAGACCGGATCGGCATCGTGGCCGCCGTGACCGGTTTCATCGCCGGCCATGGCGGGTCGGTCCTCGAGGCGGCCCAGCACGGTGATCTGAGCTCGGGGATGTTCTTCCTGCGCATCGAGGTGACCGCGGAAAGCCTGCCGTTCGGGCCCGAGGCGTTCCGGGAGGCCTTCGCTCCCGTGGCCGAGGAGTTCGGCATGGAGTGGCACCTCACCGACACCGACCAGCACAAGCGGGTGGTGCTCCTCGTGAGCAAGGAGGACCACTGCCTGGCCGACCTGCTCCACCGCTGGCGCAGCGGCGACCTCGAGTGCGACATCCCGTGCGTGATCTCCAACCACGAGGACCTCCGCTCCTTCGTCGAATGGCACGGCATCCCCTTCCACTACGTACCGGTGGCGGGGGAGCCGTCACAAAAGGCAGCGGCGTTCGACGAGATCGAGCGCATTTTCGAGGCCGAGCGGGCCGACGTGATGGTCCTCGCCCGCTACATGCAGATCATCCCGCCACCGCTGTGCGCCCGCTACCCGGGGCGCATCATCAACATCCATCACAGCTTCCTCCCCTCCTTCGCCGGCTCCCGCCCCTATCACCAGGCCTTCGCCCGCGGCGTCAAACTGATCGGCGCCACCTGTCACTACGTGACGGCCGACCTCGACGAGGGCCCGATCATTGAGCAGGACACCCGCCGCATCGACCACGGCGACAGTCCCGAAGAGCTGCGCCGGGTCGGGCGGGACATAGAGCGCACGGTCCTGGCCCGGGGCCTGCGCTGGCACCTCGAGGACCGGGTGCTGCGCAACGGCAGCAAGACCATCGTGTTCGGGTAGGTTCATCGCGACATGCCATCGGATGCCGAGCTCTCGTCGCTCTCCTCGACGCTCAAAGAGTTGAACGACCGCGTCTCCGCGCTGGCTGAATCGGCCGTGGCTACCGGGAACGAGGACATGGCGCGCGAGCTGTTCGCCGTCGAACGCGCCCTCGGGGGCGCCCTGCGCCGGCTGCGGCGGTTCTCTCAGACCGCGTAGAGCACGAGCTCGTGCCCGAGCAGTGCGGCGGCATTGCGCAGGACCGCTTGGCGCTGGGCCACCACGGCGCAGTTCCGGCGGTCGGCCAGCTCGATCACGGCGATGACCGCGAGCTCGGTGGTGTCGCATCGAGCTGCGAGCTCCCCCGAACGGCGGGCGGCCTCACTGCTGAACGGCTCCACTTCGGTCCCGTCGAGGAGCTCGGCGATCCGATCGCCCCGCGCCTCGGTCCGGTAGGCCTCCGCCACCGCCACGGCGGGGATCACCGGCACGATCCCATTGGAGAGCGCGGCCCGGTGCAGCGCCCACATCATGCGATCTCCACGGGCCGCCGCGTGCAGTGCGCCGACCCCGTAGACCAGGCCCTCCCGGCGGGCCAGGCTCACCGTCGCCGGACCCGGGAGGCCACGCCCGAGACACCGGAACGCAGCCGGGCCAGCAGCGCCTCGCCGGCGGCCAGTTCCTCCGCGCTGAGCGAACCGGTCTCACCTTCCCAGGCCGCCACCCCCCGGAGGCCCTGCCGGACCTGGAGTTGCTTCTCGGCTGCATTCGACAGCCAGGCACTGAAGGAGACGCCGTCCTGCTTAGCCGCTTCTTCGACCGCAGTCGCCACCTCATCGACCAACGACACCGAACGTTTGGTCACCATGGGAAAAATGGTAACACCCGCTATCGATTCTGGTAACACCTGGAGTAATACCAAGCCACGCTGGCCAGGGGCGGAGAGGGCCGGGAATTACCGATGCCGACCCCATAGGGTCGGCATCGGCGGATCGTCCGGGAGGCGGATCCCAGCGACGACCCTTTTTTGGAACCAGGTGGCGGGAACCGGTTCCAGGCAATATTGTAATCCCGCCCGTTTTCCATTGTGCGGCATGTCGGGCATCCTCAGCGAATTCCCGGTTGGCTCCTATCCGGCCCCCAAGAACGCCGACGGGCAGATATCGGCCAGGACGCAGCGCGAACACGCAGGTCGGCGGGCCGTACAGGTCGCACGCCCGTGCAGAATCACCCGGAGGCTGAAGGCGCCACGGCCGGCGGGTGGGATGAGCGCGTTGAGCGCCAGTTCGACCTTGACCGGGTCGTCGAGCTCGGTGAGCCCCAATCGCTTGGAGACTCGGAGGACGTGCGTGTCCACCGGAAGACCGGGCAGCCCGAAGTCGACGCTGCGCACCACGTTGCCGGTCTTGCGTCCCACTCCGGGCACGGTGACCAGATCGGACAGCTCGGTCGGGACCTGGCCGCCGAACCGTTCTTCGAGCGCCGACGCCATCCCGATGAGGCTGCGGGTCTTGGCCCGGAAGAATCCCGTCGAGCGAATGATCTCCTCGACCTTCTCCGGATCGGCCCGGGCCAGCGCGGCGGCATCCGGGTAGGCCGCAAAGAGGGTGGGTGTCACCATGTTGACCCGCGCGTCGGTGCACTGCGCCGACAGGATGGTGGCGGCCAGGAGCTGGAAGGGGTTCTCGTGCTGCAGGGCGCAGAGTTCCTTCGCCGTGCCGGGATACTCCTCAGCCAGGCGCTCCGCCACCACGCGCGCCCGCCCCTTCGGCGTTCTGGGACGTCCCACCCGCTCAACGTACCGGGTTAACGTGCGCGCATGGATGTGCTGGTCCTCCGCGCGCTCGACGCGGTGCAACTCGCCGAGCTGGCTGCCCTCCTGACCCGATGTGAGCGGGCCGACCATCACCCCGCATTGGCCGAACCCCAGCGGGCCGCGGCGGCCCGACCGGACCTCGGGGGGCACGGGGCCCAGGTGGTGCTGGCCTACGAGGACCCGGACGGCCTCGTCGGGTGCGCGTTCATCACGCCGGCGCTCGATGGCGCGACGGCGTTGCACGTGGCGGTAGATCCGGGCCACCGGATCGGGGCGATCCAGCACGAGTTGCTGCGGACGGCGCTCCTGCACGCCCGTGCGACCGGCGGCGAGGTCCGCCTCTGGATCATGCAGGCCGGCGCCGCCGATGACGCCACGGCGCGCGACCTCGGCTTCGAGCCCGAACGGGACCTGCTGCAGATGCGTGTCCCCCTCCCCCTTCCGCCCGAGACCGTGGCGAGTGCGCGCCCGGTCTCCACCCGACCGTTCCAACCGGGCCGCGACGACGCCGCCTGGCTCTCCGTCAACAACCGGGCCTTCGCCGACCACCCCGAGCAGGGCCGATGGACGCTCGACGAACTCCACCAGCACATGAAGTTCGACTGGTTCGACCCCGAAGGATTCCTGGTGGCCGACCGCCCCGACGGGAACGGTCTGCTCGGCTCGTGCTGGACCAAAGTCGACCGCACCAGCGAACCGGTGCTCGGCGAGATCTACGTGATCTCCGTCGACCCGGACCTCCACAGCCAGGGCTGGGGACGGGCCCTGACCGTGGCCGGCCTGGAGTGGATGGCGAGCCAGGGCGTCTCCGTCGGCATGCTCTACGTCACCGGCTCCAACACCGCCGCGGTGAAGCTCTACGGATCCCTCGGGTTCACCGTCGACCACGTCGACCGGTCGTATCTGCTCACGCCGACCTAGCCCGGACCTAGCCCAGCCCCGTCCCGATCCCCCGGCCCACCCCGTAGGTCACCGCGGCCGCGCCGGCCGTTATGACCAACTGCCGCAGCGCCGAGCGCACCATCGGCCTCTGGGTGAAGGCGGCCAGCACCACGCCGACCGCGACGGCGGCGAGCGCGCTGAGCACCGCCGAGGCCACGATGGCCCCGTTCCCCTTGGTCACGAGCCACGGTACGAGCGGGATGAACGCCCCGAGGGCGAAGGTGAAGAAGGAGGACAACGCCGACTGCAGGGGCCGGCCCAGGTGTTCGGGGCTGATGCCCAGCTCCTCCCGGGCGTGGGTCTCGAGGGCCAGCTGCGGGTCCGCCATGACCTCGTGCACCATGTCCCGGGCCACTTCGGGGTCGATGCCCCGCTGCTCGTACATGCCCCGCAGCTCGAGCGCCTCGCCCTCGGGGCTCTGGCTGAGCGAGGCGCGCTCCACGTCGAGCTCGCGCTCCATGAGCTCGCGCTGCGCCGTCATGGACAGATACTCCCCCGCCGCCATGGAGAACGCACCGGCCACCAGGCCGGCCACGCCGACCAGCCGTACGACCTGGCCCCCCGGGCTGGCCCCGGCCACGCCCAGCACCAGCGAGATGTTGGTGACCAGCCCGTCGCTGAGCCCGAATACGGCCGCCCGGGCACCGCCACCGCGGACATCGCGGTGTTGGTGGGGCTGCTGGGCCGGGTGGAGATGATCATGCACCCAGACCAGCGTAGTGACCCAGCGTTGGGGGGAGCTCGCCCCCGGATAGGGTGCCAGGGCCCACCTACTCTCACGATCACCAAGGAGCGGACCCATGACCACCACCGTCGACCACCTCGACGAGTTCCACGGTCTCGTCGGACAGCAGATCGGCTACTCCGAATGGCAGACGATCACGCAGGAACGGGTCGACCTCTTCGCCGATGCCACCGACGATCATCAATGGATCCACGTCGACCCCGAGGCCGCCAAGGCGGGCCCGTTCGGTGGGCCCATCGCCCACGGCTACCTGACCCTCTCACTCGCCCCTGTCCTCTTGAACAAGGTGCTGGTGATCAACGGCATGACGTTCGGCATCAACTACGGGACCAACAAGGTCCGCTTCCCCTCGCCGGTGCCCGTCGGGGCGGAGCTGCGCATGGGGGTCACCGTGGCGAGCGCCGAAGACGTCGGGGGTGGGGTGCAGGTGGTGTTCGACCTCGTCTTCGAGGTCAAGGACGCGCCGAAGCCCGCCTGCGTGGCCCAAGTGGTCTACCGCTACTTCAGCTGAGGGTGACCCCCGAGCCGCTTCCTTCGGGCGAGGAGAAGACGGCCCGCGTCCGCTCCATGTTCGACGCCATCGCGCCGCGCTACGACATGGTCAACCGGTTGATGACATTCGGCCTCGACCAGTCGTGGCGGCGCGAGACCATCGCCGCCCTCGCCCTCCCCGAGAACGCGCTCCTCCTCGATGTGGCCTGCGGCACCGGGGACCTCTCCCGCCTGGCCCGGCGCCGGGGCTACCGCGTCATCGGCGCCGATCTGAGCCGGGGCATGCTGGCCGCCAACCACACCGGGACGCCCCTGTTGCAGGCCGACTGCGCCCGGCTCCCCTTCCCCGACGGCGTGTTCGACGGGCTCGTCTGCGGGTACGCCCTCCGCAACTTCTCCGATCTGCCCGCGGCCCTGGCCGAGACGGCGCGGGTGGTGCGCCCGGGGGGACGGCTGGCGATGCTGGAGGTCGATGCACCGACGTCCACGCTCCTGCGGACCGGCTACGACGTCTGGTTCACCCGCGTGGTCCCCCTCATCGGGGCCGCCCTCTCCGACCGCGACGCCTACGACTACCTGCCGCGTTCCGTCGCCTATCTGCCGCCCACGCCGGTGCTCCGCCGCATGCTGTCTTTGGCCGGCTACTCCGGTGTCGGCATCCGCCCCCTCGCCGGAGGCCTGAGCCAGCTCATCTTCGCCACCCGAACCGGCCTGCCCGCCTCACGGTGACCGAGACCGGGACCGGGCTGCACGCCCGCACCGTCGCCCTCGAGTACGGGCCCGATGCGCTCCAGTTCGACGGCAGCCCCACCGTCCTGTTCGACCGACCCGGACTCACACTGGTGGGATGGGGCACCGCACTCTTGGTGGAGGCGGACGAGGCCGCGGGCGTGCTGGCGGGCATCCCCTGTGACGACGCGGTGCAGCGCCCGGGCACGGGCGTGGTCGCGCTGGGGGCACTCCCCTTCCTCTCCGCGCGCCGGGGCCATCTCATCGTCCCCCGCTTCACCATGGGCATCGCGCAGAAGCCCGATGGCACGACCCACCGCTGGGCCACCGCGGTCGGCCCCATCGACCTGCCACTGCCGGCGACCGAGGAGCTCTTCGACGCCGTCATATGGCAGTACGGCTCCCGGCCGGAGTCGGGATCGGCGGGCGATGTCGCCATCACGGCGCTCACCACGGCGCTGTCGAGCGTGGGCTACCGCGACGCGGTCGCGCGCGCCGTGGCCATCATGCACGCCCCGGGCGCCACGCTGGAGAAGGTCGTCCTCTCCCGCAGCGTGACCGCCGAGCTGGACGGCCCCCTCCCGCTGTCGGCCGTCCTGCGCCGCCTGCGGGCGCACGAGCCCGCGTGCACCATCTTCTCGTTCCCGGTGCCCGACGGGACCTTCTTCGGCGCCTCCCCCGAGCTGCTGATGGCCCGTCAGGGTCGCCGCGTCACCTGCCACCCGTTGGCCGGCACCGTGGCACGGGGACAGACCGCCCGCGCCGACGCCGACGCGCAGGGCGGCCTGGCCGGCTCGTCCAAGGACCGCTCCGAGCACCGCTTCGTGGTCGACGGCATCAGCGCGGCCCTCCGCCCGCTGTGCGACGAGCTGACCGTGCCGGCCGAGCCCTCGCTCGTCGCCTTCCGTTCGGTCGCCCATCTGGGCACTCGGATTGAGGGGCACCTCAGCGGCCCCGGCATCCCGCCGGGCGTTCTCGAGCTGGTCGAGCTGGTCCATCCGACCCCGGCGGTCGGCGGCACGCCCAGAGACCTGGCGCTGGCTACCATCGCGACCTTGGAGCCGGACCCGCGCGGCTACTGGGCCGGCCCGGTCGGTTGGGCCGACGCCCAGGGGGACGGCGAGTGGATGATCGGCATCCGCAGCGCCCGCCTCCACCCGGACGGCCGGACCATCACCCTGCGCGCCGGGGCGGGCGTGGTGGCCGACTCCGACCCCGGGGCCGAAGCGGCGGAGACCGACGTCAAGCTGACCTCGGTCCTCGAGTCCCTGGTGCCCGGAGGCTCGGCACACCTGCGCTGAGAGGTTCCGCCGCCGCGGCGCCGGCGGCACCGGCGGAGGCGGCGACGCCGGCGGAGGCGGCCCGACGCACATCGGCCGGCGCCAACGGGATCCGCACGACGATCGACGTCCCGCCGGCCGCGGGCGAGGTCACCGCCGCGGAACCACCGAGGGCTTCCGCGATGGCGCGCACGATGGCCAGCCCCAGCCCGGTCCCCGGACCGGTCCGTCTGGGGTTCCCCCGCGAGAAACGATCGAAGACCCGCGGGGCCAGGGCGGGATCGATGCCCGGTCCGTTGTCGGAGACCACGATGACGCCCATGCCCCCTTCGGCGCGGGTGGACACCGTGACCTTCGAGCCCGGCGGGGTGTGGGCCAGCGCATTGCCGACCAGGTTGTGGGCCACCTGGGTCAGTCGCTCGGCGTCCCCCAGGACGACGACCTCGTCGCCGGGGGCCATCGTCAGCTCGTGCGAGTGATCGGAGGCGTTGCTGTCGTCGACGACGTCGGCGCATATGCGATGGAGGCCGACCGGTTCCGCCCGGAGCGGCCGGCCACGATCAAGCTCAGCCAGGAGGAGGAGGTCCTCGACCAGGCCCCCCATGCGGGTCGCCTCCTCCTCGACACGCTGCAGCGCTCTGTTGATACCCGCCTCGTCGGAGAACCCGCCCCGCCGCAGCAGCTCGGCGTACCCCCTGATCGACGTCAACGGCGTGCGGAGCTCATGAGAGGCGTCGGCGACGAACTGGCGCAGGCGCTCTTCGGAGGAGGACTTCTCGGCGAAGGCCACCTCGATCTGGGCGAGCATCTCGTTGAGGGCCGTGCCCAGGCGGCCCACCTCGGAGGTCGGCGTCTCCTGGGGCACGCGACGGGCCAGGTCGCCCGAGGCGATGGCGTCGGCCGTCTCGGCCATCTTGCGCAGGGGGCGCAGGCCGCGCCGGATCAGCCACAGCGCCAGCCCCACCATGACGGCGAGGACGGCGAGGCTGGCCAGCTCCTCGATCCGGCGCAACGAGGCGAGCGTGTCGTTCGTGGGGTTGAGGGAGAACGCGACGTACATGGTGCCCTGGGGCACCTCCACCGCCACCACCCGGTAGCGCCCGTCCGGATCGTGCCTGCTCCCGACGATCGACGCGTTCGGGTTGGGGCGGAAGGTGCCGGCGTAGCGGCCGAACTCATGGCTGCTGATCTCGGGCGCATCCTGCACCGGGACCGAGGCGGAGAGCAGTGGCATCGGATCGGGCTTGGTGGGAGAGCCCGAGGGACGGTTGATGATCACCTTGCCCTTATGGCTGAAGATGAGCACGTACACGTCGGGCGAGACGTGCCGCGACAGGTCGGATGCCGACAGGGGCTTCTTGCGCACGGTGTCGAAGGCCACGTAGTTGAAGGCGAGCGCCTCGGACGAGGCCAACGTGTCGTCCGCCCGCCCGTAGAGGAACGAGCGCACGGAGACGTAGGTGACGACGTCGGCGACCACCAGCCCCACCACCAGCAGAAGCGACATGACGGCGACCAGCCGCCGCTGCAGGCTCACCCTTCTCTGGGCAACCGGAGGGTGTACCCCACTCGTCGGATGGTGTGGATGAGGGCAGGCTCGAGCACGTCGATCTTCTTGCGCAGGTAGCTGATGTAGGTCTCGACGATGTTCGGGTCGCCCGCGAACCCGTAGCCCCACACGTTGTCGATCAGCTCGGACTTGGAGATGACCCGGCGGGCGTTCTCGAGGAGGTGGCGTAGGAGATTGAACTCGGTGGCGGTGAGATCGATCGGGTGTTCCCGGCGCCAGACCTCGTGCGTGTCGATATGCATGGTGAGATCGGCAAAGCGCAGGATGGACGCGTCGGCCGCTTCCACCTCACCGGCCCGGCGGAGGATGGCGGCCACCCGGGCCATCAACTCCTCGATGCTGAACGGCTTGGTGACGTAGTCGTCGCCGAGCGCCAGGCCCTCCACCTTGTCCTGCACGGTGTCGCGCGCCGTCAAGAAGACAATGGGCACCTGGTCGCCTTGGAGACGCAGGCGGCGACCCACCTCGTTGCCGTCGAGGTCGGGCAGCATGACGTCGAGCATGACCAGATGCGGCCGGTAGGTGCGCGCCAGGTCCAGGGCATCGGTCCCGGTGCCCGCCGCCATCACGTCGTAGCCCTCGAAACGCAGGGCGACCGAGAGCAGATCGGCGATATTGGGCTCGTCGTCAACCACCAGGATGCGGGGCACCGGGAGCTGCGCGGTGGACATGGGCTAGGCCGACCTGACCGGATCGTTCGATCCCGCTCGACTACCCGAAGCGACGTGGGCCAACTGACGACGTTCCCGTTGCAGCCCGTGCACGATCCTGCCCAATCCCCACCACGTCACGAGCGCCAGCGCTTCGAACACGATCCGCGAGGACATCTTCGACTCGCCCGCGGCGCGGTCGACGAAGGTGATGGGCACCTCGACGATCGCCGCTCCGTGCTGCTTCGCCCGATAGGTCATTTCGATCTGGAAGCCGTACCCCTCCGCCCGGATCACGTTCAGGTCGAGCTTGCGCATGATGTCGGCGCTGTAGGCCCGGAACCCTGCGGTCGAGTCGGCCACGTGCAGGCCGAGCACCAGCGAGGCATAGCGGTTCCCGCCCCGGGAGAGGAGGTGGCGGTGGCGGGCCCAGTTGGGAATGGCGCCGCCCTTCACGTAACGAGACCCGATGGACAGGTCGAAGCCCTCGCTCAGCGGGGCCAGGATGGCCGGCAGCACGGCCGGGTCGTGCGAGAAGTCCGCGTCCATTTCGATCAGGGCGTCGTAACCCTGCTGCAGCCCCCAGGTGAAGCCGGCGCGGTAGGCACTGCCCAGCCCCGATTTTCCCGACCGGGCCATGAGATGGACGTCGGGCAGTTCGGCGGCGACGGCCTTGACCAGGTCCCCGGTCCCGTCCGGGCTCCCGTCGTCGACCACCAGCACACCGGCTTCGGGGAGGGAGTCGGCGATGCGACGCAGGATGCGTTCTATGTTCTCGGCCTCGTTATACGTCGGAATGATGACGAGAGGTCGCATTTGGGTCATTGTACGGTACCGGCCTCGTTACGAGGCGGCGCTCGCTGGTGGGCCCTCTATGGCGTCGGGGCCCCGGCGGATCTCCCGCACCACCACCTGCAGGGCACCGCCGAGGGGAATCCCGATGAGCGCACCCACGAACGTGCCCAGATCGGACCCGATCTTCCCGCCCAGGGCGGCCCCGACCAGCACGGCCAAAAGGACCCAGAAGGGGTTGAGGCGGACCGTCCTGCTCATGATCACGGGGTTGAGGACGTGGTTCTCCACCTGCTGGTAGACCAGGAAGACCACGAGCATCACGATCCCGGCCGGGACGGAGTGGATGGCGGCGATGATCACCACGGGGACCCCGGCCAGGAGGCCCCCGACCAGTGGCAGCAGGTCGACCAGGGCCACAAACGCCCCCAACAGGAGAGCGAACGGAACCCCGAGGATGGCCAGGGTCGCCCCGCTGATCACACCGGCGATGACCGACGTCAGGAAGTTCCCCAGCATGTAGCCGGTCACCGAGCGGATGGATTCGTTGATGACCCGCTCCAGGCGCACCGAGGTCGCCGGGCGGAACACGCTCAGGAAGCCGCGCCACAGGCGCGGTGACTCGAGCATGGTGAAGAGCGTCAGCACGGCGATGGCGCCGATGGTGACCAGATCCGACAGCGCCGCGGCGCCCACGGAGAGTGCGGTGGCAGGCTTGAGCACCTTGGTCACCTGCGCGGTGAGCTTGGCCGAACCCTCGGACAGGTACTTCTGCAGGTGGAGCCGGAAGACCAGCTCGCCCAGCAGGCCCTTCCCCTTTTTGGCGCGGCTTATGAGCGTGGGGATCTCGTGCCCGAAGTGCACGGCACTGCTGACCAGTGGGGAGACGAAGAGGTACACCAGGCCGATGATGACCAGGAGGCCGCCGAAAAAGACCAGCGTGGACGCCACACCGTGCGAGAGCCCGAGCCGACGGAGGAGGCGGATGAGCGGGGTCAGGAGGAAGCTGAGGAAGAAGGCGATCACGATGTAGAGGACGATCTTGCGGAGGACCCAGAGCCCCACGATGAGCGCCGCGTTGAGGTCGAGGAGCCCGATGGCGACCGCGATCGCGACGACGATGGTGGTCAACGGCACCCCGCGGCGACCCGCGTCCGCCCCCAATCGGGAGCGCCAGGTCTCGCGAGGTTCTTCCGCCACGTGACCAGCATGTCAGCTGCGCCCAGATGAAGACGTGAAAGCATGAAGGCGATGGACGCCGTCGGACCGGGAGACGAACCCCGCACGAAACGTCGTTGGATCCCCCGCAACGTGAAGATCACCTTGTTGGTGCTGGTGGTCTTCTTCGTGATCGAGGTGGTGCTGCCACCTGAGTTGCACAGCGCACGCAAGGAGATCCATCAGCTCAACCACCTCAACTTCCTCTGGCTGATCCTGGCTGCGCTGCTCGAGGTGGCCTCCCTCGCCGCCTACGCCGAGCTCACCCACACGGTGCTCTCCCCGGGGGCACCGCACCGCTTCCGGCTCTTCCGGATCAACATGTGGGCCCTGGCGGTCAGCCACGTTCTCCCTGGTGGCACGGTCCCCGGGACCGCCGTCAGTTACCGCCTCCTCACCGAGTCCGAGGTGCCGGGAAACACCGCCGCCTTCGGCTTGGCCACCCAGGGCATCGGTTCGGCCGTGGTCCTGAACGGGCTGTTCTGGCTAGCCCTGCTCATCTCCATCCCGTTGAACGGTTACAACCCCTATTACGGCTTCGCCGCCATCCTCGGTGTCCTGCTCCTGTCGATCTTCGGTGGCCTCGTCATCCTCCTCACCCGGGGCGAGCAGCAGGCGGACCGTTTCCTCAACCGGCTGGTTTCCCACATCCCTTTCGTCAAACCCCAGGCGGTGGCGTCCCTGGTGAAAAAGGTGGCCGACCGCATGAAGGTCCTAGCCGAGAACCCCCATCTGCTCTACCGGGCCAGCATCTGGGCCGCGGCCAACTGGCTCCTCGATGCCAGCTCGCTCTGGGTCTTCCTCTTCGCCTTCGGCGCCCACGTGTCCCCGATCGACCTGCTGGTGACCTACGGGCTGGCCAACATTCTGGCCGTCATCCCGATCACCCCGGGCGGCCTCGGTGTGGTCGAGTTCATCAGCATCTCCACGCTCACCGGCTTCGGTGTCGCCGGGGGGGCCGCCACCGCGGGGGTCCTCTGCTGGCGCCTCGTCAACTTCTGGCTCCCCATCCCCTTCGGGGGGGCCGCCTACCTCTCCTTGCGGCTGGGACGCCCCCGCACCGAAGTGAACACCAGCCCGAGCTCGGGACCCACCGGGGCCGGGAGCAGCGGCATGCCCGACACCGAGGCCATGCCGCCCGGCTTGGTCAATTAGAACCTGGTCCCGCACCGTCCGCGTCGTCCCGGTCCGCGTCGTCCCGGTCCGCGTCGTCGGCATAGGGCACCGGGTGGTTCCCCCCGAGCTCGACAAAGCGCTCGTTGAGGGCATGGGCGATGATGTCGTGGTCGTGGCGAGTCGGCCGGAGGGCACCGTAGAGATAGGCCTCGAGTTGCAGGCCGGTGCTCATGCCCCCCAGTTCGAAGTAGCGCAACCACAGCTCGCCGTGGGAGAGCGCCGCATCGATGCGGAAGCTGTCAAGTACGTCGAGAGGGGCATCAAGCATCAGGATCGATCGGGCCCCGGCGAGCGGAGGCGACGATATTCTCCGCCCTGTCGAACAGCGGTCGCCCGTTGCCGAGGGAGAATCGTCGGAGTGCACCGTACGCGTCATTCTCGGAGATGCCCTCACGCTCCATGAGGACGCCCTGGGCTTGCGCGATCACCTCGCGCGCCCGTAACGCTCCCTGGAACCTGATCGACAGATCGTCATCGCTCAGGTTCCCCTCCGCCTCGCTCAGGAGTGACGATGCCTGGGCGGCGAACGCCGCCGCCAATTCCTGGTCCCGGACGGAGAACGCCGACGGGGTGAGTGAATAGATGTTGAGTGCCCCGACCGGGTGCTGCTCTACGAGCAAGGGCGAGGAGAGTATCGCTTGGATCCCGAGCGCCCGCGCACGCGGGGTGAAGGCGGGCCAACGGGTCTCGCGCTCCAAAGACTCGGCATGAAACCGGTGACCGTGGGTCGACGCATCGACGCAGGGACCCTCACCGGTCTGGTACTGGTTGGCATCCATGGTCGATATCGTCTGGTCGGTGGCGGCCACCGTGGTCAGGATCCCGCGGCGCCGCAGGGACACGCTGACGCCGTCGGCACCGCCCACGGCGGCGCCGGCCAGCGACACGGCCATGCGCAGCGCGCCATCGATGAGCTCATCGTCGGAGTGGATGGAGGTGAACTTGGTCATGCCCTTGGTCATGCCGTAGGAGTGGGTTGGGGCATGGTCGGCCGACTGCTCGGGACCGAGATGCCCGTACATCGACTCGCCCGGCTCCAACTGCACCAAGCGGGCGAAGCCGGTGATGTCGAGCATGCGGCCGATCATGGCGATGGGCGTGCGGATGGTGAGCGTCCCCCCGGTGACCTCCAGCCGATCTGCACCCCGGGCGATCACGGCGAGCCCGGACGCGTCCATGAACCGGAGCCGGGCCAGGTCCAACACAATCGAGCGGTGGCCGCGGTCGATCATCGTTTCGAAGAATGCGCCGAATTCGGGAGCGCTCAGGACGTCCACCTCACCCTCGAGGGCGAGGATCACCTGTCCGTCCACAAAGCTGGCGGCGACCGAGAAGTCGGAGAGCGCGCGGTCGGAGGCCATTCAGATCCGTCCCGAGGACCGGAACGAGGGGACAGCCCGGCTCCCGCCCTGTCCTTGGACGGTCGGGCTCCAGTCGACCAGTTCCGCTGGACAGAGGGGGAAAATGCCCGGAGCGGATGGTGGACGATGCCCAACGGCCGACGGTGAGGTGCTCGACACGAGGTCGTCTCCTCCAAGGGTGAGGGGGCGGCAGCACAGGCCGACCCTCTTAGCCCTCTCTGTCGAAGGTGTCCTCATCGTACACCCGGACTCACGGGGGTTGGCGATCACCCCGAACGGGTAGAGAGCCGGTGACGGCGTGCGTGCGCGAGTTCACCGAGGTGCCGCACCCAGCGGCGCCGAACCGAAATACGCCGATCGGAGATGCAGCATGGGAATGTTGGACAAGGTGACGGAGAGGCTCCAGGGCCTCATGGGCAAGGGCAAGGGCAACGCCACGGGCACGGGCACGGGCACGGGCACGGGCACGGGCACGGGCGGCGACGGTAAGGGCGACGAGGTCAAGGCGGCCGTGAAGGACGCCGGCGAGGCCGTGAAGGACGCCGCCACCCACATCAAGGACGTGCTGAAGGGCGACTGACCCGACCGCCATGAAACACACTGCAGGCACCCGGGTGGCGGTCGGCGCCGTCATCGGTGTCGGCGGCGGCGTGGTCGCTTCGTTGTTCACCATTTGGCAAGCGGCCGTTCTCATCGGGTGGGATGTCGCCGTCGCACTGCTTCTCGGGTGGATCTGGCTGGCGCTGTCGCGGTTGACCGCCGAGGAGACCCGGCACAACGCCAGCAGGGAAGACCCGAGCATCGGGCTCTCCGAACTCCTCGTGCTGACCGCTGGGGTCGCCGTGCTGGCCGCAGTGGGCCTGCTACTGGTCCGGGCCGGCGGCGCGACGGGGGGGACCAAGGCGTACCTGATCACGCTGGGCGTCGTCAGCGTGGCGCTGTCGTGGACACTCGTCCACACCGTGTTCACCCTGCGGTACGCCCGCGCCTATTACGGCGCGCCCGCCGGGGGGATCGACTTCAACGAGGACGACCCGCCGACGTACCTCGACTTTGCCTATTTGGCCGTGACCATCGGGATGACGTTCCAGGTCTCCGACACGAACCTGACGACAAAAGCCATCCGGCGCATCGCCCTCGGCCATGCCTTGCTGTCCTACCTGTTCGGGGCGGTCATTGTGGCGCTGGTGATCAACGTGGTGTCGAGCCTGCTCCACTGAGTCGACCGGCGCGACGCCGGTCCCTCGCCGCCCTAGTGCGGGTGCCCGTCGAACTGGTCGAACTCACCCACCCGCACCTCACCGTCCCGACGCCAGCGGGCCCGCTCGATGGCCAACTCCTTCAGCCGAGCCTGTGCGCTGACCCCGTGCAGGTTCTCGACCCGACGCCAACGGCGGTCCGAACCGAGCTCCCACGTGTTGGTCTCGTCGGCGAAGACGAGGTCCAGCACCTCGAAGAGGCGTGCTTGGAGCTCGGGGTCTCGGATGGGGACCAGGACCTCGACCCGCCGGTCGAGGTTGCGGCCCATCAGGTCGGCCGAACCGATGTAGATCTTGAGCGGCAGGCCCTCGCCCGCCGAAGGATCTTTCGGCGCCCCCCCGAAGCGGTAGATCCGGGAGTGCTCGAGGAAGCTCCCCACCAAGGAACGTACCCGGATGGTCTCGGACAGCTCGGGAATACCGGGGCGCAGGCGGCAGAGCCCGCGCACGGCGAGATCGATGGGCACCCCGGCACCCGAGGCGCGGTAGAGGGCGTCGATCATGGTGGCGTCGGTCAATCCGTTGAGCTTGAGCACGATCCGGCCGCGCGGACCGGCCTCGGTCTGCTCCTCGATCATGGCCATGACCCGCTTGCGCACCGTGACCGGCGACACGAGGATCTGGCGGTAGTCGGCGTGCCGCGAGAAGCCGGTGAGGTAGTTGAACAGCTCCCCGACGTCGCTGCCGACCTCCCCGTCCGCCGTCAGCAGGCCGATGTCCTCATAGACGCGGGCCGTCTTCGAGTTGTAGTTCCCCGTGCCCACGTGGCAGTAGTGCCGCACGCCATCTTCTTCACGACGCAGCACGAGCGCCGTCTTGGAGTGCGTCTTCAATCCGACGATCCCATAGACGACGTGCACGCCCGCCTCTTCGAGGGCGCGGGCCCAGCCGATGTTCGCCTCTTCGTCGAAGCGGGCCTTGAGCTCGACGATCGCCGCCACCTGCTTGCCGTTCTCGGCCGCCCGGATCAGCGAGGCCACAATGGGGCTGTCCCCGCCGGTGCGATAGAGCGTCTGCTTGATCCCGAGCACGGCGGGGTCCTCGGCCGCCTGGGCGATGAAGGCCTCGACCGAGGTGGCGAAGGAGTCGTAGGGGTGGTGGACGAGCACGTCGCGCTCGCGCAGTATGGCGAAGAGCTCGGTCGGCTCGTGGGCCGCCGTCGCCAGGCGGGTCGGCGTCATCGGCGTCCACGTCTCGACGTGAAGGTCCGGCCGGTCCAGGGCGTAGACCCCCCACAGGCCACCCAGGTCCAGCGGGGCGCCCACGCGGAAGACGCCATCGGACCCCACCTCGAGCTCGGTGGCCAGCAGCTCTACGAGCTCCTCGTTCATGTCGGCGCTGACCTCGAGTCGCAAGGCGCGACCGAACCGGCGGCGGCGGAGCTCCATCTCAATGGCGACCAGAAGATCGTCCGCCTCATCCTCTTCCAGCGCCAGATCGGCGTTGCGGGTGACTCGGAACGCGTAGTGCTCCCCGATGCTCATCCCGGGGAACAAGGTCTCCAGGTGTGCGGCGATGACCTGCTCCAGCGGGACGAACCGCTCGCCGTCAGGCATGACGACAAAGCGCGGGAGGACCGGGGGGACCTTGACCCGCGCGATGCGACGCTCGCCAGTCGAGGGATCCTGCACCTCGACGACCAGGTTGAGTGAAAGGTTGGAGATGTACGGGAACGGATGGCCGGGATCGACGGCCAGCGGAGTGAGGACGGGAAAGATCTGCCGCTGGAACACGTCGACCAGATGGGCACGGTCGTCGTCGTCGAGCGACGACCAGTCGGAGAACCGCACGCCTGCCGCGGCCAGCTCGGGGACGATCTGCTCGAGGAAGATGCCGTCCTGGCGCCGCACGAGCTCCTCGACCCGCGTCCGGATCATCTTCAATTGCTCGCCGGGGCGCAAGCCGTCGACCGACCTGGTGCGCACCCCGGCCGCGACCTGATCCTCCAGCGCGGCGACGCGCACTTGGTAGAACTCGTCGAGGAGCTCGGAGAAGATGGCCATGAACTTGGCTCGCTCGAGCAACGGGACGCTGTCGTCTTCGGCCAGGTCGAGGAGGCGGGCGCCGAAATCGAGACGGGACTGCTCGCGGTTGGTGAACCGCTGGCACCCGAAGGCCTCCACCTGCTGGAAGGTCGGCGGCGTGATGCGTTCGTAGGTGTCGGGCGGCTGCGTCATCAGAGAAGGCTCGGAGGGATCGGTGTCACACCCCATCCTACTTGGCACCAGTACGATTCGCAGAGTGCTCCCGCGCTACGTCACCGGCCCGAAGCCCAAACGCCGCACGGAGCTGGGCCTTCTCGTCTTCGCAGCACTGCTCATCGTGGCGCTCTATGTCATTGCCGAGCTGGCCAACAAGTCGAAGATCCCCCCGCACATCGGCCCATTCCTCGGCATCGTGCTGGGCCTGGCGTTGGTGGCGCACATGGCCAACCGATGGTTGATCCCCCAGGCCAACGCCGTCGTCCTCCCCCTGGCGGTCCTCCTCAACGGGATCGGCTACGTGGTCATCGCCCGATGGGATCCCGCCAACGCCAAATCGCAAGCGGGCTGGGCCGGTATCGGTGTGGTCTTCTACGTCGTCACGCTCCTCGTCGTGCGCTTCTCGCGCGACCTCGAGCGCTACCGCTATCTCCTCCTGCTGATCGGCGGCATCCTCCTTGTCGCCCCTCTCTTCTTCAGCCCTATCAACGGTGCCCGGCTCTGGATCCATTTCGGCGGCTTCGAGTTCCAACCGATCGAATTCTCCAAGCTCCTCCTCTGCGTCTTCTTCGCCTCCTACTTCGCGACCAACAAGGAGATGCTGTCGATCCCCTCGGCGCGCCTCGGCAACCGGCTCGTACTCGACCCTCGACCGCTCATACCCATTTTGGTGGCCTGGGGCCTCGCCATGGTGATCATCGGCGTGGAAGACGACATCGGGTTCGCCGCTCTGCTCTTCACCCTCTTCATCGGCCTGCTGTGGATCACCACCGGCCGTGCCGGCTACCTGGTCCTCGGGTTCGTGCTCTTTGCCGTCGGTGCGGTCTTCACCGCCCACTTCTTCAGCCAGGTCCACCTCCGGGTGGACGAATGGCTCAATCCTTGGCCCCCGACCACCAACCCCCACTACAGCGAGCAACTCAGCGACGGCTGGTTCTACATGGGAAATGGCGGCCTCGGAGGCACCGGGCTGGGACTCTTCCAGTCTCCCCAGATCATCCCCGAGATCACCAGCGACATGATCTTCTCAGCCATAGCCATCGAGATGGGCATGATCGGAGCAGCCGCCGTCGCCTTTGCCTACACCCTCCTGGTCGGCGCCGGCCTGCGCATCGCCCAGACCGCCCGCTCCGACTTCAGCCGGCTGATGGCCACCGGCCTGACCATCATCATCGGGTTCCAAGCCCTCTTCATCATGGCCGGAGTGTTGCGGCTCCTGCCCTTCACTGGGATCACCCTGCCCTTCGTGGCCTACGGGGGCTCGTCCCTCTTGGCCAATTACGTCCTCATCGCGCTCCTCATGCGCATCTCGGACGAGGGGGCGCAGAAGACGCAGGCCGAGATCGCGTCCGGGGTGGCGCAGCCCGGAGAGCGCCCGATGGTGCCGATCCGCTGAATCCGGCGAGAACGAGTCACCCCTCCTGGGGAGCCACGTCGCCTGAGCCCTCCAACAGGCGCTCGTCCACCAGAATCGGCGCCGGGACAGGCATGCGCAACGCCAGGACCAGCCCGTCCGAGGGACGGCACGCAATGCGTTCCCGCCCGTTGGGCGCCATGAGATCGAGCTCGGCCAGATAGTTCCCCTGCTCCCGCCCGATCAGGCGCACGGCGATGACCTCGATGTGCACCCGCTGGAGCACCTGCACGAACAGTTCGTGGGTCATGGGGCGGGGCGACTCCATTTTGCGCAGTGCCAACGCCAGTGCGGTCCCCTCGGGAAGTCCGATCGGAAAGACCAAGCTCCGCAAGGGCGGTTCGGATTCGAGCAGGGTGACGGTCGGGAACTGGGCCGGGAGATCCAACGAGACCCCGTCGACCTGCATGACCCGAAAGGCCGGGGGCGGCGGCGTGATCACACCCGCCGTCGCCGGGCGCCGACGCTGAGAGCCAGCCCGATCGCCACGAAGAAGCACAGTACGGCCGTGCCGCCGTAGCTGACGAAGGGGAGCGGGATACCCGTGATGGGCATGATCCCCATG
>JBEKWB010000007.1:0-88912 GCA_049513455.1 Acidimicrobiales bacterium
CGTCCCAACGGCGCCGGAAGAACGGCACCCGGTAGGTCTGCCATGCCCGCGCCTGCAGGCGCGACAGCTGGGTGCGGGCGATGGTCTCAGGGTCGTCGAACCAGGTGGTGGTGAAGAACTCCGGCGCGGGCGGGAAGAGGCGCACGATCTCGCCGTAGTCCACGGCATTCCACGGCCGCCGAATACCCTGCGACACCCGCACCCCTCCCCCCGTCGTTGACAGGACCCACGCACCCTCAATACAGTTCCACGCAAACAATAGACTGGCGGCCTACGTGGGCTGCGGTCCGGCTGGGGGGATGTAACCGTGCGGAACGGTTTCAAGATCTTCGACGCTGATGCGCACGTCATCTACCCCGCCGACCTCTGGTCGCGCTATCTGGACACGCGCTACGTGGGCCGAGTCGGCTCGAAGCAGCCGGTCCCCGGGTTCGAAACCTACAACCCGGTCACCGTGGACGGGCGGTGGACCCAGCACGACACCATTCTCTACGGCCAGTTCCAGAAGTACATCGACTGGACCAAGGACGACATGATCGCCCAGTACGGCGAGGAGCTGGTGCTCGACGGCTTCACCGGTGACCGGGTGGCGAACGCGTTGGCCCGCGACGGTATCGACCTGTCGGTCATCTACGGTCCCGAATACGACCTGTGGTTCGAAGGCATCGACCCCGATCTGCAGGCGGCGATGGTGCGGGCCTACAACCGGTGGGGCGCCGAGATGCGTGCCACTTCCGGGGGGCGGGTGCACACGGCCGGCCCGGTGCCCCTCAACGACGTGACCCGCGCCATAGCCGAGATCGAGCACGCCTACCATCAACTCGGCATCCGGGCCTTCTGGGCCCGACCGGACGAGTTCAACCACCGCACCCTGGGCGATCGCTACTACGACCCGGTCTGGGAATTGATCCAGGATCTCGACGTCCCGTTCTCGACCCATGAGTTCATGGGCCTCCGGGGCAACTCCTTCGGCAGCGACAGATTCCGTGGGTACTCCGAATGGCACACCGTGGTGCACCCGTTCGAGGCCATGGGGGCCATTGTGTCGATGATCTGCCACGGCGTGTACGAACGGTTCCCGCGGCTGCGGGTGGCCTACCTCGAAGCGGGATGTGGATGGCTCCCCAGCTGGTTGCACCGGATTGACGAGCACCTCGAGGCCGCCGGTGCCCGCGAGTTCCCCGAGCTCACCATGTCCGCCACCGATTACTTCACCCGGAACTGCTGGATCTCCACCGAATGCGAGGACCCCTTCGTAAGCGATGTAATAAGGTGGATGGGCGATGAGCGCATTCTGTTCGAGTCGGACTTCCCGCATCCCGACTCGAAGTTTCCCCATGCCAGCGAGACATTCCTGAGTCTGCTCCCCGAGCAGATCAGCGATGACAGCAAGCGCAGGATCTTGTGGGACAACCCCCTCGACTTCTACCGGTTCCCCGACGAGTATCTCCCGTCCGAGTTCAGCGAAGGGTCGGCGCCGGTCGGGGCGTAGTCCGCGGCTGATGGTCGACGCGTGATGTCTGGTCTTCACGCACGCTCCTCAGCCCGTCCCCCCCCGGCACGCTCTGATGGCCGCGAACCCGATCGCCGACGGTGCGGCCACCATCACCGCGGAGGTGATCCGCAACGCCTTGGCGGTGACCGTCGAGGAGGCGAGCATCGTGGTGGTTCGCTCCGCGCACAGCACCAATATCCAAGAAGGCGCCGACGCCGCCGGCGCCCTACTGGACGCGCGGGGCCAGCTGGTGGCCCAATCGGCCGCCACCAGCGTCATGCACAGCGCCAGCCTCCGGTGCGGACTGGCGGCGATCACCCAGGACGTGCCCCTCGACGACATGCGCCCCGGTGACGTCTACGCGTCGAACGATCCTTTCCGGGGCGGTATCCATGCCAACGACATCATGGTGTTGCGGCCGATATTTGCGGACGGGCGCATCCGCTGGTTCGGCGGCACGCTCATCCACGTGGCCGACATGGGCGGTACCGCCGTCGGCGGGTTGGGCGCGCTGGCCACGAGCACCTACGACGAGGGCGTGCTCCTCCCGACCGTGCGCCTCTACGAGGAGGGTCGCCCCAACCGTGACGTCCTCTCGATCATTGCGCGCAACAGCCGGGTCCCCGGCAAGGTCATCGGCGACGTGCAGGCGCTGGTGGCGGGGGTGAACGTGATCGCCCGACGGGTGGAAGAGCTGGCCGATCGCTACGGGGCCGACGTTCTGGCGCAGCACGTCGACGGTTACCTCGACTACGCCGAACGCCGCCTGCGCGACGAGCTGCGGCAGATCCCGCCGGGCCGCTACCGGGGCAGTTTCACCGTCGACAGCGACGGAGTGGCGCCCGGGCGCACCTTCGAGGTCATGACGGCGGTCACCATCGGAGAGGGCGAGGCGACCGTCGACTTCACCGGCACGGCTCCGCAGTCGGGTGGCGCCATCAACGCATCGTTCTCCCAGACCCTGTCCGGCGTCATCTACGCCATCCGCTGTTTCGTCGACCCGTCCATACCGATGAACGAGGGCTGCTTCCGGCTGATCCACACGGTGCTGCCGGCGGGCTCGCTGGTCAACCCGGACCCTCCCGCTGCCTGTGGGGGCCGGATGGTCACGGTGGCGGCAGTGGTCGAGGCAATTTTGGCGGCCTTGTCGGGGGCCGTGCCCGAGCGGTCCGTCGCCGCCAGC
Source organism: Acidimicrobiales bacterium (assembly GCA_049513455.1). Taxonomy (GTDB): domain Bacteria; phylum Actinomycetota; class Acidimicrobiia; order Acidimicrobiales; family RAAP-2; genus Bog-473. The sequence continues at coordinate 2,679 of JBEKWB010000007.1, forward strand.
GCGCTCATACACGTGTACACCCTCTCGGGCGTGCACCCCACGGGGGAACGATGGCTCACGCTCGGCTACGAATTCGGTGGCATCGGCGCCCGCAGTGGCATGGACGGACCCGACGCCACCGGCGCGTACTTCCTCGGTGGGCGCTCGGTGATCCCCCAGATCGAACCGCTGGAAGCACAGCTCCCGTTTCTGGTCGAACGGTGCAGACTGATTCCCGATTCCGGTGGCGTCGGCCGGTGGAGGGGCGGGCTCGGCGTGGAGATGGCCCTCCACCTGACCGCTCCCGCGGTGCTGACGGTCCGGGGAGACCGGATGGGCGTCCCCCCGCCGGGAGCACGCGGCGGGGGCCCGGGGGCGGCCGGCACCTACCGCATCACGCGGGTCGACGGCCGCGAGGAGCAGCTGAACCCCAAGCAACAGAATGTGGCGCTCGACAGCGGGGACGTCTTCACCATCCGCACCTCGGGCGGCGGTGGATTGGGTCCTCCGCATGAGCGCGATCCCGCCGCGGTCGCGGAGGACCTACGAGAGGGCCGGGTCACCCGGTGAGGGCCGGCGACGGGGGCCTCCGCTATTTCCTGGGCGTGGACGTCGGTGGCACGTTCACCGACGTCGTCCTGGGCGACAGTGGCGGCGGGCTCGCCGTCGCCAAGGTGACCACCACGCCCGACGACCCCCGGATCGGAGTGGTCGCCGGTATCGGCGAGGTGCTCGCCACGCACGGCGTCGAACCGGGCCGGGTGACCCGAGTCGTCCACGGGACGACCCTCGCCACCAATGTGATCCTGGAGAGGCGAGGCAGTGACATCGCCTTCATCACCACCGCCGGATTTGGCGACATGCTCCGCCTCGGGCGCGAGTCCCGGCAGGATGACGACCGGTTCAACCTGTTCTTCCGGACGCCGGCGCCCCCGGTGCCCCGGGCGCGTACCTTCGAAGTCTCCGAGCGCATCGACGCCCGCGGCAATGTGGTCGTGGCCCTCGATCCCGCCCAGGCGGCCGAGGTGGCCCGCCGGGTGAGCGAGACCGGGGTGCGGGGCGTCGCCATCTGCCTCCTGCACGCCTATGCCCACCCGGCGCACGAGGAGGCGATGGCCGCCGCCTGCCGGACCGCGCTGCCCGACGACGCCTTCGTCATCACGTCGTCCGAGGTGTGGCCGGAGATGCGCGAGTACGAGCGGGCCATGACCACCGTCATGTGCGCGTACGTCGGCCCGGTCATGGCCCGGTACCTGGCCGGCCTGGACGTGCGGGTGACCGAAATGGGGATCGGCTGCCCGATCGAGATCATGGACTCGAGCGGAGGGGTGATGTCCGCCTCGCTGGCCTCCCGGCGTCCGATCTACACGGTGGAGTCCGGGGGGGCCGCCGGGATCATTGCGGCCGGCGTCGTCGGCGGGCTCATCGGCGCCGACCGGGTGCTCTCCTTCGACATGGGCGGCACCACGGCGAAGACCGGCATCGTCCGCCAGGGCCGACCCGAAATCACGCACGACTTCCACGTCGGAGGGGCGGACGGCAGCGGCGGCCTTCGTCGCGGACGGGGCTATCCGGTCAAGATCCCGGTGGTCGATCTGGCCGAGGTGGGCGCGGGCGGCGGCAGCATCGCCTCGGTCGACTCCGGCGGGGCGCTCCGCGTCGGGCCGCGGTCGGCGGGTTCGATCCCCGGACCGGCCTGCTACGGCCGGGGTGGCACCGAGCCGACGGTGACCGATGCCAATTTGCTCATGGGCTATCTCAAGCCCGGCGGCCTCTCCGGGGGCATCTCGCTCGACCCCGAGTCGAGCGCCAAGGCCATCGAAACGGCGATCGGCGGTCCCCTGGGCCTGGACGTCTTCACCGCCGCGCACGCCATCCACAATGTGGCCAACGCCAGCATGGCCGCGGCCATCAGGGTGGTCACCGTGCAGCGCGGCATAGACCCCCGGGAGTTCACGCTGGTGGCCTTCGGCGGCGCCGGACCCCTCCACGCCGTCGAGCTCGCCGACACGTTCGGGATCGGCCGGGTGGTGATCCCCCGGGCGGCCGGCGTGGCCTCGGCCATCGGCCTCCTCACCTCCGACCTGGCGGCGGAACGGGTCCTCACCCGTCTGATGCCCACGGACACGGCCGACCCCGCCGTGGTCGCCGCCGTCTTCGACGAGATCGAGGAACAGGCCGTCAGGGAGTTGCCCGGCGGCGAAGGCGAGCTGGTGGTCCACCGCACCGTCGAGGCCCGATTTCTGGGACAGGCCCACCAGCTGACCGTGCCGGCTCCACCGGGCCCGGTTTCCGCAGCCTCCATCGCCGAAATCGAACGGGCGTTCTTGGACCGGTACCGAGACGCCTACGGCATCGACCTCGACGCACCCACCGAGCTGGTCAATTTCCGGGTCCGGGTTTCACGTACGGTCGAAAAACTCACCCCGGTCCCCCACCATGCCGGTGCCACCAACACCCCGGACCCGTCCGCTGAGCGGCCGGTGGCCTTCGCCGGAGCCGAGCTGGCCCCGTGCCCGGTCTTCTCGTGGGAGCGGCTTCCGCCGACGTCGTGCCTGGTCGGGCCCGCGGTCATTGAGGGGTACGACACCACGGTGGTGGTCCCGCCGGGTCATCTGGTCGAGACCGACCGCTGGTGGAACCTGCTCATCCGCCCGGCGTCGGAGTAGCCCCGATGGGGAGGCCGAACGTCTGGAGCTCGGTGTAGAGCTCGAGCCCCTCGACTCCCATCTCCCGGCCGACCCCCGACCGCTTGAACCCGCCGAACGGAAAGACCCAGTCCTGACCCTGGCAGTTGATCCCCACATGGCCGGTGCGGAGCCGGCGGGCCACCGCCAACCCGGCCTCCTCGTCGGCGGTGAACACGGCGCCACCCAGTCCCAGGTCCGAATCGTTGGCCAGCCGCACGGCGTCATCGACGTCGTCGTAGGCGATGAGCGAGAGCAAGGGACCGAACACCTCCTCACGGGCGATGCGCATGTCGTTGTCGACATCCGCGAACACGGTCGGCTCCACGTACCAACCCTGCTCCAGGCCGGCCGGACGCTTACCGCCACAGACCAGGCGGGCCCCGTCCTCATGGCCGAACCGGATGTACTTCTCGACGATGTCGCGCTGGCGTTCGGAGACCAGCGGCCCGATGAACGTATCCGGGCTGAGGGGGTCCCCCACCGCCAGCTGCGAGACGTGGGCCTCGGTGCGCTCGACCACTTCGTCGTAACGGGAGCGAGGAACCAGCACCCGGGTGAGCGCCGAGCAGGCCTCCCCGTTGAAGAACAGCCCGAACGTCAGCGCGGTGGGCAACCCCACGTCGAGATCGACGTCCTCGAGCAGGATGGCCGCTGATTTCCCCCCCAACTCGAGGTTGACCCGCCGCAGGTCATGCCCGCAATCAGCGGCGATCATGGCCCCGGCGGCCGTGCTCCCGGTGAACGAGACCCGGTCGACACCAAGATGCCGGGTCAGGGCCACGCCCGTCTGCCGATCGCCGGGCAGGATGCTGAGGACACCCGGAGGGATGCCCGCCGCCGCGAAGGCCTCGGCGATCCGGTACGAGGACAGCGGCGTCTCCGGAGCGGTCTTGACCACGACGGAGCACCCGGCCAGCAACGCCGGCACCGCCTTCATCAGGATCTGCATGACCGGCCCGTTCCACGGGACCACCCCGGCGACCACCCCGACCGGGCCGTGACGGATGATGGCCGGGCCGGAACCGCCGGGCCGCCCCGGCCGGACCTCCTCGACCTCGTAGGTCCGGCCCAGATCGACGTAGTAGTCGAACAGGGGGAACGAGCTGCTCCCCGACGAAAAGCACACCGGGATCCCGCTCTCGAGCGGCACCAACTGGTCCAGCTCGGGGCCGAACGGGGCCAGCGCCTTCCCGACGCGCTCGAGGACCTCGGCTCGCTCGGCCATCGACAGCCGCGGCCATGGGCCGTCGTCGAACGCGCTCCGGGCGGCCACCACCGCCGCATCCACGTCGCCGGCGGTGGCCATGGGAACCCGTCCCACCACCTCACCGGTGGCCGGTGAGCACACCTGTAGGACGTCGGAGTCGACCGAGGGGACCCAGTCGCCCCCGATGAACAACCGGTCGTATTCGAGCATGGCGCCTCCTTCAGTGGGTGAACTGCACGGATTGACCGGGATCGGGCTCGGTCACCCGGCGGCGATGAACGAAGCCGCCCGTTCACCGATGGCGATCGCGGTCAGGTTGGTCGGGGCACGGGTGATACGGGGCATGATCGAGGCGTCCGCCACCCGGAGGTCGTCGATACCGTGCACTCTGAGATCGTCACCGACGACGGCGTCCGCATTGTCGTCCGGCCCCATGCGGCACGTGCCGACGGGGTGGTACCACGGTGCCACCACGGCCCGGACGTACGACGCCACCGCCTCATCGTCGGCGAGGTCACCACCGAAGAGAAGGGGACCGCCCACGAAATCCGCCATGGTGTCGTGCCGGGCCAGCGCGGCGCAGCGGCGGACGCCCTCGACGAGCCGACCGACGTCGCGGGGATCATCGAGGAGGTTCAATTCGATACGCGGGGCGACGGCCGGGTCGGCTGAGGTGAGCCACACGCGCCCCCGGGACTCGGGCTGGTGCACCCCACACGTGAACACCACCACCGAGTCGACACCCAACATCGCCTGGAAGTCGGGGGAACCGGCCAGATCCCAGTAGTTCATCATGGAGAGGAACATGTCGTTCCCGTCGGTGGCATCGGTCGAGGTGTACCGGGCACCCAGCTGATATTGCGGCTCCGAGAAAGGCGCACGCCGCGCTCCCGGGGCCACGAAATAGAACACCCCCGGGTGGTCGGTCAAGTTGGCCCCGACGGCCCGGTTGGCGACCGTCGTCTCGATTCCGAGCGCCGCCAGCTCTTCCGGAGGCCCGATACCAGAACGCCACAACAACGCCGGGGTCTGGATCGAGCCGGCACACAGCACGACCTCACCGGCGGTGACCTCCTCGAGGTTGCCCCCACGGTCGAGGATCACGCCGGTGGCGCGCGATCCCGACAGCACCACCCGATGCACCTGCGCACCGGACCAGAGGTGCAGGTTGGGACGATCCTGCGCCGCCTGCAGATAGGTGAGAGCGGTCGACATACGCCGCCCTTCGGCGCGGTTCATGGGGAAGGAGCCGATTCCGGTGGATGTCGGGTCGTTGTGGTCGTCGGTCCACGGGTACCCCTGGGCCAGGCAGGCCTCGCGAAAGGCCCTCTGGATGTCGACCAATTCCCCTTCGTGCCACCGCACGATCGGCACCGGACCGTCGTCGCCGTGCACGACCGACGTGGGGCCGAAGTCGAGATCGTGCTCGAGCCGACGGTAGGCCTCCAGCATGGGGGGCCAGCCCCATGAGGGATTGCCCCGTCCCACCCACCCCTCGAAGTCCTCCGGCGCACCCCGAAAGGCCAGCGCCCCGTTCACGGAGGAGCCGCCGCCCACGAACTTTCCCTGGGGATAGTCCAGCTCCCGCCCGGCCGACACCTGGGCTCGGAGCGCCCAATCGCGGTGGCTGGTGGCAAAACTGACGTTCGAGAGGAGATCGGCATCGCTGAACAACGGGGTGCCGAGACCAGCTTCGAGCACCAACACCGAACGCCCGGGGTCCTCGCTGAGCCGGCACCCCACCGTGACACCCGACGAACCGGCCCCCACCACCACGACGTCGACGTTCACCCCGCCGCCCCCTCGCTCATCCGCGCTGCCCACAATGTAGTGGAATCGCATGCGCGAAGGCCGTGGTCGTCCCGTTGCAATTGCCGCCACGACGGTACGATGCAGTTGTGCCCCGGGGGGGCCGGCCATCGCGTTCACGACGGTTGCGCGGCGCAGCCGGGTGCGGTGGGTGCGTCAGAGACAAGGGAGGGCACATGGCGGAATTCGACGGAAAGGTAGTGCTGATCACGGGTGCCGCCCGAGGACAGGGGCGCAGCCATGCGGTGGCATTGGCCCGGGAAGGGGCCAGCGTCGCCCTGCTCGATATCGCCAACGGCGAGCGGACACACCCACCGGCCCGGGTGGCCACGGCAGAGGACCTGGCCGAGACATTGCGGATGGTGGAGGCGACCGGCGCCACGGCCATTGCGCTCCCCTGTGACGTGCGCGACGAGACACAGGTCCGAGATGCCGTGCAGAAGAGCGCGGACGTTCTCGGGGGCCTCGACTTCGTCATCGCCAACGCGGGCATCCTGGCCAAGTACCAGCAGTCATGGGACATCCCCAGCGAGGACTGGCGGGCGTCGCTCGAGACCAACCTGACCGGTCAGTGGCTGACGCTGAAGTACGCCATACCCCACCTGATCGAACGCGGTCCGGGCAGCGCCATCATCATGGTGTCCTCGGGGGCGGGCATCGATGCCTTCCCCTTCGGCAGCGACTACTGCGCCGCCAAGCACGGGGTGATCGGACTCGGCCTCACCCTGGCCAACGAGCTCGGTCCGTACGGCATCCGGCTCAACATGCTGGTCCCCGGGGCCCAGGACACCCCGATGATCGACGCCTCGGCCGAGGCGAACGGATTCGACCGCCAGGTCCTGGTCGATCAGCTGAAGGGACTGGACCTGCTCGGCGCGGGTGCCATGCGCCCCGAGGAGGGCACCACACCGGCGGTGCTGTGGCTCCTCAGTGAACGGGCCAAGTGGGTCCACGGCACCGTTCAGGTCGTCGACGGGGGGCTCAACGCCAAGGTGCAGCTCACCGGAGCCGGCAACGAAGCGAGCTAGGGCGCAGGGGTGCAGGAATTCATTGGATCGTGTACCCGCCGTCGACCACCAGTGCGGCGCCGATCATGAAGGACGCCGCATCGGAGCACAGCCACAGCACTGCGGCCGCGATCTCCTCGGCGTCCGCGATCCTCCCGATGGGATGCAGGGCGGCCACCTCCGCCTCGTGGGCCGGATCACCGCCGATCCAGTCCTCGACCATTTTCGAACGAGCCGTACCCGGGCACACGGCGTTGATGCGGATTCCCGAGGTGGCGTATTCGAGCGCGGCGGTCTTGGTCAGGCCGATCACGCCGTGCTTGGCGGCCACGTAATCGGCCATGGTGGGGAAGCCGATGATCCCGGCACCCGAGGAGGTGTTGACGATGGCGCCGCCCCCCTGCGCGAGGATGGCCGGGATCTCGTACTTGAGGCACAGGAACACACCCGTCAGCATCACCGCGATCCCCCGGTTCCATGTCTCCTCGGGCATGTCGACCACGGTGGCGCCGCCGCCCACGATGCCCGCATTGTTGTGGGCGTAGTCCAGGCGGCCGTAACGGTCCACTGCCGCCGCCACCATGGCGCGCACGTCACTCGACACGGACACATCGGTCCTGAGAAACGAGGCGGTCCCCCCGTCGTCGACGATGCGTGCTGCTGCCGCTTCGCCGCGCTCGACATCGATGTCGGCCAGCAGCACGCTGGCACCCCGGGACGCGAAGGCACCGGCTGCCGCTCGCCCGATCCCGTTGGCGGCCCCGGTCACCACGGCGACCTTGCCCTCGAAGCTCGGCATGTGTCCCAGGCCCCGATCAGCGCCAGTACGGTTCGGCGGCGTCGTGGGCCTGCCGGGCAAACTCCTCGTAGGAGAGCTCGCGCAGTGCCGCCGACATGATCTCGACCCCCACCATTCCGTCGTAACCCTTGTCGTCGAACACGGAGACGAACCGTCCCAGCTCCAGCTGGCCCTGACCGGGAAGCGTCCGGCGCTGCAGCATCTCGTAGGCCAGGTCGTCGGAGTCGAGGGCCGGGTGATCGGAGAACTGGACGAACGCCACCTCGTCGATCGGCAGCTCTTCCAGATCGGACCACTGGCTCGGGCCGAAGAAGAAGTGCCAGGCGTCGACGACGACTCCGGCGTCGGGAAGTTCGGCGCGCCGGAGGACGGCACGGGCTGCAGTGATGTCGCGGATCGGCAGGTTCGGAAGGAACTCGAGGCCGACCCGGGGCCCTTGGGGGAGACGGGCCACCGCGGCCCGGTAGTTGGCCACCGCACGGTCCGTCGGCTCGCCGGGAAATCCCGTCATCAGGTAGTCGGGTTGCAGCACATCGATCAGCCCGGCGAACTCGTCCGCCTCGGCCAGGGTGGCCCGCTCGTCTTCGGTCACCACCATCGCCTGGAGCTCCATGCAGCGCATCCCGTGCTGCGCGATGGCCGCGGCCAGCTCCTCCACCGTCCCCCCCTGCGCGAGATGCCGGCGCAGGGACCACACGTCGATGCTGAACCCATCGAAGCCGGCGGCCGCGGCCGCCCGCACCTGGGCGACGAGCTCGACCGGTCGGTCGTCGATGAACGGCGACCACTGGATCGACTCGTAGCACAGCGTCCTCATGGAGTTCCCCGACGCGCAGAGCTCAGAACGGATCCACCAACATGTGCTGGCTCAGATCGCCCACGTGGTCGCTCAACATGTGCCGGTGCGCGAAGCGCCACTCGCCGTCCTTCTTGACCAGCTCGTCACGATACCGGCCGACGATCACCGGCTGCAGCGGGAAGGTGTCCGTTCGCATCAGGACGGTGAACGAGGAGCGCGCCGTCGCCCGCAACCCGTCGTCGGCCACATCGACGATGACGTTCGTCATGGCGTGGCGGGTGTGCGGCGTCCCGTTGTCGGGAAAGCGCCGGGTGAAGCCGTCGTACATCTGGTAAGCCTCGTCGCGCCCGTGGACGACCCGCTCCGGGCTCTCCTCGAACGTGATGACGGCGTCGGAGAACAGGTCGGCCAGTCCCTCGAAGTCGCCGGCATCGATCCTCTCCGCGTAGGTGTACAGGAGTTTGGCCACCGCGTTCTCGTCACAGCAGCGGCATCGCTCAGAACCTTCCCGGCGGGTCTCCGTCGTCATCGTCCTCCCCCAACCATCATCGTCCTCCCCCAACGTTTCTCGTGATGGTAGCCCTCACGAACGACGAGCGCCGCTGAGCGGCGGCATGGACGGCGCACTGCTACATTGCGGTTCGGCTCCTTCGGGGCGAGCTGGGCGAGCTGGGCGAGTAAGGGGGGATGCGATGGTTCTCGCTTCCGGGACGAGACCGGCCGAGGAAATCATCCGGACCCTGTCCACTCCCCCATTCCCTCACGATCCCTACCCCCTCTACGCCGAGCTCCGCGATCTGGCGCCGGTGTACCGGAGTGAGTCGGGGATGTGGTTCGCCAGCAGCTACGAAGCGGCGGCAGCCGTGCTGCGGTCACCGGCATTCGGACAGGGCGACGGCGCCAAAATGATCAGCCAGGACCCGCGCTACGGGGACAGTGCCGTCCTCCAGGCGCTCGGACAGATGATCACCTTCATCGACCCCCCCGATCACACCCGCTTGCGCCGGCTGGTCTCCCGCGTGTTTTCGCCGCGGGTGATCGATCGGCTCCGTGACTATGTCACGCAGGTGGTCGACGAACTGCTCGAACCCATCGCCCGCGCCGGCGGCGGGGACCTGGTTACGGGCTTCGCCGACCACATTCCGGTCACCGTCGTCTGCCACTTACTGGGCGTGCCGCCAAGCGACCATGCGCAGTGCCGCACGTGGAGCGAAGAGGTAGGGCTCTCCGTCGAGCCCGGCGTCTCGGACGAACAACTGAAGCGGGCCGACCGGGCGCAGCTCGAGTACGACGCCTACTTCCGTGCCCTGGCCGCCGAGAAGCGAGCGCACCCGGCGGACGACGTCATGACCCTCCTCACCCAGGCCGAAGACGAGGGCGACAAGTTGAGCGAGCAGGAGCTCGTCTCCATGGCCACCGAGATCATCGGTGCCGGCTCCGAGACGACGCGCAATCTCATCGGAAGTGGCATTTTGGCGCTACTCCGCAATCCGGACGAGTTGAGCCAATTGCGGAGCGACCCCGGTCTCATTCGCAGCGCCATCGAAGAGATCCTCCGCTACGAGGCGCCGGTGCAGACGGCTGTGCCGCGATTCGTTCTTCACGACGTCGAGCTCGAGGGTGTCCGGCTGCCCGAAGGGGCGATGATCGGGGCGATCATCGGCGCCGCCAACCGCGACCCCAAGCGTTTCGAGGGGCCTGACCGTCTCGACCTGGACCGGCCCGACAACCAGCCCCTGACCTTCGCACCCGGCATCCACCACTGTCTCGGTGCCTCCGTGGCCCGTCTCGAGGGTCAGTTGGCCATCGGCACGGTGGCCCGCCGTTTTCCGACCATCGAGCTGCGCGACGAAGATCCGCCGATGCGCCAGGCGTGCGACCTCGGGCCCAACCCGCGGGGCCCCGTCTCGCTGCCGGTCACGCTGCGCGAGTACTGATCGATGACAACCGAACGCTCAGAATCCCCGACGCTCGACCAGGTGGACGACCCCGAAGCATTGGTGGGGGCGCTGTTGACCGAACCCTTCCAAACCGATCCGTACCCGTTCTACAACCGGCTGCGGACTCTCGCCCCGGTCTACCGGAGCGAGTCCGGGTTGTGGTTCGCCAGCGAGTACGCGACATGCGAGACGCTGTTCCGATCCCCGGCCTTCGGCGTGGGCCTCCGGCTCCGGGACAATCCCCGCTTCGAGGACAGCTCGTCCCTGCAGCTCCTGGGCCACATGATGCCGTTCCTCGATCCACCGGATCACACCCGGGTTCGCCGGTCGGTCAGCAGCTTTTTCGTCCCGCGCGCCGTGCAGCACCTGCGGGGGTTCGCCACCGAGCTGATCGATCGGTTGCTGGAGGGGATGGAAGCCGCCGGAGGTGGCGATCTCCTCGGTGATTTCGCCCGGCAGATTCCCATCGCCGTGATGTGCGAAATGCTCGGAGGAGTGGGGACCGATGACCAGGAACGCTGCTGCGCCTGGTCGGACGCTCTGGTCGAGGCCAGCCAGCCCGTGACCGACGACGCCATGCTGGCGCGTGCCGATGCGGCGGCTGACGAGTTCCGCGCCTACTTCGGCCACATCATCGAAAACCGGCGGGCCCAACCGGCCGACGACATGATGGGAACGATGGTCGCGGAGAACGACCGGAACGGAACGCTGAGTGAGGACGAATTCCTCGCCATGACCACCATCTTGGTCGGGGCGGCCTATCACAACACGGCAAATGCCATTGCCAACGGGATATGGACTCTTCTCCACCATCCCCGGCAGATGGCGCTCTTGCGGGAGCAGCCCGACCGGGGAAAGGCCGCCGTCGAGGAGCTGCTCCGCTTCGAACCGCCGGCACAGCTCACGATCCCGCGGGTCGCCGCCGAGGACGTGGAGCTCGGTGGGGTCACGATTCCGGCGGGCGAACTGGTCTGTGGAGTACTGGGCGCGGCCCACCGCGACCCGCTGCGCTACCAGAACCCCGATCAGCTCGACATCGGCCGGGACGACGGTGGCTCACTTGCGCTCGCCTTCGGCATCCACTCGTGCATCGGGGCCGCCGTCGCCCGCCTCGAGACCGAGATCGCCATCACGAGATTCGTCGAACGCTTCGCCGACATCACCATCGTGAACGCCGAGCCGGCCCTGCACACCGCATGTCTTCCCAGCCTCCGCTCGTTCGAAGCACTCATGGTCACGGTGGCGCCGTAAGTCCGGATCTACAAGAACTCCACGTCGCCGTCGGCCGTGAGCGCGTAGAGCTCGACACCGCTCGTGACGTGCGGATCGTCAACGGCCAGGGCCACCGCGACCTTCTGACAGCTGTTCCGCATGACGTCCAGGACGATCTCGATGACCTGGGGCGGCGTGAAGTGCTGGTGGACCTGCGCCGCCAACGACGGGTCGATCTCGGTCGGTTGGGTGATGATGGCGTCGGTGAGGCGCAGTGCGACCTTGTGGGACTCGACGAGGTCACTGCTCTCGTAGTGGTCGATCTTGTCGAACATGGCCTCGTCGGCCCCCGCGTCCAATGCTTTCACCGCACGCGTTGACTGGCAGATGCGACAGTTGTGACGCCGCGCCCCCCGCAGGCGCACCACCTCGGTGGTCACCATGTCGAGCGAATCGAGCCGGGCGATGGCCATCAGTAGGGCATCCACATCACCTTGGAGGGACAGGCCGCGGGCGGGCGGCGCGGACGCTCCCGCCGTGTCGCCCGGCGTGAACGCGGCCAACCGTGAGCCGGGAAAGAGCCGGTCGAGCGCCATCTGCGTCCGCTGGCCGTAGTCGAGAAGATAGAGGGCCGTCACGAAGCCCCCCAGTTCGGCGGGGTCCAGTTGCTCCCCCAGCGAGTCCCTCTGCTCCGCTGAAACTCCGGCGACATCCATGATGAACTGCTCGGTGAAGCCGATGACGGCGCGCTCGGTACCCGAGAACAGTGGGGACGTCGGCCACTGCGAGAGTGCGGCCACCTTGGCGGGCGGGATCCGCTCACCCGTGAGCACCGACTCGTTGCGCAGGAGCTGGGCGATCCTGGCCTGCACCAGTGCCAAGAGCTCTGGATCGGTGACGCCCCAGAGGTTGGCCATCAGCCTGGCGATGACGGTGCTCGCCTCGGGTGCGAACTGCAGGAGTGGATCAACGTCCGTCGTCGATTTCGACCGGTCGAGCAGGGCCATGCTGTCCTCCGTCTTCATCCTAGATACGCGGCACGAACCGCGGGGTCGGTTCGCACCACCTCGGGAACGTCGTTCGCGATGATGCAACCGAGATTGAGCACCGCGACCCGGTGGCACTCCCGCATGACGAAACCGACGTCATGCTCGACCAGGACCACGGCACATCCGTCTTCTTCGCACAGTCGCCTGACCACAATGGCCAGATTCTCGACTTCAGACTCTTCGAGGCCTGACGTAGGCTCGTCGAGGAGGAGCACCTTGGGGCGGTCGACCACCGCCCGGGCCAACTCCACCATCCTCGCCTGGCCGATGGGAAGGTTGGCAGCCGGCTCGAGACGGAGCGCCTCGAGACCACATCGCTCGAGAACCTCGTCGACCCGGGCCCGGCGTTCGCGTTCGCGGGAACGCCGCGACGGAAGGGACAGCAGGTCCGCCGCCAGCCCACCGCCGCCGCCCCGCCACTCGAGGGCGACCAGGACGTTGTCCTCCACCGGCAGCCACCCGAAGATCTGTTGGCGTTGGAAGGTCCGACGCATGCCCTGGCGGGCGAACCACGTCGCGCTGCGACCGGTCACCTCCTCCCCGCAATAGCGGATCGAACCGGAGGTCGGCCGGCGGATCCCGGTGAGGCAGTCGAACAGCGTCGTCTTGCCCGCGCCGTTCGGACCGATGAGCCCGCAGATCTCCCCGGCCGCGAACGAGACACTGACCTCGGAGAGTGCCTTGACCCCCCCGAAGGCCATGGTGACGGTGTGCGCTTCGAGAATTGGGGTCGCGACCTTGCCGTTGCTCGCCGGTATCGTCTGGTCGACCGTGGCCTCGCTGGCGTTGTTCGTCATGTTCTCGATTCCTGGTGGATCGGATGCTTAGAGCTTCGCGCCAAAGTAGGCACCGACCAACTGCTCGTCATTGAGATCTTCCCGCTCCCCGGACCACACGATGTGGCCCAGCTCGATGAACGCCGCCCGATCAGCCACGGTGAGGACGTCACGGATCTTCTCCTCCACCAAGAGGATGGTCGTGCCCAGGTCGCGCAACTCACGGAAGATGTCGAGCACCTGGGCCACCACCAGTGGAGCCAGCCCGAGCGTGGGCTCGTCGGCGATCACGACCTTCGGCGGTTGGACCAGCACCGGAGCGAGGGCCAGCATCTGCTGCTCGCCCCCCGACAGGCTCCCCGCCGGGAGGCGGTGCCGCTCCTTCAGCGGGGGGAAGCGCTTGTACACCTCGTCACGATGCTCGGCGTCGAGCCGGAGGAGCAGGTTCTCCTCCACGGTGAGTCCGGGGAACACGCCACGCGACTCGGGGGCGACGATCACGCCTTGGCCCACCCGCCGGTAGGCCGGCATACGCGTGATGTCCACACCGTCGAGGGTGATCGAACCCGAGCTGGACGGAACCAGCCCCGAAATGGCCGAGCACAGGGTCGACTTCCCACTGCCGTTCACACCGAAGAGCCCGGTGATCTTCCCCGTGGCGACGGAGAGATCGATCCCGTGCAGGACCTCCACGTCCCCGTACGACACCCGGAGCCCCTTGATGGAGAGCATCCCGGGCGTCTCGTCGACTGGATCGCTCGAGACCCGCATGGCGCCGGCAGAGATCAGTTCGGACCCGTGCCGCTCCACCTCCGCCGAGATCGCGGCGTCCTCTGCCGCGATGACCGACGAGCTGAGCGCCGAGGCGGTGCCCGCACCCACCGGTTGCCCGGCGGCCGCCGCCGCCCGCCGCGCCGCCCGGCGCATGCGTCGCGCGTGGTTCTGGCTGGACGTGTGGGAGAGGAAGCCGTCGGGGTCCCGGGCCAGGCCCACGGCGCCGAGGCCGAAGAGGATGAGAGGGATCTCCGTCGACTGCGTCCCATGCCAGCTCAACCACGAAGGGACCCATGACCACCAGTGAAATCCACTCCCGATTATCACGGGGGCTGACGCCGAGACGATCCCGGCCAGCACTGCGGCGGCGGGCCGGCGAATGCCGAACAGCACCACGGTCGCCAACCACAGCAAGCTGTCGATCGCCGGTGTCGCCGTGTTGGACGCACTGGCCTGGAAGGTGACGTAACAGATCCCTCCGAGACCGGCGATGACGGCAGAAATGGCAAACAAGCCCAGCTTGATCCGAAGGGGAGCCACTCCCGACGTCGAGGCGGCCATCTCCGACGAGCGGACGGCGGCAATGCCCCTCCCCCACGACGACCGTTTGAGATTGCGGATCAACAGCATGATCAGCCCGCAAAGGACCAGAAGGACGATCGCCATCGTCTTGTTGCTGGCCAGGTTGACCGGCCCGATCACCGGACGCGGCATGGTCCAACCGGACGTGTTGTTGTCCAACCAGTTCCACTGAAAGAGCACGTTGTCCCCGATGAGGGCCAGGGCCAGTGTGGCGAGCGCCAGGGGAAGGCCACCCAGGCGCAGCGCGGGCAGCGCGACGAGGAGTCCCACCAGCCCTGCGATCACCAGAGCGATGGCCATGGCCGCGAACAGCGGCACGTTGTACTGCGTGATCAACAGTCCGGTGGTGAGACCGGCCATGGTGGCGAAGGTCGCCTGGGCCAGGCTGACCATGCCACCCATGCCCGTGACCACCACGAACGACAGGAAGATGATGGACAGGGAGAGCCCCTGCACAATTGTTCCCGCCCAGAAGCTGTCGGCCAGAAAGAGGACGTAACAGATGAGGAAGATGGTGGCCGCCACCCACGGGCCGGCCCGACGCCACAGGGGAAGGAGGGACAGGTAGTCCCGCGGCGGCGCTTCGTCCGCCGTCGTTCCCCCGCGCCGGCTGCGGTCCCGCGCCAGGAGCAGGAGCAACGATGAGGACGACGATGGGGACCGAATCAGCGAAGCCTGAGATGTTGACCTTGACATACCCCGCCACCAGATCCTGTACGACGCCGAGGCCGAGGCCTCCGACGAAGGTGAGGGGGATGGAACGGAGCCGGCCGACCACGGCGGCGGCTGCGGCGACGATGGTGATGGTGAGGTAGCCCGTCGTGCTGATCGATCCGAGGATGGGGGCCGCCACCACGCCGGCGAGGGCGGCCAGAATGGTGCCGATGATCCAGGCGGAGCGCGACGTCTTGACGTCGTTCACGCCGCGAATCCTCGCCAGGTTGTCGCGGTCGACCACCGCGCGCATCTGCAGGCCGAGCGGTGTACGCCGCAGGAGGAACCACAAGCCGACCGCACAGACGGCGGCGGCGATCAAGACCACCAGCGAGTTCGACGTGATGGGAATGTGCGGGGGGATGTGCCAGGTGTCCTCGGGAACCGGCCCGAGACCGGCCGGGAACCCGACCTGGAGGACCGTCGCACTGGTCGGGATGTCGACGTGGAAGATGTCGATGATCCCGTCGCAGATCCATTCCGTGAGAGCGGGAATGGCCAGGAACAGCCCGACGGTGGCCATGATCTTCGCCGACTCGTTGGCCCGGGCGAGAGGTTTGAAGACCGCCACATCCAAGAGGATCCCGAGGAGGGGCGCATAGACAAGGATCACCAGCACGCCGGCCGGGACGATGGGCCAATTCAGCCCGCTGTGGAAGATGTAGTACAGGTAGGCCGCCGAGAAGGCCACGGCCCCATAGGAGAAGTTGAAAATGCCGGTCGCTGCATACGACAGCGTCAAGCCCGACGCCACCAGGGAATAGATGGCCCCCGTCACAGCCCCGCTCACCACCAGGGCGAGGAATGTGTCCACTAGAACTCGCCTGTGCCCACTAGTACCCGTCGTCCTTACTGTCGCCGCTGCTATGGCCGGAGAGCGTCTCTCCCGTTATACCAAACCACCTGGGGGCGACGCCGGAGCGCCGTCCCCAGGTGGTCATGCTCACCTGGCGTTCCCCCTGATTGCTGGACGTTCTAGCTCTTGATGAGGTAACTCGTGTAGCACTTGTACGGGTTCACCACGTTGTACGCCGTGCCGCTCACCTTCACAATGACGGCACAGTCGGAGGGCAGGAAGTGCGCGGCCGGCCACAACAGCTTGCCCGGTCCGTCGGCCGGCGTCGTGGCGAAGCTGGTGAACTTCCCGCCGTTGACGATCTGGTCGAATGTCTTGGTGTTCAGGTTCTTGCCCACGGCCTGCAGCTGCTCGACCAACTCGGTCGCCTCGGCGTAGCCGATCGACGCCCCAAGGGTGAGGAACGGTTGCTGACCGCTGGCCTTGAGCGCCGCCAACTCCGCCTGCACGTACGGCGAGGTCGTCTCCTCCTGCGGGACCACCTGGGTGTTGATGTACTCACCCTGCAGGGCGGAAGCCAGCTGGGCCGATGAGGCCAGGAGTCCCGGAGAGTAGGTGACGAAGTCCATCGTGATGCCCTTGTACCCCGCCGCCTTGAGCGCGGAGGCCATGCCGCCGACATCGGCGAAGGGCGTCGAGATGAAGACGATGTTGGGCTTGGCCGCCAGGATCGCCTGGACGTAGGGCGTGTAGTCGATCCCGGTGGCCGTCAGCGGGAAGTTGGCCTCGCTGTAGACGACCTTGGCCCCGAGGGCGGCGAACAACGTGTCGTAGTCCGCGTTACCGCTGGTTCCCGAGGGCGAGTTCTCGGCCTGGACGGCGAACCGCACCTTGCTGGCCGGCAGGCCGCTGGTCTTGATGATGGCCGTGGCGAGGTTTCCCTCATCCACGTTGTGCAGCGGGTTCGACGTGGGAAGGAGGACCGGCGACAGGCAGCCGTTCCATCCGAAGCCCCACCGGGAGCCGCAGAAGCCCGGGTTGAAGCCCCAGCCGTAGTAGGGCACCTGGTTGGCGTTCAAGAAGTTGGTCGAGCCGCTCAGGATGTATTCGGTCAACGACAACACGGCGAAGACCTGGTTCTGCTGGACCAGTTGCTCGACTTCGGACACGTTGGACTGGACACCACCCGTGTCGTCCTTGCAGGGGATCAGGTTGATCTTCCGGCCGTCGATACCCTTCAGATTGGCTTCGTAGAATGCTGCTTCGATCCCGGGGATGTACCCCTCGTAGTCGGCCGACGTGTACACGCAGCCCACGCTGATCGACGTCGAGGTGATCCCCCGGGTGAGGCCGGTGCCCTTCGCCCCGACCAACTTCTGCTTGCCGGCCGTTACCGCCAGCGAGCCACCGGAAGCGTTGCCCCCTGGCACCGCCTTCGTGGCGGCACCGGCCACCCCCCCGGCTGCGGCAACGCTCAATAAGAGCGCGCCGGCCGCGACCCCGATACCGATACGCGACACGACACCCCTCAGGTTACGGACCATGAGAGCCCCCCTTTCCATGGGCGGTGCTCCCGCCCGATTGCCACCCCAATCGCTGAAACAGCGCAGAGCATACCGCAATGTCCGTGAATTTGTAACCATTTTTTAAATCTTTCGAGGGGCGCTGGGGTGGGCGAACCGTGCATCCGTTCGATCTTCCGAATAGTCGGAGAGTCCGTCGCTCGCGGTCAGCGGTCACCGTCCACGGCGCGTCGACCGTGTCCGTCGCCGCGGCCCGCGCCTGCGACGCAGCCGCTTGACATCCCCCAACCGGGGATCGAGAATCTCCTAAGTTCGAGCCATTTCTTAGGGGGAAACATGGGAAAGTTCGACGGCAAAGTAGCGGTCATCACCGGAGGGGCCCGGGGGCAGGGTCGCAGTCACGCGCTGGCACTGGCTCGGGAGGGATGCGATATCGCGTTCTGCGATATCTCCGAACCGCTCAAGACCCCTCTCTACCGGACGGCGACCACCGAAGACCGCATCGAGACAGAGAAGCTGGTCTCCGAGACGGGACGCCGGTGCCTGGCCGTCGAAGCCGACGTGAGGGACCGCGCGGCCATGCAGTCGTTCGTCGACCGGACGGTCGAGGAGCTCGGTCATATCGACATCGTGCTGGCCAACGCGGGCATGACGGCGTTCTCGCCGGCCTGGGAGACGCCCTATGAAATGTGGGACGAGACGGTGGACATCTGTCTCACCGGTGTCTGGAACACGTGCCGGGCCACCATGCCCCACATGATCGAACGGCGTCAGGGCGCCATCGTCATCACCTCGTCGAACGCGGGCCTGACGCCCATACCGAACGTGGCACCCTACGTGGCCGCCAAGCACGGGGTCACCGGATTGATGAAGGTGCTGGCGGTCGAGTTGGCCCCGTTCAATATCCGGGTCAATGCCGTTCATCCGTGCGGAGTCGCCACCGACCTGGTCTTGAACCAGCCCGGCCTCGACCTGTTCTCCGGCAAGGAGAACGCGACGTTCGAAGACGCCGAGCCCGGGATGAAGAGCCTGAACCTGTTGGACGTGGCCCTTATTCAGCCCGAGGACGTGACGGAGGCCATCCTCTACCTGGTGAGCGACGCCGCTCGCTACGTCACCGGTTCCTCGCTCGTCGTGGACGCCGGCACGACCATATGCCCACCGGGCAGCTTCCGGGGATGGGAGGCGTCGTGACGGCATCGAGCGGCCGGACTCTGGGCGCATGAGTAGCCTCGAAGGTCAGGTTGCCTTCATCACCGGAGCGGGACGAGGTCAGGGTCGCTCGCACGCCGAGGCATTGGCCGAGCGGGGCGTGGACATCATCGCGGTGGATCTGTGCGAGGACATCGACACCGTCTCCTACCCTCTCTCCACCCCGTCCGATCTCGACGAGACCGCGGCAGCCGTCAAGGCACACGGGCGCCGGGTTGTCACCTACCAGGCTGACGTCCGGGACATGAAGGCGCTTTCGCGCGCCGTCGATGCCGGGCTGTCGGAGTTCGATCGGCTCGACATCGTCCTGGCGAACGCCGGCATCGCGCCGTCGTTCGGGCTGAATATCGAACCGAGCGAATCGTGGGGCAACATCATCGACGTCAACCTGACGGGCGTGTGGAACACCGTCTGGGTGACCAAGCAGGCGATCATCGACGGAAGCCGTGGTGGCTCGATCGTGATCACCAGCTCGACCGCCGGGCTGAAGGGCCTGGCCGACGGCTCGCCGGGTGCAGATGCCTATGTCGCCAGCAAGCACGGGCTGGTCGGGCTCATGCGCGCGCTCGCGCTGCAGCTGGCCCCCCATTCCATACGCGTCAACACGGTCCACCCGACCGGCGCCAACACGCCGATGGTCATGAACGACGCCATGCAGCAATGGATCGTCGAGAACGCCGCCGTGGCCGCCGCCGGCATGCAGAACGCGCTACCGGTCGACCTCATTGAGGCGTCCGATGTCACCAACGCCATTTTGTGGCTCGTGTCGGACATGGCCCGCTATGTCACCGGTATCGCACTCCCGGTCGACGCCGGATTCACGGTCCGCTGACACTGCCCCTCGCCAGCTCCGCCACCGATCGGGGTCACGCCATCGTCCGCGAGCTGATGACACAGCCCTACCCGCGCCACCCGCACCCGCTGTACCACGAACTCCGTTCGGTGTCCCCGGTGTTCGAGAGCGATCTGGGGATGTGGGTCCTCACCAGTTACGAAGCATGCGCTCTCGCCTTTCGCTCACCGGCGTTCGGCCAGGGCGAAGCAGCCAAACTCGTGCGGCTCGACCCTCGATTCGAGTGGAGCGCCGTCCTGCAGACCCTCGGTCAGATGATGGTGTTCATGGACCCGCCGGACCACACGCGGCTGCGCCGGATCGTGTCACGTGCCTTCAACCCACAGGTGATCACGAACCTGCGCCCGTACGTCCAGCGGGTGGTCGACGAACTGATCGAACCCTTCCCGGAATCCGAGGAGGTCGACCTGGTCACCGAGTTCACCGACCTGATCCCCGTGACCGTCATCTGCGAGTTGTTGGGGGTGCCCCACGCAGACCACGAGCAGTGCCGCCGATGGAGCGAGGAGATCGCGCTGGCGATCGAGCCGGCCATCGATGACGACATCCTGCGGCGTGCCGACGTCGCCACGCTGGCCTACCGCGACTATTTCACCGCTCTCGTCGCCGAGAAGCGATCACGCCCGCAAGACGATCTTCTGACCCTGCTCATGAAGGCCGAGGACGACGGGGAGAGACTCACCACCGACGAGCTGGTCGCCATGGCGACGCTCGTCATCGGAGCCGGGTTCGAGACCACGCGCAACGGCATCGCGGGAGGGGTCCTGGCCCTGCACACCCACCCCGGGGAGTTGGACCGGCTGCGCCAGGACCCGGCCCTCGACCGACCGGCCGTCGACGAGATCCTGCGGTTCGTCTCCCCGAACCAGACGTCGGTCGCCCGGTTCGCCCTCGAGGACGTCGAGGTAGGCGGTGCGACGATCCCCAAAGGTGCCGTTGTGGCGCCGTGCATCGCCGCCGGCAATCGCGATCCCGACCGGTTCGCCGATCCGGACCGCCTGGCCCTGGACCGGCCCGACAGGGCGCCCCTGTCGTTCGCGCCGGGGCCCCATCTGTGTCTGGGAGCTCCCGTGGCCCGGTTGGAGATCGAGGTCGCCGTGGGCACCCTCGTGCGCCGCTTCCCTCAACTGCAGGTGCTGGACGACGATCCGCCCATGCGGCCGACCTGCAGTCTCGGACCTGGACCGCGCGGCCCGCTGCACCTTCGTGCGATCGCCGGGAGGCGACGCCACGAAGCCGCCACCGGGACGAGCTGAGATACCCGGTGTCGCAATCGCCTCGCCGTAGACGACTCGCTAGGCTGCGCCGAGCAGCAGGCTGCGTGGCAACGACAAACCGGGGGTTCAGCCGTGGCAGATGACTTCATCTTCGATCCGTTCGACGCTGCATTCTTCGAAGATCCCTACCCGGCGTACGCGCGAATGCGCGAGGAGTTCCCCGCCTACAAGCGCGAGAACGAGAATCCCAGGGTCTGGCCCCACTATTGGATGCTGAGCCGCGCCGCCGACGTCGATGCGGCGGCGGCAGATTGGCGGACGTTCTCCTCGGCCACCGGGACGCTCATCGACATCGATGTGAGCCTCCTGCCGCTCAACATGTTCAACATGGATCCGCCCCGCCACGACACGCTGCGCAAGACACTGAGCCGCGTGCTCACCCCGTCGCGGGTGGCCGGCCTCGAGCCCTTCATCCGTAGCCATGCCATGAGCCTGATCGACGGGTTCAAGTCCAAGGGAGTGGCCGACGCCACCACCGAGTTCGCCCAGCTCATCCCGAGTACCGTCGTCTGCGAGTTGATGGGACTGCCACGCGAGGAGCAGATGAAATTTCTCAACTGGAACCTGGCCACAATCGGTGGGGCCGACTTCACCAGCCCCGAAGCGTTGCAGGCCTACGGCGAGATGGAGGCGTACTGGCGCGGTCTCGTGGCCGAACGGAAGGACAACCGCACGGATGATCTGATCTCGCAGATCTACTACGCCAAGGTCGAGGATGACGCCGACCTGACGGATGAGGAGATCTCCGGCTTCTGCTCCCTCCTGCACGATGCCTCACAGAACACGACGATCAACATGATCGCCAACGCCGTGATC
Source organism: Acidimicrobiales bacterium (assembly GCA_049513455.1). Classification (GTDB taxonomy): domain Bacteria; phylum Actinomycetota; class Acidimicrobiia; order Acidimicrobiales; family RAAP-2; genus Bog-473. The sequence continues at coordinate 24,493 of JBEKWB010000007.1, forward strand.
GTGCTGGCTCGTCACCCCGACGAACGGCGGAAACTGGCCGCGGAGCCCGAGCGCTGGCCGGCCGCCATCGAGGAACTGCTGCGCTTCGTCTCGCCGGTCCAGGGTCTGGCCCGCAGCACGACCAGGGATGTGGAGATTGGCGGCACGACGATTCCCGAAGGTGACCAGGTCCTGCTCCTCTACGGCTCGGCCAATCACGACGAGACCGCATTTCCCGAGCCCGAGCGGCTCGATCTGGATCGCCAGGTCAGGTCCCACTGGACCTTCGGTCACGGAATCCACTACTGCCTGGGCGCGGCGGTGGCCAAGCTCGAGACCAGGGTGGCACTCGAGTGCCTGGTGTCGACACTCGGGGACTGGGAGATCGACGAGGACGGTATCGAGCGGGCGCAGCTCGTCCCCACCCGCGGCGTCATGCGGGCGCCGATCAGTTTCGAGGCACAGCCGGCCTGACGCCGGCACACGCCGGGCCAGATACGGCCGCGGCCGACACGGGAGGACACGGGAGGAGGACCACAATGTGCGCACTGTCCACGGAACATGCCGCAGGGGGCGGGGAGGTTCGTCACCAGTTCGGGGGAACCACCTTGGGTCCGGTCCTGGACGGGCTGAGCGAGGCGACGATCGCCGCGCTCGGTTCCCCCCATCATCTCCTGATCGGTGACCGCTGGCGTCCCGCCTCGGCTGACGTCACCGTGCCCGTCTACGAGCCCTCCACCGGAGAGGTCATCACCGAGCTGGCCAACGCCTCCGACGCCGACGTGGATGCCGCCGTGACGCAAGCACGGCGCGCGTTCGACGCCGGAAGCTGGCATGCCCGCTCTCCCGTCGAGATGACGAGGGTGCTGCTCCGCCTGGCCGATCTCGTCGACGAGCACGCCACGATGCTCAGCGAGCTGGAGGCACTCGACTCCGGCAAGCCCCTCGTCGTCGCCCAGATGGAGGTGGCCCAAGCCGCCGACTTCGTGCGGTACTACGCCGGCTGGCCCACCAAAATTTATGGAACGGTCAACCCGGTCGGTCCCGCCGTCCACGGCTACACGATGCGGACCCCGATCGGCGTCTGTGCCGGCATTGTGCCCTGGAACTGCCCTCTGATCAACGCCGCCTACAAGGTGGCCCCCGCGCTCGCCTGTGGCAACAGCGTGATCCTCAAGCCGGCCGAGCAGACCTCCCTGACCGCGCTCGTCTTCGGACAGCTCTGCCTCGACGCCGGCGTGCCACCCGGTGTCGTCCAGGTGCTCACCGGCTACGGCGAGGGGGTGGGGCACGCCCTGGTGGTGCATCCCGGCGTCGACAAGATCGCTTTCACCGGCTCCACCGAGACCGGTCGGATCATCGCCCGGCAGGCCGCTGACCGGCTGAAGAAGGTCAGCCTCGAGTTGGGCGGCAAGAGCCCCGATCTCATTTTCGCCGACGCCGAATTGGATCAGGCGGTGGCACACGTCTTCTCACCGTTCGGCATCTGGTACAACAGCGGCCAGATCTGCGTGGCCGTCGCCCGCGTCCTGGTGGAACGATCGGTGTTCGACGAGGTCGTGGCCGCCGCGGTCGACCGCAGCGCCAGCGTGCGCATCGGCTCGCCGTTCGCCGACACCACCGATATCGGGCCGCTGGTCTCGGCCGAGCAACGCGACCGCGTGGTCGAGCTCGTCGACTCCGGTCGTCGCGACGGCATCGAGATCGTCCTGGGGGGGCGACCACAGGAGGGAGGTGGCTACTTCGTCGAACCCACCCTCTGCGTGCAGGTCGACAACGACATGCGCCTGGTCAAAGAGGAGATCTTCGGGCCGGTGGTGACGTTCCAACCCTTTGCCGACGAGGAGGAGGCGCTCACGCTCGCCAACGACACCGAGTACGGCCTGGCCGCGTCGGTGTGGACCACCGACGTCCGCCGGGCCCATCGGGTGGCCCGCCGTCTGCACACCGGCGTCGTGTGGATCAACAGCTATGGCGACACCGATCCTTCGGTGCCGTTCGGCGGGTTGAAACAGTCCGGTTACGGCCGCGAGTGCGGAAGGGAATCCATCGACTCGTACACCGAGGCCCGCTCGGTCTACACCCGGATCGATCCGGCGTTCTGATGACCGGCGCCGCGGCAGCGGCCCTCGCGGGGGGTGACCCGGGAGAATGGGACTACGTCGTTGTCGGCGGTGGATCGTGCGGTGCCGTGTTGGCCAATCGCCTGAGTGCCGACGCCGGCGCCCACGTGTTGCTGCTCGAAGCCGGCCCTGACTACCGGCCGGCCGAGGCTCCCCCCGAGATGCGTCGGGGCCACTGGGCGGCCATACTCGACACCGAGCGGTTCCCGCAGTTCCAGTGGACTTCCCTCACCGCCCGCAGGACCCCCGATCGGGAGCCGGCCCCCTATTGGCGGGGTCGCGGGATGGGAGGCAGCTCATCCATCAACGGCCAGGTGACCATCCGGCCTCCGATCGACGACTTCCTCCCTTGGGGTGCGACCGACCACGAGCTGTGGAACGAGGAAGCGGTCATGGCAGAGCTGGTCGCCCTGGAAGACGACGTGCTGTTCGGAGCGGCCCCCTACCATGGCACCGACGGCCCGATCCCCATCAGCAGAGCGACGCCCGAGACGTGGGGTGATCTCGACAAGGCGTTCCTCGACGCGTTCGGCGACCAGGGCCAACCCTGGGAACCCGACGTCAACCGGCCGGGCGGCACCGGTGTGTCGATCTTCCCCTACAACGCGCGGAACGAAGTGCGGGTAGGAACGAACGAGGCCTACCTCGAGCCGGCACGGGACCGCGCCAACCTCACCATCGTCGGCGACTGCCTGGTCGACAGGGTTCTCTGGGAGGGAACCCGCGCCGTGGGCGTCCGGGCCCTCCTCGACGACCGGGAGGTTGACATACGGGCCACTACGGTCGTGCTGTCGGCCGGCGCCGTCCACTCGCCGGCCGTCCTTCTCCGCTCCGGGGTCGGGCCGGCGCGCGATCTGAAGGCAATGGGCATACAGGTTGTCCTCGACGCACCGGTGGGGAGGGGCTTCCAGGACCATCCCCACGTGTATTTCGGCTTTCCGGTCGATCCCGGGCTGGCGCTGCCGCACAACCAGCGTCACACCAATGCCTGTGTGCGATGGACCTCCGCGCTGGTCGGAACCCACAACGACATGGCGGGCATCGTCAACGGCCCCGCCCCTGGAATGCCGGGCGTCGCCGGAATGGGACTCTGGGTGAACCAGGCCTATTCCCGCGGTCGGGTCACCCTGGCCTCCGTCGACCCGACCATCGACCCGTCGGTCGAGATGAACCTGGCCAGCGACGAGCGCGATCGGCAACGACTGGCCGAATGCGTCGCCGTGGCTCTCGAGGTCCTCGCCCACCCATCCTTCCGGTGCCTGTCCCGGGGTCCGGTGACCGGCGCCGACGGTTCGGCCCTTCCGGCGCCGCACTCGCCGTCAGCGCTCGACGAGTGGATCATGCGCACGGTGGACGGCTCCGCCCACGCCTCGGCGAGCTGTCCCATCGGCCTGCCCGAGCACGGGGGCGTGGTCGACAGCAGGGGACGGGTCCATGGCACATCGGGTCTGGCCGTGGTGGACATGTCGATCGCCCCGTCAGCTCCCCGCGCCAACACCAACATCACCGCCATAATGCTGGCCGAGCACCTCGCGCCCACTCTGGCGACGTGAACGGCGCCGGGCACTCTTCACCGTCCATGTCCACCGAGTGGGTGCTACCTTCTCTTCATCCTGATTGGCGCATGGGGGGATCGTGGCACAGGGTCTCTTAGAGGAAACGGTCGCACCGGGGGTGCTGCGCTGCACCCTGAACCGTCCCGAGCACGCCAACATGTTGACCCAGGAGGTGATGGACGGGTTGCGTTCCGCGCTGATCCGGGCTATCGATGACGACGACATCCACATCGTCGTGATCACCGGGGCCGGCACCTCGTTCTGCGAGGGGGTCGACCCGGCGGAGGCCGAACGGTTCTTCGCCAGCGAGCAGGCCTATCGCCGGTTTCTCATCGGCGTCCGCGACCTCTATCTCCTCTTCGGGGCGGTACCGAAACCGATCATCGCGGCCGTCAACGGCACGGCGCGCATGGGTGGGATCGAGCTGGCCCTGGCCTGCGACCTGATCGTCGCCTCCTCGGCGGCGCGATTGGGTGACGGCCACCCGGGCGGGATCGGTGGGGGCGGGGTGTCCAAGAGGCTTCCCGGGGCGATCGGTGCCCGCAATGCCCGCTGGCTGATGTACACCGGAGAACTGGTCGATGCCGCGCGGGCCTACCAGCTCGGACTCGTCCAGCAGGTGTACCCGGCCGCACAGTTCGGCACCGACGTCATTGCGCTGGCCCAGCAGATCGCCGGCCGGCGCATGGGGAGCTCCCTGGCGCGCATCAAAGCGCTCACGATGCCCGAGCGGCCCGGGTTGGCCGAGCTCCACGACGAGATCGACCAATCCATCGGGCACTATTTCGACCCGGACGTACTGGCCGGCTTTGCCGAGTGGCAGGCGGCCGAGCTCCCCTGAGGACGACTCCCCCAGCCCTTCCACCTGCGAGAGCCAAGACGACGAAAGGAGAGCAATGGAGATCGGTGCTTGGATAGGCAACAACGGAGCCGCCACTCCCGAGCACATGAGTGGAGTGGCGCGGTGCGCCGACACGACCGGGCTGGCCTCGATCTGGGCGGCCGACCATATCGTCTGGCCACTCGAGTACGACTCGAAGTACCCCTATGGTGGCGACAAGTACCCGGCAGACGAGAACCAACCTGTCTGCGAAGTCGTCGCCACCATGGCATGGCTCTCCGCCCTGACCACGCGGGTCCGGATCGGCAGTCTGGTGATTGTGGTCCCCGAACGCAACCCCTTCATTCTGGGCAAGCAGCTCGCCACCATCGATCTCTTCAACGGCGGTCGGACCATTCTCGGTGCCGGCATGGGTTGGATGAAGGAGGAGTTCGACATCCTCCAGGCGCCTTTCGACCGCCGCTATGCGCGCGGATCGGAGAGCATCGAATTGATGCGCACGATGTGGCGCGAGCATCCCACCTCCTTCGACGGGGAGTTCTGGCGCAGCCCGCCCATCGGCGTTCTGCCCCATCCGGTACAACCGTCGATCCCGGTGTGGATGGGAGGCAACACCGAACAGGCCCAGCGCCGAACGGGGCGGATCGCGGACGGGTGGTGCCCCTACGGTCTCGGACCGGAGGATCTCGGCCGGGGATGGGACACCATCAGGCGCTCCGCCGAGAGTGCCGGGAGGGATCCGTCGTCGCTGACATGCGGCCTGTGGACACCGATCGTCCTCTCCGCCGACTCCGCCGCACCGGGGATTCCCGGGGTCCATCTCCAGGGCACGGCCGACCAGCTGGTCGAACTGATCGCCGAGTACGCCAAGGCGGGTCTCCAGCACCTCATCATGTTCAACCTCTGCCCCCCGGAGGCCACCGTCGATCAGATCTCCCAGATTGCCGAGCAGGTGATGCCCCATATCGCCGACCTTTGACCGTCGGACGGTGGAGCAGCGGGGCAGCGGGGCAGCGAGACGCCCCGCTGCTCGTCGCTGGACGCCTCAGACGACATCCATAATGATGACGACAACGGAGCGCGGGCAACGCCTCCGACCGAGCACAGGGGGGATGCATGACGGATCGCTTCGCCGGCAAGACGGCCATCGTCACCGGCTCAGGATCAGGAATCGGCCGGGCGTCGGCCCGGCTGCTGGCCGCCGGGGGAGCGCAGGTGGTGGTGGCCGACATCAATCTGGCCGGGGCCGAGGAGACCGTGTCGATGATTCGGGCCGAGGGGGGGACCGCTCTCGCCCAGTGGGTCGATGTCGCCGAGGAGGAGGCGATTGAGGCCATGGTCGCCGCGGCCGCCGAGCACTTCGGCCACCTGCAGCTGCTGCACAACAACGCGGCGGACGTCTCCATCATCCTGCGGGACTTCGACGTCGCCACCATGGAGACCGAGGTGTGGGACCGCACCATGGCGGTCAATCTGCGGGGACCCATGCTCGGGATCAAGCACGCGCTGCCCCACATGCTCGCCGCCGGAGGGGGCGCCATCGTCACGACCTCCTCGGCGGCCGGTCAGATGGGAGACCTGTCCCGCGTCGCCTACGGGGTTTCCAAGGCTGGCATCGACTCGCTCACCCGCTACGTGGCCACCCTGTACGGCAAGCAGGGCATCCGGGCCAACGCGGTCGCCCCGGGGGTGGTCCAAACCCCGGCACTCGCGGCCAACGTTCCTCCCGCCGAGATGGCCCTCTACGCCGACAACCATGTGACACCCGGCATGGGTGAACCCGACGACATCGCCAGAGTGGTCGCCTTCCTCCTCAGCGACGACGCCGCCTACATCACGGGCCAGGTCGTGAACGTGGACGGGGGGCTGACCATGCACACCCCCCTGTACGCCCCGCAGATCGCCGCCGCCCGCAACAGCTGATTCCGGCTTCCCCCGGCGGCGGCTCAGGCGGGCGCGGCAACCCGCGCCAACCGCACGGTGGAGCTGCGGAGCGCGCCTCCCATCAAGAGGGCCGGGGTGACCAGGGTCAGCCCGTCCTCGGTCACCTCGAACTCGCGCACCTGCACCGTGTCCGTCCAGTTCTGGAACGTGGCGGCCCCGAGCGTGTTCACCAACCTGCCGTCCCGTACCTCGTAGCGGCCGGCGAACGCGCTGGCGCTGAGAAAGGCTGCCGCCCGCTCCTGATCGGTGCCTCCCATGATGTCCCCGTCCGCAAAGGTCGGCCTGTCGTGTCGGGCCAGCACGGCCAGCATGTAGCCCTCAGGAGTGAAGGTCATGAAGCCGTCGGGATCCTCGCCGAACGGACGCTGCACTTCACCGTCGGCGGACGTCGACTCGACGCTGACCAACCGGTACGTCCCCACCAGCCGGACAAAGAGCTCCTCGTCGGACCGGCTCACGAGAAGAACTCCATCAGCTCGAGCCTGACCCCGTCGGGGTCGGTGCAGTACACGGAGTCGATGCGGGGTGAATCCTCGTCGACCCGGTACGACACCCGGGTGTGGGGGTACACCTGCCCGCCGTACTCGACGATCGAGCGTGCCACTGCATCGAGCTCGGTGATGGCCAACCCGAAATGGGTGAGCCCGAACTGGTTCATAGGGCGGCGCCCGGCCGGGCCGACGGGATCCGGCGAGACGAAGTGCAGGAGCTCGACGGACATTCCGTCACGGGCGAGAAATCGGAACTCGAGCTCCACCCCGTCGAGCTCCACCAACGGATCGATGGACGTCCCCACCCTCCCGTCCGGCTCGCGTCGGGAGAAACCCAACGCCTCGACGTAGAACCGAAGCGATCTGTCGAGATCCGCCACGCAGATCCCGACGTGTGTGAACAGCTGCACCGGCATGGCCTTCCCACCCCTTCTCTCCCAGTTCCCCTCGAACTCTCCTTGTTCCCTTCGGAAAAACTACAATCATGACGGTAGGAGGGCGAGGAGCAGCGCCCAGAGGTCCGGCCGAGGGCCACCACGTCAGGAGCCGAGGAGGGGGCATGGGCAGAGCAGCCGGCACACATCCCGTCACCGCCGTGATCGACGCCGACAACCATTACTACGAGCCCGACGATGCCTTCCTGCGTCATCTGGACCCCGTGTTCTCGGACCGTGCCCTCCATATCCGCCGCTCGGGCGACGGTACCGGACGTCCGTACTTCGGCGACCAACCGCTCTACTACCTTGAGCGCAGCCCGGCCGACCGCATGGGTCGCCCCGGCGCGTGGCGTCACGACAAGGACGGGCGGTACCAACCGCTCCCCGACCACGAGCTCCTGACGCCGGGGCAGATCCCCCACTTCGCCCGCAGAGAGGCGCGCCTGCAGTGGATGGACGACGTCGGCGTCGAGGCATGCCTCATGTGGCCGAGCCTGGCTCTGGGGGTGGAGATGCAGATGCGTGACGACCCGCTGGCGTGCGCCGCCAACTTCAGCTCTTTCAACCGGTGGCTCGACGAGGACTGGGGCTTCGACTACGAGCACCGCATCTTTGCCGCCCCCTGGCTCACCCTGGTCGACATCGATCTGGCCGCATCCGAACTGGACGACCTGCTCGCCCGCGGCGCCCATGCCGTGGCCGTCCTCTTCTCCCCCGTCGACGGTCGCTCGCTGGGGGATCCGTATTTCGATCCCATCTGGGCCCGCTGCGCCGAGGCTGGCGTGCCGGTCGCCTTCCACGGCGCCGAATCGGGATACAACCAGCTCTTCTCGACCCACTGGGGGGAGCCGGGCCGACCCTCCGCCCACACGCAGTCCCCCTTTCAACGGGCCGCCTTCTTCGAGCGGGCGATCATGGACACCCTGGCCTCGTTCGTGCTCCACAACGTGTTCGGGCGGCATCCGGACCTCCAGGTGCTGAGCATCGAGAACGGCTCGGCGTGGGTGCCCTACCTCCTCCGGGTGATGGACAAGGCCGTCAGGAGCGGCATGTACGGGACCTGGTTGGGCGGATCGTTCACCGATCGGCCCAGTGACATCTTCCGGCACCACATCTCCGTCGCCCCCAACGATGACGACGATATCCGGGGCCTGGCCGACTTGATCGGCCCGGAGCGGGTCCTGCTCGGATCGGACTACCCCCATCCCGAGGGCCATCCCGACCCGATGCACTTCCTCGACGGTGCCGGCCTTACGCCATCGGAGGTGCGCCTGATCGCCCATGACAACGCGGCCGCGCTCCTCGGGCTGGCCACCGCCTCCGACGTCGGCTGACGCCGCAGCCAACGGAAACGGAAACGGCAACGCCATGAGCATGGCCGGTGCGGGTCGACTGGAGTCGCTGGTCGCTGTCGTCACGGGTGGCGCCTCCGGCATAGGGCGGGCCACCGCCGAGGCAATGGCCCGCGAGGGCGCACTGGTGGTCGTGGCCGACCGCGACACCGCGACCGCCGCCGGGGTGGCGGCAGGCATCTGCGGGGAGGGCGGCCTGGCGCGGTCGGTGCCCGTCGACATTGCCGATGAGGCCAGCGTCATCGCCCTGGTCGAACAGGTCGTGGGCCTCTGCGGCACCGTCGATGTCCTGGTCAATTCGGCCGCCATCACCGATCGTCGGCATCAGGCCCGGGACACGACGGTGGTCGACATCGACCTGGAGCACTGGAATCGCACCCTGGCCGTCGACCTGTCCGGGACCATGCTGGTGTGCAAGCACGTGTTGCCTCTGATGGTCGCCCAGGGACGCGGGTCGATCGTGAACGTCTCGTCGAACTCCTCTCTCGGGGGCGATCTGGGACTGAGCGGCTACGCCGCGGCCAAGGCCGGCGTGAACAGCCTGACCCGCTCGATTGCCACCGCCTTCGGCAAGAGCGGCATCCGCTGCAACACGGTGTCGCCGGCCGCGATCGAGGGACCGACGTTCACCGCCACTGTCCCCGGTCCGCTGATCGACGCGATGCGGGCGAACTGCCTGCTTCCCTATCTCGGATCGCCGGCGGATGTGGCGGCCACCATCGTGTTCCTGGCCTCGGCCGAGGCGCGCTTCGTGACCGGCCAGCTCCTCTGCGTCGACGGTGGCCTCCTCAGCTCCCTTCCCCACGTCGCCGACCTGCGCCGGATGGGACTGGCCTCGGCCGTTCCCTCGGGGACCGACGATCCTCCCCGCGGTTGAAGGCGTTCGTCAGCCGTGCACCGTGACGGGGAGGTGTTCGGGACCGAACTCGAGCATGTGGTCGACGCCCACCCACTCGAACCCCTCGGGGAGGCGGAGGCGCGAAGGCGGGTAGCGGTCCACGATCTCTTCGAGCACGACCCTTCCCGCCATCAGCGTCAGATGGTTGCCGAGACAGAGATGGGGGCCCAGCCCGAACGCCAGGCTCTCCGGCGGGTCGGTGCGGTCCAACCGAAAGCTGTCGGGGTCGGGGTAGACGGAGTCGTCCCGATTGGCCGCCGCGATGCTCAAGAGCACCATCTCACCTTTGTGCACGGGGCAACCGCCCACCTCGGTGTCGGTCGTGGCGTGCCGGAACATGAACTGTACGGGTGCCTCCAGGCGCAGCGATTCGAGGACAGCCGCCGGTATGAGTGAGGGATCCTCCGACAGCGGGCGGGCGAAACCGTCTTCGTCGGAGAGATAGCGGTAGAGCAGGTTCCCCAGCATGTAGCTCGCCGACAGCGATCCGGCCAGGATGTTGATGGTGAGTGTCCGCACGTGCTCTTCCGATATGCGCCAGTTGTCGTCGGTGACGGTGTTCACCATGGTCGAGAGGAGATCCTCGGTCGGCGCGGTCCGGCGTTCCCCTATCAACCGGTCAAGCGCCGCCGACAGGTCGGGAAACGACTTCTCCACTCCGACGCCGAGTTCGGTACGCCCGGTGGGAACCCAGGTGCTGTGGAGCACCTCGTTGCACCACACCATCATCTGGTCGTGGAGTTCGTCGGGCACGCCCAGGACGTGGGCCGAGACCGAACCCGGGAGGGGAACGGCCAGATCGTCCATGAGGTCACCGCCTCCCCGGGCATCGATGGCATCGAGCCGGCGGCGCACGTTCTGGCGCGTCCACTCCTCGGCCGCGGCGGCGGTGCGGGGGGTGAACGAGCGCAGCAGGATCCGCCGGATCTTCGGGTGGATCGGTGGATCGAGCTCGCCGAGGAAGCTCTCTTCCTCCGGAACGGTCACGCCGGGCGCACGCATGTCCCCGGCCGACGAGAAGTTCTTGTTGTCCCGGAACGCCTTGGCGGTGTCGCCGTAGCGCGTCGTGACCACCAGACCCTCACTGGGCCGGACCACGCCCCGTTCCCGCCGGATCCGTCCCATGAAATCCGGATTCTTGGCGGTCGTGGGGTCCGATGGATCAAAGGCGTACTCCGTGTCGACGGTCATGGCCCGATCCCTCCGCCCGCGCTTCGCATGTGCAAACCCCCCGGTCCGAAGACGAACGGAACCCTTGTGGATGCGGCCCACTCCGGCAGCCCTCCAAGCCTCGCTATGCTCGCATACCGCCTCCATGGGCGTCAATCAGAGGGAGACCGATCGCGGAAAGGTTGTGTGCGGCCATGGCGATGCGATTCGTGCTGCAAGGAGCCGAGGTGATCGACGGTACCGGATCACCCCGCCGGCGGGCGGACGTCTCCGTGGTGGGTGGGCACATTGCCGAGGTGGCCGACAGTATCGACCCGCGCGGGGATCTCAGTATCGATTGCGGCGGCCTTGTCCTCACCCCCGGGTTCATCGATCCCCATACCCACTTCGACGCCCAGGTCCTCTGGGACCGTGACCTCACCCCCTCGTCATGGCACGGGGTGACCACCGTCGTGACCGGCAACTGCGGGTTCGGAATCGCACCGACCAGACCCGCACACCGGGGCACCATCATGCGCACCCTCGAGAACGTCGAGGGCATGCCCCTCGGTGCCTTGGAAGCCGGACTCCCCTGGACCTTCGAGACGTTTCCGCAGTACCTCGACGCGGTAGAGGCGGTCCCCAACCGATTGAACATCGCCTGTCTGGCGGGACACACCCCCTTGCGGTTCTACGTCCTGGGCGACGAGGCGACCGAACGCAGTGCCAGTGCGGAGGAACTCGTAGCCATGAGGGAACTGCTGCGGGAGGCCCTCGATGCCGGCGCGGTCGGGTTCTCCACCTCGCGCTCGGAATCCCACCGGGGCGCCTACGGACGGCCGGTGCCGAGCCGGGCTGGGACCCTCGACGAGATCCGGCTTCTCGCCTCGGTGCTCGCAGAGTGCGGCCACGGCACATTCGAGGCCACGTGGGGCCCCGACCTGTTCGTCGACGAGTTCGCCGCCATCGCCCGACAGATCGACCGACCGGTCACCTGGGCCGCCCTGATGACGCTGAAGTCGGATCCCGGGTACTCCGTCCGGATCACCCGCGAGATCGAGGAGGCCGGGGGCCGGGTGTTCCCGCAGATCTCCTGCTCCCCGATCGTGGTGCAGCTCTCCCTGGCGGATCCGGCGCCGCTGGCCAACGTGCCGGCCTTCGGGGAGATCCTCTCGCTCCCCCACCCGGCGAGGGCAGCCCGCTATGCCGATGCGCAGTGGCGCCAGCGGGCCCGGGCGGAGGTGCGGGAGCGGTGGGGCGACAAGCTGGACGATGCCACCGTGCAGGAGACCGAGCTGCACCGCGACCTCCGTCATGGGCCCACGCTCGGACAACTGGCGCACCAGGCGGGGACCGACTCGCTCGACGTGATGGTCGACCTGGCGCTCGAGGAGCAGTTGGCCACCCGCTTCCGGATCGTCATGACCAACGACGACGACGACCAGATCGGTGTGCTGCTGGGCAATCCCCGCTTTCTCCTCGGCCTGTCCGATGCGGGCGCCCACACGAGCCAGCTCTGTGACGCCGGCAACACCACCACGCTGCTTTCGTACTGGGTACGGGAGCGTCGCGCCATCACCCTCGAACAGGCGGTATGGCGCATGACCGGCCACCCCGCCGAGGTCTACGGACTGAGTGGTCGAGGACGGATCGCCCCCGGCTGGGTCGGCGATCTGGTGGCGTTCGATCCGGACACGGTGGGCTGCCAGGAGATCGAGCGCGTCTGGGACTTTCCGGCGGGCGCGGACCGGCTGGTGACGCGGAGCACCGGGATACACCATGTCTGGGTGAACGGCATCCCCATCTGGTCCGAAGGAGAGCCGGTCCCCGACGCCCGGCCCGGACTGCTGCTCCGCCGGGGCCTGAACCCACCACCGGCGACGGCGCCGCCCACGCGGTAGCGAGACGTTCAGGGCCCGATCGGGCGGCCCGACGACGGCCGGTCGAACGACCCGGGCCGGAACTGCTCCACCGGGAACGGCATGGTGATCAACGGGTCGTCCACCCGTGAGCCCTCGTGCACACAGACCCGCTCTGCGATCCGCCATTCGTCGCCCCGCTTTTCGTAGCGGTCGAGGTAGCGCCCGAGCCACATGTGGAGGACGGGCCGGTCGGCTTCGAACAGGTACGCGACACAGTAGATCTCTCCCCGTGCGGTCACGCCTCCCGGGTCCAGCTCGACCAAGTGGTTCAGCAGGGAGTGCATACTCGGGTTCCAGCGGCGGTGGGATTCCATGGCCACGTCGACGTAGTCCCAGCCGTTGCCGCGGAACTCCGGACCATGGTCGTCGTGAGAGTCGGGCCAGTAGACCGCGCGCATGCCGTCCGCGTCCAGCCGGTCGAGCGCATGGCTGTACCGTCGACCGACGTTGCGGATGCACTCGATATCGGAGAGTTGTTCCGGACTGAAGGACATGTCGCCACTCCTCATCGCCAGTCGGGAGACGACCCGTCCGCTCCGCCCACCCGTGAGTACACTGCGTTGCGTCAAGGATAGGTGAGCCTGCGGAGCGGAGCGGAGGCCCCGGCCCGCACGGGGGGGGAGGTCGGTCCATGTCGAACGTTGCCGCCGAGGAGGCGCTGGCGCACTGCCACATCTCGTCACTGCTGTCCCGCTACTACCAGGCCATCGACGTCGCCAACTGGACGGCGCTCAACGACGAGGTACTTGACGACCATGCGGTGTGGGAAGTCGTCCAGCACTCGCCCACGGGCGGAACGATCGAGGACACCGTCAGCGGCCGCCCGGACATTGTGGCCTGGTTCGAGCGAATCATGGGGGGCGAGGTCTCCATGAGCGAGGGAACGGTGCGCCACTTCATCAACACCCATGTCATCACCGTCGACGGGGACCGTGCCCACTCGACCAGCCACCTGCAGGCCATCGGCACCGACACACTGGCCATCCTTTCCAACGGGTTCGTCGAGGCCGATCACGTCCGCACGGAACGCGGCTGGCGGATTCGCCGCTATCACATTGACGAGCACATCACCGACGCGGACATGGCCGCATTCAAGGCCGCCTTCGACACCGCCGATGGCCAATGAGGGTCACCGAGACGTCGAAGACCGTGCAGCGACTGGCCGCGCAGGGTCACCTCATCGGGGAACAGTGGGTGGTCAGCAACGCCGGCGGCACCCACCACCACCGCTACCCCGCCACCGGTGAGGTGCAGGCCGATGTCGGCTTGGACGACGGCGCCGGCATCGACGATGCCGTCAGGGCCGCCAGGGCGGCGCAGGAGGGCTGGGCGGCGCGGCCGCCCGCAGCCCGCGCCGAAGTCTTGTTCCGCTTGGCCGACCTGCTCGACGAACACGCACCGGAGGCGGCCGAGTTGGCCGCTCTCGACAACGGCACCCCGGTGAGCGCCATCAACCCGGGCGCCTACACGGCCGCCTGGGTCCGCTACTACGCCGGCTGGTGCGACAAGCTCGACGATGAGGTCCTCCCGTCCGGAGGGGGCCGCGAGTACGTTCGCCTGGAGCCCTACGGGGTCATCGCCGCCATCCCGCCCTGGAACGGCTCCATGATGGGAATGGGCCAGAAGTGCGGCCCCGCTCTGGCCGCCGGCAACGCGGTCGTGGCCAAGCCGCCCGAAATTGCGCCCTTCGGCATGCTGCGGTTCGCCGAACTGGCGCTCGAGGCCGGGGTGCCCCCCGGCGTGCTCAACGTGGTGACCGGCGGTCCCGAGGCCGGGGCGGCACTGGTCGGTCACCCCGGCGTGAACAAGATCAGCTTCACCGGCGGAACCGCCACGGCCCGGACGCTGATGCAGATCGCGGCGCGCAACCTCACGCCCCTCACCTTCGAGCTCGGAGGAAAGTCAGCCAACATTATCTTTCCCGACGCCGACCTCCATGCGGCCGTGGCCATGGCAGCGTACGCCGGTCCCACCCTCCTCTCCGGCCAGGGCTGCGCGCTGCCCACCCGGCTCTACGTGCATGACGAGGTGTACGACGGCGTGATCAGCGAGCTCATCGCCACCGTCGACGCGTCGATGGTCGGCGACCCGCTCGATCCGCAAACGATGGTGGGGCCGGTCGTCACCGAAGCGGCCATGGAGCGAATCCTCGGAGTAATCGAGCGGGCCAAGGCCGACGGTGCCACCCTGTTGTGCGGGGGACACCGGCTCGGCGGCCCCCTGGCCCAGGGCTGGTTCATCGCCCCCACCGTGTTCGGCGATGTCGATCACGACAGTGATCTGGCCCGCAATGAGGTGTTCGGTCCCGTCCTCGCCGTCCTGCGCTTCCGAGACGAGGAGGAGGTCTTGGCCAAAGCCAACGACAGCGACCTCGGCCTCTCCGCCTACCTCCACACACGCGACGCCCGCCGGATCGCCCACTTCATCGACAAGCTGGAGGTGGGAACCGTGGCGGTGAACGGGATGAGTGGCGGCTCCCCGACGATGCCGTTCGGAGGGGTCAAGCACAGCGGTTTCGGACGAGAGGGTGGGCGCGCCGGAATCGAGGAGATGGTCTGTCGCAAGGCCGTCTTCGAACATCCTCTGGCCTGACTCAGCCGGGCGGTCCCTTCCGCCTGCTGCGAAGGATGGAACCCGGCTTGGTCTCGATCTCACCCGACAACGACGTCCCGTGCCTGCGGATCGGCACACCATTGACGAGCACATGGTCAATGCCGGTGGGTTGATCCGCCACGAGTCGTTCCCCATCGGCCGGAAAGTCGCACACCCTTCGAATGGGCCCGGGCGACAGGCATTCGTAGTCGATCACGACCACATCGGCGGGAGCACCCACGCGGAGGACCCCTCGGTCCAGTTCCAAGAGTTCCGCGATCTCCCCCGTGAGTTTGCGCACGCCGTGTTCGAGCGACATGACGCCGCGGTCCCGGACCCAGTGCGCCAGAAAGTCGGTGGGCATGACGGCGTCACAGAGTTGGCTCACGTGGGCTCCGGCATCGGAGAGCCCGAGAATGCACCCGTCGCCCGCCAGCAACGCGCTGACCCCATCGACGTCGTCGTTGGCAAAGGTCGTGCGGACACGGGTCCGCATGCGGTCCGCCACGGCAAGGGCGCACAGCGCGTCGAACGGCGAGGTGTCCGCTTTGGCGGCGATGTCCCGGATCGATTCGCCCACCAGCTCGGGATGGGCCGGCGACTCGGTGACCGTCGTCTGCCCCCAACGGCTGTTGAGCAGCCCGCTCGACGTCAGGTCCTCCTGGACGCGACCTCTCCAGCCGCCGTCGGCGTAGAGGTCGAGCCGGCCCTCCTCGCTGCGTGCCACGAACTCGGCGAACGCCGGCATCACGTAGAACGCCGTGGGCTCAGCCATCCGAAGCTCCTGTTCGATGGGCCGGCAGGAGACCTGGACCGAGACATCCACTCCAGCGGTGCGGTGCGCCTCGTGCTCGGCGAGCTTCTCGACCCATGACGTCCGGGCGCGCACCTCGGGTGGATACGTCAGAATAGAGGAGCGGTTGATCGGACGGCCGAGGTCGAGCTCGTAGAGCCAGGCATAGTTCTCGCCGGCCGCGACGTGGACCGTACCCTGGCCGATCTCGGCGGTCACCCGGATGAGTGCCTCGGTCTCTTCCTGCGTCGCCGCCATGGACGGGACCGGACGACCCCCGTCCCCCAGGTGGAACCCGGCCCGGTCGGTGGAGAAACCCAACGCCCCGCCCCGGATCGACTCGGCCACGACGGCCTTCATGCGGTCGATCTCGCCCTCGGTGGCCGCCCGCTCGTAGGCCTCGTCGCCCATCACGAAGAGCCGGACCGCGGTATGGCCCACGTAACCACCGAAGTTGATCAGGACACCGCGCCGCTCGACCGCAGCGAGATACTCGGGATACGTCTCGAAGTCCCACGCGATCCCGGCCTCCAAGGTGGCCAACCGCATGTCCTCCACCTTGTCCAACGTCCGCAGGAGTGAGGCGCGATCCTCCGGACGGGTCGGCGCCAGACTGTACCCGCAGTTCCCGGCCACCACCCCGGTCACCCCCTGCCAGCTCGAGGGCGTCAGATCGCCATCCCACAGGACCTGCGGGTCATAGTGCGTGTGGATGTCGATGAATCCGGGCGTCACCAGGCGGCCCACGGCGTCGATCTCCACTCGGGCCGCGATGCGGTCACCGATTTCGACGATCCGCCCGTCGGCAATGCCGACGTCGGCAATGTAGGCGGGCCTCCCCGTCCCGTCGACCACCGTGCCGCCGCGGACACACAGTTCGAGCATCGGCGAACCCGTCGCCCTTCTAGGTGCCCGAGGGGTCGGGCAGGTCGAACGAGTACAGGCGTGCCGCGTTGCCGGCGGTGATCTGGTGTCGTTCGTCCTCGTCGAGGCCATCCAGGATCTCGCTCAGAATCTGGCGCGAACGCGGGAAGGTCGACTCGGTGTGGGGGTAGTCGCTCCCCCACATGAGGGTCTCGACTCCGATCAGGTCCCGGAGGCGGATCCCGATCGCATCCTCTTGGAAACTGGCGAAGCAGTTGGTGCGGAAGAAGTGGGACGGCAGGCGGTCAGGGTCGGCGAAGCGCCGCCACTCCGGGCCCCGGGCCGGCCGATCGGTGTAGGTGTAGTCGAGCTGATCCAAGAAGAAGGGGATCCAACCGAGCTCGTGCTCCACGGTGCCGATCCGGACATCGGGGTGGCGCTCGAACACCCCGGAAAGCATGAGATCCGCCAGCGTTCGCCGCACCGCATAGTCCTTGTTCACGAAGACCGAGGGCGGGACGTTGGTGACGTCGAGCTGGGGCACCTCTGCCCTCGGGTCCCCCCGATCGGTACCGACATGCAGGCTCAGCGGCATTCCGAGATCGGCCGCAGCGGCCCAGAACGAGTCGTACTCACGGTTTCGATAGGGTCCCCACACCGGAGGCGCCACGGTGATCAGCGCTCCCGCCAGGCCGAGGCCGTGGCACCGGCGTAGCTCCATCTCGGCCACCTCGGGTTCGTCGAGGTTCAGCATCGCGATGCCCTTGAGCCGAAGGGGCTCGCTGGCACAGAACTCGGCGATCCAGTCGTTGTAGACACGCATCGCCTTCGTCACGACATCGGTGTTGGGCACGCCGAACAGGACGAGCCCTTCCGAGGGATAGATCACACTTCCCCACACACCATCGGCCTCGTTGGCCGTCACGTACGCGTGGGGGTCGTAGGCCGCGCTGACGACCTCGTCGAAGGTCCCCGACGTGCGAAGAATTCCGGGGTTCTTCTCGAACCGCATCCCGGGCTGAATGCCCAGGAACGACATCGTCTTGCGCCCGTCGATGTACCACCAGTCCCCGTCGTCCTCGCGCACGACCCGCGGCAGCGTCTCGTCGTACGGCATTCTCGCGGTCCACAGGTCGGGGGGCTCCACGATGTGCGAGTCCGACGAGAGGAGCCACCTCGGAAGAGCCGCCCTCCCGCCGGCCTCGACGTCTGCGACCTGCAGTGTTTGACCGATGCCCACCCTGATGCCCCCTGTCCCAGCAACTGCGATGCCGACACTCTACGCCCGGACGATCAAAAAAACCGTTGCCGCTGCGTGCCTGCCGGGGCGACCCTACGGACGGAGGCCCCGGTAGAAGGCACAGACATCGGGTACGAGGAGATCGGGCACCTCGAGAGCGGCGAAATGGCCGCCCCGCGGCATCTCCGTCCAGTGCCGGACGTCCCAGGCCTGCTCGGCCCAGGCCCTCGGCGATCGCACCGTCTCCTTGGGGAAGATGGCACAGCCCGTGGGAACGTCGATGCGGGAGGCGATGGGCTGCAACTGCCCGGCCCGCATGGCTTCGAGGTAGATGCGGGCGGCCGAGTTGGCCGTCCCGGTCACCCAGTACAGCGTGATGTTGGCCAAAATGTCGTCCCGGCTGATGGCCGACTCGAGGTCCCCTCCGCAGTCGCTCCAGGCCCGCAACTTCTCGACGATCCACGCGGCGAGACCAGCGGGCGAATCTGTCAGCCCGTAAGCCAGTGTCTGGGGGCGGGTGGCCTGGATCTGCAGGTAGCCCGACTCTTCGGCGAAGAACGCCGCGTTGGCGGCCACCCACTCCTTTTCGTTGTCGCGCAGCTCCGATCCGTCCGACCCCTCCGGCGGGCCGGCGGCAACCATCGTCAGGTACAAGCCGTAGAGGTGCTCGGGGAAATCGAGTCCGATGTAGTTCGAGACGGTGGCCCCCCAGTCACCGCCCAGGGTGGCGAAGCGGGGATAGCCGAGCCGTTCCATGAGCTCCACCATGGCGGCGGCGATGCGCCGGGGATGCCAGCCCCGTTCGGAGGTCGGCCCGGAGAAGCCGAAGCCGGGAAGCGAGGCACAGACCACGTGGAAGGATTCGCGCAGCGGCTCGATCACACCGAGCATCTCGACGATCGAACCCGGCCACCCGTGCAGGACCAGGAGTGGCAGGGCGTCCGGCGCGTCGGAGCGGGCATGGATGAAGTGGATCGACTGTCCGTCGATGGTGGCCCTGCCCTGCGGCCAGCCGTTGATGCGGGCTTCCACCGCGCGCCAGTCGAACCCGTCGGCCCAGTAGCCGACCAGATCCCGCAGGTAGTCCAGGTCGGTGCCGTACTCCCAGGCGGTCCCGGCGAGCTGGTCGGGCCAGCGAGTGTGACGGAGCCGTTCGGCGAGGTCCGCCAGCACGTCGTCCCCGACGGCCGCGGTGAAGGTCTCGATCCCCGTGCTCACCGGACGCTTTCGAACTGCAGCGGCAGCAGTCGCCACGCCCGAGCCCAGTTCGAGACGTAGCGCTCCGGCTCTCCACGCAGTTCGTACTCGGGCGACCTGGTCAGGAGCTCCTCGAAGGCGACCCGTGATTCGAGGCGCGCCAACGCCGCGCCCAGGCAGACATGGATGCCGTGGCCGAAACCCAGATGCCGCGGGGCGTGACGGTGGATGTCGAACACCTCCGGATCGGGGAACTCCCGGTCGTCGAGGTTGGCCGAGCCCCACAGCAACATCACCCTCGACCCGGCCGGGATGGTGCTGCCGTGCAGTTCCACGTCGCGCATGGCGGTGCGGGACAGGGCCTGGGTGGGTGACTCGATCCGCAGCATCTCCTCGATGGCCGCCGGAATGAGAGAGGGATCCCCGGCGAGCTCTGCCCTCTGGTCCTTGTTCCGGGCCAGCAGCTCGACGCCGTTCCCGATCAACGATGTCGTCGTGTCGTTGCCGGCCACCAAGAGCAGGAAGCAGAAACCCAGCAGATCGTCGTCGGAAAGACCGTCACCGTCGACCTGGGCCGCCAGGAGTGCGCTCATCAGGTCGTCGGCCGGAGCGTCACGGCGCTCGGCCAGCAGCGATCCGAACAGCGTGTAGATGTTCGTCGCCCGACCGGCGATGTCATCCGGACTGGTGACCTCCAAGAAGGCCTCGATCCAGCCCTGGAAGGCTGTGCGGTGCTCCTCGGGTACGCCGATCAGGTCGCTCATGATGGTGCTGGGGAGGGGACTGGCGAACTCGTGCACCAGGTCCCCACCGCCCGCGGCGGCCATCTTCGTCAGCAGCTCATCGGCCACCGCACGCACCCGGGGCTCGAGGTCGGCCACCCGCTTCGGGGTGAAGGCTCGCGAGACCAACCTCCGCAGGGCCGTGTGGCTGGGCGGGTCCATATAGATCATTTGCGGTTGCAACTGCGCGGCCTCGGCGACGCCGGCCGAGGAGAACGAGCCCCAATCGTTCACCGCGTTCCAGACATCTTCGAAACGGGACAGGACGAACGCTCCGTCGGGCGCCGCATAGACCGGATGCTCGTCGCGCAGGGTCCGGTACACGGCCTGCATCTCCCGCTGAAACGCCGCCGTTGCCGGGTCGTAGACGAATCCAGTGCGGCTCATCACTCACCCTCCCCCCAACCCCGAACGTACCGTCGGGTTCCGTATATTCGGAATCCAGATCCGATATATTGGAATTAGGGTACGCCCGCCCGGAAACAACGTCAACAACGTCAACAACGTCAATCAGAGTCAACAACGTCAATCAGATCGACTGAGGGGGTACACGTGACCGGACCGTCACCACCGACAGACCGTGTGGTGAGTGTCTTGAACCTCTTGGCGCGTGAGAAGGACAGGCTGAGCGCGTCCGTCATCGCGCGACGCGTGAACGTGACCAGCTCCACCTGCGCCACCCTGCTGTCCGCTCTCGAGAGTGCCGACTATGTCGAACGCTTTCCCGACAAGACCTATCGGCTCGGTCCGGGAATGCTCCCCCTGGCGCAGGCGCTGCAGAGTCGCTTCCCTCTGCTCGGAGCCGCCCACGAAGAGCTGGGTCGGCTCTGCGCCGAGCTCCATTGCGGTGCGACACTCACCCGCCAATTCGCCGACCATCTCCGGGTCGTGGTCGCCGTCGGCGCCGATGGGCAGGAGCCCCTCGGCGTCGTTCCCGGGGACCAATTTCCCGTGAGCTTTCCGTACGGAGCCATCGCCATGGCATGGCGACCCAGCACCGAGGTCGACCAGTGGATCGAATCGGCGCCGACCGTCATGACCAGTGCCGAACGGGAGCACGAGCGCCGGGTCATGGCCGACATCTGCTCCCGGGGAGTGGGCGTCTGGAGTCTCGAGCCGCGCGCCGCGCCGCTCGTCGAGCGGATCCGATCCATTGTCGGGGACCTGGCCGCTGGTCCAACCCGCCCGCAGCTCCACGAGCAGCTCACCGAGCTCTTCGCCATCTTCGGTCGCCACGGCTACACGGCGGACGAGTTGGCAACCTGCCGGACGCTGTCCGTCGGCTACGTCCTCGCACCCGTGTTCGGAGCGGACGGTCAGCCCCGCTATCAGATCGACCTCCACCTGCTTCGCCCGGCCATGAGCCGGGCCGCCCTCGAGCGGGTACTCGAGCGGGTACTCGAGAGCGCGGCACTGCTCACGCGCGTCATCGGGTGCGAATGGCCCGTGACCCTCCGTGCCCTCAAGGTTCCAGCACGACCTTGATCGACCCCGAAGCCCGATCCGCCGCCGTGCGGAAGCCCTCCGCCGCCTCGTCGAGAGGGAAGCGCTGGGTGATCAGCGTGTCGGCGATCTCCGGGTGGGCGGCCAGGAGCTCGACAGCCGTGCCG
Source organism: Acidimicrobiales bacterium (assembly GCA_049513455.1). Taxonomy (GTDB): domain Bacteria; phylum Actinomycetota; class Acidimicrobiia; order Acidimicrobiales; family RAAP-2; genus Bog-473. Next base: position 46,263 of record JBEKWB010000007.1, read on the forward strand.
AAGTCGCTGCCCCCGTCGTGATGCGAGTACGCCATGGCATTGCGCACCGTCAACTCCTTGGAGAGAAGGGGGACGCCCAGAAGCGGCACCTCGTCGAAGTAGACGGCGAGGAGCAGGAGGGCACCGCCCGGTCGTGCCAGCTCCACGCCGCTGGCTAACGCAGAGGCGGAGCCGGCCGCGTCGACGACGAGATCGTACTCGCCGCGTGGTGTGCCGGCCCCGAGGCGTTCGCCCGCCTCGATCTGGGCCGGGTGGCGTGCCAGCAGATCGACTTCGGCTCCCGCGCCCAACGCCCCTGCCACGGCGAGCAAGCCGATCGAACCGCCGCCGATGACTGCCACACGCTGACCGGCCTCGACCCCCGCCACTCGCAACCCGTGCAGCGCAACGGCGGTCGGCTCCGCCAGGCAGGCATCGGCGACCGGCAGCTCCGGGGGGAGCGGGTGCAGGCAGCGGTCCGGCACCAGCACCTCATCACACAGTCCCCCGTCGGCGCCCATCCCGTAGAACACCTCGATTCCCGACCGGCAGCGCTGGTAGTTGCCCGTGGCGCACTGGTCGCAGGTGCCGCACGGGTCGATCGGCTCCACCGCAACCGCGGTCCCGTCGTCGAGGAGGCCGGCGAACTCGTGCCCGAGAGTGAACGGGAACGGCGCCCCCCTGGTCATGACCAGGTCGGTGCCGCAGATGCTCGACGACCGCACGCGCACCCGGACGCCGGGGCCCGTCGGCGGGGGGACGTCGCGGACCTCAATCCCCCTATCCGTGTGCCGTACTGCTCTCATCGGTCCGCCGTCTCGATCTCCACCCACGTGCGGTCCCGTGCGGACTGGCGGATGGCGTCGATGACGACCATGTTGGCCACGCCGTCGGCGAAGGTGGCCGGGGCCGGGTCATCGGGCAACGGCCGGCCGGAGAGGCGCGCGTGCAACGACCCGAACAGGCGCGTGTACGGGGCCAGGTCGATCCCCGTGGCGTGCATGAGGTCGTAGGCCGTCACCATCAGGTCCGCCGGTGGCGGATCCGGTGGCGGATAGACCAGATCGGGCGGTGTGGGAACCACGTGGCTCCCGTGCGCGTCCCCTGTCCGGACCACGTCCCCCTCGACCCAGGCCGTGCCGGTGGTGCCCACCACTCGCGCCGCCACCAGGGGTGGTCCCCACGCGGCCGCCGAGCTGGCCATGATCCCCTCGACCCCCGTCGCCAGCCGGAAATGGACCATGTAGCTGTCTTCGGCGGTCATCGCGCGGGGGGCCACGTTCGCCAGGGTCGCGCTGACGCCATCGAACTCGCCCAGGGTGACGCGGATCTGGTCGATGACGTGGGACCCGTGCGCTCCCAGCCACCCGCCCCCCTGCGCGGCATCGGACCACCAGTCCGGCAGCTCCGCGGCGGGATCGGCGAGGAGCGGCATGTCCAGCAGGAACGTGGCCAGCTTCGGCTCCCCGATGGAGCCGGCGCGCACGGTGCGCGTGAGCAGCGCTTGACCGGTGGCGAATCGGAACTCCGTGCCCAGCAGATGGACGACACCGGCGGCATCTGCCGCCTCTTCCATACGGCGCGCTTGCGCTGCATCGGCGGCGAACGGCTTCTCGCACACGACGTGGCGCCCGGCGGCCACCGCCTCCAGGACCAGATCCAAATGTGTATGGGGAGGCGTCGCCACGCTCACCACGTCGACACCCGGGAGCGACAGCGCGTCGGTGAGCGAGACCAGCGCGTGCGGTATTCCGAACCGGGTCGCCCGCTCGCGGGTCCGATCAGGTTTGCGCCCCACGAGCGCCTCCACCCGGAAGCCGGCGGCTTGCAGCGCTCGCACGTGCGTCAGGCACCCGAATCCTGTGCCCACGACCACTGCACCCAGTGCATCCCGTTGCGTCCCCATCGATACCCCCGCTCACACAAACCACCCGACGTCGGTCGGATCGTAGCGGTCCGTGCACTCTCCCGGCGGGTGCGCGCAAGGGTGCACCCCGGTCTCAAGGTGCACGCCGGTCTCAGGGAGACAGCCGCTCCAGCACCCAGCCTCCGGGCTGCGGTCGATAGCGGAGCCGGTCGTGGAGACGATCCGCCCCCTCCTCCCACAACTCGACCACCTCAGGCCGGATCCGGAAGCCACCCCACCGGGCTGGTCGGGGAGGTCCCGTGTCCCCGGCGAACGTCTCCGCCAGTTGGGCCACCCGCCGTTCGAGCTCCGCTTTGCTCCCGATCACCTCGCTCTGGTGGCTGACGACGGCGGTCCTGCGGGATCCGAGCGGGCGCGACTGCCAATACGCGTTCGACTCCGCGTCGTCGACCTCCTCCACGGCGCCAGAGACCCGGACCTGACGGTGGGCCGGAAGAAACCAGTGAAAGAGGGCGGCGGCGCACGGATTCGCCTCGAGCTCCCGTCCCTTCTCGCTCTCCCGATCCGTGTAGAAGACGAGACCCCGGTGGTCGAGGGCCCGCAGCAATACCATTCGGGCGGACGGGAACCCGTCCGCCGTCGCGGTGGCAACTGCCATCGCTTCGGGCATGGTCTCGCCGACCCCCCTTGCCGCCTCGAGCCACCGCGAGAGCTGGGTCATCGGTTCGGGATCCACTGACGCTTCGTCCATGGCAACAGTCTGGCCGCAAGCCCGGGCCGGCCCTGGCACGGGCGCCCAGACTCCCGCTCTGAGCTCCGCCCCGACCCCCTGCCGCCAACGCAGCGGTCTACTCTTCTCATAGAGCACGGCCGGAAAGCGGAGATATGGGCTTGGTCAAGGGACTTCGTCGAGGCACACGGTGGGTCGCCTCCTTGGCGGCCGCTCTCGCCATGGGGCTACTCACCGTGGGGATCCCGCCGACTTCTGGCACCGCCTCGGCCGCAACCCCAGGGACCTTCAACACGGCCGAGTTCGACGTGCCGAGCGGGCTCGCCTTCGGCGGTGGCCACCTCTGGGTCAGCAACCAGGCCGGCAACTCCCTTACCGAGATCGACCCGTCGACAGGGGCGTGGATGGGGACCTTCCGGGCCGGCCGTTACGGCTTCAATCATCCGACGGCGATCACCAGCGTCGGTCCGGATCTCTTCGTGGCCAACGGGTCCGGGTCGCTGAGCGAGGTGCGGGCCGGCAACGGTGCCGCCATCCGGACCATCTCGGGGCCCAAGTTCGGCTTCCTGCACCCGATCGCTCTGGCGGTTTCCGGCAATACGGTTCTCGTGCTCAACGCCGGCCGCCCGTCGGCCACGCCGGCCGTCGCCGGTTCGATCACCGAGATCGACGCACGCACCGGACATCTCCTGCGCAAGGTGTCCGGCTCCTCGTTCGCGTTCGACGACCCGATCGCGCTCGCGGTCTCGGGCCCCGACGCGTACATCGCCGATGTAGCCAACAACTCTGTGACCGAAATAGACATCACGAGTGGTGCGCTGGTTCGTGTCGTCGCCGGTCAGGGTCTGAACACCCCTGACGGCATCACCGTGGCGGACGGCCACGTCTGGGTGGCCGATGCCGGGAGCAACGCGGCGACGGACATCGACCAGTCGACCGGCGCTGTTCTGGCCACCGTTACCGACTCGGACGGTCACTACGGCTTCGGCCGGCCATCGGTGGCGATCCAGTCGGGCGGAAATGTCTTCATCGCCAGCCCCTTCGGAACGAGCCCTATGGTGACCAAGCTATCGGCCACCACCGGAACGCCGAGTTGGTTCATGTGCAATACCAACGGCCCGTACTACTTCAGCCTCCTCTCGGCCTTCGCCGTCTCGGGCGACCACTTGTGGGTGGCCAGCCAGTCTGGAGCTAACAGCAAGACGCCGGGGGCGAAGACCGGGTCGCTCACGGAGCTCAACACCGGCAGCGGGGCGCTCATCACAACCCTTCCCCTGGCCGAGTGAATCACTAAGCTCCGGCGTCATGACCAACGACGCGCAACGAGCTCGCAATGGCGCCACCTTCACCCGGTCCCTGGCCGCGCTGTCGAGGGGTGACCTCGAAGGTCACCTCGCCGGATGTGGTGACGACTTCGTTCTCGAGCTCCCCTACGCCGATCCCCCGGTGACCGTGACGGGCAAGGATGCCGTCCGTGCCTACCTCACGCCGGCCCTGGCAACGTTCTCCATGCATCTTGACATCACCCGCCTCATCCATGGCCTCGACCCCGACGTGCTCATCGCCGAATACACGAGTGAGGGGCATGTCACGACGACCAACAAGCCCTACGCCAACAGCTATATCGCCATCGTCCGGTTCCGCGACGAGCTCATCTGCGCCCAACGCGAGTACTACAACCCGGTGCCGGCCTCACGCGCGCTGGCCGCGCCATGACGTCGTCCTGAGGGGTTCGGGAGGCGCGTAGACCGGGAACGTGCCGCCCTCCGCGTGTGCACCGGGGTGCTGGCACGAAGGCGTGCCTTGATGCTGCCCACCTTGGACGTGGACCTGGCCTCGGTTCACACTGTCATAGTGAGGGCGGGAGTGGGCTTGTCGCCGGGTTCTGCGTGCTGACCGTCCCGTGGTACCGCTTCCGCGCCACCTTCGGCCGGCGATGGCCCGGCTACCTGGCCATCGTCCTCCTCATCGGGCTGGTGGGCGGTGTGGCCATGGCTTCGATCGCCGGGGCCCGGCGCACCGAGTCCTCGTACCCGACGTTCCTGGCCGGGACCAACCCGTCGGACCTGCTGGTGGAGCCGACCTCTACGATTTCGTGCACCTCGGGCCTCATCTCCCAGATCGCCCGGCTGCCCCATGTGAAGCGGGTCAGTTGCGCCAACTCGTACGGCGCCGCCACGCTCACCTCGAGTGGTGGCCTGGGCAAGGTGCTCCTCGCCCAGGTGGAGCTGATCGCCAGCGTGGACGGGGAGTATTCCCGACAGGACCGGGTCACCATCACGGCGGGACGGGCAGCCGATCCGTCCCGGGCCGACGAAATCGTGGCCACGCCGACCGCCGCGGCCTTCTTGGGTCTCCATGTGGGCTCACATTTCACCATTGGGGCCTGGAGAAGCACACAGACCGACCTCACCCCCTATCGGGTCATTCACGCCACGTTGGTGGGAGTGGGAGTGTTCAACACCCAGGTCATCCAGGACGACATCGATCGCGGCAACACCGGCTTCCTCCTCGGAACACCGGCACTGTTCCATCAGCTCACTGCGTGCTGCCAGGCCGGGACGTACGACGGGATCGCGATCACCGGGGGCAGCCGGTACGACGCCGCGGTCGAACACGAGTACGCCCATCTGTTGACGACCAGCTCCTATACCGCCACCGAGGAGAACCAACAACTGCAGGTGTACGACACCGCGACGATCGAAGCGGAGGCCCAGCGAGCCATCGCCCCCGAGGCCATCGCCCTCGGGGTGTTCGGGTGCATCGCCGCACTCGCCGCCATCCTCATCGGCATACAGACCGTGTCCCGGCAGCTACGGGCCCACGCGGACGAAGGCGGCGTGTTGCGGGCCGTCGGGGCGGGACCGGTGATCACCTCCAGCGACGGGCTGCTCGGGATTCTGGGGGCGGTGGTCGTGGGCTCGCTCTTCGCCGCCGTGCTGGCGGTCGCCCTTTCTCCGCTGGCGCCCTTCGGACCGGTGCGCACCGTCGATCCCTCACCGGGCCTCGACTTCGACTGGACGGTCATCGGTCTCGGCATCCTCGTGCTCGTTCTCGGGATCGGTGGATGGGCGGTGGTCGTGGGCTACCGGCAGGCGCCGCACCGGGTCAGCGCCCGCGGGCGCGCCAGGCCGGACTCATCGGGCGTCGTCAAGTTCGCCATCGCCTCCGGACTGCCCGTGTCGGGGATTGCGGGCCTACGCTTCGCCCTGGAGAGCCGGCGCGGGCGCAGCTCGGCCCCGGTCCGCTCGGTCATAGTGGGGGCGGTCCTGGCGATCACGGTGGTCACCGCCACCCTCACCTTCGGGGCCAGCCTCGATACGCTGGTCTCGCATCCGAATCTCTACGGGTGGAACTTCGACTACGCCTACTACTCGACCGACGGGTACGGCCCGGTCCCGACGTCGATCGTGGCGCCGCGCCTGGCCCGTGACCACGCCGTGGAGACGACCACCGGTGTCTATTTCGGAACCGCGGAGATCGGAGGTGACGTCGTGCCGCTTCTGGTCGAGCCTGCGCCTGCCGCGATCGCGCCACCGGTCCTCACGGGTCACCCGGTGGACGCGGCAGACGAGGTCGTACTCGGGTCCGCCACGCTGGCTCAGCTCCACAAGAAACTCGGTGACACGGTGGTGGTGCAGGGCGACGGGCTCCCGGCGCGGCGAATGGTGATCGTGGGGACCGCCACCCTCCCCACCATCGGCACGGTGCTCGGTGTCCATCCGACCATGACCACCGGGGCGGTCATCCCCACATCGTCCGTACCGAAAGCCCTCCTCGACCAGTTCGGGCCCGATTCGGGCCCGAACGCCCTGTTCATCCGCATTCGCCCCGGGGCAGATCCGACGACGGCGGCGCGGGACCTCGCCAAAATCGCGCAGGAATCGCTCCGTCAGTTCATCACGCCACAAGTCGCGGCCGCGGAGGGCCCCAATGCCTACGGGGGCACCCTGCAACTGCTGGGCCCACAACGTCCGGCCGAGATTGTGAACTACCGGGCCATGGGCACCACCCCCGGGCTCCTCGCGGGCGGGTTGGCGATGGGGGCGGTGGCGGCTCTCGGGCTGACCCTGGTGGCGTCGGTGCGGCAGCGTCGGCGCGAACTGGCTCTCCTGAAGTCGTTCGGCTTCACCCAGCGACAACTGGCCGCGGCCGTGGCATGGCAGTCGACGGTGATCGTCGTGATCGGCCTGGTGGCCGGCATCCCGCTGGGCATCGCCCTCGGGCGGTTCCTCTGGCAGCTGTTCGCACATCAACTCTCCGCGGTCGTCGATCCGACGATCCCTGCCTTGGCGATCCTCCTTGTCGCCGTGGGCGCGCTCGTACTGGCCAATCTGGTGGCGGCCCTACCCGGCCGGAGCGCCGCCCGCACGCCGACGGCCCTCGTCCTACGAGTCGAGTGACGCACGGCCGGTCACGCGGTCGATCCAGCGGAGCGCGTCGTCGACAAAGGGCGGCACGGAACCCAGGAAATGGTCGGCGTTCGGTACGGTCGTGACCGTGGTCGCCTCCCATTCGGTGACGACCAGCTCGACCGCGGCCGGTGGAGAGAACTGGTCGAGTTCGGGGACGACGATACCTTTGGGCCGGGGGTCGGGGCCGATGGACGCGGCTGCCAGCATCGCGGCCGGCGGGGCGAGCAAGTACCAGCCGGCGATCCGCTCGTCGTCCACACCGGCCGCGATGCCCGCGCCGAAGGAGTACCCGGCCAGGGCGACCGGAAGGTGCGGCCATCGAGTAGATCCCTCGTTCAGGGAGGCCTCGACCTCTTCACGGGCGACGGAGGGCTCAGCCGAGGAGAAGTCGAAGCGGATCGCGGTGACGGCAATGTCCGGCAGGCGACGGAACAGGGCTTCGATGAACGGGTGGAACCGGTTGCCGCCGAAATGGGGGTGCGGGTGCAAGAGCACGGCCAGGGCCCTGGCCTCCTCGGCGACGTTCATCTCTGTTCCCATGCCGAAGTCTCGTCCACCAACGCCTGCCGAGGCCAGTGTGTGGTCGCCCTCGGGGCCCACCGCGGCGCCGGTCGGCCTCAGACTCCCGGGTCGCGGTCGCTGAGCTCCACCGCGGCCCTGCTGAGCAGCTCCGATCGTCGGGCCTGGTCGTGGAGAAAGACGGGCAGATTGTCGCTATCCAAGAACGACGGGCGGGCCGAAGACCCGCCGTCGACGGCCAGCACCTGTCCGGTCACCCAGGAGGCCAGGTCGGACAGGAGGAAGAGCACGGCCCCGGCAATATCGTCGGGGCTGCCACGCCGACCCAGGGGCAACGCGGCGCGCTCTTCGGGGCTGTCGGGGAGCTGCCGGCCGTTCCCGCCGCCCGTGGTCTTGGGGGTGCGCACGGTACCGGGGGCCACTGCGTTCACCCGGATGCCCGCACCTCCCCACTCGAGCGCCGCCGTACGGGTCAGGGCCAGCACCCCGGCCTTGGCCGCCGCGTACGAGACCCCGAACGGCATCGCACTCAGCCCGGCCAACGACGCGATGTTGACGATGCTCCCGCCCGTCCCCTGGAGGAGCAGCCGGCTCCCCACCACTTCGTTGGTGATCAAGACGGAGCGAAGGTTGAGGGCCAGGACCTCATCGAACACCTCGGGGTCGTACCGGTGGGTCGGCGACCAGTCTTGCGGCCGTGTGCCGCCGGCCACGTGCACGAGCCCGAACAACGGGCCGAGATCGGTGGCGTCGTCGACCGCCTTCTCGACGGCGGAGAGATCGCGGACGTCGGCCACCACCGACCGGTGCGTACCGCCGACCCCCCGTACGGCCCGGTCCACCGCGGCGAGTGCGTCGGGCCGGTTGTCGAGGGCCAGGACCGACGCTCCGGCTTCGGCGACCATGGCACACACCGAGGTGCCGATGCCTCCACCGCCCGCCCCCGCGACGACGACGACCTTGCCGTCGAGCGCCAGCCATCGGTCAACGGTCACGCTCCCCCCCCTCGTCACTCGTCACTCTCCTGTCCGATTGTCGCGCTTCGGGGGACCAGCCCGCAGCAGGGCGCCTCCCCCACCACTCAGTTCCGGCAGGCGCTCGGCGTCGTGATGGCGAGGATCTCGTCGCCCATGGTGGAGGCGAGAAGCTCCAGTGAATGATTCTCTGTACCGAGGAGTTCCAAGATCTGTCCGTTGTCCCGACGGTCCTGCTCCGAGGCGCGGACCGCGCCGGTGGCCGGATCGACGCAGGCAAGTAGTCCCCACTCGTTCTCGATCCAGAGCGAGCCCGATGCGTAGAGTGTCGAGGCGGCCATCGGCCAACTGAAGACGTCACCGGGCGGTTCGTCGCTCCCGCGGCTGGCCGAACCTGACCCGGGAGGGATTATCGGCGCGAGGCCCGTGGCACCCAGCAGCACCGTCTCGCCGTCCATGCCCGTCCTGAACGAGGTGGCCACGCCGTGGGGAAGGGCGGTGAGGATCCCACCGGCCACCGACGCGGTCACCGGGCTCGTCGCCGAGGTCGTGGCGAGGACGCGCCCGCTACCCGCCGCACGTTCTTCCACGGCGGCGTCGACCATCCGACCGTCGATGGTCGGGTACGACACCGACACGTAGAGCGCACGCAAAGCGGGGTCTGTGTCCAGGCTGACGATGGTCCCCGACGGCACGGTCTCGGTCGCCAGGACGGCCCCGTCACTGATCTCGACATGGACGAGCGTCTTCCCGTAGCCCACCCAGACCGTCCCGCGTGGCCCGGCGCTCACGAGCGACGGCGATCCTGCGGCATCCCCGGGCCGTGGCGCAGGGAGGCGTACCTGTCGCACCAGGTGCAGCGTGCGCGGGTCGACCTGACACAGCTGCGGGCCGAGCCGACCATCCCCGTTCCCCGCGGAGCTGCCGACCCACAAGGAACCATCGGCCAGGGTCAAGGTGTCGGAGTAGCCACCGGCGAGACCGAACGTCGGGCCCCGGCGCGGCGCTTCTCCCCCGAGTGGGAAGGCCAGCAGTCGGTCCGGTCCCTCCGAGTCACGGCTCTCCGACACGAGGCCGTAGGCCGTCCGGGTGGCGGGGTCCAGCACCTGCACCACCGCCTGCTTGACGAGGACCTTGGAAGGCCAGGGCCCGGGCGCCCCGTTGCCGACGCCCGCTATGGGCGCCACCGGAGACGGCGCACCGTGGACGACGCAGCTGAGGGACTGCGCGGGGATCGCGGTGCCGGCAGCCGATACGGACGATAGGGCGGGAACCACGAGCGCGGCCGACACCACGAGTCCCCAGAGAAGTCGCCTCCTCATGCTCTCTTCACGCATGACCACCCGGATCGGTTGTCACGAACCCCGTGGAATGCAGGACCATTCCAGACCCGGGCTCCGCCGTCCCCGAAGCGCTCTGTTCCGTTGCCCCGTGTCGGGCCATTCCGCGATGATCAATTCGCCGACAAGACGAGCATCTCATTTCCACCGCGTTGGAATTCGTAGGGAACCTCAATGATCCTCGCATCGATCCCATGGCCAGTGAGTTGCGCCAGCAACGAACGGGTCATTGCGCTCAGGGAGCGGCCCGCTTGATCAAGGAGTGGAAACACTCGGACTTCGCGCCGGCAAATCCGGTGCAACTCGATCAGCGCGCGGTGGTGAAAGCGATGATCCAATCGATCGGCATAGGTGAAGAGAAAGTGTGAGCTCACTACCAGGTCGAACTGTCGATCCTCGAACGGGAGATCAGGTAGGGAGGCCGGTACGTAGCGCTCGGGGTGTTCTTCGAGGTCGCGGGCAAAGAGCGCCGCGGACCTCTTCCGCATTTCCCGATGACCTTCGATGTCGCGGTAGAAATCCCATCGGTATCGGTCAATGCCGGCCGCCGTGTGAGCGCTGCCTCGGTCGGATTCGCCCTTGACCAGTCCCTGGAGGGCCGGGACCGACATGGCGTACACGGGATCTGCTGCGGTCACGAAGGCGCCCAGGGCACTTGCCTGTGCAGTGAAGCTCGAGGCTCCCCCGGGGCAGTCCAATAACCGGCCGTGCAAGTCACTGTCGGTGAGCATGAACATCGCTTCGTACTCTCCGAAGGAGCGGGAGCTGATCAGATAGTCACCCACGTTGTCAGCGTCCGCAGGTGCGGTCACCTGGTGCCCACTCGGTGCCCCCCCAACCGCCGTCACCGCTCGATCAGCCGCATCTGCTCTTCGCTGTGGTGATCGCCGGCCGCGGGGGTCAGCGTGTCGAGACGATTGAGCTGCTCGGGGCTCAGCTCGATGTCGTCGGCCGCTACGTTCTCCTCGACCCGGGACACCCGCTTCGTTCCCGGAATCGGGGCGATGTCGTCGCCCTGGGCGAGCAACCAGGCCAACGAGACTTGCGCCGGGGTACAGCCGACCTCGTCCGCCACGGACTGGACCTCGTCGGCGCTCTTCAGGTTGTGCTGAAAGTTCTCTCCGGTAAAGCGCGGGTTCGTCCTGCGGAAGTCGGAATGAGCCAAATCGTCGATCGAGCGCACCGTCCCTGTCAGCATCCCCCGACCCAGAGGCGAGTAGGCCACGAAGCCGATACCGAGCTCGCGCAGTACGGGCAGTGTGGTGGCCTCGGGGTCCCGGGTCCACAGCGAGTACTCGGACTGCAGGGCCGTGATCGGGTGGACGGCATGGGCCCGCCGGACGGTGTCCGGGCCGGCCTCGGAAAGCCCGACATGGCGGATCTTGCCCTGCGCGACCAATTCGGCGAGTGCCGCCACGGTGTCCTCAATCGGTGTATTCGGGTCAACGCGGTGCTGGTAGTACAGATCGACGTAGTCCGTACCGAGTCGCCGGAGGGATCCCTCGAGTGCGGCACGGATGTTCGCCGGCGTGCTGTCGAGATGGCCCGGACCGCTCCCGGCGTGGGAGATCATGCCGAATTTGGTGGCCAGTACCACCTGCTCACGTCGGCCGCTGAGGGCCCGGCCGACGAGCTCCTCGTTGGTGTACGGCCCGTAGACCTCGGCGGTGTCGATCAACGTCACTCCCAGCTCGAGCGCACGGTGGATGGCGCGGATGGACCCGGCGTCGTCCGTGCCGGCCCCGGTGTAGGCGGTGGACATGCCCATGGTGCCGAGACCTATGCGAGAAACCTCCAGGGTGCCCAGAGTGATATGCCTCACGATCCCTGCTCTCCTTCTTGCCGCGCCGGTGTCCCTCGGTATTCGGCGTCGGTGACGTGTGCTCCCCAATCGGCCTCTGGCTTCGGGCTGTCACCGACGCCTTCGGTGACGGAGATGTGGGCCATGAAGTCATCGGGGGCCGCGCCGTGCCAGTGCCACTCGTCCGAGGGGGTGAAGACGATGTCACCCGGGTGGATCTCGGTGATCCCCTCCCCCCGCGACTGCACCCGCCCCACTCCGTCGGTGACATAGAGGGTCTGGCCGAGGGCGTGGGAGTGCCAGGCGGTGCGGGCGCCGGGGGTGAACCGCACCAGGTTGACCCTTACCCGGGAAGGCTCCAGGCCCTGGGCGATCGAGTCGATCCAGACATCGCCGGTGAACATCTCGGACGCTCCTTTGATGGTTGGCCGTTTGGGTCGGATGTCCATCTGAATCTCCTTTCGTGGTGCGTGCTTCTCCGCCCCCTGTCGGGTAATGCTGACAACATAACTGTACGGGCACGCGAGAGGACAGGGGTTGCCGCGATGGCAGACGATCACAATTTCGAACGCACGATCTCCCGGATCCGGGAAGTCGTCGATCACCCCATTGTGGATGCCGACGCCCACCTTGTGGAACCCTTCCCGCTCATCCTCGAGGAGCTGCGGGAGATCCTGGGTCCGAATGCCGAGGCGGACTTCGGACGCTCGCGGTACCACACGCTCTACTCGTCGACGGCAGCGTGGCCCCCGATGTCCGACGACCAGAGGCGGCGCGAGTGGGCGGTGGCTCCCGTCTGGTGGGGGACACCGGTCAACGCAACCGACCGGACTGCTGCCTACGTGCCGCAGGCCTTCCACGGGCGACTCGAGCAGCTGGGCATTGATCACGCGCTCGTGTACCCCAGCTGGCTGGGCATGCCCCGCATCCCTGAGGCCGAACTGCGGATCGCGTGCTGCCGCGCCGTCAACCGCTACCTCGCTCGCGCCACAAGCGAGTACCGGGATCGTATGACGCCGGTCGCGATGCTCCCGACCGCCACACCTCACGAGGCCATTGACGAGCTCGAGTACGCCGTCAACGTCCTCGGTATGAAAGCGATCATGATCGACAGCTCCGTCGACCGCGTCGTGCCCAAGTGGGCCCACCTCTACGACGAGCTTGGCACCCGGGTGTGCCGTTGGGACACCTACGGGATTGACTCCGAGTATGACTACGACCCGTTCTGGGCTCGGTGTGCGTCGTTGGGCGTCGCCGTGACGGCTCATGGTGGCAGCCGCGGCACAACGCTTTTCCAGTCGGTCTCGAACTTCACGTACAACCATATTGAGCACTTCGCAGCGGCTGGTCACGCACTGGCGCGGTCGTTGGTGTTGGGTGGCGTCACCAGGCGATTTCCGGACCTCAACTTTGCGTGCCTCGAAGGGGGCGCGGCCTGGGGGGTCGTGCTGTTGCACTCCCTGATCGAGCATTGGGAGGTGCGTGGACTACCCGGTCTCGCCCGGGTGGACCCGCACAACATTGACGCCGGCGCCGTGATCGCTCAGCTCGAGAAGGTGCGCGACCCGGTTTGGAAGGAGCCGGCGCTCCTCTCTCTCTTGACCGAAGGGGACGGAGACCGGATGGCGCCCGCCCAGGTGGATGACTTCGCTGCGTGCGGGGCGTACTCGTCCAATGACATCAAGGAACTGTTTGCACCGCGATTCTGGTTCGGGTGCGAGGCGGATGATCCGGGTGCCGCGTGGGCGCTCAAGCCGCCCCATCGTCTCAGCGCCATGTTCGGCAGCGACATCGGACACTTCGACGTGCCCGAGATGTTGAGCGTCCTTCCGGCGGCGTGGAGCCTGGTGGAGAAGAACCTGATGACCGAGGAGGAATTCGGCGACTACTGCTTCAGGAACGTCGTTCGTCTACACGGGACGATGAACCCGGCATTCTTCGACGGCACGACCGTCGAAAGCGCTGCTCGCCGCGTCCTGTCGGCAAGAGTCGACCCAGTGATCCAATGACAGGCCACTCGAGCGCGATTCCTCTCGGCGGGACGGCTCGACATCCGGTGGTCGCGTGGAACTATGGTCCAGGGGCCAGGTCCAAAAGCGAATGGCCGAGGCATCAACGTTGCGACACGGGAGACCGGAGAGGTGGTGCGGGATGGCACTTGGAATCTATTTCGTGCATGAAGGATTCACGCCTGAAAAGTACGCCAGCGCGATCAAGCAGCTTGAGGCGGCCGGAGCGGGGTCACCAAAGGGGCGCACCTATCACTGCGCGTTGGAGTCGAACGGGGCGATCCAGGTTTTCGACATTTGGGAATCACAGGAGGACTTCGACGCCTTCGGAGCGACCCTCGTACCAATCCTGACCGAGCTCGGCGTTACCCTCGCTCAGCCGATGGTGGCGAACGTCCACAACGTGATCGCCGGTTGACCCTGGGCGGTTGACGGGGCGCAGGATTACCGTCACCTTTCGGAGGAGACATGACATCCGACGTGCTCGACACGGATGAATTCGCCCTGCTGGATCAAGAGGCAGCCGAGCTGGGGGTCCACCTGGACCGCACTCCCGTGGTCAGGCGGGAAGGGGTGAGGACGAGCGACGGCGAGGTCAGCGCTGTCGTCTGGGGCGGCCGCGACCCCGAGCTTGTGCTCCTGCACGGCGGCGGGCTGAACGCCCACACCTGGGACGGGGTGATGTTGGCGCTCGGCCGACCGGCCGTGGCGATCGATCTGCCCGGCCACGGCCATTCGTCGTGGCGGGCCGATGGCCGTTACGACCCTGAGGTGATCGCGGTCGCCGTCGGCGAGTCGATCGCTGCGCTGGCCCCGCGGGCCAGGGCCGTGGCCGGTCAGTCACTCGGGGGGCTCACGACCATCGCCCTGGGTGGGCTCCGTCCCGAGCTTGTGCGCCGCCAAGTCCTCATCGACGCCATGCCCACCGAACCGATCACCCCGGACAACCCGGTCGGGTCATTCCTGAGCGGGCCGGACAGCTTCGGCTCCCGCGACGAAATCGTGGAGCGGGCGATCTCCTTCGGGCTCGGTGGCAGCCGGTCGGCGGTCGAGCGCGCCGTGACGCTGAACACGGTGCAGCGAGACGACGGTCGGTGGACCTGGCGCCACCACATTGGCCAACGCCCGGGCGAAATCTCGATCTCGTCGGACTTCCGCCCCTTGTGGAGTCCCCTCGAGGGCTACGGCGGTCCGATCACCCTCATCCGCGGCAGCAGGGGCTTCGTCGACGAGGACCAGGTGGCCGAGCTCCAGCGGCGTATCCCGGCGGCCGATGTGACGACCATCGAGACAGGCCACAACGTCCAAGAAGAAGACCCGGTGGGGCTGGCCCAGCTGCTCGAGGGTCTCCTCCGCGACTGAGCTCACCCACGTCCCCCGACCTCCCCCAATCCCCTCGGGCGGCGCCGATGCTGAGAATGCGCGGTGCTTCAGTGCGGCTCCGGCAGGGTGCTCCAGGCACGATTGAACCATCGCTGAATACGGCTGGCTCCAAACTCGGCCTTCTCCGCCGCCAACACTTCGGAGGGTGCGTTGTACGTACCGACGGGTGGCTGCCCACTTGCGAATTTGACCTCGACGCGCGCGACCTCGTCATGGCCGAATTCGAGGTAGCAGGTGCCATAACCGTCGTACTCCGAGGTGCCGGCACCGCCCCGGATGATTGAGATGATGCGATCCGCCGCCACACCGGCCTGCCGCTCAGAGAAGACGCCGGCCTTTGGTGTTCCGACGCTCGTGACGTCTCCGACGGCAAACACCCCGGGGTACGAAGTCTCGAGCGTGAGCGGATTGACGGGAATCCACCCATCGACGGTCATACCCGACTCGGCAACCACCGCAGGGACCTGGTGCGTCGGGACACCGAGGAACAGGTCGAAGGGCAACTCGGTGCCGTCCGCGAACCGGGCCACGCTGCCCGCCGGGTCAAGCTCGCGTATCAATTGGCCGGGATGCCAGTTGATGTTGCGCTGTGAGAACGTTTCGAGCAGCGCCTCCGACGCCGCTGGCGACGGCGGGATCGGCACCGGCAATGGCATGACGAGAGATATCTCAGATCGATCCCGGAGACCACGCGCCGACAGGTACTCGTGCAGCAGCAGAGCGGTCTCACTGGGAGCGGGCGGGCACTTGAACGGAGTGGAGGTCACGCCGACGACGACTCGTCCACCCTCGAAGCCGGCTAACACGTCACGCAGGGCGAAGGCGCCCCCGACCGTGTAGAACTCGTGTCCTGCCTCGACGAGTCCCGGCGTTGCACCGGGGTCCAGGTCGGCGCCCAGCGCGACGACCACCAGGTCGGATTCGAAGTCACCGGCATCGGTCTGGACGCGAAGAGCCGTCGGGTCGATGGCTCGGATAGTGGTCTGGACGAAGCGCACGCCGGGCTTGACGAGGTCACGGTATGGGTGGTGCACCGCTTCGGCTCCGGTGCGCCCAAACATGACGTCGAGCTTGGAGAAACCGAAGACGAAGCCGTCGGCCTGGTCGATCAGCACGACCTCGACGTCGTTCCCGAACTCCTCGGAGAGTCTCGTCGTCAGCTCCAAGCCGCCGAATCCGGCTCCCAACACCAACACTCGCATTTCGCAGTCTCCGCTTTGCACGACGTGGTCGCCCACCGACCCTATGAGAATGGAGCGGTCATCGGGAACCCCCATGTGGCCGCCCATCCGAGACCGCCGACCACGGCCATCCGGCCGAGACGGAAGGGGACCAGGCAGCAACTCGCTCGACTACACCTGACCAGGTACTTTTGCCGGCGCGAGAGGAACTGCGTGTCCACAGCACCGAACTACACCGCTGCCCCGTATGCCGCAATAGCGTGTATCGAGTGGGGATGACGACGCGCGCGCGGCCCGAGCTTGTGGCTCAGGTCGGGTGCGGAGTTTTGGCCGGACCGCTGTTCGTCATTGCCTTCACGGCGATCGGCGCGAGACGGTCGGGGTACGACTGGCGTCGACACGCGGTGAGTTCGCTCGCGGCTGGTGGAAACGGATGGCAGCAGCGGGCGAACTTCGTTCTGGCCGGCGTGCTGTATTCCTGTGCTGCCCTGGGTCTGGGCCGGTGCCCCCGCCGTAGCGTCGGTCCTCGTGTGGTTCCGGCGTTGGTCGCGGCTGCCGGCATTGGTCTGATCGGTTCCGGCGTGTTCGTCACCGATCCGGTGGGCGGTTTCCCTCCGGTGACACCCGGCGAAGACGGGTCCGGCGATTCCGGGCCCGCAACGCCGACTCGTGAGGGCAGACTTCACAACCTCTGCGCGGTCCCGATCTTCGCCGGCATACCCATAGCCGGTCTGGCCAGCGCGGTCGTTGCCGCACGGCGCAGGGACTACCGCTGGGCGTGTCTCTCGGCCGGATCGAGCGTCGCAATGGTCGGCAGCTTCGTGCTGTTCGGTGCGTCCTTCGGCCGCGAGTCGGGCCTTGCTGGAAAGGGAGGGGTCTTCCAGCGCATCTCCGTTGCATCCGGGCTCGGATGGCTCACTGCGCTGTCGCTCCGTGCTCTCTCATCCCTGCGTCGTCCTTAACACTCCTCTCGGATTTCTGGGTCCCCTTCACCCGGGTTCTACCCAGGGCACGGGGAGCCCGCCGGTGTAGTGGTGGTACGACGCCGCGGCGGTGGGGGTAGCCACCTTGGCCCCCGTGCGACCCTCGGGCAGACTGGCCGCGATCCTCATCGCGGGTCAGGTGATCGGCCGGCAACTGGGTTTCTGGGCTCAGGAGGAGCGCACCCTGCGCGCCCTCGGCGCCGACCCGGCCATGACCGCGGCCGACGGGCTCCTCGGGATGATGGGCGCCGTCGTGGTGGGCGCGCTGCTGGCCGTCGCCGTCACCGTCGCGCTCTCCCTGCTGGCACCGCTGGGCCCGGTACGTCCCTACTATCCCCACGCCGGAGTCGCCTTCGACTGGCCTGTGCTCGGCCTCGGCGTGGCGGTGCTCGTCGTGGTGCTGGGCTCCGTGGCGATCGTGCTCGCCGTGCAGCGGGCGCCGCAACGTGCCGAGACGGGTCGCCGTCCCCGAGCACCCTTGCGCATAGAAGGCGCCGCGTCCACGGGCGGCCTGCCCATTTCGGCGGTCACCGGCATCCGCTTCGCGCTCGAGCCGGGGGCGGAAAACGAGGCCGTGCCAGTGCGCTCAGCGATCCTCGGTGCGACCCTGGCCGTAGTGGTCATCATCGCCACCGTGGTCTTCGGCTCCAGCCTCAGCTCCCTGGTGTCGCACCCCCGCCTCTACGGATGGAACTGGAACTATGCCCTGATCGCCGGGGGCGGGCCCGGCGACATCCCGGCCACGCAATCGGCGGCGCTGCTCGACCACGATCCGAGCGTGGCGGCCTGGTCCGGGTACTGGTTCGGCAACCTGCAGATCGACGGACTGACGGTGCCCGTCCTCGGTGGGTCACCCGGTGCATCCGTGGCGCCACCGATCCTGACCGGCCACGGTTCCGACCGGCCGGGCGAGATCGTGCTCGGTCCAGGCACGCTGGCCCAGATCCACAAGTCGGTCGGGGACACCGTCACGGTGCGCTACGGGACGGCGACCCCGCACCTCCTCCGCATCGTCGGCACCGCCACCATGCCCGCGGTGGGAGTCGCCGGCGTGACCGGCCACGCGTCCATGGGGACGGGAGCGGTCGTGCCCTACCAGCTCCTCCCCGCATCGGTGCGCAACCAGTTCAACCTCTCCCCGCCCGGCCCCAACGCCGAGCTCGTGCGCCTCAAACCCGGCGCGGACGCCAAGACCGCGCTCCGGTCGCTGAACCGCATCGCGGCGAAGTTGTCGACCCCGGAGAACTACCCCAGCCAGGTGTACGGAGTGCAACGGCCGGCCGAGATCGTCAACTACCGATCGATGGGTGCCACCCCGCTGATCCTCGGCCTCGGGTTGACAGCGGGCGCGGTGACCGCCCTGGGCCTCACCCTCGTCGCCTCGGTCCGGCGCCGCCGCCGCTCCATGGCGATGCTGCGGACGCTCGGCTTCACGGGCCGCCAGCTGGGGGCGAGCGTGGCCTGGCAATCCGGCATCGCCGTGGTGATCGGGCTCGTGGTCGGGGTCCCGCTCGGGATCGTCGCCGGAAGGTTCCTGTGGGACCTCTTCAGCACTAACATCTACGTCGTGCCCAGCCCGACCGTACCCGCCCTGGCGATCGTGGCGATCGCGCTCGGTGCCCTGGTGCTCGGCAACCTGGTTGCCGCCCTCCCGGGACGCATCGCGGCCCGCACGCCGGCGGCACTGCTGCTGCGGACCGAGTAGGTCATTTTGGGATGGCCTTGTTCTCACATTGCTGCTAAGAATTAAACGACCTTGAAAAGAAGGGTCAGGGAGGGTTGGTACGGCAAAGTGCAGGTTTCCCCCCAAGTGACATATGGAGAGGTCCGTGCCGTACCATTCGATTGAGGACCCCAGCAAGCTCCGCCGGGTTCTCGAAGCCGTCCTGCTTATCGAGAAGGACCTCGAACTCCCAGCTCTTTTGAGCCATGTGATCGAAGAAGCGTGTTCGATGACCGGCGCTCGGTACGGCGCCCTGGGTGTGCTCAACGACGACAAAACGGCACTGGAGGAGTTCGTCACGATCGGCATCGAACCCGATCAAATTGCCGGGATCGGCCCGTTACCGACGGGGAAAGGCGTGCTGGGGCTGCTGATCGCCGATCCAGGCCCCTTGCGCCTGGCCCGTTTGAGCGAGGATCCCGATAGCTTCGGTTTCCCGCCCAACCATCCCCCCATGACGTCGTTCCTCGGGGTGCCGGTCAAGGTGCGTGACGAGGTCTATGGCAACCTCTACCTGACCGACAAGATCGGCTGGTCCGAGTTCACCGAGGACGATGTCGCTCTCGTCGAAGCACTCGCCCTGGCCGCCGGCGTCGCCATCGAGAATGCGCGACTCCATCAACAGGTCCAGGTGGCCGCCGTCTACGAAGACCGGGATCGGTTGGCTCGTGATTTGCACGATCATGTGATCCAGCGGCTCTTCGGCATGGGGCTTGCCCTCCAAAGCCTGGCTGTCCGGGCTTCCCCTGACATCGCTGAAGGGCTGCAAAAGCAGGTGAACGAGGCCGATGGGATCATCACCGAGGTGCGCGCCACGATTTACGCCCTGGGAATGGGCGGGTCAAGTCGGGGCGTCCGGGACGACATTCTCGCTCTCGTCGGCGAACTCCGTTACACCGTGGGCTTCGAGCTGGACATCTCATTCGATGGGGCCGTCAACACCGCCATCTCCGATGGAGTGGCAGAGCATCTGATGGCGACCATCCGTGAGGCGGTGACCAACATCGAACGACACGCCAACGCCACGAAGGCCACCATTTCACTGAGTGCGAGCGATGGAGACTGTCAACTACAGGTCACCGACAATGGCCGGGGCTTCAGCGGCGAGGGTCGGGAGGGCGGCATGGGGCTCACCAACCTGCGTCGCCGGGCCGAGAAGCTGAAGGGGCAGTTCGACATAGCGGGCGCACCGAGGGGTGGCACCGTCCTGACCTGGCGGGTGCCGCTTTCTGATTGAGCGGTTCGTGACCGTCAACCGGCGCGCCGCCCGCGGCGTGGGAGCCGATCTGGTCTAGCGACGAGCCAGCCGACGGCCGCTCTCAGTGGTGATCGGCGTGTAGTTCATTTCGAAATGGTGGTAGAGCGTTGACTCCTCTGCCTGAGACAGCTCTTCGCCATGCATTTCGATTTCGGGCGCAGACCGCACCTGTTCCTTGGTCACCTGGACTTGCAGCTCATCGGGACCGATGTGTATTCCACCCAGAGGAACGAAGGTCAGGTGACGGCCGATGAAACCTTCTTTCACCGTCGCGAACTGCGGCTCATCGGTCTCGACATCGACGTAGACATCCTGCAGCTTTCCGATCTTTTCGCCGTTGCTATCCACGAGCATCTTGCCGTGCCATTCTGTGACACTCCACTTCGCCCGGTCCGGATCTTGGTCCATAACAATCAATCTCCCGTTGCCTTGCAATAACCATGGTAGAGCTGAGATAGCTCGAAGAAAATCTATCGTGTTTGGTCGGGTTCATTCGACGACAAACATCAAGTGTGATTCGTGGGACCTTCGGCCCTACCTGCATTGCCTCGACGACCATACGTTTGACTCAGACGATGACGCCGTTTGTCCACGTGGGCCGGATCGGCGGCCCCGAGCCAGTCATCGTTACCGCGTTCCGATCCGCGCCAAGGAGGCAGCCGTGACCCTGACCGCAGAACCGACAACCCCGACAACCCCGACCTCGAGCGAGGCGTTTGTGGCCCCTGGGCAACCGGGCAGCGTGGTGGAGGTCAAGCCCCGTTACGACAACTTCATCGGGGGTAAGTGGGTGGCACCGGTCAAGGGTCAGTACATGGCCAATGTGAGTCCGGTAAACGGCAAGCCCTTTTGTGAAGTCGCCCGTTCGACTGTCGAAGATGTGGAGCTGGCCCTTGACGCCGCTCATGCGGCCAAGGACGCCTGGGGCGAGGCCTCGCTGACCGAGCGGGCCGCCGTCCTCAACGCCATCGCCGACGCCATCGAGGCCAACCTCGAAATGCTGGCCGTGGCCGAGACATGGGAGAACGGCAAGCCGGTGCGCGAGACCCTGGCCGCCGACATCCCCCTCGCCGTAGACCACTTTCGCTACTTCGCCGGGGCTACCCGCTCCCTCGAAGGTCGCTCAACCGAGATCGACAAGGACACCGTCGCCTACCACTTCCACGAGCCGCTCGGCGTGGTCGGCCAGATCATCCCGTTCAACTTTCCGCTGCTGATGGCGGCCTGGAAGATCGCCCCCGCCCTCGCCGCGGGGAACTGCACCGTGGTCAAGCCGGCCTCCCCCACCCCGTGGTCGATCCTCAAGCTGGCCGAAGTTATTCAGGACATCGTGCCACCGGGCGTGATCAACATCATCACGGGTCCCGGAGGAGAGATCGGCAAGGCCCTGGCGTCGAGCCCCCGCATCGCCAAGATCGGCTTCACCGGCGAGACCACCACGGGCCGGCTGATTATGCAGTACGCAGCCCAAAACCTCATCCCCTCCACGGTCGAGCTTGGCGGCAAATCCCCCAATATCTTCTTCGCCGACGTCATGGACCAAGACGACGAATTCCTGGACAAGGCCATCGAAGGCCTGGTCCTCTATGCCTTCAACAAAGGTGAGGTCTGCACCTGCCCATCGAGGGCACTCGTCCACGAGTCCATCTACGACCGGTTCATGGACCGCTGCCTGGACCGGATCGGAAAGATCCGCCAAGGCAACCCCCTGGACCCGGCCACCATGATCGGACCCCAAGTCTCAACCCAGCAAATCGAGAAGATCGCCTCCTACGTCGACATCGGCCGCCAAGAGGGCGCCGAGGTGCTCATCGGCGGGGAACGGACTCATTTGGGTGGCGATCTCGAAGGTGGTTACTACTTCGAACCGACCGTGCTCAAGGGTCACAACGACATGAGGGTCTTTCAAGAGGAGATCTTCGGGCCGGTACTCGCCGTTACCACCTTCACCGACGAGGCAGACGCCGTCAGGATCGCGAATGACACGCTCTATGGCCTCGGCGCCGGCGTGTGGACCCGCAACGGCAACCTCGCCTACCGGATGGGCCGGGCCATCAAGGCCGGACGGGTGTGGACCAACTGTTACCACCTCTACCCTGCCGGTGCCGCTTTCGGGGGCTACAAGATCTCCGGTGTCGGCCGGGAGAACCACCAGATGATGCTGGAGCACTACTCCCAGACCAAGAACCTGCTGGTGAGCTATAGCACCAAGCCGCTCGGCTTCTTCTAGATCGGAGGATGCCGTGGTGGACCGGTCGACGACAGCGCCGGGCGTGATCGCGACCCCCGCCGCGCGCGCGGCCATCGAGGCCCTGGTCCGTGAGCGCGGACCGGTCATGTTCTTCCAGTCGGGTGGCTGCTGCGACGGCAGTATGCCGATCTGCTTCACCGAGGGGGAGTTCGTCGTCAGCGACCACGACGTCCTCTTGGGACATGTCGGTGGCTTCCCGTTCTACATCGACCATCGCCAGTACAAGGCGTGGAAGCACACCCAGCTCGTCCTCGATGTCGGCGAGGGCGATCCCGAAGGGTTCTCACTTCCGGCCGGCGATAACAAGCACTTTCTCATCAGATCCCGAATATTCGCTACGGAAGAACCGGCACCAGGCAAGGCCGGATCAACGCAATAGAAGCCGTTTCAGGCTCAGAAGTCAGGCCAAATGCTCCGGGCGGGGTACATCGAGGTCACGGGGCGTCGTCATCCCATTCCCCCTTGTGGATCCGTCAATTCGTCAGGAATATCCTCGTAGGACCATAGGAAGTAGCTCCGCTCCGGACGTATTCGTCGTAGGCTGTGTCGACATGTGCTTTTCGCCGCAAGCGGATCTGGTTGGCGGCGTCGCGATCAGCGCAATCGGCGTGGCTGCAGTTCACAATGCCCAAAAGCGTCACGGCCATGTCGCATTGGCCACGTTGCCGCTCCTTCTCGGCGCCCATCAGATCATCGAGGCGTTCGTCTGGTTTGGGTTGCAGGGGCATGAGCCGCACGAAGTCGAGAGGGTCGCCCTCTGGGCGTACCTCCTGATCGCCTTTGTCGTTCTGCCCGTCTTCGTACCCCTCGCCGTGGTGATCAATGAGCCATCACGACGGCGGCAGTTCATCATGGCACCGCTTGTTGCACTGGGTCTCGCCGTTTCGAGCATCCTATTTGCAGCGATGCTGCACGGTCCGGTTTATGTGGAGCTGCGTCCGTACCATCTGGCGTATTCCATCGATCTCAACCATGGAGCGCTCATCATCGTCCTCTACGTCACTGCCATCTGCGGCACGTTGCTCCTGTCCACCCGCCGCCGTGTCGTGATCTTCGGCATCATCAACCTGGTCGCCGTGGGCGTCATCGCCTGGCTCACGGTCGACGGATTCGCCTCCGTCTGGTGTGGTTGGGCCGCGATCACAAGTGGCGCCATTGCTCTTCACGTGCGCGTCGGAAAGACCCATCGGGCCCCGCGACTGGTCGCACAGGCATTTTGAAGTTCACAGACCTTCTTCAGGACGGATCCGCAGGTGAGGGCACCGTGACAACCTCGTGACGGGTGTGCGAAGCCGCCGGCGGATGTTCGTGGACCGGGGCGAAATTCCACCCATTCGCGCCCACCGCAGTTGCCTGCGACGGAGTACAATGAGAGGCAGGGCACCTGTCAGGGCGTTCCTAGGCGCCTCAGAACTCGGCGGCTCCTTCAGTTCACCGAGGTGACCAAGTGACCATATTGAGTACCGAGCGCGAAGCTGCGCTTCAGACCCCCTTCAGTGGTGAGGGCCCACCTGAAGAAGACGGCATTTCGGCGACCACCCGGGCCGCAAACCCGCTCGCGGCGCACTCTGGTCGGAAGAAGCAGCAGGTGGTGACCACGATCCTCGTCGTCGCTCCCTTGTTAGGTGTCGTGGCCGCCGCCCTTGGAGTGATCAGCCCCAGAATTACCTTGTTGGACGTGATCCTTGCGGTCGGCTTCTACGCTGTGAGTGGACACGGTCTGACCGCCGGCTTCCATCGCATGTTCACCCACCGTTCCTTCAAAGCGGCACGATGGGTGAAGATCACGCTTGCCGTGGCCGGATCTCTCGGGATGGAGGGCAGCGTGATCAGTTGGGTGGCCAATCATCGCCGCCACCACGCCTACACGGACAAAAAGGGCGATCCTCACTCGCCCTACGAATATGGGGACGGCACGTGGAACCAGATACGCGGCGCCCTGCATGCGCACGTGGGATGGCTCTTCCAGGCCCAGCAGACCGAGGAAGAGAGATGGGCACCCGATCTGGTCAAAGACAAAGACCTCGTTGCTATTAGTCGCCTCTTTCCCCTACTTGGCGTCGTTTCATTGGGTCTGCCCATGCTCATCGGATGGGCACTCACCCGGACCTGGGAGGGGGCCTTGGGCGGGTTGATCTGGGGCGGGCTCGTGCGCGTGTTCGTACTCCACCATGCCACCTTCTCCGTGAATTCGGTCTGTCATCTGTGGGGACGCCGACCCTTCATTACGAGAGCTGAAGACCGGGCGACGAACTTCGCTCCACTGGCGCTCCTGGCTATGGGGGAAAACTGGCACAACCTCCACCATTCGTGCCCTACCCTCGCCCGCCATGGCGTGGATCGGCACCAACTCGACTCCACAGCACGGCTCATCTCGCTTCTTCAGCGCGTCGGCGCCGTGTGGGATGTGAATTGGCCGGTCGCCGAGAGGCTGAACCTCCGTCGGCGTCCCGTCATCACTGGTTCGTCCTAGTGAGTTACGCCTTCAGGCCTACCCCCTCGGCGCTGGGATTTCGACGACGTAGCGGGGAGACTGGCCTCGGCGGTGGAGTGTGGCCTTGAGGAAAGGCCATCCCACCTTCTGATCGCCAATCGACACAGCAATCCGTGAACTGTCCGTTTGCGGCTGCGGGTCCCAACTCAGCCACGCGTCGACTTGGGCACAGTCTTTCCACAGCGAGGGAGCCGCGTCGAATATCCGATCCAATCGTCGGCCGATCCGGCACGGGGCCGGTCAATGCGATGCTTGTCGGCGGCGGTGCCGACGCCACCAAAGAAGCACCAGGCTCACTATCGCGACGAGCGGCGCTACTCGTTTCAGAATGGAGGGCCCGGCGGTGCCGAGGAGATCGACGGGTTCGGCCGGCGTCGAACGGATTGTCCGGACGGACGGTGCATCCGATCCTTCAGCGGTCACCGTGCTCTCGCTCGCGGACGGGGCAATTGGTTCGCTCGGTTCCGACCCCGAGCCCTGAGACAGGACATCCGCCTCAAGCCGGTCGGCGAACTCCCCCAGCATCTTGGCGCTGACATCGGCCATGACGCTGCGACCGAACTGGGCCACCTTCCCCGTGATGGTGAGCTCGGTCACGATGGAGACGGTCGTGCCGTCGTTGTCGGGGATGGCTAGTGCAGTGACCGTGGCCGATGCATTGCCCTGGCCCCGCGTGTCACGCCCTTCGGCCAGCAGCACCGCTCGATGTTGATCGTCGTCCTTCTCGGCAAATCGGGCAATCCCCTTGTACTGCGCGGTGATCGGTCCCACCTTGACTTTCACGATTCCTCGATACTCATCGCCTTCGACCTCTTGGAGTTCGGCACCAGGCATGCACGGCGCCACCCGCTCAAGATCGGTAAGCACCGCCCATGCAACATCGATCGGTACCGAAACGTGAAATTCATTCTTCAGTTCCATCGGGACAGATCCTCCTCGTTGTCGATATCTACAGGCTGGCCCTCGCAAGGTACCTCGCACACCAGATCGGGTCGACCCTTCATGAGCACTCGGGCTCCTTCGTCCCCTTCCGTTGGCAGGAGAGACCACACCGAGCGGGCCAACCTGACGGGAGGCCGGCGCTCACCGTCGAAGGTGGCTACGGCGACGGGGCTCGCCGAGGCCGCCACCGCAGCCCAGGCCGCCGATGGGACGAGCGGTTGGTCCCCCAACCCCACGACCACGGCCTCATGCTGACGCTCAATGGCCCATGACACTGCTCTGTGCAGGGAAGAAGCCTGCCCGCTTGCCCAATCAGGGTTCTCGATCACGCTCACCCCCTCAGGCACGACCACTCCCAGGTCCACCGCTCCGACGATCACGGCCACCTCATCGAGACGGGCGGCGGCGGCGGCCGTCAGGGCCCACCATACGAGCGGGCGGCCACGGAACTCTGCGAGCAGCTTGTGTCCTGGACCGCCGAAGCGCGTGCCTCCGCCAGCGGCCAGAACCACGGCGGCAACGGTCATTGGGACACACCGGAGGCACTCGTCACGCGATCACTCCCACCAGCGCCTCGAGCGAGGCGGCGGAATGGCCTTCGACGAACTGATCGATATAGGGAAGAGCAGCCGCCATCCCCCGCGCCAGCGGTTCATACCCCACGGACGCCTTCAGCGGGTTGACCCATATCGTTTGATGGGCCACCCGATGGAGGCGAGCCATCTCCCCCGCCAAAACTGCGGGGTCTCCCCGGTCCAAACCGTCGGACAGGATCACCACGATCGCACCCCGGGCCATACCAGGTATCCCGAAACGATCATTGAAACTGCCGATTCCCTCTCCGAGCCGCGTTCCCCCCGACCAGTCCAACACCCGCTCAATAGCCTGGCGCAAGGCGCTATCGGCGTCCCGCGACGACAGCTGACGGGTAAGACGGGTGAGCCGGGTTCCGACGGCGAACGCTTCGACGCGGACCTGGCCGGCTACGGCGACGTGGAGAAACTGCAGGAGAGCACGGGCGTACGGCTCCATTGATCCGCTCACATCGCACAGGAGCACCACCCGACGCGGGCGCGACGTGGGTTCCCGGTGCATGAGGCGGAGAACCTCGCCACCCGATCGCAACGTTTGCCGCATGGTCGCCCGTGTGTCGTGACGTCCATGGTCGCGTCGAGAACTACGCATTCTCCGGGAGCGCTGCGTCGCCCTCACGCGTGTCTCGCGAAGGAGGCGCGAGATCTCCTCGAGCTCCTCAGGGGTGCACGCTGCGAAGTCCTTGCGCCGGAGCTGGTCGACGTCGCTGTAGCTGACCAATGCCAGACGCCGGGGACGTTCGCCATCACTCGACGGTGGATCGACTGCGTCCTCACCCTCCTCGTCGAATGAAAGCGCAGGTGACGAAGGTGGCAAATCAGACCCTTCCGGGTCACCCCGCCAGAACGACTCGAAGATCCGGTCATAGGTACCGACGTCCTCCTGCCGGTGGATCAGAACGGTCCTCCCCGCCCAGTACACCGGGTCGCGACGGTCGATCCCCACAGCCTCGATGGCGCGAACGTACTGCACCACGTTGTCGACGGGAACGGCCACGCCGGCGCGGCGAAGACGTCGGGGGAATGCAACGAAGAGGCTGATTGTCGAAGCATCCTGACGTTCAGCCACGTAGCCTGGCCTCTTCGACCAGCCTGGCGAGGTCGCCACCCGAGACCCGCTCGATGTCCTCGCGATATTTGAGGATGCTCCCGAGGGTGCGCTCGACCGCCGTCTCGTCCAATTGCCTGTGGCCCAGCGCGGCCAGGGCCTGGGCCCAGTCGATGGTCTCGGCCACACCGGGCGCCTTGTACAGACCCATTCCTCGGACCGCCTGCACCGCCGCAGTGACCTGGCGGGCCAACCGTTCATCAGCTTCGGGCGCCTTGAGGCGCACGATGGCCACCTCGCGTTCGAAGTCCGGATGCTCGACCCAGTGGTAGAGACATCGCCGCTTGAGGGCGTCGTGCACGTCACGGGTGCGATTCGACGTCAGCACGACGAGTGGCGGCACCTGGGCTCGGAACGTCCCGAGCTCGGGGACCGTTACCGAGTAGTCGGCCAGGACCTCGAGGAGAAATGCCTCGAATTCGTCGTCGGCCCGGTCGATTTCGTCGATGATCAGCACGGGCGGAGCGAGGCGTTCCGGCGAAGGCATGATGGCACGCAGGAGCGGACGGCGGACCAGGAACCGTTCGGAGAACAACTCGTCCTCTACGGTACGGACGTCTTCGACCCCCCCGGCTGCCGGGCCGCGGAGTTCGGCGGCCCGGAGATGGAGGAGCTGTCGGGCAAAGTCCCACTCATAGACCGCCTGGCTCACGTCAATCCCCTCGTAGCACTGGAGACGAACCAGCTCCCCGCCGGTCCATCTGGACAGAGCGTTCGCCACCTCGGTCTTCCCGCCGCCGGGTTCTCCTTCCAGGAAAAGCGGACGACGGAGCACCATGGCCAGAAAGATCGCCGTGGCCAGACCGTCGTCGGCGAGGTATCCGTGCCCTTCGAGCGCGCGCCGCACATCGTCGGGTGCCTCTGGAGGGGCAAAGGGTCCGCTCACTGTCCCCTGCCCGCAATGTCACCTCGAACGGCAGCGCGGCGTACCCGGCTCGTGCCCCGGAGCAACAAACCGACACGGGCTCGGGCTGTCAAAGATTGACGCTCTCGGCTCCGCGTTCGAGTTCTTCGCCCGCGGCATCTTCCCCGGGAAACGCCGCCATTTCGCTCGGCGGCTCCCGCCATGGATCGGGCAACGTACCCGCGCGCGCGTCGCGAATGGCTCGCCAGACCCGCTCGGGGGTGCAGGGCATGTCGATGTGCCGGACACCGAGGTGACTGACCGCGTCGACTACTGCATTCTGCACGGCGGGGGTGGATCCCACGGTGGCGGACTCGCCGATCCCTTTGGCCCCGAGCTCGTTTGTCGGCGACGGCGTCTCGGTGTGGGCAGTGGTGAACGACGGCAGCTCCGCAGCACTGGGGATGGCGTACTCCGCCAGGGTGGACGTGATCGGATTGCCGTCGTCGTCGTAAAGGACCTGCTCCCAGAGCGCCTGCGCGATACCCGATGCAAGGCCGCCATGCACCTGACCATCGACAAGCAACGGATTGACGATCACACCACAGTCGTCGACCGCAAAATGCTGGATCGGCACCACAGATCCGGTCTCGGTGTCGACTTCTACGACGGAGACGTGGGCGCCGAAGGGAAAGGAGGAACCCGCCTTGGCGGTGTCGTGTTGCACGAGGAGTGGCTCACCTCGCTCCGAGGCCAGACGCGAGACTTCGCCCCATTCGAGCGCCTTGCTCGGCACACCCGCGACACCCAACCGGCCGTCACCGGTCACGACGATGTCCTCCGGTGACGCTTCGAGCACTTCGGCCACCAGCGCCTTGGCTCGCTCGACCACCAGCTTCGACGTCTGGAGCACAGCGGTCCCCCCGAGCTGGATGGATCGAGAGCCCCCGGTCCCACTACCGCGGGCGACGAGAGCCGTGTCCGACTGCACGTAACGGATCTGCTCCATCGGCACGCCGAATTGATCGGCCGCGATCTGCGAGAACGTGGTGGCATGGCCCTGGCCGTGGGCGGAGGTGCCGGCCTTGACCGTGATCATCCCGTCGTCGTGCACCTCGGCCTCGGCGAACTCCCCTCCGCCGCCCGTCACTTCGACATAACACGACACCCCGATCCCCAACTGCATACGATCGCCGCGCTGGCGCCGATCGGCCTGCTCGCGACGAAGAGCGGCGTAGTCGGCGATACGCAACGCCTCGTTCAGCGCGCCCTCGTAGTCGCCGCTGTCGTAGTCGGCGCCCATGACCGTGGTCAACGGGAATTCCTCGGATTGGATGAAGTTCTTGCGGCGTATCTCGGCCGGGTCGATCTCGAGCTCATCGGCCGCCATGTCAACGATGCGCTCGAGGAAGGCGGATGCCTCGGGACGACCCGCCCCGCGGTAGGCACCTATCGGCGTGGTGTTGGTGACGACGATCGCCACGTCGAATGCGATTTTGGGAATGTGGTACACGCCTTGGGCCATGATCTTCGTCTGACCCAGCACGAGGATCCCGCCCCACCCGCCGTACGCTCCCGCATCCCCGATCATCCGACAACGCATCCCCACGAACGCACCATCGCGCCTGAGACCCAATTCCACGTACTGCACCTGGCCACGGCCGTGCGACAAGGCGACCATGTTCTCAGAGCGGGTCTCGACCCACTTGAGCGGTCGGCCGAGCTCCAGGGCCAGCTTGCCCGCCACGACCCCCTCGGCAGACAGGTGCTTGGCGCCGAAAGAACCACCGACGTTCGGCGCGATGACGCGCATTCGTTCCGGCTCCATGCCCAACAGCGCGGAAAAGACCCCTCGCACCATGTGCGGCATCTGGCAGGCGAGGTGCACGGTGAGGTCGAAATCAGTTCCGGTCGGATCGACCGCGATCGCACTCCCCTCCATGGGTACCGCGGCCAGTCGTTGGTTTTCGAAGCGACCCCGCACGACGACATCTGCGCCGGCAAGCGGGTCGTCGCTGCCGGAGCGCAACCCGATTATGACGTTGCTGCCGATCCCTTCCAACTGGACCGACGAATCAGGTGCGAGTGCATCCTCCATGTCGATGACCGCCCCGAGGGGCTCGTAGTCGATCTCAACCAACTCGGCCGCATCCATGGCCAAGGCTCGCGATTCAGCCACCACGACCACCACAGGGTCCCCGACGAAATTGACGCGTCCCTTGGCGAGTGAGGGCCGGACCGCCGCTGGATGCAGCATCATTATCCCAGGTACATCAGGGAAGTCGAAATCAGCCGCGCTGTAGACGCCGACGACTCCCGGCATTTCTCGGGCCGCCTTGACGTCGATCGATCGGATCGTCGCGTGAGCGATCGGTGAGCGTACGAAGTACAGCGTGAGCATGCCCTCAATCTTCAAGTTGTCGACGTAGGTACCCGCCCCGCGCAGGAGATTGAGGTCTTCGACCCGCCGTACCGGCTTGCCGGAGAAGGTGCCGGCACCCAGTGTCATGAGCTGGCCTCCTCGAGTGCTCGACGAACCAGCACGGTGGCGAGATGCCGGCGGTATTCCGAGGAGGCATTGATGTCACTCGGCGGATCGGTACCCTGGTCGGCAGCCGTCGCGGCGTCCGCAGCGGACGCACCGTGGCGCACCGCCTCTTCTACCGCCGTCGCTCGTAGGGGGGTGGATCCCATGTTGACGAGTGCGATTCCGGTCGTGCCGTTGAGGACCGCGGCCACGCCGACGATCGCCCAATCCTGGGCTCGGCGGTTGAACTTCTGGAACGACCATCCGGCACCGGCCACCTTCGGCACCCGTATCTCGACCAGCACCTCGTCCACGGCAAGTGTCGTCTCGAGGAATCCTTGGAAGAAATCGAGCGCGGCGATCTCCCTTCGCCCGTTGGGCCCCTGCGCCACCAGCGTGCCCCCCAAGGCCAGGACGGCGGCGGGAAGATCCGATGCCGGATCACCGTGGGCCAGCGTGCCACCGATCGTGCCCCGGTGACGCACCTGGGGATCACCAACCTGGTGTGCGGTGTACGCGAGCAAGGGGACCTGCTCCTTTAGCAACACCGACGTCTCGAGGTCGTGATGGCGCGCCAGGGCGCCGATGGAGATCTCATCACCACGTTCCTCGATGTACGAAAGGCCCGGAACCCTACCGATGTCGATGAGCACCGAAGGGGTGGCAAGTCGCAGCTTCATCAGTGGCACAAGCGAATGGCCGCCGGCAACCAACTTGGCCTCGTCGCCGTGCTCGACCAGCAAGGCGACTGCTTCTTCCACGGAACCCGCCCGTGCGTAATCAAACGCAGCAGGGATCATGAGCTCGACCCGGTCAGCGTCTCACGATCGGCGGCACACGCCAGAACCGCCTTCACGATGTTGTGATAGCCCGTACAGCGGCAGAGGTTGCCTTCAAGGCCTTCTCGCACTCCCCTCTCATCGAGGTGCTCCTCCTCGGCCAGAAGCGAGACGGCCGCCATTACCATCCCCGGAGTGCAATAACCGCACTGCAGCGCGTGATGCTCGCGGAAAGCCTCCTGCACCGGGTGCAACGTACCGTCGGGACCGCCGAGACCTTCGATCGTCACGACCTCGGTCTCATCGGCCTGGGCTGCCAACAGCGTGCACGACTTGACCGACTCGCCATTGAGCAAAACGGTGCATGCCCCGCACGAGCTGGTATCGCATCCGATATTCGTACCCGTGAGGCCAAGAGTCTCTCGAAGGTACTGCACGAGCAGCAGCCTCGGCTCGACCTCGTGCTGGCGCCTGGTGCCGTTGACTTCTACAGAGATCAGGACCATGGGAGTTCCTCTATCACTTGGGCGAGCCTAGTGCTCTGCGCCGTTTGCTTGAGGAGGTCCTGGCCGGGTTGAGTCGGTGGCGAGCCCGTCAAGCTGATCGATGCTCTTGGTATTGGCTTCAGCCCAGTACCTCCGGATGCCCTCCGGGCCTTTTC
The DNA here is from genome assembly GCA_049513455.1 of Acidimicrobiales bacterium. Lineage (GTDB taxonomy): Bacteria > Actinomycetota > Acidimicrobiia > Acidimicrobiales > RAAP-2 > Bog-473. Next base: position 78,624 of record JBEKWB010000007.1, read on the forward strand.
TGTTCGACCACTGGTCCATGGTTGGTCGGTGACCCTCGAACGACATGAAGGGGACACCATACCCGCACGAATCGGCGATGCGGCTCACTTCGGCGACGATGATCGAACGCACGCCCACACCCTCTCCACCAGGGAACCGGCCCGTCAGTTCCGCAAAGGACGGGTCGTCCGTCAGAATCACTCGGCCCCTTCCGTGCAGGCGCACGATGCGCGGAGCCCCGGCAAAAGCACAGAACATGATGACGATCCGACCGTTCTCGCGTAGGTGGGCAATGGTCTCGACGCCGCTCCCGGTCTGGTCGAGGTACGCCACGGTCCGCTCATCGACGACGACCAATTCGTCCCGATTGCCTTTGGGCGAGCAGTTCACCAGGCCGTCGGCCGAGAGAGGAGCCGTCGACACGAAGAAAACCGGCTGTGCCACGAGCCATTCGGCCAGGTCGTGATCGATGACCTCATACGTCCTGCCCATTTCGCCATTATCGCACCTGGCCATGGGTCGCCCCTATGTTCCTGTGGGCCTCGTGACCACGCCACCAGGGGTAACCTCGCAGGGGTGACACTCGACGCCAAGGTGCTGACCGTCTCGGAGTCCGTCAGCCGCGGCACCCGGCAGGACCGTTCGGGAGAGGAACTCGCCCTTGTGCTGGCCAACCACGGCTATCGAGTCGTCGAACGACGGGTCGTTCCCGACGGGGTGGCGCCGGTTGCCGCGGCGCTCCGGGAGCTCTCCTCGTCGTTCGCCGGACTGCTGGTGACGACGGGCGGCACCGGATTCTCCCCCACCGACCTCACGCCGGAGGCGACCCGCTCGGTCATCGAACGCGAGGCTCCCGGCCTGGCCGAGGCCATGCGCGCCGTCAGTCCCCTCGGACGCCTTTCACGGGGCGTCGCCGGTGCAGTCGGTCAGTGCCTCGTCCTCAATGTCCCCGGGTCGCCCAAGGGGGCGATTGAGTCGTTCGAAGCGGTCGCTGACGTCCTGCCCCATGCCCTCGAGTTGCTCGCTGGAGGCGCACCCCATTGAGCTGCCGGCATTCCTCACACACGTTGGGGCGTCTACGCAATCCAACGCCTCTTTTGATGGTGCCCGATCGCTCGCGACCGTGACGCCCACTCAGCTCCGTGCCTTCTCAGCAGTGGTGCGCCTGGGTTCGGTGAAGGCGGCGGCGGCCGAACTGGGCGTGACCGAAGCCGCCGTGTCGCTGCACGTTGGCCACCTGCGCAAGGAACTCGAGGACCAGCTCTTCGCCCGGACCGGCAGTGGGCTGGCCTTCACCCCTGGCGGGTTGCGGCTGGCCAGTCGAGCAGGTGAGATGCTCGGCTTGCAGGAACGCACCATTCGCGAGGTGGGCCAGGCGGGAAGCGGCAAGCGGCTGCTGCGGGTAGCCGCCTCCAGCCTGTTCGCTGAACATGGCGCCCCGGGGCTCATCGAGCTCTTCGTCAGTCGAGCCGCCGATCTCGACGTCGAGTTGAGCGTCCACAACACGCGCGAATTCGAGTCGCTTCTCACCACCCGCACCGTGGACGTCGCCATCGGGCCGAAGCCCCGTCAACTACCCGATTCCCTACTGAGCAAGCCGTTCTTGAACTACCAGGTCGTCGTCGTGGCCGGGCCCCGTCACCCCTTGGCGGGCGTCCAGGCCCGCCCGACCCAACTTCGAGAGCAGATCTGGCTTCTGGGTCCCTCGGCAGCCGGAGACGACACGGTCGTACGCGGCATGTTGCGCCGCTACGACGTGCCCGAGGAGAACCAGAGGATCTTTCAGAGCCACGCCGCCGCCCTGGAGGAGACCACGCACAACAAGGGGGTCAGCCTGGCGCTGTCGTTCGCCGTATCTGACGACATCGCCAACAGACGTCTGGTGGCGATGTCCGGGCCGGGCGTGAAAGGAGACGGGGTGTGGAGCACCATGACCCTGCCCGAGCACAGTCTCCTGCCCGCCGCGGCCGAATTGACGCGCTTCATCTCCACCCCTCGGGCGACCCGTGCCATGCTGCGCGGCTCGGGCATCAACATCGGACATTTCCGACCCTCGGTCTACGTCACCCTCTGGAGCTGAAGACGTCCGATCTGCCAGCGCGCACAATGGCGCCGACCACGTCGCCCAATGCCCGTATGTTGTGCGCCGGGAGCACGTAGTCGCAGTAGGGCAAGGCAGCAGCAAATCCTCCCACCAAAGGGGCGAAGTCCGGAGCCGCTGCCCGTGGATTCAGCCACAGCACCCGGTACGCCCGCCGGTGCAGCCTCGCCATGACCTTCGCCAGTTCATCGGGTGGGTCGCTGTCCCATCCGTCCGATGCGACGATCATGATGGCCCCTCGGGTCGCTGCTCCGTGCCGTGAGGCCAGCAGGGCGCGGATGTTGGACGCTATGCGCGTGCCACCGAACCGATCAGCCACCTTCTCGGTGGCCTGTTGCATCGCCAATTGCGGTGACTTGTAGACCAGCACAGAGGTGAGTCTCGTCAACGTGGTGGCAAAGGCGAATACCTCAGCGTCCGTGGTCAACGCCACCGCTCGCATCAGGTGAAGGTACGCCGCGGCATAGCTCTGCATCGACTGGCTCACGTCGCAGAGCATCACCACGCGACGGTGCTTCCGCACGGGCCGTGTCCGCACGAGCTCAATCGGTTCCCATCCCGTCCGGCGAGCCCGGGCCAAAGTGGGGCGCAGGGCAGTGCGGCGCCCCGCGTGGTGGGCAGACTGTCGCCGTGTTCGCCGGGTCGGCCAGCTCGCCAGCGCCGACTCGAGCCACCCGCTCAGGAGCGCCAGCTGCACCGTGTCGAGCTCGTCGAACGGAATATCCCCCAGGCCTTCGAGTCCACTCGGCAGCCTCTCCGGGACTGCCAATTCACCCACCTCTGCCTCCGTCGTTGATGTCACGCGAGGAAGCGTGGCCCAGGGCAGACCGTCTCCCTCCTCCTCGGAGGAGGATGCGCCGGCTATCGACGCCAGTATGTCCTCGTTCCCCACAGCCGGGAGGAGCTGGCGGCGGGCATGGGGGTCGACGCCGACACCGCTGTCGTCGAATACCGCGGCGAAGACCGCGTCGAACGAGGCGAGGTCGCTTTGCCTTTGGACCAGGCAGATACGAGTCGCCCAGTACAGCGACGACCGCGAGTCCGGAGGGACAGCATCCATCGCACGTACCAATGCACCCATGCCGGTGAACCCGACCGAGACTCCCGCCCGTTGTAGCCGCGCCGAGAGTGACACTGCGAAGGCGGCGCGGTCGACGGCCCGGAGCAGCACGGGGGACGAGGGTCGGCTACCGGACAAGCCGGCTACCGGACGATGCGATAGATCACCACGGCCACCACAACGGCGACACCGATCGCCACCGGGACCGCCCGTTTGGCCACCGCCCCGCCGGCGAGTTGCATCAGGTCGAGGGCCGCGGGCTCGGGCGACGGTTGGGTCACAGTGGGCGGCGAGGACACCGTCGCACCCTGCCCTTGTACTCCGGTCGTCGTCGCGGCCGGTGCCTCTGGCTCCGGAGCAGGCAGCTGGGTGGCCAATTTGCCTTCCAGGCAATCGACAAACTGACCGAGGAGCTTCTCCGACACTTCGGCGATCATCGAACTGCCGAATTGCGCGATCTTGCCGGAGATCTTCAGATCGGTGTCAACCGAGACCACAGTGCGCGCACCATCGGGTCGAAGCGACGCCGTGATGATGGCGGCCGCATTGCCGGCACCACGCGGATCGCGACCCTTGGCATCGATGACGGCGCGATAGGCCGCGCCGTCTTTCTCGCTGAAGGAGGCGGTCCCGGCGTACTCCGAGGTCACCGGACCGACCTTGATCTTTATCTTCCCCATGTATGTGTCGCCTTCGGACCCGGTGAGCTGAGCTCCGGGCAAGCACGGGGCGATTCCGGCCAGGTCGGTCAACACCTCCCACGCCTGGTCAATAGGCACGCTGACGGTGAATTCGTTGTCGATTTTCATCCACTACCTCTCTGTGATGCACGCCTCGGGGGCTTCATCTGGCCGCCTCGTAGCCGAGAGCATCGAGCTCGCCTGCCACGGTGTCCCGATCGTCAGGGGTCTTGGTGATCGCCCCCAAAGTGAGCACGATGTCGGCTCGGGCCAGCTCGGACGCGCCGAGTAGCGTCAGGGCGGATACCCAGTCGATGGTCTCGGCCATCCCCGGAGGCTTGTCCAGGTCGAGGTCGCGAATGCGCCCGACGAAATCGGTCGCCGAAAGGATTAGCCCCTCGTTGGCCGTAGGGACCGTACGGCGCAGTATCTCGGCCGCCCGCGCGGGTTCCGGAAAGTCGATCCAGTGGTACAGGCAGCGGCGTCGCAGGGCGTCATGGAGCTCTCGACTGCGATTCGAGGTGAGGATGACCATGGGTCGGCGTTCCGCGGTATAGGTGCCGAGCTCGGGAATGGTGATCGACGCTTCCCCCAAAAATTCGAAAAGGAGAGCCTCGAACTCGTCATCGGCCCGGTCGATCTCGTCAATGAGGAGGACCGGGACCACCGGACCCTGGTAGCGGATGCTCTGCAGGATCGGCCTCTCCAAAAGGAACTCCTCGGTAAAGAGGTCCGCATCGCGCAACTTCTCATCACGTGACTCGGCCAGGCGGATCGCCAGCAGCTGGCGCTGGTAGTTCCATTCATAGAGCGCCTCGCCGGCCGTCAGCCCCTCATAGCACTGCAGTCTGATCAGGGGAGCTCCCAGGGCACTGGCCAAGGCCTTCGCCGCCGCCGTCTTACCCACGCCCGGTTCGCCCTCCAGCAGCAACGGCAGGCCCAGCGCCAAGGCGAGGTACAGCGCGGTGGACAGGCCCTCGTCGACCAGGTAGTCGACCTCGTCAAGCTGCTGACGGAGCGCCGCGGCAGAGGACGAGCTCTCGGTCGTCATCCGCCGGTCCCCGCGTTCGCGGCGGCGAGCAAGGCCTGGTAGTCCTCCCAGGTGTCGACATCGAGTGGAACGTTCCCGGCAACCCCTACCTCGTGCACGGGGTAACGGCCCGACTCCAGCAGTTTCCACACCGCCTTGTCGCCGTGGAGGGCGCGAAGATCATCGAACACCTGGCGCCGGAGCCAAAATGGGTGACCCACGCCGTCGTCATACCGGCACACTCCCAGAAGAGAAGGCCCCGCAGCCTCACGCAAGCGCATCACCGCGCCGGTCGTGACCTCTGGCTGGTCTCCCAAGAGAAGGACGATCCCCTCGGCGCGGTCGTCGACGACCCCCAGAGCCGCACCGATCGACGAGGAGCATCCGCTGGCGTACTGCTCGTTCTCCACCACCTGGCAGCCCCGAAAGTCGACGCGGTCGCTGAGTTCAGCCGACGCGCCACCAACGGTGACCAGCAGCTGCTCGAAGCCGCAACTTCTGGCCCTGTCCAAGGTGGTGCCGAGCACCGTCGTCCCCCGGTACGCCAAGAGCTGCTTGGGTTCGCCGAGGCGGCGCGAAGCGCCCGCGGCCAGCACCAGGCCGGTCACGAACACGTGAGGACCCCACCCGCTGCGCTCAAAGGTCCCGGCACTCTGTACTGCAGTACCAGTGCTCCACCCCGCCGATGGTGCGATGTGGTGTGTCGGGGCCGACCACCACCGCCATCCCGCACACAGGGTCAACCATCTGACGGGGTGGCGGAGGCGCCGGCGTGGTCGCAGCCACCAGACCCTCGATCCGCATGGCACGCACCACGCTGGCCATGATCGACAGGGCGACCTCAGCTGCCGTACGCGCCCCGATGTCGAGACCGACCGGAGTGTGCACCCGGTCCCGTTCCTCCTTCGTCAGGTCCATGGCATCGAGTACCGCCTCGCCTCGCCGGCGGCTGGCCACAAGCCCGATGAAGCGGACATCGGCGTCCAGCGCCGCCCTGATGGACTCCGGCTCCTCACGACCGTGGCTGGCGACAATGAGCGCCACCGCACCCTCGGGCCGGTTTTGCTCGAGCGACCGCACGGCGGCGAAGGCGAACCCGAGCGACTCGGCCAGGGCGGCCACCGCGTCGCAGATGGGCGTTTCGCCAACGATGTAAAGCACCGGCGGCGGCACCATCGGCTCCAAGAAGACCTCCACCGCGCCGCCGGAGAGGCAGGGGTTCACTACCACTTTCGCCCCGGGTAGTTCGGGAAACCCCTCTTCGCCGTCGGGCAACACCCGCAGGAGCAGCGACTCGCCGCGGCCGAGCACGTCGAGCGCGGCGGCCCGCACAGACTCCTCGGCGCACGGACCTCCGACGAACCCCTCAATTGTCCCGTCGGACAAGATGATGGCATCGTCGCCCGCTCGAGCTGAGGTGGGTGACTGGGCCCGGACAACCGTCGCATGGACGAACGGCACCCGCTCGGCGAGCAGCTCGGTCGCCCGAGCGGTCATCCGGTGCGTCACGTGATCTCCGGCTCAAACCGAAGGTGTCGGGTGTCCCTGCATGGCATCCCACACGCGGGAAGGCGTGAGCGGCATGTCGGCGTGTCGAATACCGAATGGCTTGAGCGCGTCGACCACCGCGTTCACGATCGCCGGGGGCGAACCCACCGTGGCCGACTCCCCCACCCCTTTGGCCCCAATCGGATGATGCGGCGATGGGGTCACCGTGTGCCCGGTCTCCCAATTTGGGACCTCCAATGCCGTCGGAATGAGATAGTCCATCAGGGAGGCGCCAAGGCAGTTTCCATCCTCGTCAAAGGCGATCATCTCCATCAGCGCCATACCTACACCATCGGTAAGACCGCCGTGGATTTGACCCTCAATGATCATCGGGTTGATCCGGGTGCCGCAGTCATCAACGGCAATGAATCGGCGGACCTTGACCTCTGCCGTTCCCGGGTCGACATCCGCAACACAGATATAGGCCCCGAATGGATAGGTGAGATTCTCCGGGTTGTAGCAGATCTGCGCCTCCAACCCGCCTTCGATACCCTCGGGCAGGTCACCGGCACCATGGGCCTTCATCGCAATGTCCTGAATAGTGACGGACTTCGAAGGGTCACCCTTCACGTTGAAGGATCCTTTCTGCCACTCCAGGTCGGCCACCGAAACCTCGAGCATCCCCGAGGCGATGATCTGCGCCTTGTCCCTCACCTTGCGGGCCACCAATGCCGCGGCCGCCCCGGAGACCGGCGTCGACCGACTCCCATAGGTGCCAAGTCCAAACGGGGTTTGGTCGGTATCTCCGTTCACCACTTGGATATCGGCCGGCGGAATTCCGATCTCCTCCGCCACGATCTGCGCGAACGTGGTCTCGTGGCCCTGGCCCTGCGACATACAGGAGAGCCTGACGACAGCCTTTCCGGTGGGGTGTATGCGCAGCTCACACCCGTCGGCCATGCCCAGTCCGAGGATGTCCATGTCCTTGCGCGGGCCAGCGCCCACCGCCTCGGTGAAGAAGGCGATCCCGATTCCCATGAGCTCCCCACGGGCACGTTTCTCCGCCTGTTCGGCTCGCAGTTCCTCGTAGCCCGCCATTTCCATGGCCAGGCGCATGGCCGTCTCGTACTCACCCGAGTCGTAGATCCAACCGGTCTTGGTCGTGTAGGGGAACTGCTCGGGCTTGATGAAGTTCTTCAGCCGCAGCTCGGCCGGGTCCATCTCGATCTGGTGCGCCAAGCAGTCGACCATGCGCTCAACCAAATAGACCGCCTCGGTGATGCGGAATGAGCACGCATAGGCCACTCCGCCGGGCGCCTTGTTGGTATAGACGGCGGTCATCTTGCAATATGCCGCCTCGAGGTCGTAGCTGCCGGTGAACACACCGAAGAACCCGGCCGGGTACTTCGTTGGTGCCGCCGTGCCGTTGAAGGCCCCGTGATCGGCCAGGACGTTGGTGCGGATGGCCAGGATCTTCCCCTCCTTGGTCGCCGCGATCTCTCCTCGCATGATGTAGTCGCGGGCGAATCCGGTACTGATCAGGTTCTCCGAACGGTCTTCCATCCACTTGACCGGCTTGCCGAGGACCAGCGACGCCACGATGGCGCAGACATAGCCGGGATAGATCGGTACCTTGTTGCCAAAGCCTCCGCCGATGTCAGGGGCGATCACCCGGATTTTGTGCTCGGGCAGGCCGGATACCAACGCGTACACCGTGCGGTGCGCGTGGGGAGCTTGCGATGTGGTCCACAGCGTCAGCTTGCCGGCGACCCGCTCGTAGTCGGCCACACAACCACATGTCTCCATCGGCGCCGGGTGCACCCGGGGATAGACGATGTCCTGGCTCACGACGACGTCGGCCGATTCGAAGACCGCATTGGTGGCGGCCTCATCGCCGGTCTCCCAGTCAAAGCAGTGGTTGTCGGTCTTTCCCTCCAGGTCGTCACGGATGACCGGCATGTCGGGATCCAGAGCCCTGCGGGCGTCGATGACGGGATCGAGGATGTCGTACTCGACCTCGATCAACTCCAGCGCGTCCCGGGCCGAGTAGCGGTCCTCGGCCACTACGAAGGCCACCTCTTGGCCCTGGAAGCGGACCTTGTCCGTGGCCAGCACCGCCTGCACGTCATTGGACAACGTCGGCATCCAGGCCAGGCCCTTCTCTGCCAGGATGGCGCCCGTCACGACCGCCTTGACCTTGGGGTGGGCTTCCGCCGCGCTGGTATCCACGCTGACGATGCGGGCGTGCGCCACCGGTGAGCGCAGTATGGCCATGTGCAACATGCCCGGAAGCTGGATGTCGTCGCAGTAGTGACCCATACCCCGGATGAAGCGCGGATCTTCCTTGCGCAACATCCGACCATAGCCGACCGGCTTCTGGTCGTTGTCAACGAACTCTGTAGGACGTTCCTCGGTAGTGGTCATGACCTGCTTCCAATGCTGACGGCCGATTCGTGGGCCGCAGCCCAGCGGATGGAACGAACGATGGTGGCGTAACCGGTACAACGGCAGATCTGGCCCGAGATGGCCTCTCTGATCTCCTGCTCGGAGGGGTCTGGATTGCGGTCGAGCAACGCACGCGCGGTCATCATCATGCCCGGCGTGCAGAAACCGCATTGGAGCCCGTGACACTCCATGAATCCCTGCTGCACCGGGTCGAGTTCCCCATCCTGCTCGAGACCCTCCACCGTGCGCACCTCCCGGCCGCCCGCCATGGCGGCCAGCACCGTGCACGACTTGACGGGTTCACCATCCATCCACACCACGCAGGTCCCACAGTTGCTGGTGTCGCACCCCCAGTGGGTACCCGTCAAGCCGAGCTGGTCCCGCAGAAAGTGCACCAAGAGCAGGCGGCCCTCGATATCCCGGCTGACCTCTTCGCCGTTGACCGTCAGTGAGACCTGCATGTCAAACCCCCAGTCCGTTGATTCGGGCGACTGATCGGCGCAGGGCTCGCTGCGTCAACTCGTTGGCCAAATGACGTTTGTACTCGACAGTCCCTCGCATGTCGGTACTCGGGCTGCAGCTCTCCGCCGCGATGGCCCCGGCTTGCGCGAACAGCTCTTCGGTGGGCGCCCGGCCCCGGAGGGCTTCGGAAATGGCGGGGATCCCCGCGGTGTTCGGCCCGACCGCGGCCAAGCCGACCCGGGCATCGCTGATCACGCCGTCCTGCAGCCACACCGCGGCGCCGCTGGAGACCACGGCCCAATCGCCCGCTCGCCGTTCGACCTTCTCGTAGGCACTGGAGCCCCCTGGGCGCAACGGGATGCGGATCTCTATCAGCAGCTCGGCTGCCCCGACGGCCGTTTCATAGGGACCTTGGTGAAACTCCTCCATGGGCACCACCCGGGCGCCCCCGCTGCCCTGGATGACGCAGCTGGCGTCGAGCGTGGTGCAAACCGCCGAAAGGTCCTCGGACGGATCGGCCTGGCACAAGGATCCGCCCAACGTCCCCCGATTGCGCACGACCGGGTCGGCGATCACCCTCTCGGCATCTCGAAAGATGGGAAACGCCTCGACCAGCACTTCGGACTCGAGCAGCTCCCGATGGCGGGTCATGGCACCCACCCGGATCTCGTTCCCTTCGACCCGTACGTAGCCGAGCTCAGAATGGAGGTCGTTGATGTCGATCAGATACTCGAAGTTGGCCAGCCGGAGCTTCATCATCGGGAGCAGGCTGTGGCCGCCCGCAACGATCCGAGCAGAATCCCCCAGCCGTTCGAGCAGACCGATGGCGTGATCGACGCTGGTGGCACGTTCGTAGTCAAACGGTGCGGGAACTTGCATACGACCCCCTCATTCACACGCTTCCCCAGCGAATCTGAACCCTTCCCGATCGATTGTCAACGCCGACCTAAGGGAATGCTTAGGTGCTGGCGGAGGGACGGGTCGAACGGGTGCCACCGGCCACCGGCCACCAAACCCCGGCTGCCGACCCCTGCTCCGATACC
>JBEKWB010000008.1:0-84281 GCA_049513455.1 Acidimicrobiales bacterium
AAGAGATCCCCGGTCGACTCGGGCGCCTCGCTCGCCGCGTTGGTCACCACCGAGAGCTGGGCGGCGGAGAGCCCGCCCTCGTGGAGGGCGTCGGTGAGCGAGGGGTCGGTGGCAGCCCGCTCGGCCGCGGCCAGGCGTCCTTTGGCCGCGCCGGCCGAGGTGCCCGAGAGGGTGCCCAACCAGTCCTGCGCCGAGGCGTGTCCCTCTTTGGCGTACGAACCGGTCCCGACCACGACCGGGGTGAACAGGGCCACCCCCGAGGCCGCGGCCCGTTCGGCTTGGGCGAAGCGCTCGACGAACCGGCGGGCCTGGTCACCGGAGACCGATTCGGGCGTACTGCTGCGCACGACCTCTTGCAGCTCGCGTACGACCCGCTCGAGATCGCCGTAGAGGGCCTCCATGAGGGTCGCCGAGGGCACATCAAAAGGGTACAAAAGGGGTGTCACACGAGCCGGGTAGCGGCCCCGACCGGAGCAGCCGCACCATCTCGATGCCCGTGACCGCCGCCTCGCGCCCTTTGTTCTCCTCGGAGCCGGGCTCAGAGCGGGCCAGAGCCTGCTCGAGGGTCTCGGTCGTCAGCACGCCGAAGATGACGGGCACCCCGGTCGACAGCTGCACCTGCTGGATCCCGGATGCGCACTCCCCGGCCACGAACTCGTAATGGCCCGTCTCGCCCCGGACCACCGCCCCGAAGCAGAGCACCGCGTCCACCGTGCCGGCCGACGCGAACGCGCGGGCGACCAGGGGCAGCTCGAAGGCGCCCGGAGCCCAGGCCACCGTCACGTCTATGCGTTCGGTGCCCGCCTCGACCAGTGCGTCGAGCGCCCCGTTGAGAAGGCGCAGGGAGATGCCGCCGTTAAAGATGGCGCAGGCGATGCCGATCCGCAGGCCGGTGCCGTCGTGCTCCCCGCGGAGCGACGCTCCGACCCGGGAAGCCACGTCGTCGATGGCGCCGTCCGGCAACGCCATGAGATCCGCTCCGGCCATCAGGAGCGAACGCTAGCCCGCCGGCCGCCCCTCGCACCGCCCCTCGCAGGGCCCTTCAGAGCGCCTCTCGCAGGGCCTCTCACAGGACGTCGTCGAGCCCGTGCAAGATGTGCCCCATGCGCTCCCGCTTCGTGCGCAGGTAGGCGATGTTCTCGGGATTCGGGGTCAGCTGCAGCGGGATGCGCTCGGTGATGTCCAGCCCGAAACCCTCCAACCCGCCGTACTTGGACGGGTTGTTGGTCATGACCCGCATGGTCGTCACTCCGAGGTCGACCAGCATCTGGGCCCCGATGCCGTACTCGCGGCTGTCCACCGGCAGGCCCTGCTGCAGGTTGGCGTCGACGGTGTCGTGCCCTTCCTCCTGCAGCTGGTAGGCGCGAATTTTGTGCCCGAGCCCGATGCCCCGGCCCTCGTGGCCGCGCAGGTAGATCAGCACGCCACGGCCCTCCTCCTCGATCCGGGCCAGCGACGCCCGGAGCTGCGGGCCGCAGTCGCACCGCAGGGAGCCGAAGACATCGCCGGTCAGGCACTCGGAGTGCACCCGGACCAGCACGTCCTCGTGTCCGGCGACCTCGCCCATGACGAGGGCGAGATGCTGCTCCCCGTCCAGCACCGACTCGTAGACGTAGGCCCGGAACTGGCCGCCCTCGGCCGGGATACGGGCCTCGGAGACCAGGCGCACCAACTTCTCGTTCCGGCGCCGGTAGCGGATCAGCTCGGCGATGGAGATGATGGGCAGATCGTGCTTCTTGGCGAACCGCTCGAGATCGGGGAGCCGCGCCATCTCCGACTTGTCCTCGGTCACGATCTCGCACAGCACCCCGGCCGGGGTGAGGCCGGCGGCCCGGGCGAGGTCGACCGTGGCCTCGGTGTGCCCGGCCCGCTTGAGCACCCCGCCGACGCGGTAGCGCAAGGGGAAGATGTGCCCCGGCCGGTTCAGGTCGGTGGGCTGGGTGCCGGGATCGATCAGCGCGCCGATGGTGGCGGCGCGGTCGGTGGCCGAGATTCCGGTCGTGGTGCCGTGGCGGTAGTCGACGCTCACGGTGAAGGCGGTGCGCTGGGCCTCGGTGTTGGCCGTGACCATGAGCGGCAGCTCGAGCCTGTCGGCCCGCTCGGGCAGGAGGGGCACGCAGATCACGCCCGAGGTGTGCGCCAGGAAGAAGGCGATGTTCTCGGGGGTGGCCGCCTCGGCCGCCATGACGAGGTCGCCCTCGTTCTCCCGGTCCTCGTCGTCCACCACGACCGCCATGCCGAGGCGCCCGATGGCGTCGATGGCCTCCTTGACCTCTGAGAAACCCATCAGGCTGCCACCTCCACTCTCAGATCCTCGCCCAGTCGCTCGACCGAGACCAACTTCCCTCGCCACACGTCCGCAATTGTGCCAGCTCCCGGGCCGGCAAAAAGCGGTTGCCCGTCATCGCCACCGAATAGCAACGGAGCGAGGTAGAGGACATAGCGGTCGACCAGGCCGGCTGCGTGGAAATCGTGGGCCACCGAGGCACCCCCTTCGACGAGGAGCTGGAGCACACCGCGCCGGCCCAGTTCGGTCAGGACATCCGCCAGCGCGCCGGAAAGCTCGAGCGCCGGATGGATCCGGGCCCCGGGCGGCGCCGAGCCCAGCACCACGCGCAGGGGCTGCTTTTGGGTCGCCCCGTCCTCCAACCGGACCGTCAACTCGGGATCGTCGCTCCGTACCGTGCCGGCCCCCACCAAAATGGCATCGGAACGGGCTCGCAGGCGGTGGACGTCGCGGCGCGCCTCGGGCCCCGTGATCCAGCGGCTGGTGCCGTCGGGAGCGGCGGTGCGCGCATCGAGGCTGGCGGCCATCTTCAGCACGACCCAGGGCTGCCCGGTGGTGCGGTGCTTGAGATACGGGGCCAGCTGCTCGCGGACCTCGTCGGCGCCGGGACCCACCGTGACCTCAAGGCCGGCGGCCCGGAGCGCCTCCACTCCCCGACCGGCCACGTTGGGGTCGGGGTCCTCGACCGCGATGACCACCCGGGCCACCCCCGCCGCGATGACGGCGTCGGTACAGGGCGGCGTCCGCCCATGGTGGACACACGGCTCGAGGGTGGTGAACAGCGTCGCCCCCCGGGAGTGGAGATCGCCGGCCCGGGCCAGCGCCGTGATCTCGGCATGCGGGCCGCCGGGAGGAGCGGTCGCCCCGTCGAACACCTGCGCGGGATCGTGCCCGGAGACGATGACGCATCCCACCCACGGATTCGGCGCGGTAGTCCCCCGTACGGCCTCGGCGGCGGCCACGGCCCGGTGCATGAACTCCCGGTCACTCATGATCTCGCCATCCGATCTGGCATCGGCATCTCAATGCCCGTCGAGCTAATACTAGAACACGTTGCAGTTTATGTCGAGAAGTCCAGCTCGGAGCGGTAGCGGTTCCGATGATCGTGGCCTCGCGGCCGAACTGAGGCCGACAGTCTGCCAGGTGGGGCGCCCCCGCAGCGCCAAGCAGGCGCCACCGCCACGGGGCAGACCCTCACGGACGATCATCTCGCCGTCACCCCCGCCGGGGGCCGTCCCCCGCTCAGTGATCGGGCGCCTGCACCTCGAGCGGGGCTGCGACGGGCCCAGCCGACTCCGTCCGGTGGGCCACCATCACGGAGCGCTCGGTCAGCGTGACCTCGACCGCCGACCCGGTGGGGACGGCCACCGCGGAATTGGAGAGGTCCGCGTAGACCATCACGTCCTCATCGAGCAGCACCCCCAGGCGAGTGATCGATCCGAGGAACGTGGTGGTCATCACGATGCCACGGCCCTCGGCCGACGGCGTGACGGCGAGGCCCTCGGGCCGGACGAGGACGTCGACCGGCGTGCCCGGGGGATGGCTCCCGCCGGCCACTCCCCCGCCGGCCGCTCCCCCGCTGACGCCGGAGACGGCACTCTGCTGGTCGGCTATGGATCTCAAGAGCGGCTCAGCACTCCGATGAGCTCGGTCACGTCGTCGATGAGATCGGTGTGGGGCGCGGCCGAGAGGGTCTTGCGGTCGTGGGCGCCGCTGAGCACCCCAATGACGGCCCGCGCACCCGCGTTGGTGCCCGCTTCGAGGTCGCTGGTCGTGTCACCGACCACCGCCACCGCACCGGGGTCGGAGACGCCCAGGCGCTCCATGGCGCCGAGGATCATGTCGGGCGCCGGCCGCCCGCGGCCGCAATCGGCCGGGGAGAGCGCGAGATCGATGAGCGGCTCCCAGCCCAATGCGGCCAGCAACGCATCACGCGTGCTCGGGGCGAACCCCGTCGTCAAGCAGACCTGCACGCCCCCGGCGCGCAGTGTGGCGAACACGTCGGTGGCGCCCTCGATGGGCGCCACGCGGCCCTCGGCCACGATGCGCTCGTAGGCGCGGGCGAACTCGTCCGTGGCGCGCCCCGCCTCGGCGGGTTCGAGAAGGGCGGCGAAGACATCGGCCTTGGACTGGCCCATGGTGTCGCGCACATGGGTCTGCGCCGATGAGAACCGGGGGTCGTCCGGTCCGATGCCGACCGAGGACAGCGCCGTCGTGAAGGCCTCGTCGACCGCACCGTCGTCGCGGACGGTCGTGCCGGCCATATCGAGGACGGCCAGAGCGTAGGGGCCGATCATGTCAGCGCACCCCCGCCGCCACGAGCGTGTCGGCCGCGATGGCCGGGGCGCAGGTCATGCCCCGCCCGCCGGGCCCGGTGACCATCCACACGTGGGGGCTCAACTCTTCACGCACGCACACGGCGCCGTCGATGCTCTGGGCGTAGACACCCTCCCACCGCCGTGCCACGGGGGGCAGCGCGGCACCGAGCATCCGCTGCGCCCGGTCCAGCAGTTCGAGGGACGGATCTTCGACCAGCGCGAAGTCGAACGGCTCGTCGTAGGCGTGGGTGTCGCCGATGGTGAGACCTCCGTCGGCCCGCTGCACCAGAAGGAGCTGCAGATGATGGGCGGCGGCGACCGGGGGCTGCGGGCCGAGGAGGTCCTGCGGCACCACCTCATAGGCCGGGTAGTACCGCAGCGTGTCGGCATCGGCCAGCGCGGTGGTGAGCACTCCGGCGTACGGCTGCGTCTCCAACATCTGGAGACGCACCCGCCGCACGCGCGCATCCACCCGCTCGGTGCCGGGTAGGTGATCGAAGGCGGCCCCGGTCGCCAGCACGATCAGATCGGCCTCCCAGCGCGTGCCGGCGGTGTCGACGAGGGCGTGGTCCTCCACGGCGACCACGCGCCGCCCCGGATGGTACGTGTACGAACCCAGCGCCGATAGGTGTTTCCGCAGTGCGCCCAGGGCGCGGCGTGGCTCGACGACCGCGTCCAAACCACAGTGCAGGCCTCCGGCAACGTCGCCGCGTACGGCGGGGTTGAGAGACACGACCTGTGCGGGGTCGACATAGGTGGTCGATCGTGCGGCTGCGTCGGGGAGGGCGGCGAACTCCTCCATGACCTTGCGTTCCCCGTCGTTGGAGGCCAACGTCAACGACCCGGCCGGTCGGAACCCGATGTCCGGGACGATGCTGCCGACTTCCTCCCACCGCTGGCGCGAGCGTTGCGCAGCATCGAGCTCGTCGCCGGTGCGCCGGCCGCTGACCCAGATGAGACCGAAATTGCGCACCGACGCACCCTGCGGTGCGGCCTCGGCTTCGATATGCGTCACGGTGAAACCGGCCCGGCAGAGTTCGAGGGCGTGCCACGTTCCGAGCACTCCTCCGCCGACGACCACCGCACGCGTCACGGCGGCAGTATCACAGGGATTCGCCGATATCGGGGCACGCAACGCAGAAGTGGCAACAATTCTTCTACGCGTTACCTGTTGATCATCAAGTCTGCTTCGTTCACCCAAAAGACACTTTGCGCGCCGTGGGGTCCCCCTGAAATACCCCCATTGCAGCGCGCGCTGCGCGCTCAGCGCCCCCGCACCATCCCGCCGTCGACGGTGTAGAGCTGGCCCGAGATCCACGAGCCCTGATCGGCGCACAGGTAGATCACCATCCAGGCGATGTCCTCGCCGGTGCCGGCCCGACCGAGCGGTATCTGTGTGCTCACCATTCTGTCGAACGGCTCTCCCCGGGGGATGTCGTCCAGGCGGAAGGTGTCGATGATGCCCGGGCATATGGCATTGACCCGTACACCGTTACGGCCGAGCTCGTCGGCCATGGCACACGTCAAGGCGTGAATACCGGCCTTCGATGCGGAATAGGCCGCTGTCGTACCGGCCATGATCTTCCCGCCGACCGACGAGATGTTGATGATGGACCCGCCCCTGCCCTGCTGCACCAGCCGGCGACCGAAGGCGCGGCTCATGTAGAAGGTGCCGTTCAAATTGACGTCGATCACCTTGTGCCACACGGCCAGCTCCAGATCGATGACCGGAACCCGATCGGCTCCTCGGGCCGCACCGGCATTGTTGACCACCACATCGACCCGGCCGAACTCGCGCATGACCCCTTCCGCCAGAGCTTCGACGGCGGCCGCATCGCTGACGTCGGTGACCACCGCCCAGGCCCGCCGCCCCAGCGCACGAACCTCGTCGGCCACCGACTCGATGTCGCGCCAGCCCGCCGCCTTCTCGTCGTCCGGATAGCGCCCGGCCGGGCGACCCGTGCCGGTGATCACGACGTCACAGCCGGCCCGGGCCAGCTCCACTGCGATAGGCCGCCCGATGGAGCGCATGCGCCCCGCTCCCGTCACCACGGCAACCTTGCCCTCCAGGCCCGTCAGCGCCATTGCGCCCGCGCCACCGTGACCGCTCTCATCCTCGATACGCAACCGCTGCCCCCCTCTCCGTGCCGAGCCCCGCGGGCGGACGGGTCAGTGCGACACCCACCGACTACGCGCCGACTCTCTGATCTCCTCGGCGGCGACCCACGGCTTGTCGTGGCCAAATATTGCACTCCCGGCGACGAAGACGTTGGCTCCGGCTTCGGCGGCCAAAGGAGCGGTGGCGACGTCGATGCCCCCATCAACCTCGACGTCCACCTCCAGACCCGCGGCGTCGATGGCGGCTCGCACCTGGCGCACCTTGTCGAGGACCTCGGGCATGAACGATTGCCCGCCGAAACCGGGGAACACGGTCATGCAGAGCACCAGGTCGACCTGACCCAAGAAGGGAGCCACCCTCTCGAAGGGGGTATCGGGGTTGAGCGCCAGACCGACCCGCAGTCCGAGCTCGCGCATCTGTGCGATGAGCTCGGCCGTGCCGCCGATCTCCACATGCACCGAGCACCCGTCGGCCCCCGCGTCGGCGAAGTCCTTCAGGTACTGGCCGGGGTCGGTCATCATCAAGTGGCAGTCGAAGAACAGCGGGCTGTGCCGCCGGAGCGAAGCCACCACCAGGGGGCCGATGGTCAGATTGGGCACGAAGTGCCCGTCCATCACGTCGACGTGCAGCCAGTCCGCCGACGCCGCCACCTCGCCGACCTGTTCCGCCAGCGCCCCGAAGTCGGCCGAGAGCACGGAAGGTGCGATGCGGAGGGCGCCCGGACGCCCCGGATCCCGGTCGTTCATTGGAAGTGGGCCCAGCACAGGATCCGCCGGAATCCGTAGAAGTAGGGCTCGCGCTCGCCCAGCTCCTCCAGGAGGCGTTCGCGGTACCGGTCGATGAAGGCGGCGAACAGCTCGGGGCTGAGCCGCGTGCGGTACGGCGTGAGCAGTGTCCCCATCACCCACTCGACGAGATCGGACGTCGACGAGAGCTCGTGGCCGTAGACCTCCATGCGCACGATCTGCTTCCGGGCGCCGAGCTCGTAGAGAAGGTCGGCGTAGATCTCGGGCGAGAGGACGAAGCGGCCGCGGTCCTCCGGTGCATCGTCGTCCAGCGCGTCGATGAACGGCGCCTCGTTGGCGACCTGTCGCGCCAACACGTGCGAGGGGTGGCGGAAATTCGACGGGACCTGGAACGCCAACTGGCCCCCTTCGACGAGAGCGGTGCGCATGCGGGCCAAGACGTTGAGGTGGTCGTCGACCCACTGCAACGAGGCGTTGGCGAAGACGAGGTCCAACCCCTCGCCGAGCCACGTCTCGATGTTCCCCTCGGTGAACGTCAGTCCCGGCACGTCCCCGTGCTTGGCCCTGGCGCGCGCCAGCATCGACTCGGACGAGTCGACACCCACGGTCTCGGTCGCCTGCATCCGCTCGTGCAGCTCCGCCGTGAGGTTGCCGGTTCCGCAACCCAGGTCGACCACCCGGCCGCCGGGTACCGGGATGCAGAGTGCGACCAGGTCGTCGAACGGTTGCCGTCGTTCGGCAAAGAATCGCTCGTACTGGTCAGGGTTCCACCCCTCGATCGGAGTCACGGTCACCATATCTATGTCTAGTCGCTGCCCAGGCGCTCACCGACAAGAGGATGCACACCCCGGGCCCAGTCTCCAGCCGACATGGGCGTCCGGCTCTCCGGCTGCACCTCGTCGAGTGCGAGAGCGCCGGCACCGGTGCACACGACGGTTCCCACCAGCGTGCCCGGGGGCCCTGCCTCGGCGGGCGCAGCAACCGGCGTGGCCCGGAGCACGCCCAGCCGCTTGCCGCGGAACATGGTCCACGCCCGGCCGAGGCGCACGACCCGGTGCAACTGCGCCGCCGGCTGTTCCCACTGCAGCCGGAGGTCGTCGGGCGTCAACTTGGGCGCGACAGTGGGCTCGCCGGACTGCGCGACCGGCGCCGGGAGGCCCTCCGCCCCGTGGGCCAGGGCCGCCACCAGGAGCGCGCAACCGGCCGTGACGAGTTCGTCGCGCAGCGTGGACAGGTCCACATCGTCGCCGATCGGCACCACAAGCCGGCCGTAGACCGGACCCGTGTCGAGCCCTTCCTCCACCTTCATGAGACAGACCCCCGTCTCCTCATCGCCGGCCAGCAGCGCGCGCTCGACCGGCGCCGCACCGCGCCAGCGGGGAAGCAACGAGAAGTGCAGGTTGACCATGGGGACGCGCGCGAGCAGTGCTGCCGGGATGATCCGCCCGTACGCCACGACGACCGCCAACTCGACCCCGGCGTCCGCCACATCCTCCATGGAGTGCGACACTGCGAGGCCGAGCTCGAGCGCGGCGGCCTTCACCGGGCTGGGTGTGACGGCACTCCCCCGGCCCCGGCGGCGGTCCGGTCTGGTCACACACAGCACGACGTCGTGCCCGGCGTCGACCAGTGCCCGCAGGGGCGGGACGGCCACCTCCGGCGTGCCGAGAAAGGCGAGTCGTGCCACCCCGGTCACCGTAGAGCAGGCCCGCGGGCCGCGGGGCTGCTCAGCGGGCGAAGATGCTCGTCAGCCCGTCGGGATCGCCGTCAGGCAGGTGCAGCGTCCGGCCTCGCAGGATCTTCATGGCCTCCTTGCGCTGATCGGCGTCGAGCCTCTCGACCAGCAGGATCCCTTCCAGGTGGTCGAGCTCGTGTTGGAAGACCCGTCCCTCCAGCTCGGTCGCCTCGATGGAGAGCTCGTTCCCGTCAAGGTCCAGGCCGACCAGGTGTACGGCATTCGGCCGCACGATGTCCCAACTCAGGCCGGGAATCGACAGGCACCCCTCTTCGTAGAGCCACTCCCCGTCGCTTTCGACGATGCGCGGGTTGATGACCGTGCGGGGCCCTTCACCGACGTCGTAGACGAAGATCCGCCGCATCACGCCGATCTGATTGGCGGCCAGCCCCGACCCGGGAGCTTCGTACATGGTCTCGATCATGGACTCGGCCAACGCGGCAACCGAGCCGTCGATCTCTTGCACCTCACGGGTGCGCTCTTTGAGGACTGGATCCCCGTACTGTCGAATGGTCAGGCCGGACACTCCGCCATTCTAACGGCGGACCCGAGCTGGCCGGTCTCAGATGGCCGGTCTCAGCTGGCCGGTCTCAGATGGCCGCGGGATCGACCGCCACCCTGAGCCCTCTCCCCCCGGGCCGGGGCACCGCGGCGAGCAGATCACAAAGGGCGCCGTGATCCGGCGCCTGCACGAGATACCCGCCGTCGGGCAACTCGGACAGTGTCACGCCGGTTCCCGCTCCCGCCACCCGGAGGGCGCCGGCGTACCCGGGGGCCAGAGGACCGCTCAGCGATGCGAGTGCCGAGAAGGGCGGGAGCCGTGCGCTCCGCCGCATCGACTCCTCCGCCTCGGCCACCTCGGACAGGTCCCCACGCGCCGCCGCCACCAGGACGGGGTGATCGGGCACCCGGGTCTGCACCAAAAGCCGCGCCGATGCCGGTCCGACGTGCCGGGCCCCGACCATGCGCGAGGCCCGGACCAGGAGGGCCAGCGTCTCGTCGGTCGCGCTGAAGCGGGGGGCGAGCAGATGGAGGTCGATATCGAGGAAGACGACGGCGGCAGCACGGCGCACTCTGTGCAGCACCGCCTCGGTTCCGACGAGGACCGGGGTGGCGGGGATCCCGTCCCCCCCGGAGGGCCGCTCCCCCGCCCCGCCGGCCGGTTCGACCCGGTCCGCGGACCGGGCCACCGACGGGCCGGACACCTCTCCCACCTCGGTGCCCAGGAGAGCGGCCAGCTCCTCGCGCAACCGTGACACCCCGGCCCGGAGCGTCTTCAAGCGCAGTTTCCCGCAGGCGGCGCAGACGAGAGGGCGTTCGCTCCCACAGCGCGGGCACCGCAGCCCGGTCCCGTGTTGCGCCACCGCCGCTCCGCAGGTCGTGCACTGGGCCAGCTCGCCACAGTGCGCGCAGGCCAGGAGGCGGGCCCGACCCGTTCTGTCGTAGAAACACACCAGGGGCCCGCGCCGGGCGACCCCGTCCGGGTCGTCGAGCACGGCGCGGGCCAGGCGCACGAACTCTTCGGAGAACATGCCGGTGCGCGGGTCGGCGCCGCGACGATCGACGCGCTCGACGGCCGACCAGCCGGCCCTTTCGGCCGCCACGGGAAGGGCGTGTTCGGCGCGCCCGGCGCGCACCACGGTCGGCGGGCACGGAGAGGTGACGATGCAGGGGCTGCCCGCCCGCCGGGCCCTTTCGGTGACCACGTCGACCGCGCTGTAGGTCGGCGCGCTCTCCTCCCGGTAGGACTCGTCGTGGGCATCGAGGACGAGCGCGGCCGACACTTCCGGGAGCGGCGCCCATGCCGCGGCCCGGCTCCCCACCACAATCGGCCAACCCGCGCGCGCGGCCGCCCAGTCGGTCGTGGCGCGATAGCCCCGCCGAACCAGGCGCCCGCAGAGTCGCTCCGCCCATCCGACCGAGGGAACCAGGACGAGGACCCCTCCGGGCCGGGCCGCTGTCTCGGGGGCACGGACCACGGACAGCACCAGGTCGATCAGATCGGTCGTCGGGGGAATCCGCAGCACGGTGGATGTCCCCTCCCCGACCGCGCCGGCCACCACCGCGCCGGCCACCACCGCTCCGGCCACCACCGCCCGGGCCACCATGTCGTCGAAGGCGGTCGCCCTAGGCCCTGAATCGGGGCCGTGCGGGCCCCGATTCGTTCCCCCGCCCGAGTCCCCCGCCCCCTCCGGCACCGCGGGCAACCGGCGCACGGGACGCGGCGGCGACGCCACGCCGAGAAAGAACGGGACCGGGCCGGCCCAACGCCAGGCCGCCCACTCGGCCAGATCGACGACCGGCGGCGGAGGCCCCCAACCCGACCAACCCTTGAGCGGGAGGGGCTCGACGCCCTCGGGGGGCGTGACGTCGTCATCGACCACCCATCCGCCGACGCGGCGACCGTGCAGGGCGACCCGCACCCGGGTGCCGACGACGATGTCGTCGGTCCAGCTGTCGGGAACGGCGTAGTCGAAGAGCCTGGAGAGCGCGGGCACGTCGGTACGCACCCGCACGAACCGCCGGCCGGGCGTGGTGACGGGGACCCCGCTCAGCGGGGTGATCCGGGGATCAGAGACCCAGGGCGGAACGCAGGTCGTCGACGCGGGGGGTGGCTTCCCACGTGAACTCCTTCTCGGAGCGACCGAAGTGGCCGTAGGCCGCCGTCTTCTTGTAGATCGGGCGCCGCAGGTCGAGGTCACGGGTGATGGCGGCCGGGCGCAGGTCGAAGACCTCGCTGACGGCCTCGGAGATCATCTCGGGGTCGACGACCTCGGTGCCGAAGGTCTCGACCAGGAGCGACACCGGGTGGGCCACCCCGATGGCGTAGGCCACCTGTACCTCGCAGCGGGTGGCGGCCCCGGAGGCCACGACGTGTTTGGCCACCCAGCGAGCGGCGTAGGCGGCGGAGCGGTCGACCTTGGAGGGGTCCTTGCCCGAGAAGGCGCCGCCGCCGTGCCGGGCCATCCCGCCGTAGGTGTCCACGATGATCTTGCGGCCGGTGAGTCCCGTGTCGGCGTGGGGTCCCCCCAGCTCGAAGATCCCGGTCGGGTTGGCCAGGATCCGCACGCCCTCGATGTCGAGGTCGCCGGGGAGCAAGGGGTTGATCACGTGCTCGGTGAGGTCGGGCAGGAGCTGTTCGGTGAGGTCGATGCCGGGAGCATGCTGCGTGGAAATGAGCACCGTGTCGATCCGCACCGGTCGCCCGCTCTCGTAGACCACCGAGACCTGCGTCTTGCCGTCCGGGCGCAGGTACGGGATGGCGCCGATGCGCCGGACCTGGCTCAGGCGCTCGGAGAGACGGTGGGCCAGCCAGATCGGCAGCGGCATGAGATCGGGCGTCTCGTCGCAGGCATAGCCGAACATCATCCCCTGGTCCCCGGCGCCCTGGGCATTGAGGGTGTCCTCACCCCCGGTCCCGGTGCGGAACTCAAAGGCCGCATCGACGCCCTGCGCAATGTCGGGCGACTGCGCGTCGAGGGAGACGAGCACGCCGCACGTCTGGCCGTTGAACCCGTAGGCGTCGTTGTCGTACCCGATCTCGCACACCGTCTGGCGGGCGATCGCCGCAATGTCGACGTACGTCGAGGTCGTGACCTCACCGGCCACCACGATCAGGCCGGTGGTCAGGAGCGTCTCGCAGGCGACCCGGCTGGCCGGGTCACCCTCGAGCATGGCGTCCAGCACGGCATCGGAAATCTGGTCCGCCATTTTGTCGGGGTGGCCCTCGGTGACCGATTCCGAGGTGAATGTCGTTCTCAAGGTGAGCTCCGCTTCTCGTTCTTGTGGGCGATCCTGTGGGCGATCACGCTGTCGAGTACCGCATTCGCCACTGCATACTTGGACGTCAGGGGGATTTCGGTGCTGCTGCCGTCCGCCTTGAGGATGGACACCGCATTGGTGTCGTGATCGAAGCCAGTTCCCGGAGCGCTTACATCGTTGACGACGAGCAGGTCGACCCCCTTGCGGAGCAACTTCCTGCGGCCCCGCTCGGCGACGTCGTCGGTCTCCGCGGCAAACCCGACCAGCACCTGGCCAAGAGCGCGCCGAGAGACCAAGCCGGCAAGGATATCGGGCGTCGGCTCCAACACCAATTCCGGCAACCCGTCCTCCTTGGAGAGCTTGTGGTCGGCCGCCACCTTCGGGCGGAAGTCCGCCACCGCGGCGGCCATGATCACGACGTCCGCGCCCGGGCACGCCCGGGCGAGGGCCGCCTCCATGTCGGCTGCGCTCTCCACGTCGATGCGGGTGACTGCGGCCTGCACGTCGGGCGCCAGGGTCCGCCCCGACGCGGTGACCAGGGTCACCTTCGCCCCGCGGCGCGCCGCCGCCTCGGCGAGTGCATTCCCCTGCTTCCCCGAGGAGCGGTTGGTCAGGTAGCGCACCGGGTCGAGAGCCTCACGGGTACCCCCTGCGCTCACCACCACGTGCAGCCCGGACAGGTCGCGGTCGGCGCCCCCGTCCCCGAGCCCCACCAGAGCCAGGGCCCGGGAGGCGATGACACCGGGGTCGGCGAGTCGGCCCTCGCCGGAGTCCCCCCCGGCCAGGCGCCCCACGGCGGGAGGCACGATCCCGACACCCCGCCGTTCCAGGGTGGCGAGGTTCTCCCGCACGGAGGGGTGCTCCCACATTTCGGTGTGCATGGCGGGGCACAACAACACCGGGGCCCGGGTGGCGAGCAACGTCGCCGACAACAGGTCGTCGGAGAGCCCGGCGGCGTAGCGCGCCATCAGGTGGGCGGTCGCCGGCACCACCACGATCAGGTCCGCGCTCTGCCCGAGACGGGTGTGCGGGATCGGGGTGTCCTCGTCCCACAGGGAGGTCTGCGCCGGCTCGGAAGCCAGCGCCGAGAACGTCACCGCGCCGACGAAGCGAGTGGCCTCGCTGGTCAGGACCGGGATCACGTGGGCGCCGGCGTCCACCAGCAGCCGGCACACCTCGACCGCCTTGTAGGCGGCGATGCCGCCGCAGACACCCAGGACGATACGGGGCCGGGGGCTCTCGGACGCGTGCGGCTCTTCGGTCATGACCGGGATCTCCGCGCGCCGATGACTAGCTTGCGGTCGGGTCCCCGTCCCCGACGTCGAGGAGCTCGATCTCCGCCTCGTCCACTGCTTCGTCGTCCGCCTCGTCTTCCGCCGCCACATCGCTCAGCACCTCGCTGAGCACCGCGTCCTCGATGATGTCCTCGACGTCCAGCTCCACCTCGGCCTCAGCCTCGGCCAGGGCCAGTGCGGCCTCGGCCTCGGGATCGATCCGCGTGTAGGTCGCCTTGCCGGCGGCGATCTCCTCGAAGGCGATCGACACGGGCTTGCCGGAGACCGATGCGACCTGCGGCGGCACGACCTTCCCCAGTCCCTCGCCGAGGCTGTTGTAGTACGAGTTCACCTGCCGGGCCCGGGCCGCGCCCAGAGCGACCAGCGTGAACTTCGAGTCCACCTTGTCCAAGAGATCCTCGATCGGTGGATCCATGAGCGTGTTGCGGCCTTGGGCCATTAGGTGTCCTCCGGGGTTGCGGCGCGCTGAGCGGCCGTTCGGGTCCCTGCAACTATAGCGGCCAGCTCGGCCTGGGCCCGACGCAGGTCGTCGTTGACCACGGTGAAGGCGGCCACCTCTTGCCCCCGCTCCACCTCCTGGGCGCCCTTTTCGACCCGCTGGCGGATGTGGTCCTCGTCGTCTCCCCGGGCCGCCAGGCGGGCCGCCTGCACCTCGGGCGAGGGGGGCAGGAGGAGGATGACCGTGGCGTCGGGACGCTTGGCCAGGACCTGCTCGGCTCCCTGCACGTCGATCTCGAGGAGAACATCGGCTCCCTCGGGCGGCTGGGGAATGGGCGTTCCCATGAGGTTGCCCAGGAACTCGGCCCATTCGAAGAACCCGCCCTGGCCTACCGCTTCCTCGAACGTGGCCCGATCGACGAACCGATAGGCGTTCCGCTCGCGCTCACCGGGACGTGGCGGTCGCGTGGTCCAGCTCCGACTCAGCCACAGCGTGGGGTCCGCGGCGACAAGCTCGGCGGCCAGCGTGCCCTTGCCGGCCCCACCGGGGCCGATGAGCACGAAGATCAGTGGTTCAGCGCGCAGTCTCTTTGAGAAGCGACTCACGCTGCTTGGCCCCCAGGCCCTGCAGACGGCGGCTGTCACTGATGCCGACCGTCTCCATGAGCCGGCGGGCCTTGACCTTCCCTAGCCCCGGGAGGGACTCGAGAACAGACACCACCTTCATCTTCCCGACGGTTTCGTCGGAGTCTGCTTGCGTGAGCAGTTGATCCAGCGTGAGATTGCCCATCTTGAGCTTCTCTTTCACCACGGCTCGCTCGCGGCGAACCCTGGCGGCCTTTTCAAGTGCAGCGGCACGCTGCTCGGGAGTGAGGGCGGGAGGTTGCGGCATGGCGAGACCATAGCGCCTCTGTTCGAGGCCTTCATCCCCAAAAGCCCTACTCAGCCCAGGACGGCCGCCAATTCACCGCTCAGATCGGCCGCCGCCCGGCGCAGTTCGGCGGCTTTGGGCCCCGTCGCGAGCAGCGCGCGGGACGTGCTGGCAATGACCGTTCCGGGGACACAGCCGCCGAAACGGTCGGCGATGTCGAGGAGCTGCGCACCTTGCGCTCCCAGGCCAGGAGCGAGAATTATCCCTCCGAGCTGGGACAATGGAAAGATCGACCGGGCCAGGGTGGCACCGACGACGGCGCCGACCGTTCCGGTGGGTATTTCGGGCGACGCGTTCCACGCCGCGATCTCGGCCAGGAGCGACTCCTCGACCGAGTCGCCGGACCGGGTGACGGCCTCCTGGATGAGCCTGCCTTCGGGATTTGAGCTCCTGGTCACCACAATTACCCCCCGCCCCGTCCTCCCGGCCAGGGTGATGAGGGGGGCGAGGGCGGCCAGACCGAGATACGGCTGCACCGTCACGGCATCTGCGGCCAGGGTGCTCCCGTCGCCCAACCAGGCATCGGCGTAGGCGGCGGCGGTGGTGTCGATGTCCCCCCGCTTGGCATCGGCCAGCACCAGGAGCCCGGCTTCCCGGGCCTCGACCAGCAGCCGCTCGAGCTCGGCCATCCCGGCCGACCCGTGCCGCTCGAAGAAGGCCACCTGGGGCTTGATCACCGGGACGACCCCGCCGAATGCATCCACGCAGATGCGGCAGAACGAACGGAGCCCGGTGACGTCGTCCGGCAGCCCCCACGCCTCGAGGAGCGCGGCGGACGGATCGATCCCGGCGCAGAGCGGCCCGAGCCGGCCGACGGCCTCCGCCACCCGCCCGCCGAAGCTCGTGGTCGCCAGCACCGGCGTCGCTGTTGCCTCCATTGGTTCTCCCTTCACCGAGTTCGTGCGGTCACTGGGTCACTGGGTCACTGGGTGATCGGGTCACGGGTGATGGGGTCGCCGGCTCCCCTCCGGCCCGGGCCGACGCCCGGAGCGCCGCGACCGAGGTCCCCCTCGCCGCACACCATCGATCGAGCTGGCGCAGCACCTTCCAGGGCGCGCGCGGGTCACGGAAGATGGCCGTCCCCACCTGCACGGCGTCGGCGCCGGCCCGCAGGAACTCGACCGCGTCTCGCCCCGACCGCACCCCCCCGGCGCCGATGATCGCCGTGCCGGGAAACGCCGCCCGGCACTCCCACACCGCCCGGACCGCCACCGGATGGAGGACGGCACCCGAGAGGCCCCCACCCCCGGCGCCGAGGACGGGGCGGCCCGTCTCGATGTCGAGGGCCAGCCCCAGCAAGGTGTTGGTCAGGGTGAGACCTTCTGCGCCGCCTTCGAGCGCCGCACCGGCGATTGCGGTGATGTCGGGCACGTTCGGGCTGAGCTTGGCCCAGCGCGGGAGCCCGCACTCGGTGGCCGACAGTGCGTCGCACGTGGCGGACTCCGAATGGGCGAACATCCGGGCGCGGTCCTCCACGTTGGGGCAGCTCACGTTGACCTCGACCGCCACCAGGGCCGAACCGGGCCGCGAGGCCTGGGCGAGCATGGCCGCGGCGCGGCCGTAGTCGTCGACCGACTGGCCCCAGATGCTCACCACGACGCGCGCCCCGCAGGCGGTGAGGGCGGGGAGATCCCGCTCGAGCCACGCGGCCAGGCCCGGGCCCTGCAGCCCGACACTGTTGAGCATCCCGGTCCCGACCTCGTGCACCCGCGGCGCCGGATTGCCGGCCCAGGGGCGGACGGAGAGCGACTTCACGACGACCGCGCCGAGTGCGGCCAGATCGCCGTAGTCGGCCAGCTCGGTCCCGTGACCCGACGTCCCCGCCGCGGTCATGATCGGATTGGGCAGACCGACCGAGCCCACCGTGGTGGCGATGTCGGCCGCGCCCGAGCTCATGGTCGGGGCCGGCCCATCGCACCGGACTGTCCCACGGCGCCGGACTGGCCAACGGCACCGTGCAGGTCCTGCAGAGCGCGCACCACCAACGGGTGGGCCCGGGCGTCGGCGATACCGGCGGCGGCGGCGCGCGCGGCGGCGAGGGTCGTCAGACAGGGCACGTGGTAGGTCACCGACGCCATGCGAATGTGCTGCCCGTCGGCCCGCGGCCCCAGACCTCGCGGGGTGTTGACCACCAGTTGGACCTTGCCCTGGGCGATGAGCTCCACCGCATCGGAGGCGACGCCCTCCTCCCCCACCTTCGCCACGAGCGTGTCCACCTCCACTCCCTGGGCCCGCAAGAAGCCGGCCGTGCCCAACGTGGCGGCGATCGAGAACCCCATGGCCCGGAACGCCTGGGCCACCTCCAGTCCGGCCGGCTTGTCCCGGTCGGCCAGGGACAGGAACACGGTCCCCTCGTCAGGCAGCCGGGTGCCGGCCGCCATCTGGCTCTTGGCGAACGCCAGGCCGAAGGTGATGTCCACACCCATGACCTCGCCCGTCGAGCGCATTTCGGGTCCCAGCAGCGTGTCGACCCCGGGGAAGCGGTCGAACGGCAACACCGCCTCCTTCACGCTGACGTGGTCGAGCGTCTGCACCTGCCCCACGGCATCGGCGGGCAGGAGCCCTTCGGCCCTCAGTTGGGCCAGGGTCTGGCCCACCATCACCCGGGCCGCCACCATGGCCAGGGGGACGCCGGTGGCCTTGGCCACGAAGGGAACGGTCCGGCTCGCTCTCGGGTTCGCCTCGAGCACGTAGACCAGGCCGTCCTTCACGGCGAACTGCACATTGATAAGACCGCAGACGGAGAGGGCGTCGGCCAGGGCGCGGGTGTGCTGGCTCAGGGCGGCCAGGACCTCGGGACCGAGTGATTGGGGCGGCAACGCGCACGCGGAGTCGCCGGAGTGCACCCCGGCCTCCTCGACGTGCTCCATGACGCCGGCGATGAGGATCTCCCCGGTGTCGTCGCGCACGGCGTCCACGTCCACCTCGACCGCGTCCTCCAAGAAGCGGTCGACCAGCACGGGCCGCTCCGCCGTCACCCCGCCCTCGCGGGCCAGCGCTCCCGTCGTCAGGGTGTGCATGACGCGCCGGACGGCGTCGTCGTCGTAGACGATCTCCATGGCCCGCCCGCCCAGCACGTAGCTCGGGCGCAGCAGCACCGGGTACCCGACGTCGCCCGCGATGGCCAGCGCCTCCGCCGTGCTGGTCGCCGTCCCACCAGGGGGCTGGGGGATCTGCAGCGAACCGCACAGCGCGTTCCACCGTTCCCGGTCCTCGGCCAGGTCGATGGATGCCGGGCTCGTACCGAGGACGAGCTCGGGCGGCAGGGAGCCGGCCAGCTTCAGTGGCGTCTGGCCCCCGAGGGCGACGATGACGCCCACCACCCTTCCCCCGGCCCCTTGCTCGGCGTCGAGCACATTGGCCACGTCCTCCGCCGTCAGGGGCTCGAAGTAGAGCCGGTCGGAGGTGTCATAGTCCGTCGAGACCGTCTCGGGATTGCAGTTGATCATGACGGTCTCGTAGCCGGCGTCGCGCAGCGACATGGACGCGTGGACGCAGCAGTAGTCGAACTCGATCCCCTGCCCGATGCGGTTCGGCCCCGAGCCCAGAATGACGACCCGGTCCCGGGTCGAGGGGCGGACCTCGTCCTCCTCCTCGTAGGTGGAGTAGTGGTAGGGGGTGAACGCCTCGAACTCGGCCGCGCAGGTGTCGACCGTCTTGAACGTCGCCCGTACGCCGAGGGCGAGGCGTTCGCGGCGGACCTCCGCCGCGCTCGTGTGCCGCAGGTAGGCCAGCTGGTCGTCGGAGAAGCCCAGGCGCTTGGCACGCCAGTAGCCGGCGCGATCGAGGAGCGGGGCATCGACGATCGCCTGTCGGGCCGACGTGATCCGGCCGATCTGCTCGACGAACCAGGGGTCGATACCCGTGCGGGCCACGACGTCGGCCGCGGGTATGCCGCGCCGGAGCGCCGCCTCCAGCTCGAAAATCCGGTCCGGCGTGGCCACGGCGACGCGGTCGAGCAGCGCCGCGTCATCCAGCTCGTCGAGGGCCGTCTCGGCCGGGTCGGCGTTCAGCCCGGCCCGACCCTGCTCCAGCGAGCGCAACGCCTTTTGCAGGGACTCGCAGAACGTCCGCCCGATGGCCATGACCTCGCCGACGGACTGCATACGGGTGCCCAGCCGGCCGTCGGTGCCAGGGAGCTTCTCGAACGCCCAGCGCGGCACCTTGGTCACCACGTAGTCGATCGTCGGCTCGAAGGAGGCCGGCGTGGCCCGCGTGATGTCGTTCGGGATCTCGTCGAGGTGGTAGCCGACGGCGAGGCGCGCCGCGATCTTGGCGATCGGGAACCCGGTGGCCTTGGAGGCCAGCGCCGAGGACCGCGACACGCGCGGGTTCATCTCGATGATGACGCGCCGGCCCGTCTGCGGGTCGACCGCGAACTGCACGTTCGACCCGCCGGTCTCCACGCCCACGCGGCGCAGGCAGGCAAAGGCGTCGTCGCGCATCCCCTGGTACTCGACGTCGGTCAGCGTCTGCGCGGGCGCCACGGTGATGGAATCCCCCGTGTGCACCCCCATGGGGTCGAAGTTCTCGATGGAGCAGACCACCACGCAGTTGTCCGCGGCGTCGCGCATGACCTCGAGCTCGTACTCCTTCCACCCCGCGATCGAGCGCTCGACGAGGATCTGACCCACCGGGCTGGCCGCCAGGCCCTCGACAGCCAGCTGGGTGAAGTGCGCGGCGTCCGGTGCGATGCCGGTGCCGGATCCCCCGAGGATGAAGCTCGGCCGGACCATGATCGGGAAGCCGATCTCCTGGGCGATCTCCTCCGCCTCGGCCAGCGTGTGCGCGAAGCCCGACTTGGGCACCTCGAGGCCGATCTCCTCCATGGCGGCCTTGAAGCGGTCGCGGTCCTCCGCCGTCGAGATCGCCTCGGGGCGGGCGCCGATCACCTCGACGCCGTAGCGCTCGAGGACGCCCAGCTCGACGAGCTGCATGGTCAGGTTCAACGCCGTCTGCCCGCCGAGGGTGGGCAGCAGGGCGTCCGGCCGCTCCTTCTCGATGATCGCCGTCAGCACCTCGGCGTCGAGCGGCTCGACATAGGTACGGTCCGCCGTGGCCGGGTCGGTCATGATGGTGGCCGGGTTGGAGTTGGCCAGCACCACCCGGTATCCCTCCTCGGCCAGCACACGGCAGGCCTGGGTGCCGGAGTAGTCGAACTCGCAGGCCTGGCCGATGACGATCGGCCCGGACCCGATGACCAGGATCGTCCTCAAATCCTCGCGGCGCGGCACGGTGAAGTCCCTCCTTCCTTCTCGCTCAGCGCAGCCCGGCGCGCCCGGACGATTGCCGCATCAGCGCATCGAACTCGCCGAAGAGGTACCGGGCGTCATGCGGTCCGGGCGCCGCCTCGGGGTGGTACTGCACCGAGAACGCCAACGCCCGGCGCGAACGGATCCCTTCAATGACGCCGTCGTTGAGGTTGACATGGGTCACCTCGGCGTCGGGCACCGAGCCCGCGGCCACGGCGTAGTTGTGGTTCTGACTGGTGATCTCCACCACGCCCGTCTCCAACCGCTGCACCGGGTGGTTGGCCCCGTGGTGCCCGAACGGGAGCTTGTAGGTGGAGCCGCCCAGCGCCGCGGCCAGCAACTGGTGGCCCAGGCAGATCCCGAAGATGGGGACGCGTCCCACCAGATCGGCGATGACGTCCCTCGGCCCCGGGAGAGCGGCGGGGTCGCCCGGCCCATTGGAGAGGAAGACCCCGTCGGGCTCGAGCGCGAGGACCTCGGAAGCCGAGGTGGCGGCGGGCACGACGGTCACGGTGGCCCGCGCCGCCAGCTGGCGCACCATGGTCGCCTTCACACCGAAATCGAAGGCCACGATGCGCAACGGCCCGTCCCCGTAGGTGGTCGCCGCGGCCGCGGTGACACCGGAGACCAGGTCCATCCCGTCGGTGCCGGCGGCCGAGGCGGCCGCGGTGCGCAGTGCGGACTCGCCTGCCGTGCCGAAGGCGCAGGGCACGGCCCCGACCTGGCGCACATGGCGCGTCAGCCGCCGGGTGTCGACCCCGGTGATGGCGGGAAGGCCGTGACGGACCAGGAAGCTCTCCAGTCCCTCGGTGGCGCGCCAGTTGGAGGGGACGACCGTGAGATCGCGCACGACCACGCCGCGGCAGTACGGCTTCTCGGCCTCGTCGTCGTCGGCGTTGGTGCCGTAGTTGCCGATGTGGGTGTTGGTGAACGCCACCACCTGGCCGGCGTACGAAGGGTCGGAGATGACCTCCTGATAGCCGCTCATGGCGGTGTTGAACACCAGCTCCCCGGTGGCGATCGGGTGGGCCGCTCCCGCCGCCTCGCCGGCGAACACGGCGCCGTCGGCGGTCACCAGGAGCGCCGCCGCACGCTCGTGGCGGCTCATCGTTGGGCCACGGCGTCGATGACGACCGGCTCGCCCCGCAAGATCGTGTGGCGGACCGCGCCGGTGAAGCTCCGGCCGGCATAGGGCGTGTTGCGGCTGCGGCTGGCCAGGCGTGACGGGTCGACGACGGTCGTCGCCGACGGGTCGAAGACACAGATGTTGGCCGCCGCGCCGACCTCGAGGGGGCCGCCGTGCGCACTGTGGCCGGCGGGGCGGGGGTCGGTCCCCCTCAGCCGTGCGATGGCCGCCGGCGCGGCGCTCATGAGGGCGAAGAGCCGCGCCGGTCCCAGAGCAGGCGAGAGCACCTGCCAGGCGATGGGCAGCGCCGTCTGCAGTCCCAGCATCCCCGGGGGCGCCAGGTCGAAGGGAACGTCCTTGGACTCGGGCGCGTGGGGGGCGTGATCGGTGGCGACGGCGTCGATCGTCCCGTCGCAGAGGCCCTCGATCACCGCAGTCACATCGCTCTCCGTGCGCAGCGGCGGGTTGACCTTGAACACCGGGTCGTACCCCGCCACTTCGGCATGGGTGAGCAGCATGTGATGGGGCGCCGCCTCCGCGGTGACCGGGAGTCCCTCGCGCTTGGCCTGGCGGACGAGCTCCACCGACCCGGCCGTCGAGAGGTGCAGGAAATGCACCGGAGCCCCGGTGAGCCGTACGAGCTGGATGTCGCGCGCCACCATCGACTCCTCGGCCGCCGCCGGAATTCCCGGCAGCCCCAGCCGGCTCGACCAGCAGCCCTCGTGCATGGCTCCTCCGCCGGCCAGGCAGTCGTCCTCACAGTGCTGGGCCAGGGTGACGCCGAGGCCCTTGGCGTAGTCGAGGGCGCGGCGCATCAGGGCGCCGTCCTGCACGCCGGCCCCGTCGTCGGTGAAGATCTGCACCCCGAGCGCGGCCAACTCCCCCAGGGGGGCCAGCGCCTTGCCGGCCCGCCCCACGGTGATGGCTCCGGACACGGCCACCTCGGCGACAGCCGCTCGGCCGAGCGCGAGCACGTCGCGGGCCACGCCGGCCGAGTCGATCGCCGGCTCGGTGTTGGGCATGGCGACCACCGCCGTGTAGCCGCCGAGCGCGGCCGCGCGCGCGCCGCTCTCCACCGTCTCGGCCTCTTCCCGTCCCGGTTGGCGCAGGTGGGTGTGCAGGTCGACCAGGCCGGGCCCGACGAGACAGCCGCGCGCGTCGAGCACGACCGCTCCCGCCGGCGCGTCGATCGTCTCCTCCAGCGCGACGACCACGGAGCCCGCCAGGGCCACGTCGGCGCGCCGGAGACCCGCGGGACCGACGACCGACCCACCCCGGACGACCACGGTCACTTCAGTCACAGGCACTTCAGTCACGGGGACCTCAGTCACGGGGATCGGCTCCCGACCAATCGCCGCCGAGGAGAAGGAACAGGATCGCCATGCGCACGGCGACGCCGTTGGTGACCTGCCGGGTGATCACGCTCCGGGGCAGGTCCGCCACGTCGGAGGCGATCTCGACGCCCCGCACCATCGGGCCCGGATGCGTCACGATGGCGTCCTCACGCAGGAGTGCCACCCGGCGGTTCGTGAGCCCCCACCCCGCGGTGTACTCGCGCAGGCTGGGCACGAACGAGCCGCTGCCCCGCTCGGCCTGCAGCCGGAGCAGGGAGACGACATCGGCGTCGCCCAGGGCGGCGTCCAGGTCAGGCGCCACCGTGACCGGCCATCCCTCCAGCGACGCCGGCAGGAGGCTCCCGGGCGCGGCCAGCGTGACCGTGGCCCCCAGCGCGCTGTAGGCCAGGATCTCGGAACGGGCCACCCGGCTGTGGCGGATGTCACCGACGATGAGCACCCGCAACCCCTCGAAGCAGTCGATCCCCAGGTCCTCAGGGGCCGCTCCTTTGCGCTCGGCCAGGACCTGGCGCACGGTGAAGCAGTCGATGAGCGCCTGGGTGGGGTGCTCGTGCCAGCCGTCGCCCGCATTGACGACCCGGGCCCGCGTGGCCCATCGGGCCACCTGGTGCGGTGCGCCGGAAGAGGAGTGGCGGATGATCAGGGCATCGATGCCCAGGGCCTCGACGGTCTCGACCGTGTCGCGCAGCGACTCGCCCTTCTTGACCGAGGAGCTGGCGACGGCGAGAGAGAGAACGTCGGCGGAGAGCCGCTTGGCCGCCGTCTCGAAGGAGAGGCGGGTGCGGGTCGACTCCTCGAAGAAGAGGGTGGCCACCACCTTGCCCCGCAGGGTCGGGACCTTGGGTACGGTGCGCCGCTCGACCTCGGCGAAGGACTCCGCCACCCGCAGGACCTCGGCGATGCCGTCGAGACCCAGGTCGGCGACCGACAGGAGATGCTGGGGTCGGGTCACCGGTTCTCCAACGTCCCAATCCAGACGCCCTCGTCACCCACGTCGACCATCTCCTCCCGCCGGGTGGGCAGGTTCTTGCCCACGAAGTCCGGGCGGATGGGGAGCTCCCGATGGCCCCGGTCGATCATCACGGCCAGCTGCACGGCCCGGGCCCGGCCGAAATCGTTCAACGCATTCAGCGCAGCCCGGATGGTGCGGCCGGTGAAGAGGACGTCGTCGACGAGGACGACGACCTTGCCGGCCAGATCGACCGGAATGGTGGTCACCGCCTCGGGGAGGACGGGGCGCAACCCGACGTCGTCCCGGTAGAACGCCACGTCGAGACAGCCCACAACCAGATCGACGCCCTCGATCTGGTTGAGCGCCTGGGCCATGCGGTTGGCCAGGGGCACCCCGCCCGTCTGCAGGCCGACCAGGACGACGTCCTCGACGCCCCCGTTGCGCTCGACCACCTCGTGCGACATGCGCGTCAGGGCCCGGTGGACGTCAGCGGCGGAGAGGACCTGGGAGTGGGCCACGAACACGGCCCCGAGGGGTCGCGTATGACTGCGTTCGCGTTCTGCCACTGCTCCTCCGGTCCGTGTGAGCCTCACGGGACTCACTTCACGGTCAGATGCGTAGCTTAGCGCGTGGACTCCCTCCGGCGGATCGGCGGGATCGCCGACGAGTCACCGGCGGCGTCGTTCCGGCATGGTCCGGCGTGGTTCCGGCGTCCCCCTCGGGCGGGTTCGGAGAAGTCACCCACCGTCCCACTGGACGAGGAAGGACCGCGTCCGGGCGACCTCCTCCTCGGTTCCGGTCACGTTGGCCAACAGCTCGGTCACCCCGGTGCCGGCCAGCGACGACAGGCGGCCGGTGACCTCGGCTTCGTCGCCGATGCACGCGATGTCCACCGGATCGTCCAACCCCTCGGCCGCCAACTGCCGGGCGTAGGACGGCATGCGGGCCGCGCCGCTCAGGATCGGGCGGATGCGGTCCCGCGCCTCTTCCCGCTCGCTCGTCACGCAAATTGGCAGCGCGGCAATCACCCGGGGCGGCGGGCGCCCGGCCTCGGCCGCCGCGGCGGTGATCTGGGGCACGACCTGGCGCTCCAGTGTCCGGGGGCCGGTCATCCACGTCACCGTCCCGTCGGAGAACCGGCCGGCCAGGCGGAGCATTCGGGGACCGAGGGCGGCCACCACCAGGCCGGGTGGGGCCACCGGGACAGAGAGCTTCAGGCGCGCCGTCAGGCGGGCACCCTCCACATCGGCCTGGCGCCGGGTCGACAAGAGGCCGTCGAGGGCCTCCAGCTCCTCCTCGCACAGGGCGACGACGTCCCGGTAGGGAACGCCGTACCACCCCTCGGAGACGACGGCGTGGGTGACGCCCACCCCCAGGGTGAAGCGACCCGGGCCCGCGGCATCGGCCACGGTCAGGGCCTGCTGGGCCAGCGGGATCGGATGGCGTCCCTGTATCGGGACCACCGCGGTGCCGAGCCGGATCGCGGGCACCGAGACCGCGGCCACCGCCAGCGCGGTCAGTGCGTCGAGGCCCGCCGTCTGCGGGAACCAGAT
This sequence comes from Acidimicrobiales bacterium, assembly GCA_049513455.1. Taxonomy (GTDB): domain Bacteria; phylum Actinomycetota; class Acidimicrobiia; order Acidimicrobiales; family RAAP-2; genus Bog-473. The sequence goes on from JBEKWB010000008.1 coordinate 25,870, forward strand.
GGACGGAAAGCCCTCGCTCGCCGCCGCGCGCACCCGCGCCACCACGTCGTCGACGGTGGTGGTGTCAGAACCGCCCCACACCGAGATCGCGATCACGACGGATCCACCGGGATGAGTCGGGCCGGGATCGGCTGATGCCCGAGGCTCCCCGGCAGTGGCGGGTAGGAAACGCCGGAAACCGGTTCCATCCGTGCCACCCGGTTCAACAGTTCCTCCACGGCGAAAGTCCCCTCCATGCGGGCCAGCGTCGCACCCGGGCACACGTGGGGCCCGGCGCCGAAGGCCAGATGGTTGCGGGGTTGGGGACGGTCGAGCCGGAAGGAGTCGGGGTCCTCGTAGACGGCCTCGTCGCGGTTGGCCGAGGCGATCCCCATCTCGACCCAGTCGCCGACGTGCAGCGGCACCCCGCCGATCGCGGTCTCCCTGGTGCAGCGGCGGCTGGTCATCTGGACCGGCGAGTCGACGCGCAACGACTCCTCCACGTAGTTGGGCAGGAGTGACCGATCGCGCGCCAGGAGGTCGTACAGCTCGGGATCGAAGAGGAGGCGGTGGACGAGATGCGTCAACGCGCCCCGCGTGGTGTGGACCCCGGCCTGCACCATGAAGTGCAGTTGCGTCACGACCTCCTGCTCGGTCAGCGCCTCCCCCTCAATGCTGGCCTCGGCCAGAGTGCGGAACACGTCGGCGGGCATTTCGTCGAGACTGCGCCGGGCGCGCAGTTCGGCCGCGAACAGATTCTGCAGGGGGTGCTGCCCGGGGCCCACGTCCGGGGAACACGGGCGCTTCATGATGGAGCCGTCCATCGACCATTCCATGAAGCGCTCCGGCGTCTCGTCCGGCAACCCCATGATGTTCGTCATGACCAGACCCGGGATCTGCAGCGCGTAGTCGCCGTGCAGGTCGACGACGTCGGCGCGCAGCATGTCGTCGACGAGCCCCCGGCAGATGGCGCGCACCGTGGGCTCGAACTCGGGCGAGCGGTGGGGACCGAACGTGGCGTTGAACAGCCGGCGGATCTGCCGGTGCCGCTCACCGGTGATCTCGCTGAGGAACTGCTCGTCGGGAGGCACATCTTCGACGCCCCCGAGTCCCGAGAGGACCCCGAGGTCCGACCGGTAGGTCCCGACGTCGCGCAGGGCCTCCTCCACCAGTGCGAACCGGGACAGGTACCACGCACCGTGCGGGCTCGGGCAGACCGGCGCCTGGCGTCGCACCGTGGCCAGGTGGTCGAAGGGCACCCCCAGGCGCGCATGCTCGGGGTCCCGCGCGTTGAAGGTGATCACGTCGTCGGTGTCCACTCGCTCGGCCGTGTCCACTCGCTCGGCTCCCGCGGCGTACGACATCTCGGTCAAAGCCCCAGGGCCTCACGCGTCCGGTCCAGTTCGGCCGGATCCGCGGTGGTGGGCACCAGAAAGAACTCGTCGCATCCGACCTCTCGCGCCACCTCGAGCGCGTGGCGCAGCGCTTCCGGCGTGTGCACGGCGGCACTCTCGGCCAGCGTGCGGGCGAACGACGGGTCGAAGATCTTCATGTACTCGAACACGTACGCCCCGAGACGTTCCTTGGCGTCCGGCCCCAGTGCGTACCAGAGGCTCGTCGAGAAGTGCGGCGCCTCGTCCCGCCCGACCAACTTCCAGGCGTCGATGACCCGCTGGCGCTGCATGGCGAGCACATCGCCGACCACCTCGGTGATCTGCGACGGGTCGTCCACTCCGGCGGCCCATCGGGCCGCCCGGGCCAGTGCCTTTGGCCCGAGCACACCGGCCACCAGTGGCGGTCCCCCGGCCTGGACGGGCGGTGGGCCGACCGGGTCACTCCCCGGGAACGGTGGCTCCTGGGCCCAGATGCGGCGCATGGTCGCCACCTGATCATCCATCCGTTGCCACCGGTTGGCGTAGTCGCCCCCGATGGCCTCGAAGTCCTGCTGCCGCCCGCCGACCCCGACCCCGACCGTCAGGCGCCCGTCGCTCAACTGATCGACCGACGCCATGTCCTTCGCGACCTGAACCGCGTTGTGGGCAGGCAGGATGACCAGGGTCGTCCAGAGTCGGACCCGCTCCGTGAGCGCGGCGGCGGCCGCCAGTTGCACGGTCAGGGCGTGGCTGGTGAAGGTCACCCGCTCGGGCACCGCCAGGCTCGTCCACGGCCCCTCGTCGACCTGCCGACACCACGAAAGAAGCTCGCGGCGGCCGTGGGGAAGCATGGTCGGAAGTGTCATCGAGAGGTCCATCGGCAACCGATGCTACTCAGCTCCGATCGTCGAGCCCGGGTGATGCCCGTGCCCACGATTGACGCTCGGCCATCGCCCTCGCCATACTCACCAAGACGAGTGGATTCGCCATTCCGGCCGAGCGGCCGGATCTCATCTACCGACGGGAGAGCACACATGGGGGGCAGCCTGCAGCCACTGACCGACGACGTACCCGCCGGCCAGGCGTTCGACCTGACCGACCGGATAGCGGTGCTGACCGGCGCGGCCAGCGGGATAGGGCGGGCCACGGCCCTCGTGCTGTCCGGTGCGGGAGCCACCGTCGTGCTGGGCGACATCGACGGCCCGGGAGTCGAGGCGACGGTCAAGGAGATCGACCGGCGGGGTGGGAGAGCGGTCGGCGTCGAAATGGACGTGACCCGCCGGGCCGACGTGGACGCGCTCGTCGCCCGCGCCACCGGCGACTACGGCCGGATCGACGTGATGGGGAACATCGCCGGCGTGCGCAGCGACGGGCCCGTCGTCGATATCACCGACGGGGAGTTCGACCGGGTCCTCGACATCAACCTGCGCGGCGTCTTCTACGGGTGCCAGGCCGCCCTGCGCGCCATGATCCCCCAGGGATCGGGGAACATCATCAACATCTCCTCGGGCATTGTGGACGACCCGGGACCCACGATGGCCGCCTATGGCATGACCAAAGCCGCCGTGGCCGCCCTCACCAAGGCGATCGCCGCCGAAGGAGCCGTGCACGGGATCCGGGCCAACGCCATCGCCCCCGGGGTCATCCTGTCCAACTTCTCGCGGGCGCACTTCGTCGACGATTCGGGCGAGGTCGACCCGGTCCGCTACGACGCCTACCTCGAATGGGCGGCCGGCATGGCCCCGCTGGCCCGGGTGGGCATGCCCGCCGAGGTCGCCTGGATGATCCTCTACCTGGTGTCCGACGCCGCCAGCTTCGTCACCGGGCAGATCCTGCGACCCAACGGGGGCACGTCAATGCCGTGGTGAGGTGACTCGGCCCGGACTCAGCCGGGACGCACCTCGGCCGCAATGGTGGCGAGGATGCCGTTGACGAACGACCCCGAGTCGTCCGTCGAGTACGTCTTGACGAGCTCTACCGCCTCGTCAATGACCACGGCCAGCGGCGGGCCGTCGGCTGCGAGCAACTCGGCCACCGCCAGGCGCAGGACGAGCCGGTCGATGACCGCCATGCGATCGAGCGGCCAGCCGACGGAGGCCGCGGTGATACGGGAGTCGGCCTCGGCCCGGGTGGCCTCGACACCGGCCAGCAACGTGCACACATAGGAGTCGGGGCGCACGGGGAGCCCCTCGAGCACGGTCAGTGGGCTCAGCCCCTTGAGCTCGGCCTCGTAGAGCAACGAGAGCGCCCGCTCCCTCTGCTGGTGGCGGGGTGCGCCGGCATCGGTTGCCGCACCTGACGTCGGCACCGTGGCCCGGCTCAAGCCCGCGTCAGATACTCGCCGGTGCGGGTGTCGACCTTGATCGCATCGCCGGGGTTGATGAAGAGGGGAACCTGCACCACCAGCCCGGTCTGCAACGTGGCGGGCTTGCGGGCCCCCGACACCCGGTCTCCCTGCACGCCGGGCTCCGTCTCGGTGACGCTGAGCTCCACCGACGCCGGGAGGTCGACGCCGACAATTTCGCCGTTGTACATCTGCAGGTTGGCTTCGTCGCCTTCCTTGAGGTAGTTCGGCGCATCGCCGAGGGTGTCGGGTGCCGCCTGCATCTGCTCGTAGGTGGTGGTGTCCATGAAGACGTAGTCGGAGCCGTCGCGGTAGAGGAACTGCATGTCCCGCTTGTCGATGATGGCCTGGTCGAGTTTCTCGTCCGCCCGGTACGTGCGCTCGATCACGGCACCACTGCGCAGGTTCTTGAGCTTGGTGCGCACGAACGCCCCGCCCTTGCCCGGCTTGACGTGTTGGAACTCCACGACGCTGAACAGCCCCTCGGGGAGGTTGAGGCTCATGCCGTTTTTCAGGTCGTTAGTCGAGAATGCCATGAATATCCTTCGTGAAGCGGGTTAGTGGTCGGCTTCCGTCTTCGGTCACCACGAGGGTGTCCTCGACCCGGACACCGCCTTGGCCGGGGAGGTAGACACCGGGCTCGACGGTGACGACGAAGCCGGGAGCCAGAATAGCAGTGCCGAGTTGACTGACCGTCGGAGCCTCGTGGATGTCGAGCCCGACGCCGTGGCCGGTCCCGTGCTCGAAGCGGTCGGCCCACCCCGCGTCGGAGATGATGGCGCGGCAGACATCGTCCACCTCCTTGGCCACGATCCCGGGGCGCACTGCGGCCGCACCCGCCGCCTGGGAGGCTCCGACGACGGCGAACACCCGGGCCATGTCACCCTCGGGCTCGGCCCCCACGCAAAACGTCCGTGTCATGTCCGAGCGGTACCCCTCATAGGTGGCACCGAAATCCACCACGACGGGATCGCCCCTGCGGACCCGGCGCGGGCCGGGCCGGTGGTGGGGCTTGGCCGAGTTCTCCCCGGCGGCGACGATCGTCTCGAAGGCCACGCCCTCCGCACCGCCGCGCCGCATGGCCGTGTCGAGCTCCAGGGCGAACTGCTCCTCGGTCACCTCCTCGGACAGCATCGGGAGCACCTCGTACAGGGCGGCGTCGGCGATCGACGCGGCCCGCTCCATGCGGGCGATCTCGGCGGCGTCCTTCACCTCGCGCAGCGCCTCGACGGCGTTGCTCGTGGGCACCAGCTCGGCCACGTCCAACAGCGAGGCCCAGACGCGCTGACCACTCCAGCTCACGTTGTCAGCCTCCAGCCCCACCCGCGGCAACGCGGAGAGAAAGTCCTTCGCCGCCTGCCGCTGGTCGGTCATGTTGCCGATGGTGATCTCCACATCGGCGCCCGCCGCTCCCACCTGTTCGGACGATTGGGTGCGGTAACGGCCGTCGGTCGTCAAGAGCGCGCCCGTCGGGGTGACCACCAGCACGCCGGCCGAACCGGTGAAACCGGTCAGATACCGCACGTTGGGCAGCGTGGTGACCACCAATGCATCGAAGCCGTCGAACCTGCCGCGCAGGGCGTCCAGGCGGCCGGCGACCGACATCGGGGACAGTGCGTTCATGATGCTCCCTTCAAGAGCTGCGCGACGGCGTCGACAGCGAGTTCGTAACCGAGACCCCCGAATCCTGCGATGAGGCCGGCGGTCACCGGCGCCAGCACCGACGTGTGCCGGAACGGCTCACGTGCAGCCGGATTCGACAGATGGAGCTCGACGGTGGGGCCCTCGAAGGCCGCCACGGCGTCGTGCAGCGACCACGATGTGTGGCTCAGGGCGCCAGCGTTGATCACCAGCGCGGCGGCGCGGCCCCGGGCCCCGTGGACGGCCTCGACCAACTCGCCCTCGTGGTTCGACTGGAAGTGCTCGAGCGTCAGGCCGTGACGGGCGGCGGCGAGCTCGGCGCGCGCCACGTGGGCGGCGAGGGTCTCGGTGCCGTATATGGCCGGTTCCCTCTCGCCCAGCAGGTTGAGGTTCGGTCCCGAGAGCAAGACCACGAGGCTCATGTCTCGTCCCTCACAGCTGCGCTCCCATGTCTGCCAGGGTAGCGAGCACGTCGGCGCGGTCCACACCACGGACCACCTCGACGCCCTCGGGCCCGTCCAGGACGAAGGTCAGATCCTGCTGCGCCTTCTTGTCGCGCGCCATGAACGTGACCAATTCGGCCGCCACGGCCCCCTCGGGGAGGGCACTCGGCAGGTCGTAACTGCCGACCACGGCCCGATGCTCCCTCACCTTGGCCCCGTCGATCCGGCCCAGCCGTTGCGCCAGCAGCGCGGCGAAGACCACGCCGATGGCCACCGCCTCGCCATGGCGCAGATCCCATTCGGGATGGTCCGTCAGGCCGACCCCCTCGAGCGCATGGGCCAGCGTGTGGCCGTAGTTGAGGATCATCCGCCTGTCGCCTTCCCGCTCGTCGGCGGCGACCACCTCGGCCTTGATCGCCACGCAGCGCGCCACCTGCTCGTCAATGTCGGTCTCCGGGCGGGGCGGCTCCCCCAAGAAGGCGTACTTCGCCATCTCCCCCTGGCCGCAGGCCCATTCGCGGGGCGGGAGCGAGTCGAGGGTCTCGGTGTCGCACAGGACGGCGCGGGGCTGCCAGAACGCGCCGACGAGGTTCTTCCCTTCGGGCAGGTTCACTCCCGTCTTTCCACCGATTGCGGCATCGACCTGCCCCAGAAGCGTCGTGGGGATGTTCACGTATGCCGTCCCCCGGTGGTACGTGGCCGCCGCGAACCCGGCCACGTCGGTGACGATACCGCCCCCCATGGCCACCACCACATCGGCACGGGAGAGGCCGGCCCGGGCGAACCGGCGACACAGCTCCTCCACCGTGGCCAGCGTCTTGCTCGCCTCCCCCTCGGGCATGGCCCAGACGTCGAAGGAAAGGCCGGGATCGAGGTCGGCCAGCCAGCCCGCCTTCTCCACGGCCGCCTGGGTGACCACGAAGGCCTGTTTCGCCGTCGACGGCACGACGCGCGCCAGCTCGTGGCGCGCCCCCCGCCCGATGAGGACGGGATAGGAACGGGAGCCGAGCTCGACCGGGATCTCCTGCATCAGGGACGCACCCCGGTGCCGTCACCCTCGACGATCCGCGCCGCCACCTCGTCGGGGCTGAGCTCGTCCACGTCGATCGTCTCGTCCGCCACCTCCGCGTAGAGCGGGCGGCGGACGGCATCGAGCGCGCGCAGAGCGGCACCGGGGTCCCCTTCGAGGAGGGGACGGCCCGCGCCGTCGCCGACCCGCGCCGCCAGGGTGGCCGGGCGGGCGCGCAACCAGATCACGCGGCCGCAGGGGCGCAGGAGGTCCCGGTTCTCCGGGCGCAGGACGGCGCCGCCGGCGACGGAAACCACCACCGGATCGGTGCGGGCGCACGCGGCGCGGAGCACCTCGGCCTCGGCGTCCCTGAAGGCCACCTCACCGTCGCGGGCGAACAGCGCGGGCACCGTCAAGCCCGTCTTCTTCTCCACCTCGACGTCGGAGTCGAGATAGTCCCACCCGAGCTTCTCGGCCACCAGCCGGCCCGCCGTGGTCTTGCCGGCCCCCATCATGCCGACCAGGAGGATCCGTGCGGTCATGACACATCGAACTCGGGAGCCACGGCGCCCGAGGGCGTGCTCCCCAGCGCGGCGACGAACCCGTCGCGGTTGCGCACGACCTCGGCCAACGAGTCGCCGCCGAATTTGCGCAGAGCCTCCGAAGCCAGCACGAGCGCCGTCATGGTCTCCGCCACGACCCCCATGGCCGGCACCGCCGTGACGTCGGTGCGCTCGCGGAAGCTGACCGTCGACTCCTTCGTCACCACGTCGACCGTCTCGAGCACGGGACGGTTGAGGGTGGCCAGCGGCTTCATGGCCACTCGGGCCACCAGTAGGGCGCCGTTCGAGATACCGCCCTCGATCCCACCGGCGCGGGCGGTGGGACGCACGTACCCCGCCAGGGTGTCGTACGTGATGGCATCGTGCGCGTCGGAGCCGCGCCGCAACGCGTTGTCCCACCCTTCGCCGATCTCGACGGCCTTGACTGCCTGGATGCTCATGAGTGCCTGGGCCAGCAGGGCATCGAGCTTGCGATCCCACTGCACATGGCTGCCTAACCCCACCGGCACCCCGTAGGCCAACACCTCGGCGACGCCACCGAGCGAGTCGCCCTCCTTGGCGGCTGCCTTGACGGCGGCGATCATGGCCTCGGCGGTCGTCGGGTCGAAGCAGCGCACCTCGTTCTCGTCCACGCGGTCCAGGTCGTCGGGGCCCGGCCGCGGACTGCCCGGCGGCGTGACGACGTCACCGAGTCCCACAATGTGGCTCACGATCTTCACCCCGAGATGCGACAGGAGGAGTTTGGCCAGGGTCCCGGCCGCCACGCGGGCCGCCGTCTCCCGGGCCGAGGCCCGCTCGAGGACGTCCCGGGCGTCGTCGAACCCGTACTTCAACATGCCCGGCAGGTCCGCATGCCCCGGGCGGGGCTGCGTGAGAACCGTGGCCGGCCGGCCCGGTTCCGGCGACATCTCCTCGGTCCATTTCGGCCACTCGGAGTTGGCGATCTCGATCGCCACCGGCGAGCCCAGCGTGCGGCCGTGGCGTATGCCGCCGGTCAGGGTGATCTCGTCGGCTTCGAACCGCATGCGCGGTCCACGCCCGTAGCCGAGGCGTCGTCGCTTCAGCTCATCGGCGATATCGCCGGCCTGCACCGGGAGCCCGGCAGGGAGGCCTTCGACAATGACAACCAGGGCGCGGCCGTGCGATTCGCCCGCGGTGAGATAGCGCAACACGCACTTACGCTACTGGACCGCTAGCTGCCCCCTGGAGCTTCGGACCCCCCGGAGCTGCCCGTACCGGACCCACTGCCGGCACCCGCCGGCGTCCCTGTCCCCACCCCGGCGCCCGTCCCGGCGCCGGACCCCGCCCCCACGCCTGCGCCTGTCTCGCGACCGGCGCCACTGTCAGCGTCGGGCCCCGCCCCCGCGTCGACCCCGGACCCCAGGCGGAATCCGGGCACGGCTGTCGGGCCCTTGTGGTCGACCAGATGGCACGGGATGTCGGCATTCTCGTCCAGGTGGTAGCTGGCGCAGACCCGGTGGTAGCCATCGGCGATCGTGAGCGGTACCCCCCGCCGGAAGTCTCCCCGCATCAGCAAGACCGGAGACAGGCGTTCGCCATTGGCGACCTTGGCCAGGTCGGAGGCGACATGGACGTTGTCGGTCGGCAGCAGTGCCAATCCCGAGGCCCGTAGCAGATCCTTGGCCTGATGGTGCACGATGGGCGCCGACTTGAGCGCCGTCACCAGCCGCCGTACCTCGGTGGGGTCGCAGATGAGGCTGAGAAAGGCTGCGGCCGCCGGGTAGTCGTGCTCGGCGGGCTCTTCGCCCCAACGCTCGGGCTTCATGGGCTGCGCCTTGGCGGCAGGCGAGCTCGCGGAGCCCGAACCGGACCCGTTCTTCTTCGCCCCTGAACCGTTCTTCTTGGACATCACCGCCCCCTTCGACCGCGCGACCTTACGCCGATCGATCGATCAAGAGTAAAAGGGGTTCTCCCCGCCGCCGTGGTCGGTGACGTCGATGACCCGCGTCAGTTCGGGCACCTCTTCGAGCAGCGTCGTCTCGATACCCTGCTTCAGCGTCATCTGCGACATGGCACAACCCTGGCAACCGCCGGAGAGCCGGAGGTAGGCGATGCCCTGCTCGGTGTCCAGCGCAAGAAGGTCCGCGCGCCCACCGTGACTGGCGATGGAGGGGTTGACCGCCTCCTCCAGCACGCTCACCACGCGGAGGGCCAGCGGCCCCGTGATGCCGGCCGCCAGGACTTCGGGGGGTACGCCGGGCGACGCCTCCTCGGGGGTGGGTGTGTTCGGGTTGACCAGGACGAGGCCGCCGTCGCCTTCCTCGGACCACTCGAGGCGCGCCCCGCGCAGGCGGTCGACGCTGCCTCCGGGCACGACGATCTGCACGTCGCCGTCCGCGTGCACCCCGTCGACCTCGCCCGCATCGGAAGTCGCCTGGAAGAAGAGGTCGTAGACGAACGCCCCGTCCTGGATGCCCCGAACCTCGAGCCAGAGGGCCAGGCTCGCCGACTCGGGCTCCTGGTCGAGTGCCTCGCGCACGACGCGGCGTGCTTCGGGGGTCAATGTCACGATCGGGGTCGTGGTGGTGGTCAGTTCATCGGCAGTTGTGGCCATGGCGTCCAGTCTACGGCGTCGGGATCGAAGGCCCAACCACCCCCGCCACGTCGCTCGCGTGTCGGCAGACCATGTAACGTCCTAGTCGTGGCGCGACCCCCCGTCGATACCCATGAGTGGGTCAGTTTCGAGGACGAGGACGAGGAGCGCACCTGGGTCTTCGACGTCAGTTTCCTGACCAGCAATTGGAAGTGCATCTTCGGCGAGGGGTGCCAGGGCGTGCTCACCGGCCCGGCGCCCGAGCTCGTGCAGGGGTGCTGCAGCTACGGCGCCCACCTGATCGACAAGAAGGACGCACGGCGCGTCGAGAAGATCGCCAAGACACTCACGGTCGACGAGTGGGAGAACCACGGCACCAAGAAGTCGGTGATCCACACCAACAAGCACGGCGAACTGGTGACCCGCCTGCAGGGGGACGCGTGCATCTTCCTCAACAGCCCCGGTTTCGCCGCCGGCCCCGGCTGCGCGCTCCACTCCGCCGCCCTCGCGCGCGGGGTCAACCCCCTCACCTACAAACCCGAGGTCTGCTGGCAACTCCCCCTGCGACGCGAGGACCAGGTCGAGGACGACGGCCATGTGGTGTCGACGATCCGTCAGTGGGACCGCCGCCACTGGGGCAAGGGCGGCCAGGAGTTCCACTGGTGGTGCACGCAGGATCCCGAGGCGTTCGTCGGCACCAAGCCCGTCTACGAGGAGATGGAGGCTGAGCTCACCGAGATGATCGGCGCCACGGTCTTCCAACGGCTCCTGGCCTATCTCCGCCAACGGGACCGCCTGCGGGCCCAGCGCGTGGCGCTCCCCCATCCGGCGGTGCGTTATCCAAAACCCGTTGCGGCCAGCGGCTTCTCATCCGTCGAGGACCAGTTCGAACAGGGACAAGCCGCCGGGGCGAAGTCCGAGGGGTCCCACCCTGCGCCATCCGAGGCCGCGTCAGCGCCGGCCGCGTCAGCGCCGGCCGCGTCAGCGCCGGCCCAGGATGCGATTCTTCTGCCCGAGTAGCCGGACACCTACTCCCCTCAGCCAGCTCATGCGACCGCCGTGGCCGAGGCCCGGATGGGGCGCCCGACACCGCACGGGGAGGGTCAGTCGTTGAGCGGGTCCTCGTCCGCGTACGAAGGCGAAGGGGTGGAGCCCAAGATTCGGTCGTACGTGTCCTCTTCCGCCAAGCACCACGCAGCATGGACGTCATCGGGCTCGGCGCCGCACTCCACGCACCGCGCGGTTGACTCCGTCGCTGATCGTTTCAAGCTTCGCGCCTCTTCAAAACGGCGGTGGCGTCCCTTTTTCACGAGAACTCCTTGTCAACCTGGGACGGAACGAACCCGTCCCGCCCCCTGGCGCGGCCGCACACCTGTTTGACCGCCGGGCCAGTGTAGTGGCTGTTCGGCCCGAAGAGGTTCGGATCGAGGTCCGGTGGTGTTTGCGCCCATCCGGACCCGGCCTACGCTGGTGCCCGTGTTCGATCCCGACGAGATGGTGGCCCGCTTCCGTCAACGCGCCGAGGCGGTACGGACCAGGGGAATCCCTCCCGTCGAGGGCCCCGAGCGCCAGCGCTTCCGCGAGCAGGCCCAGCGCGACTTCACCGACTACGCCATGATCGGCGACGCCGAGGCCGAGCTCGTCGACGGGATCCTCACCTTGCGCATCGATTTGCGTCAAAAGGAAAAGGAATAGCCCCGCGGTCCCCACCCTGGCGCCGATCTGCGGATCAGCCGCCGTAGTGCATCCTCGTGTCCTCCATGCGGAGCACGTCGGCCGGCTCCCCCCCGACCTCACCCACCTCTCCGATGAACAGCGTGTGGCTCCCCAGAGGATCTTGCCGGACCACCGTGCACACCAGGTAGCCGGCCGCCGCCGCGAGCACCGGCAGCCGGGAGGCGCCGACCTCGCGCACCTCGTGCCCCGACATGGCCGTCACCGACCCCGCCGTATCGCGCACCACATTGTGCACGGGCTTGACGAAGCGGCGCACCACGTCCTTGTCCTGGCGCGCCAGGAGGGACATCGTGAACGCGCCGGCGCGCCCGGTGAGATCGGCGGTGACCGAGCCGGCCTCCATTGCCACCGCCACCAGCTTGGGTTCCAGGCAGACCTGGACCACCAGATTGGCCGTCATCAGATTCACCGCGTCCCCGTCCCGGCTGCCGATGAGGTACAGACCGGTGGGCAGGGCCCAGAGCACCCGGCGCCGCTGGCGGTCGTACTGGTCGGCAGACCCGAGACCCTCGTCGGTCGTCATCCGAAGACACTGATGGGGGCGTTGTCGGTCGTCGTCGTGGTGGTCGGCAGACGACCGTCGATCGACTGGATCCGGATGAGGACCCGGGAGTAGAGAACGTCTGCCTTCTTGCCATCCTCCTCGGCCGTGGCCAACAACTTCTTGTTCGTGATCCCGGCGTCGTAACAGTCGGTGGCCGCTGTTCCCTCGAGCCCGTAGGCGGCGGAAAGCCAGTCGGTCACCTGCGCGTCGGGGGTGGGAAGCTCGCCGTTAGCCGTGTCCGCGTCGTCCTCCATGGTCCCGCAGGCCGCGTGCATGGCAGGGGTCGACGTCTCCTCCGCAATGCGCGCGTTGTCGGCCATCAAGGTCCCGATGTCCTCGCCGAAGCTGGTGCCACCGACCCATTCCGCCAAGCGATGGGACGGCGTCCCGACTTGGTCCTCTCCTGCACATGATGCGGCGCCGACCCCGAGAAGCAGCACGAGCACGGCCGACAGGATACGCCGTCGCGACACACCTATCTTTCTCACGCCACCTCTGTGCGCAGCACGTGGAGGTCATGTCGCCCCTTGCGCAGCACGACATAGCGGCCATGGAGGAGATCGTCGGTTCCGAGCGTGCGGCCGATGTCGGACTGGCGCACATTGTTGACATAGGCACCCCGGCCTTCGATGGTCCGCCTGGCGTCGCCCCTTGACTTGGCGAGGCCGCTCTGCGCGAGCGCGTCGATGAGGAGCAGGCCGTCCAGAAAGGTCTGCCGGCCGATCTCGGTGGAAGGGGCATCGTTGGTGACCGCCAGCAGCATGTCCTCGGCGAGTGTGGCGATCTCCTCGCCGAAGAGCGCGGCGGACGCCTCCTCGCACCTGATCACCTCGGCCTCGCCGTGCACCAAGGAGACGACCTCCCGGGCCAGTGCACGCTGAGCCGCACGCCGTTCGGGGTGTGCCGCCGTCTCGGCGTCGAGGGCTTCGATCTCCTCGTGGGGCAAGAACGTGAAGAAACGCAGGTACGTCCCCACCATGGCGTCGACCGTGTTCAGGAAGAACTGGTACATGGCGAAGGGACTGGTACGGGCTGGATCCAACCAGACTGTTCCCGTCTCCGACTTGCCGAACTTGGTCCCGTCTGCCTTCAGCACGAGCGGAGTCGTCAGTCCCCACACTTCTTCCTGGCTGACCTTGCGGATGTAGTCGATGCCCATGGTGATGTTGCCCCACTGGTCGCTCCCGCCGATCTGGAGAGTACAGCCGTGGTCGACGTGCAGCCGAAAGTAGTCGTACGCCTGCAGGAGCATGTAGCTGAACTCGGTGTAGGAGATGCCCTGATCCGGTCGGTCGAAGCGTGACCGGACGGACTCCTTCCCCACCATCTGGTTCACGGTGAAGTGCTTGCCCACGTCGCGCAGGAACTCGAGGGTGCTGAGCTGGCCCAGCCAGGCGCTGTTGTCGAGAAGGAGGTTGCGGGACGGATCGAGGAACTGCCCCAGCTGCGCCCGGATCCCTTCCAGATAGCCCTCCAGCACCTCCCTGGTCAGGAGGGTTCGCTCGTCCTGCCTCCCTCCGGGATCGCCGATCATCCCCGTCCCGCCCCCGGCCAACGAAATGGTCCGGTGACCGGCCAGCTGGAATCGGCGCAGCGTGCAGAGGAGGAGCAGGCTGCCCACGTGGAGGCTGTCGGCCGTGGGATCGAAGCCGGCGTAGACGGTCAGGCCCCCGGCGTCGAGTCGCTCGAGAAGATCGGGGTCGGTGACCTGGTGGATCAGGCCGCGAAAGGCGAGGTCCTCCGAGAGTGTCGGCATGCTCAAACCTTGCCATATGCCAGTAGCCTGGTCTTCGCATGAACCCGCCGTTGCCCATCGACGGCGTGCTCCCCCCGGACCTGCAGGGGACGCTGGTGCGCATCGGCCCCGGAACGCCGGGCGGCGGAGCGGAAGACGGAGCCCAGGCGAGAGCGACCGCCGGCGCTCTCCACGCCATCGAGATCCGGGACGGTGCCGCCGTCTCCTACCTGACCGAGCCCTCTTCGGCCGATGCCAACGTGTTCTGGCATGCCGGGAAGGTCTTGGCCCTGGCCGAGTCCGGTCTGCCGCAGCAGTTCTCCCGCCTGCTCACGCCGGAGGAGTTCGAGGGCGGGCTCCGCGTCCCCATCGCATCGCACGTCCGTCGGGATGCGGCTACCGGTGGCCGGGTCCTGTTCGGAGTGGAACGGGGCACCGAGGAGGCTCCGCCGTTCCTCAGGGTCGGCGAATGGGACGCCTCGGGAGCGCTGGTGCACCACCGTGAGGTCGAATTGGAGCGGGCCACCTGGCAGCACGACGTGGGCGTCACGGCGGACCACATCGTCTTCATCGAGTCGCCCACCGAGTTCTCAGAGGCCCTCTACGGGTACGGCACCGAACCCGACGAACCGCAAGGGTCCCCCGATGTCCCGGTACCCTTCCGGTGGGATCCGGGTGCGCCCGGATGGGTCGGCGTGCTCGACCGGGTCCGAGCCGGAGTCGGCGCGGGCGCCGGCGTGCGCTGGGTCCGGGTCGATCCCTGCCTGGTCACTCACGTGCTCCACGCCCACGATGACGGGGACGCCGTCGTCCTCTACGTCTGCCGCTACGAGGTACCCGAGGAGGGCCAACCGGTCGACCTCGACGCGTCGGTGGTGGGCGCCGAGGGGATCGGGATGAGCCTGATCGCCGGTGGGCTCCCCATCCTCGAGCGCTGGCGGATTGTCGGCGATCGACTCGAGCGGTCACAAGTGGACGACCGGCTGGTCGAATACCCCACCTCGGACCCCGCATGTGACGCTGGCCCCTTCCGCTATGGCTACGGCGTCGAGGTGGCGCCCAATCGCGACCGCAGCGCTGATCGGGAGGTCGATCACGTAGGTCTCCTGCGCTTCGACGTGGCCCGCGACGAGGTGGTGGCGTGGAATGCCGGCCACTACCGGACGGCGAGTGAACCGCTCTTCGTGCGCGCCGCCGACGGGAGATCCGACGACGAGGGCTGGCTGCTCACCATGGTGTACGACGCCGCCCGGGGCGCCAGCGACCTCTACGTGCTCGACGCCTCCTCTTTCGGCCGACGCGCTCCGCAGGCCGTCATCCATCTCCCCGAGTCGGTGGCGCTGCCGTTCCGCAGTCACGGAACGTGGATCGACGCCGCCCGCTACCGCTGAAACCCCCTCTTCGCTACGCCCCGCGAGTTCGGTTCGACGAGGTGGACGGGGTGGCCGGGGTGGCCGGTGTGGCCGGGGCGGGATAGGCCGACGAGGCGCGATCGCCGAACGCGGTGGGATAGGTCCACGTTGACGTGAAGGACGACGTGGAGGCGGATTCAGAGGCCAACGACCGCCCCCACCCGCCGGCTGCCGCCGAGGTCGATTGTGGCAAACGTTGGCACTCGAGTTCGATCGTCCCGTCACCCCACCCGCCCGTATCCCAGGAGCGGCGGTTGTGCCGTGAGCAGTTCGGCTGACCGCATCGCACGGTGACGGCACAGATCGCCTGCGCGCCGTTGGGCCGCTGCCGTTCGCGTTTGCGGGCCGTCGCGGGCCGCACGTCGACCCGGTGCCGGGCGCGTCGCCGAATGCCGAAGAGTCGGGCGTCGAAGCGGAGGTGGCGGTCGAACAGACGATGGCGCTCGGAGAGATCGCGTTCAAAAAGGTCGGTTTCCCCGGTGCGCGCGGTGGTGACGGCCAACAGGACGATCGCGGCCGCCCCCCAACCCAGGTCCCGCTGCAGGCGCGCTCTGTTCATCATCATCATCACCCTCCTCTGACCCGAGGGATCATCGATGGGGAGCATGTGGATTTTATCAGCCAATTGTGAGGGAACTGTGAGGCGCGGCGGATTTGCGCAGGCTCAGGTCCGATTGGGAACCGGAGCCGTCGGGGTGGCGCCCGCCGCGCACGCCCGTGGATCCCAGGGCGCCAGGGTCGGATTGGAGACCGATGGAGCGGCGATCGCATCCGAGGAAGTCGGAGTCGATGACGTGGTCGGCGTGGTCGTGGTGCCCGCACCGGTCGGCGTCGTGGAGGTGGCCGGGGCGTTCACGGCGAACTGGGTACCGGTCACGAGGGTCACCTGTGCGCCGTCGGCCACCTGGCTGGGGTCGTAGGCCATGATCACCGAACCGGAGAGGGAACGGGCCACCGACTCCGCCGCTGCCTCGGTCGCTGCACTCCGCGAGCCGTAGTACACGACGGTCTCGGCCACATCGCCCACTGCGGGGGTGTCACCCACACCGACCGTGCGAAACCCGAGCGCAGCCAGCGCGTCGGACGTGTTGGTGGCCTGGTTGTAGGCACCACTCCCGTTCATGACCGACACGGTCACCGATGAGGGCGTGGGGAGCGGGCTCCCGGTCATGGAGTCGGTGGTCGAACCAATGCCGAGTACCTGGTCGATGACGCTCTGGTCCTGCGCCTGCGAGGGGAACTCCACGTCGCCGTAACTGCCTCCCTGATAGATCAGGCTCCCGTCCGTTCCATCCGGATCAATCACCACGGCGACCGGGAGGGTGAGCTGGGGGACCGAGTTGATGTTGACCGAGTGGAAGTCGAGCACGAGGCTCGCCATGTCGTTCACCGACCACGACTGATCAAAGGTCAGATCGGCCTTCACCGAGTTGATGAGGTCCAGGTCGGTGATCGGGTTCCCCAGCCCCTTCTTCGCAACCGCGGTCGCCAACACCCGGAGGAATTCGTGGTCGCGGTTGATGCGAGCCAGGTCGCTCTGCGCCTCCTGGGGCCAGTACTCGGCGTCGGAGGTCGTCGTCCCGGGCGCGTCGTACTGGAGATGCCGGGCCCGGACCACCTGGAGGGCCTGCGTGCCGTCGAGGTGCACGCAGGTGGCGGCCTGGACGTTCAGCCCCGATTCGGCGTCGAACACCGACTCGGGGAACGACATGTTGATGCCGCCGAGGGCATCGACAATATTGGCGAACTGATCGAAGTTGAGGGACACGGCGTGCTGGATGGGGATTCCGAAGTCCTCCTCGATCGCTGCCACCAGCTGCGACAGGCCCTGAAACAACCCGGCGTCGATCTTGTTCGGTCCGGTGCTACGGGCGTTGGGGATGAACAGGTCACGCGGGATCGAGAGCAGTGCGAGTTGATGGTGCGCCGGGTCAGCATGGAGGATCATGATCACGTCGCTGTTCACGCCGTTCACGCCCTGGGAACACAGCCCGTAGGCCGGGTTCTGCACGGTCAGGGCACATCGTGAAGTGGACCCCACCATCAAGATGTTCTCGGTGCCGGCCTCCTGTCCCGTGGTGAGAGCCGAATTGAGTCCCTGCACCTGCACCCGGTGCAGGTCGTGCGTCAGGTAGTAGGCGTACCCTGCGCCACTCGCCAGCACGACCAGTACGACCGCCAGGCTGATCAGCGCGACCCGTCGTAGGATGCGACTCCGCCTGCTCCGCACCTTCCTGGGCCCTCGGCCGGCCCGCCGGCCCTTCTGGGCGCGGTGCATCGCTTCCCCGAGGGCCGCCAGGCCACTCTCGTTCGCAACGGCGGCGCCTCGATCGGCGCCAACTCCGGTGTTGCGGCCCGCCGTGCCCGTATCTGCGAGGGGATCCTGCTGCGCTTCGACGTGGTCGCCGAGGTTGCGCAAGCCCCCTTCGTTGGGAACAGATCCGCGCCCGGAACGGCGTGGCGAGGACTCCGAGATACGCCGGCGTCGCCCGTCTTCAGTCATGGCGGGTGAGCGTAACGACCTGGAAGGCCCCCGGGTCGTCGCGCAGCTCGGCTCGTCGCGGGGACGGGCCGCGTACGACAATGCCTCTACGTCCCATGGTTCTGGCGCGAGCCTAGGGAACCGAGGCGATGCCCTGATCTCTCCCTCGGGATGAGATCTCGCTACGCCGTCTCATCCTAAAGTGGGAAACGTTGCGGCCTCGGGGAGCAAACGCTGCCGTCGTCGACCCGGTTCCCGCATTCCCCCTGTGCTCCTCTCTGTCACACCCTTTCGGCATAGTCGTCCCATGGTCAACACCACCCTCCACCAGGGCCCCCGCCCGGACGTCGTCTCCCGCCGGACCGATGCGCTCGTGGCCAGCGTGGCCCAGCACCATCGAGCGATCTCGGCTCATCAGCGTCGGCTCCTGTCCGCCGTGGCGGAGCTCGATCGCCGCAAGGCCTGGCGGGTCGACGGTGCCACCACCATGGTCTCGTGGCTCGTACAGCGCTGCTCCGTCACCGCATCGACCGCCCGCGACTGGGTGACCGCCGCCGAGAAACTGGAGTCGCTCCCGAAGATCTCCGAGGCCCTGTCCCAGGGAAAGCTCTCGTTCGACCAGATCAAACCCCTTGTCCAGGTGGCCAAGCCCGACAGCGATGCCCGACTGGCCGAAGCAGCAACGAGGTGGTCCGCCAAGCAGGTGCGCGAACTTGCCGTCGCAGCGAATCGTCAGAGCGACGATCAGGCCGCCGGCAACTACTCACACCGGTTCCTCCGCTTCAACGACCACCGCCACTCGTTCTCGGGCACCCTTCCCGAGGACCAGTACGCCCGGGTCAAGGGAGCGCTCACCGCGCGGGCCGGCCGGAGGCCGAAAGGCACCACGACGTTCGAACAGCGGATGGCCGACTCCCTCGTCGAAGCCTGTGGCCAGAGCGCATCAGAGGGTCCCCCGTCCAAACGGACAATGGTTGTGGTCCACGCAGATCTCACCTACCTCGCCGGGGGGGGCGGTACCGCCGAGCTCGACGTGTTGGGCCCGCTCGCTCCTGAGGTGGTCCGCCGGCTGGCGTGTGACGCCAAAATCATCCTGTCGGCCGACAACGAGAAGGGCCACAGCATCCAGCAGGGTACCGCCGTGCGGAACCCCAGTCCGGCACAGCGGATCGAGATCCGGCGCCGGGACAAAGGCTGTCGCTTTCCCGGCTGCACCTATACCGAATTCACCGACGTCCACCACGTGGTGCACTGGCTCAATGGCGGGCCCACGTCGATACCGAACCTCGTGACCCTGTGCGACCAGCACCACCGCTCGGTTCATGAGCTCGGTTGGAAGATGTCCGGCGACGCAAACGGGCTGCTCTCGTTTCGGAGCCCGACAGGACGCGTGACCACGTCGACGCCGTCTCCGACCTTCATGCCAACGCGAGCCGGACCGCCTGGTTGATCGCCTCGTGCAGGGCGACGTTCTCCGCTCGACCCCGCAGTTTCACCCGGATGAGTGCCGGGGCACGTGCAGATCCAGACGCAGCGAGGGCATCATCGAAATCCGCCACGGACGTGACGTCGCGCACCTCCAGCCCGAAGCCGCGAGCCACGTCACCGACGTCGGAACTCGGAGGGGTCCCGAAGAGCAGTTCGAACCGGTCGGGCTCGAGGGCCCCCGCCTGGGGCAAGAACGAAAAGATCCCCCCTCCCCCGTTGTCGAGCACGATGAAGGTGCACGGGACGTCGGGCAGGTTGACCAGTCCCGACACGTCGTGCAAAAAGGCCAAATCCCCGAGAAGCGCGAACGTGCGCCGCCCTGATGCGGCGATCCCGAGGGCGGTCGAGACCACCCCGTCGATGCCGTTGGCACCCCGATTCGCCATCACCGCGGGGGCGACGGGCAGCGCCGGGCTGAACCATTCCAGGTCGCGCATCGGCATGGACGCCGACACCATGATCGTGCCCTCCACCGCCGCGGCGTGACGGGCCAGGGCGCGGGCGACTGAGGGCTCGCTCAACTCCCCGGGCAACGCACGCTCGATCACAGCCTGCGCCACCGATTCGTAGGACCGCCACGTCGACAGCCACTCGGGATCGGTCGGGACGGCAGATTCGAGCGCGGCGTCGATCCATTCATCCCCACCGACGTGATGGAACTCGCTGACGGCAGCCAAGGGGTCGGTCCATTGCCACCACGGATCGACGCAGACGACGCGCCCCCCACCCGCCGCCACGTCGGACACGTACTCGCTCAGGACCTTTGAGAGCCACGGGGCACCGAGCTGGACCACGGTGTCGGGCAGCGGGGGCTTCGTGCGCAGAATGGTGTCGGCGGCGGCGATCGTCCCGGGCAGGCGGCACCCTGATCGCGGATCGGCCAGGATCGGCCATCCAAGACGCTCGCCGAGGAGGAGGAGTCTGCCGGGGTTGCTGGTCGCATGGGCTCCCGCGATGATCAACCCCCGGCCGTCGAGGGGCGCGTCGAGTACGGCGACCCCGGGGTGGCGCCGGATGAGCGAAGGTCCGGGCCGGGCCGGTAACGGACCGGCGGAACCGATGAGCGGTTCGCGGAAGGCGAGGTTCAGATGGACCGGCCCGGGTCCGAGCGGCCCGTCCCGGGCCTCGGCGACGGCGCGGGCAGCCAGCGGGCGCCACGACGCTTCCTGCGACTCCTCCGGGACACCGGGATCGCAGGACCACCGGGTCGAGGTGGTGAAGAGCCGTACCTGGTCGATGGTCTGTGACGCCCCCACATGATGGAGTTCGGGCGGGCGGTCCGCCGTGCACACAATGAGGGGCACCCGACCCTGATGCGCCTCGACCACCGCCGGATGGAGCTCCGCGGCGGCGGTACCACTCGTGACGCACACGACGGTGGGCGCGCCGCTCGCCATGGAGAGGCCGATGGCGAAGAAACCGGCACTCCGCTCGTCCAGGCGGACGTGCACCCGGAGCCGGGCGGCCAGCGCGAGGGCCAACGGCGTCGAGCGGGAACCGGGGCACACGACCGCGTCGGTGACGCCACCGTTGACCCACTCGTCGACCAGGGTGGCGGCGAAGGTGGCCTGTACGCTCACCTGGCGTGCCCCTCCATGTCGAACGACGCGGCACCGGCCCGCCCTTGGTGCTGCTGCACGGCTTCACACAGACCGGGCGCCTCTGGGGCCCCTTCGGGGACATCCTGGCCAGGGACCACACCCTGATCGCCATCGACCTGCCCGGGCACGCCGGCTCGGACGATGTGCGGGCCGACCTGTCGACGACGGCCACGCTGGTGCGCGACGCGGTGGTCACCAGCAGCGGCCCGGAGCCATGCGATCTTCTCGGCTACTCCCTCGGGGCGCGGGTGGCGCTCCACGTGGCCACCGGGACCGATCTGGAGATCCGCCGCCTGGTGGTGATCGGCGCCACCGGTGGCATCGAGGATCAGGCGGCCCGGGACCGACGGCGGCAGGCCGACGACGCCACCGCGGCGGCGCTCGAGGCTTCGGGCGACGTCGAGGCTTTCATCGAGCGCTGGGTCAGCGGACCGATGTTCTCCGGGCTGGCCGACGCGGCCCAGACGGCTGAACGGCGGCGCAACAGCGCGGCGGGACTCGCATCGAGCTTGCGGTTGGCCGGCACCGGAACCCAGGAGCCGCTGTGGGACCGCATCCCCAAATTGGCTGTGCCGCTGCTGGCGCTGGCCGGCACCGACGACGCCCGCTTCAGCGCCCATGCCTTCCGCCTGGCCCGTACCGCCACCCAGGGTGTGGCGTCGCTCATCCCCGGTGGCGGGCATGCGGTGCACCTGGCACAGCCGGACGTGGTCGGGCGCCTCGTGGGTCATTGGCTGGCTACGGCCTGACGAGGAGAAGCCCGATGGTGAGGAGCGCACCGACGGCCAACTGCAGCCGGGCCGTGGTAGCCAGCATCGGCAGGAGTGCTCTCCCGTTCTGATCGCTCAGGGCGAGCCGGGCCGGGACGACCGCCAGGGGTAGAGCGGCCAGGGCGATGAGCGCCCAGCCGCGGTAGTGCTGGAGTACACAGAGTGATGCTCCCGTGGCCACCAGGGTGACGACGTAGAGATACCCCGCCCGGACCCGGCCGAGCCGCACGGCCACGGTCTTTTTGCCGGTCTCTTTGTCGGTCTCGACATCGCGCAGGTTGTTCGCCTGGAGGAGGGCCGCCGCGAGCAGTCCCACGGGCACGCCGGCCCAAAGGGCAAACGCCCAGGGAAAGACGTAGCCGTGGGAAAGCGGGACGTGTTGCACGTAGGCAGATCCAGCTGTTGCCACCAACCCGAAGAAGACGAACACGAGCGCCTCTCCCAGCCCCAGGTAGCCGTAGGGATGACGCCCTCCCGTATACGCCCAGCCGGCCAGGCCGCAGAGCAACCCGATCGGAATGAACCAGTAGGAGACACGGATAGCCAGGATCAGGCCGGCGATCCCGGAGACCCCGAAGGAGGCCAGTGCGGCCAACTTGACCTGGCGCACGGAGGCCAGCCTCCCGGCAACAAGACGTACCGGGCCGACACGCACCTCGTCGGTGCCACGCACCCCGTCGGCGTAGTCGTTGACATAGTTGGTGCCGATTTGCAGAGCGAGGGCGACCACGAGCGCCAGGATCGCATTGACCGGAGAGAACGAGTGCTGCGTGTCGCGGTAGCCGCTGGTGAGACTTACAGCAGAAAAGGAGTGTCGGGTGGCGACATACCCCGCCGCGGTCCCCACCACGACCGGCACCACGGCCGCCGGAAGTGTCCGTGGGCGCGCGCCAGCAACCCACAGCTTCAGCGGGGTCTTCACGGGCGCCGCGGATATTTGGAGAAGTCGGGGCTCCGGTGTTCGACAAACGCGTTGCGGCCCTCCTGCCCTTCTTCGGTCATGTAGAAGAGCATGGTGGCGTCACCGGCCAACTGCTGGACGCCGGCCAACCCGTCGTCGGCCGCGTTCATGCCCGCCTTGATCATCCGCAAGGCGATGGGAGAGAGGCTCAGGATCTGGCGGCACCAGGCCACCGTCTCTCTCTCGAGGTCGTCCAGGGGGACCACGGTGTTGACCAGCCCCCATTCGAGAGCTTGCGCGGCGTCGTACTGGCGGCAGAGGAACCACACCTCTTTGGCCCGCTTCAGCCCGATGGTCCGGGCCAGAAGGGACGAGCCGTATCCCCCGTCGAAGCTCCCCACCTTGGGCCCGGTCTGGCCGAAGCGGGCATTGTCGGCTGCGATGGAGAGATCGCACACGAGGTGCAGGATGTGGCCGCCGCCGATGGCGTAGCCGGCGATCATGGCAATGATCGGCTTGGGGATCCGCCGCATGAGGATCTGCAGGTCGAGCACGTTGAGCCGGCCGATGCCGCGCTCGGCCACGCTGTCGTCGCCCATGTAGCCGTCGTCGCCCCGGATCTTCTGGTCCCCGCCTGAGCAAAAGGCGTCGGGGCCCTCGCCGCACAGGATGATGACGCCGACATCGGGGTTGTCCCGCGCCAGGGTGAACGCCTCGGTCAACTCGAACAGCGTCTGCGGGCGAAACGCGTTCCGGCGTTCGGGCCGGCAGATGGTCAGCTTGGCGATCCCGTCGCCCACCTCATAGCGAATGTCGGTGAAGGACCCCGATGCCTCCCACTTGGGTGCCTCCAGGGGGCGGAGATCGTCGAGCGGATCATGGGGACTGCCGGTGACCACGGTGTGCACGGCGCCCTACGCTACCGGCCAGTGCCTGAACTCGTCGCACTCGACCTTCCCGGGGGAGCCGGTTTCGTCGACACCCTGCGCGCCGTCTGGGACACGGGCGACGCCGCCGCGCCGCTCGACCCCCGCCTGCCCCGCGCCGCCCGAGACGCCGTTCTGGCCGCCCTCCGCCCGTCCCGGGTGGTCGCGTCGGACGGCGAGCACCACGTCATGGCGGGCGGTCTCCCGGTCGAAGAGGGCGATGCGGTCGTCGTGGCGACCAGTGGGTCATCGGGCCAGCCCAAAGGGGTCGTGCTGACGCATGACGCCCTCCGGGCATCCGCCCTGGCCACCTCGGATCGACTGGGCATCGATCCGGCTCGACACGCCTGGCTGGCCTGCCTTCCCCTCGCCCACGTGGGCGGCCTGTCGGTGGTGACCCGGGCGCTGTTGACCGGCACTCCCCTCACGGCTCTGCCCGGCTTCGACGCCGACGTGGTCGAGGCGCTCGGTCGTGCCGGGAGGGCGACGCACGTGTCGCTGGTGCCCGCGGCGCTCCGCCGTCTCGACCCCGCGCTCTTCACCAGAATCCTGTTGGGGGGCAGCCGGCCCCCGGGCGACCTGCCCCCCAACGTGGTGGTCACCTACGGGATGACGGAAACGGGGTCCGGAGTCGTCTACGACGGGTATCCGCTGGACGACGTGGAGGTCGCCATCGCCCATTTCGACGACGCCGATGACGGCGATGACGGCAGTTGGAGCGGCGGCGGCGGAACCGGCCACACCGACGGCGACGCCGGAACGAGCGGCGAGATCCTCCTGCGGGCCCCCATGCTCCTGCGTTGCTACCGCGACGGGTCGACAGGGCGCGTGCTCGGTCCCGATGGTACGAAGACCTGGTTCGCCACCGGTGACGCCGGTTACATCAACGCGCTCGGCACGCTGTCGGTCACCGGGCGGATGGCGGAGATGATCACCACGGGAGGCGAGAAGGTCTGGCCCGACGAAGTCGAGCGCGTCATGTCAGCTCATCGCGATGTGGCCGAGGTGGCCGTGTGGAAGCGCCCGGACCCCGAGTGGGGTGAGCGGGTCGTGGCATGGGTCGTGCCCGCCGACGTACTGCCGAAGGCGGAGGAGCTGAAGGAGCTCGTCGCCGGCACGATCGCCCCCTGGGCGGCACCCAAAGAGATCGTCTTCACGACCGAGCTGCCCCGGACTCCGTCGGGCAAGGTCAAGCGGAGCGAACTGGAGTGAGGCAGATCGACCGTGGCGGCGGCGGTTGATCAGGCCGCGGCTCCTTCGGCCAGTTCTTCGAGTAGGGAGCGGAGCTCGCGGCCCATCTCTCGGGGGTTGCCGGACAGTTCGCCGACCTCCTCGCCCTCGGCGTCGAGTGCGTCGCCGGGCGCAAAGAACGACACCCGGAGGCCCCGGCCACCGGGCACGGCCATGACGACCCACGGCTCCCCGATCCGGCCCGACTCCCGGGTGGCCATCACAGCCGGCGACGTGGCCAAAACGCTCACCGTCCACGAATGCGTCTCCGCGGCCCGGGCGATGCGAGAGAGCTCGGCGGGTGAGCTCATGACTGGAGAGGGTTCGTTGGCACCGGCTCTACCGTAGGTCGCCCGGAGCCGCCCCCGGCTCATACCCGTTCGCCTCAGCAGGGATGGCCCCGCCCTGGTCTGCTCATCGCCATGGGGCCGCTCGGCCCGACGCGCCCTGTCGGCCGAGCTCCTCGTCGTGGAGTCCCTGCCCGCGCTGACGCGCCTGGTCGAGCTCACGGTTGAGGCGCGCCAGCTTGTCGGGATTCGACACCGTGCGGACGGCCACGATCTTTCGCTCGCGTATGTCGAGGACCAGCGCCACTTCCACACGGGCGTCCTCCACGAACACCAGGGCGGGCTGTCCGTTCAGCGTGACCTCCTGCGGAACGCCGCGCACCTTCTTGGCGACGTTGAGCAAGAAGCGGGAGGACCGGTGGGCGCCGATGACAGGACGCATGGCGGCACGCACCTTGCCACCTCCGTCGCTCCACACCACCACATCGTCGGCCAACAGCTCCAACAGGCCGTCCAGGTTGCCACTGCCGCAAGCCACCAGGAACTCCCTGGTCAGCTCCTGGCCGAGCCGGGGGTCGGCGTCGAAGCGCTGGCGGCGTTCATCGATGTGGTGCCGGGCTCGTGACGCCAGCTGCCGGCAGCCGGTGGCGGAGCGGCCAATGGACCGGGCCACCTCGTCGAAGGGGTAGCCGAAGACGTCGTGCAACAAGAACGCCGCCCGTTCCGGCGGGGTGAGCTCCTCGAGGAGGACCAGGAAGGCCATGGTCAGTGAATCTGCCTGCTCCACGGCAGACGGTTGGTCGGTCATGATCGGCTCGGGCAACCACGGGCCGGTGTAGGAGACCCGTCGCACCAGGGCCGAGGAGAGATGATCGAGGCACAGACGGGTCACGATCGTCACCAGGTAGGCGCGCACCGACTCCACCTGGCGGTCCGACCGTCGTACCCACCTGAGATACGCCTCTTGGACCATGTCCTCGGCGTCGGTGGCACTCCCCAACATCCGGTAGGCGATGCCGAAGAGCAGGCCCCGCCACTCCTCGAAGGAGGAGGTGTCGGCGTCAGCGGACGGGCGCGGCACCATCGGCGTCGGCGAGCATCGGGACTTCGCACTTCTCGGCAAAGCCCTGGCTCCGCAGTCCGAGGCCCGCATTGAACCGCGAGCGGAAATTCTCCAAGGCGACCCACGCCGCCAGTTCGACGATTTCGGCGTCGCTGAAGTACCTGTGCAACCGCCCTGCGCAGTCCCCGGGCACCTCGGCCGGGGTCATGGTGGCGGCTTCCGCGTACTCGAGGACCGCGCGCTCCCGTTCATCGAAAAGGGGGCTCTCGCGCCACACCGGCACCGCCCGGACCTTGAGGGGGTCGATGCCCTCGTGCATGCCCTCGTAGTAGCCGTAGTCGATGCACCAGGTGCACCCGATCCGGCCTGCAACGACCTGTGTGGCCAACCAGCGCAGCCCCGGGTCGAGCTTTCCCCAACCCTTCCCGACCGCCGTCTCGAGGACACCCATGGCCACCAGCACCCCGGAGTGGTGGGACGCCGCGGCCGCTGGATCCACCGCCTGGCCGAACCTCCTCTTGGCGTAGCCGCGAGCCAAGCGGGGGATGATGCCCTTCCTGTCGTTTTGCAATGGAACTATTGCCATGGTCCACCGCCTTTCGTCATGAACCAGACGAAACGACCCCGCGAAGTGTGACAGCTCGGCCGCACCGCTCAGCCGACACCTCCCGAGGGTTGTGCCGTCGACCCGCCGTCGACCACCAACGTCTGGCCGGTGATCCATGACGCGGCGTCAGAAGCCAAAAAGAGTGCGGCCGCCGCGATGTCGTCAGGGAGCCCGAGGCGGCGCAGCGGGATGTGTGCGGCGACCCGCTCCTCGCCCGGACCCTCCCACAGCGCACGCGCCAGCTGGGTCTTGACCAGCCCGGGAGCGAGGGCGTTCACCCGGATGTCGGGAGCCAGCTCGAAAGCCAACTGCCGGGTGATGTGCAGAACGGCCGCCTTGGTGACGTTGTACCAGCCGATGCCCGGTTCGACCCCGAGACCGCCGATGGAGGCCACGTTGATGACCGACCCCCGCAGCCCGGCCTTCACCGCGTAGGACGTCCACATCACCACCGCCAGCTGGTTGACCTCGAAGGTCTTCTGCGCCCGGGGAACATCGATGTCGATCATGGGCCCGAAATAGGGATTGGTGCCCGCATTGTTCACGAGGACGTCCAGACCGCCGAAGCGCTCGACGGTCTCGGCCAGGCAGGCCTGGGCCTGCGCGGCTTCGCCGACGTGGGCGGCCTGCCACGCCACCTTGGCCGGATCGGCGCCACCGGCTATCAGACCGGCTGTGGCTTCGGCCAGGTCATCCGCCTTGCGGGAGCAGAGCATGACGTTGGCCCCGGCCCCGAGAAAGCGCCCGGCCATGGCCAGGCCGATGCCCCGACTGGCTCCGGTGATGACCGCCGTCTTGCCCTCGAGCGCAGGTAGGGGATCCATCCGCTGAGCTTTCCACGCGGGCGGACACCCCGCGGACCCGTAGCATCGTGACCCGTGAACCATCTGGCGGATGAAACGAGCCCGTACCTGCGCCAGCATGCAGACAACCCGGTGGAATGGTTTCCCTGGGGCCGAGAGGCCCTGGAGAAGGCCGCGGTCGAGGACAAGCCGATCTTCGTGTCCATCGGCTATGCCTCCTGCCACTGGTGTCATGTCATGGCCCATGAGAGCTTCGAAGACGAGGCGACTGCGGCCGACCTCGCCCGCTGGTTCGTTTCCGTCAAGGTCGATCGGGAGGAGCGCCCGGACCTCGACTCGCTCTACATGGCGGCCACCCAGTCGCTGACCGGATCGGGTGGCTGGCCCATGTCCGTGTTCTGTACGCCCGACGGCCGCCCGTTCTACGCCGGCACCTACTTCCCACCCGAGGAACGCCAGGGTATGCCCTCGTTCCGGCGGGTCGTCGAGGCGCTCGGCACCGCCTGGGAAGAGGACCGGGCGCGTGTGCTGGTCCAGGCCGACGCGCTGGTCGATGCCGTCCGTCGTGATGTGCGCCTGGCCGAATCGATGACCGAGGCCGATGCCGAGGCCCATGCCGGTGCCGATGCCGGGACCCTGCTCGTGCCCCCCTCCGCCCTCGACACCGATGGGCTCATCGATCAGCTGGTCACCGGGCTCGCGCAGGGGTTCGACTCGCAGTGGGGAGGATTCGGGCCCGCTCCGAAGTTCCCGCGCCCCTCCCTGGTCGAGCTGTGCCTGCGGCACCACCGCCGCACGAGTTCGGAACGGTCCCGCCAAATGGCACTGACCACGCTCGACGCCATGGCGGCCGGCGGCATGTACGACCACCTCGTCGGGGGTTTCTGCCGCTATTCGACCGACAACCGGTGGTTGGTCCCCCACTTCGAAAAGATGCTGACCGACCAGGCCCTGCTGGCCCGCGCCTACCTCCACGCCTGGCAGGAGACCGGCCGGGACAACTACCTGGCCGTGGTCACCGAGACACTCGACTTCGTGCTGGACGACCTGTCCACGCCCGAGGGCGCCCTCTACTCGTCCTTCGACGCCGATGCCGGAGGGGTGGAGGGCAGCCACGCCACCTTCACCCTCGCCGAGCTCACCCACGCACTCCCCGCCTCCCTCGTCCAACCGGCGGCCGAGTGGTACGGGATCACGGCCGAGGGCAACTGGGAGGGACGCTCCATCCCCTTTCGGCCCGTCGGCGCGCCGCTCCGGCGCCCCCCCGAGATCGAAGAGGCCCGGCTGCTGCTGGCCGCCATGCGGGCGGCCCGGGTGCAACCGGCACGCGACGAGAAGGTCCTGACCGAGTGGAACGCCATGGCCGCGTCCACGCTGGCCGAGGTGGCGGCGGTGACCGGATCGGACCGCTACGCGCGGCGGGCCGAGGAGATCGGCGAGTTCCTCATGTCCGCCATGTACGACGGCCCACGGCTGATGCGAAGCTGGCAGGGCGGCCGGGCGCGGCACCTGGGCGTCGCCGCGGACCACGCCTGGCTCGTCGAAGCGTGCACCCGGCTGTCGGAGCTCACCGGGAAGGAGCGGTGGCGCGCCCGGGCCCATCGGGTGAGCCGGCAGCTGCTGGAGCTGTTCTGGGACGACGGCGCCGGCGGGTTCTTCACCACCGGCGAGGACGCCGAGGAGCTCATCGTGCGGCCCAAGGAGTATCTCGACGGGGCGCTGCCCGCCACCAACTCGATTGCCGTCCACGCACTGCTCCGGGCCAGCGCGTTCGATGACGACGAGGGGTTGCGCCGCGCCATCGACCGCACCGTGGCCGGGGCCCGGGCGCTGTTCACCCGCCATCCGGGTGCGCTGGCCGACATGGTGGCGGCACTCCCCATGCTCAACGGGCGTCAGGAGATCGTGGTGACCGGGGACAGGCCGGACCTACTGGCCGAGGTGCGACGGCGCTGGCTGCCCGACTCCGTCGTGGCCTGGGGCGAGTCCGACGGGTCGCCCCTCTTCGCCGGCCGGCCAGACGGGTCCGCGTTCGTGTGCCGCGGCTTTACCTGCGCCGCGCCGGCTGGTGACGTAGCGACACTGGCCGCACAGCTCGAGGCACTGTGCCGATGAGCGAAGACCGCGAGGAGGTGCAGGCCCGGCGCGCCCCGCAAACCCCTACCGATCCGGCCCGGCTCCTCCGGCGTTCGGCCCGGCGCCGCGAGAAGGTGCCGACCTCGGGCGGCTCGACCCTGCATCTCCTGGTCCTGTCCTCGACGGTCGAGGACACCACCGTGGTGGATCTGGCCACCCGTACCGTCATGCGGGTACGGGTGCCGTGGCCTGAGGGCTACGAGCCCGACATCACCCTGTTCGATGTGGTCGAGGTCACCCTGGCCGACGACCCCGAGCGCGATGACCTGGCACAACCCGAGGCGACGACGGCGGCCGATCTCCCTCGCCACGTGGGCACGCTGAGGGGCCGCCAGCTCCGCAAGCTCCTCCGGCGCATGGTGGCGACGCCCGACGGCCCGCTCCTGGGGTTTCCGGGACCCTCCGCCCCCTATTGGGAGTTCCGTGGTTTCCGGCCCTCGGTGGCCCTCATCGAACCGACGCGGAGCCCACAACTGATCCGCCGGCACGCCGACGGGTCCACCTGGGTGCGTTTCGGATGGGACAGGGACGACGTCTGGCTACCCGTCGAGGACCGCCACGCTGCGCGCGCCCTCGATGCCGCCCGACGCGAGCGGCTCAGCGGCAAGGCGCTGGCGGCCGCCCTCGGCTTCGACCCGCAATATCTGCTGGTGACCGTGAGCCCGCCCCGGGATGGTCACTGCTACAAGGTGTGCGCGGCGATACTCCCCCGCGGCTAGCGGGGACGGCTGTCGCGGACAGCGTCCGACCGGACGGCCTGTGACGCACCACGCGTCCCGAACCCCCAGTCGGGGGCGCCGGGATCCGGGCTCAGCGCCCGAGCTTGCCCCCGGCGAGATCCTCGGCCATGGCCCAGCCGAAAGTCACGAGACGGTCTCCCCTCTCGGCATCGAAGTCGCCGAAGTGCCCGTGGACACCCTCGGGGAGCTTCACCTTGGGAGCGAAGAAGTCGAGACCTCCGGCCACCGAGCCGTCACCCTTGAGCACGAACGTGCGGTCGTCGAGCCGGCTCTCGCAGCCGAATCGCTTGGAGAGGCGGCGAGCCCAGGCCCGCTCCTCACCGGAGGACCTGTGCTCGGGGAAGGGGACGACGTCTTGAAGTCCCGAGAAGGCCCGGAATCCTTCGGGCGCCAGCAGCCGGGTGCCCAGCAGGACATCCTCGTCGGGGAAGGCCAAGAGGGCACGCCGGTACTGGTCGGCCATGATCCCCTTGAGGGCCGCCTCGGCGCGGGCCGTACGATCGACCAACGCCAGACCCACCAGAAGCGATGGTGTCCCCCCGATTCTCTCCAAGGTGCAGAAGGAGTACCCGCGAAGCTTGTTCCCCTCCCGCGCCAACGTGATCAGCACCCACGATTCGCGCTCCTTGGACAGGAACCCGATATCAAACCCGGGGGGACGATCCGCACAGAGATCTGCCATTTCCACCAGCTCAGCATCGCTGAGCGCAGTGCAATCTTTGGTGCTCACTACGATCGGCATGAGTCAAGTCTACTGGCTCTGCCGGGGGCTTTCCCAACCGGTCACGGGTCGACAACGCCTCCCGGGTGAGGTATGGGAGCACCTTCTCCCTGTTGAAGTCGGCTTTACGACAAGACGGCACCCTGCCCGAGAAGCCGCTTCAACTCGCCCACCAAGCCGTTCCGGCAGTCGACATTGAACTCGGGGGCGAGGCGCAGCACCTTGGCCCCGACGTGGAGGAGCACCGAGGACGGGCCCGGGTGCCCGCTCAAAATCCCCTTGAGACCCTTCAGCGTGGAGTCGGTCAGCACGCCGAGCGGCAACGCGATGTGCAGGTCCTCCGCGCCCCGCTCGAGCAGGGGGCGGCTCACCTCCATGCAGACGATCTTCGGTTCTTCCTCCCGGGTGTCGAGGCGTCCCCTCACCACCAGAATGGCGTCGTTCTCGATCAACGCCCCGAAATCGGCCATGGTCTTCGGGAAGACGCAGACCTCCATGGCTGCCTGCAGGTCTTCCAGCACGAACTTGGCCATCAGGTCGCCCTTTTTGGTGTAGCTCCGCCGCAGGTCCGTCACCACCCCGCCCACCGATCGCACCGGGGGACGCTCGCTGTTGGGGCTCTCCTCCCGCATGTCCGACAGGCTGCAGTCGGTCAGGCGGGCCAGCGCCTGCTCATAGCCCATGAGGGGGTGGTCGCTCACGTAGAGCCCGAGCATCTCCTTCTCGAAGGCCAGGCGCTGCGACTTGTCGAACTCGGTGTCGGGGATGGCGATTTTGGCATCGCCCCAGCCGGGATCGGTCTGCTCTTCCTCGAACGCGGCGAACAGCGAAGTGATCCCGAGGTCGCGCTCGCGACGTCGTTCGAGTGTCCGGTCCACGATGCCCTCCATGACCAGGCACAGACCCTGACGGGGATGGCCGAGCCCGTCGAAGGCACCCCCCTTGGCCAACGACTCCATCGTGCGCTTGTTGAGGACCATGGGGTCGACCCGCTGGCAGAAGTCGAAGATGTCGGCGAAGGGCCCGTTGGCGTTGCGCTCCTCCACAATGCGCTCCACCAGGCCCTCACCCACGTTGCGCACCGCGGCCATCCCGAAGAGGATGGCGTTCCCGACCCGGTCGGCCGACAGATCGGGGGCGAACTCGGCAACCGAGCGATTGACGTCGGGCGGGAGGACGGCGATCCCCATGGACCGACACTCGGCCAGGTAGACGGCGGTTTTGTCCTTGTTGTCCTTGACCGAGGTGAGGAGGGCGGCCATGTACTCCACCGGGTAATGGGCCTTGAGCCATGCCGTCTGGTAGGCCACCAATCCGTAGCCGTAGGAGTGGGACTTGTTGAAGGCGTAGTCGGCGAAGGGCTCGATGATGTCGAACAGCTCGGTTCCCAGCGCCTCGCCGTACCCCTCGGTGACACACCCCGCGACGAACTTCTCGCGCTCGGCGGCAATGAGCGCCCGGATCTTCTTGCCGCACGCCTTGCGCAGGTTGTCGGCCTCCTCGAGCGTGTAGCCGGCGAACTTCTGCGCCACCCGCATGACCGACTCCTGGTAGAGCATCAGCCCGTAGGTGTCCTTGAGGATCGGCTCGATGTCGGGGTGGAGGTAGGTGAGCTCCTTGCGGCCGTTCTTGAGCTCGGGATAGTCCCGGTGCATGTTGGCGGCCATCGGGCCGGGTCGGTAGAGGGCGACGAGCGCCGCCACGTCGTCGAAGCTGGTCGGCGCCAGCGCCCGGAGGGTCTGGCGCATCGCCGAGCCCTCCAGCTGGAACACGCCGATGGACTCGGCCCGACGCAGCATCTCCAGCGTGGGCTCGTCGGCCAGGTCGACTCCGTCGATGTCCGGCCGCTCCCCGCTGACCGCCTCGATCAGGTCCAGCGTGCGCTCGATGATCGAGAGGTTGCGCAGGCCGAGGAAGTCCATCTTCAGCAGCCCGAGCTCTTCGACGCCGTGCATCTCGTACTGGGTGACGATGGGCGCATCCTCCGGCTTGCCCCCCGCATCAGGCTTGCGCTGAATGGGCAGGTAGTCGGTCAGCGGGTCGCGGGAAATGACCACTGCCGCGGCATGGATCCCGTCCTGGCGTCGCAGCCCTTCCAGTCCCAGTGCGACGTCGACGGTCTCTTTGACCTCGGGATCGGCGTCGTACATGGCGCGCAGCTCCGCCGCGGCGGCGAAACCCTCTTCGTGCCCCTCCGTCTTCGTCATGCACGCCTTGAGCGGGGTGTCGCGGCCCATCACCAGGGGCGGCATGGCCTTGGCGATGCGGTCGCCCACGATGTACGCCTTCCCCAACACCCTCGCCGCGTCGCGCACCGCAGCCCGGGCCTTGATGGTGGAGAAGGTCACCACCTGTGCCACCCGGTCGCTGCCGTACTTCTCGGCGGCGTAGCGCATCACGTCGCTGCGGTAGCGCTCGTCGAAGTCCATGTCGATGTCGGGCATCTGCTTGCGCCCCGGGTTGAGGAAGCGCTCGAAGAGGAGGTCGTAACGGATGGGGTCGAGATCGACGATGCGCAGGCAGTAGGCCACGCAGCAGCCGGCCGCCGACCCGCGTCCCGGCCCCACCCGGATGCCCGACTCCCGGGCGAAGCGGATCAGGTCCCACACCACGAGGAAGTAGGCGGCGAAGCCCATGTTCCCGATGACGCCGAGCTCGTAGTCCAACCTCTCGACGACATTGTCCGGCAGCGGACTGCCGTAGCGCTGGCGCGCCCCCTCCATGGTCAGATCCCGCAGGTAGGCCAGGGCCCGGTCCTCATAGGCCTCGCCGACGAACTGGGGCGGCACCGGGAACTCAGGCAGGCTCGGTTTGCCCAGCTCGATCTGCACATCGGCCCGTTCGGCAATGAGCAGGGTGTTGTCGCACGCCTCGGGGACCTCCTCGAAGAGGTGGCGCATCTCGCGCGCGGACTTGAGGTAGTGCTCGGTCCCCTCGAACTTGAACCGGTTGGTGTCGGACAGCAGTGCCCCGGTCTGGACGCAGAGCAGGGCGTCGTGGGCCACGGCGTCCTCGCGGTGGGTGTAGTGGCTGTCGTTCGTGGCCAGCAAGGGTGCGTTCAGGCGGCGGGCGATCTCGATCAGCTGCGGGTTCGTGCGGTGCTGGTCGGCGATGCCGTGGTCCTGGATCTCGACGAAGAGGTTGTCCCGCCCGAAGATGTCCTGCAGGCGGGCGGCCCGGCGCTCGGCCTCCACGGCGTCACCGGCCAACAGGGCCTGGAGCACCACGCCACCCAGACACCCCGTGGTGGCGATCAACCCGCTGTGATGGCGCTCGAGCAGCTCCCAGTCCAGCCGGGGCTTGTAGTAGTACCCCTCCAGGTACGCCGCGGAGGACAGCTTCAAGAGGTTGCGATAGCCCTCGACGGTCTCTGAGAGAAGGGTCAGGTGGTAATAGAGCTTCTGCCCGCCGTCGACGTCGCCCCCCGTGTCGTCCACCTTGCCCCGGCGCACGGGCCGCTCGTGCCGGGACTCACCGGCCATGTAGGCCTCGGTCCCGATGATCGGGGTGATGCCTTGGGCCCGGCAGGCCTTGTAGAAGTCCAGGACCCCGTACATGTTGCCGTGGTCGGTGATTCCCAGTGCCGGTTGCCCGTCCGCCACCGCGGCGGCGACCAGCTCGCCGATCCGGGCTGCCCCGTCGAGCATGGAGAACTCAGTGTGGGTGTGGAGATGCGTAAACGACCGCCCCGACACCGGCCCTCCTTTCAACGGTTGAACTTACAACCGTGTTATTCGATTGCGAACTCAGGACCTTACCCCGTCGGGCGGACGGAGATCACCACCGTTTTGACGATCTTGTCGTGCAGGGTCTGCTTTTTCGAGTCCCAGAGGGGAAAGAGCATGTCAAGCAACCAGAGCACGCCGAGGATGAGGGTCACGGTCCCCAAAATCCGCAGGAACTGCTCTACGAACGCACGCCAAAACGCCCGTCCGTACCCCAGGACATCGTGGGCCTCGTCGCGCACGACCCGCACCCCGACGGCCATCATGCCGACCGTCTGCCCCCGCGCGCCCCCACACAGAATTGTGGCGTACACCACAAAGGCGACGGCCGTGATGACGGGTGACAGCAGCGACAGGGAGCGACGCGTGTGGCCGCCGTTGCGCCGCACCATGAGATGCACCTCGAGCGCGTGCGTATGCCGGAAGGCTATGTACAACACGACGAGCACGGGGATGAAGATGACCACATCGATGAGATAGCCGCCGAGCCGTGTTCCCCACCTCGCGTACGGCACCACCTGGGAGTTGTCATAGCCGGCACCGGGGAAGGACGACGGGAACCGCCCGGGCGGCGGGGGCGGATAGCCCCCGCTCGGAGCCGACGGATACGAGGGCGGGGCCGGTGGCGGCGCGGTAGGCGGCGCCGGAGGTGGGGAGGGGGGCGGCACCCGAGGTGCGCTCCCGGGGAACGAAGGCGGCCCGCCGCCCGGCGCTCCGGTCGTCTCGTCAGGCATCGTCGGCCACCCCTTGCTCTGCTGCGTTCAGCACTCGTTCATTCGGCGCTCGTCTGTTCAGCACTCGTTCGTCTCCGGCGCAGACGCGCTCGTGCAGGCACGCCCTCCTTGCACCCGACGGCATCGCACCCGACGGCAGCTCAAAGGTACGCCCCGGGCCGGGGGCCCGAGGTCTCCCCCGCCTGCGGGAGGCTCCGCTGGCGGATCTCCTCGAGCTGGCTCCTGGCCGCCATCTGCTGGGACATCAGCGTGGCCTGGATCCCGTGGAACAAGCCCTCCAGCCACCCGACCAGCTGGGCCTGGGCGATGCGCAGCTCGGACTCACTCGGGGCGCCCTCGTCGAAGGGCAGCGCCATGCGCTCGAGCTCGGCCACCAGGTCGGGCGACAGGCCTTCGGAGAGGTCGTGGATCGACTGCTCGTAGATCTCCCGCAGACGGGTCCTGCTCTTCTCGTCCAGCGGCGCCTGGCGCACCTCCTCCAGCAGCGTCTTGACCATGGAGCCGATGCGCAGGACCTTGGCCGGCTCCGAGACCGACTCCCGCGGCACGCTCTCCTTCGAGGCGTCACCACCGGCGCCGTCGCCCTGGCCGGCGGAGTCGGGACCCTGCCCCGCCGCGAGAACTTCGTCCGGAGCTACGGGAATCGACTCGTCAGGCATCCCTTGATACTGCCACCGGCGCGCCCCGGTTCAGGCGGAGGGCCAGCTGAGCAGGGGAATCAGCATCTCCTCAGGTGTGAGGGAGCCGTGGCGACCCAACAAGCGGAGCTCGCCCGTGTCCGCCGGGTCGAGGAAGGCGGTGGGCGTGAAGGGTGCCAGGACGACATCGCCCAGGCGTGACGACACGGCGGCCGAAGGGACTCCACCCAACCATCCCTCTTCGACCACCTCGTCCTTCGTCCGCACCCAGGCGACGTCGCCGAAGGCGTCCCGCGCCGCCGCGGTGACATCGGCGACCGCACCGGGCCGGGCGTGGAGCCACCGGAAGCGGCCCTCCCCCGAAATCAACCGCACCCCGTCCATCACGTCGCCACCCAGCACCTCGACCGCGCCGCCCACCTCGACCTGCCCGTGGTCCGCCGTCACCACCAGCGCCGCACCCGGCGGCAGCAACTCGAGGACATCACCCACCATGCGGTCCGCGTAGCGCAGCTCGTCGTCATAGGACGTCCCGAGCCCGCGCGCGTGGGCGACCTTGTCGATCCCCTCGTAGTAGGCGTAGACGAACCGCTCGCCCGCCCCGAGCAGCGCGCGCACCCCGGTGACCAACCCGGCGGGCGTGTACCAGCTGTGCAGCGCGGAGTCGCCCAGGTGGGCGGCGGAGAACCCGGTCGACCCGTAATCGCTCCGGGTCACGACCGGCACCGGCCCCGGTGCGCCCGGGAACAGCGGCAGGGGCTGGAAGGCGCGGGCGGGCACCCGCATGCGGGCGTCCACGCCTCCGAGCGTCCACAGAAGGACGTTCAAGATCTCGTCGTCATGGGCCACCCGGTACCCCACCACGCCGTGATCCGACGGGGGGCGCCCGGTGACCAGGGAGGTCAGCGCGCACGCCGTCGTGCTGGGTGCCACCGACGTGATGGCGCCCCCGAGCCCCCCCGCCAGGGTGGGCGCCAGCTCCCGCCGTGACCCCAGCTGCTCCCAGCCCAGGCCGTCGAGGACGAGCAGGACG
The DNA here is from genome assembly GCA_049513455.1 of Acidimicrobiales bacterium. GTDB lineage: Bacteria > Actinomycetota > Acidimicrobiia > Acidimicrobiales > RAAP-2 > Bog-473. The sequence goes on from JBEKWB010000008.1 coordinate 63,089, forward strand.
ATCTGCGAGGCACCGGCGACCGTCGGCGGCATCCACGCCGGGAGCGGCTCCCCGCCGTAGAGATGGCCCAGCAGACCAGGCACGACCCCGGTGAGACACGGTCCGCCGAAGGCAGGAAGAAGGGGCGACACGACCACGGGAGCGCTCACAGCGTCACACTATGACCGGAAAACATCCCGCTCCTGACCACCGGCCCGGTAGCATCGGAGCGTGAGAGTCTCGACACGTGGCGATTACGCCAGCCGCGCCCTCCTTTCCCTCGCCCTGCACGGAGGCGAGAATCCCACCTCGGTGCGGGATATCGCGGAGCGGACGGGACTTCCCCAGCCGTACCTCGAGCAGATCCTCCTGGCCCTCAAGGGAGCCGGCCTGGTGCGCTCGAAACGGGGCGTCGGGGGTGGCTACGTCCTGGCCCGCCTCCCCGAGGAGATCAGCCTGGCCCAGATCGTCTCCGCCGTGGACGGGCCCATTGCCGCCGGCGACTTCGGCGAACCCCATGCCGACGGTGCCTGCGACCACGAGGGTCAGTGCGTCCTTTTGGCCGTGTGGGCGGACGTGGGCGAGACCATCCGCACCCACCTGCAGTCGTTCAGCCTGGCCGACATGGTGGCCCGGGCCCGGGGCAACGTGACCGTCGGCGCATAGCCGCCGGTGCGAGGGCGTCCGGGTCCTCACTGCGGGTCCTCCGCGCCCTCGTTCCACACGGCGCCCTCGTTCCACAGGCTCACCACCGGCGCGTCGCGTTCCCAGCCCAGAATGCTCACCGTCCCGGTGCCCAGGGCGAAGAGCCGCCCCCCGACCGGCGGCAGCCCCAGCCAGCGGGCCGCCAGGACCCGCAGGACATGCCCGTGGGCCACGCACAGGGTGTCCCCCTGGACCAGCCGGGCCCGCTCGATGACCCGGTCCACCCGGCGGCCCACATCGGCCGCCCCCTCACCGTCGATCACCCCGTCGCTCCACAGCGTCCACCCGGGGCGTTCGGCCCTGATCTCGGCGGAGGTCAGCCCCTCGTAGGCGCCGTAGTCCCACTCGACCAGGTCCGGCTCCGGCTCCGCATCGAACCCGGCCAGGGAGCAGGTTTCACGGGCCCGCAACAGCGGGCTGGTCAGCACCTGGGCGAACTTCATGGAGCGGAGGAGCTCGCCGGCGGCCCGCGCCTGCTCACAACCGACCTCGAGTAACGGAATATCCGTGCGCCCGGTGTGTTGCCCGCTCAGGGACCATTCGGTCGCACCGTGCCTGAGAAGGACCATCCTCGAGGTCATCGGAGAACATGATCAGAAGCCGGCAACTCACGCAACTCCGGCGTGACACACCCTCATGGAATGCTCGGGTGTGCACCGGTGTTGTACTGGAGAGATTGATCCGGGAGCACCCCGGGTACGAACAGGAATGAGAGATCGCAGAGCGTCGGGAGAGAAGTTGATGAAGAGCGCGGTGAGTACATCCGACACCCTTGGACTGATGTTGCGGGACCTGGACCAGTTCCCGATGCCCGACCACGAGCACCAGGTAGAGTTGGCCAAGCGGGTCGCCGCAGGCGACATGCTGGCCCGTAAGCAGATGATTGCAGCCAACCTCCGGTTGGTCGTGCACTGGGCCCGGCGCTACCAGGACCGCGGGGTCGACATGGCCGACCTCGTCCAGGAAGGCACGTTTGGCCTCATGCGGGCCGTGGACAAGTTCGACTGGGAGCGCGGTTTCCGATTTTCGACCTACGCCACCTGGTGGATCCGACAGGCCCTGCAGAGGGCCGTGCAACAGCACGGCCGCACCATACGGATCCCACTCGAGGTGGGAGAGCACATCCAGCGTCTGGAGCTGACCAAGGCCCAGCTGGCCACCACCCTCGGGCGCACCCCGACGGTGGCCGAGTTGGACGAGGCGACCGGGATGACCGCCGACGAGCGCTATGCCCTCGAAGACGTGGCCCGCGTGACCGCCTCGCTCGACCAGCCCGCCGCCTCAGAATCGGCGACCACACTCGGTGAGCTCGTGGCCCCCGACGAGTCGGACTTCGTCGCCGACGTGGAGCAGACCATGGTCTATGACCGTGTCCGCGACGCGGTGGAGAAGCTGCCGGACCTCCAGCGCGACGTCCTGCGACTGCGCTTTGGCTTCGGAGGCGACTCCCCCGCCTCGTTGCAGTCCACGGCGGAGCGGCTCGGCGTCGGCGTCCGCCGGGTCCGGCGGGCCGAGGAGGAGGCCCTAGCCGCCCTCTCCTTCGACGCTGACGTCCTCGGCGTCCACCAGGCCGCCTAAGTACCGGTCGAGGTCCGCCGGGAGCCCGGCGGAGAATTCCATGTGCTCTCCGCTCGTCGGGTGGGTGAAACCCAGGCCGTGGGCGTGCAGGAAGAACCGTCCGGATCCCAGGGCGCGCTCGGGCGTCCCGTAACGGGCATCGCCCACCACGGGATGGCCGATCGCCGCCATGTGGACGCGGATCTGATGTGTCCGTCCGCTCTGCAGGCTCAGTTCGACGAGCGTCGTCGGGCGGGGGAGGAAGCGGCGTTCCAACACCGTGAAGCGGGTGCGGGCGGCCCGCCCCCCCGCCGCGATCGCCATCTTCGTCGGCGTGCGGGTGGAGCGCCCGATGGGGGCGTCGATCTCTCCACGGTCGTCCGCCACCGATCCCTCGACCAGGGCCAGGTAACGACGCTGCATGCTGCGGTCGGCCAGCTGGGCCACGAGGGAGCCGTAGGCCGCCTCGGTCCGGGCCACCGCGAGGAGCCCGGACGTGCCCTTGTCGAGCCGGTGCACAATGCCCGGCCGGTCCGGCGGGCAGACTCCCGACGCCACCAATGCGGACAGATCGGGAAAGCGCGAGAGCAGCCCACCCACCAGCGTCCCCTCCTGGTGCCCGGCACCCGGATGCACCACCAGGCCAGCCGGCTTGTCCACGACGGCCACGTCGGCGTCGGCATGGACCACGGCGAACTCCACGCCGGCTTCCGGCTCGACGTCCGCGCCCCCCGGCTCGGGCAGGGTGATGGTCAGGATGGCACCCTCGTGGAGGGCATTGCGACCGACCGTCACCACGGCGCCGTCGACACGAACGCCTCCGGTGGCGATGAGCACGGTGGCCACCGCACGCGAGACGTTGGCCAGCATGGCCACGGCACGGTCTACCCGCACCCCGGCGAGGAGCGGTGGGACCTCGACGACCATGGTGCCGGCAGGATCGCTCATGCCCTCGATCCCGCCGGATGCGCAAAGAGGAGCGATGCCACCAGGACGACGACTCCCACCGTGATGCACGCGTCGGCCACGTTGAAGGTCGGCCAGTGGCTCAGCGTGATGAAGTCGGCCACCAGCCCATGATGCCCGCTCAGCACCCGCTCGCTCAGGTTCCCCACCCCTCCCCCGAGCACCAGTCCCCCACCGATGGCCTGGCTCACGGTGCGGACCCGTGCCACCAGGAAGGCGAGGACCACCACGCCGACGGCGAGCAGGATCGTGACCAGAGTGGCCCGACCGGTGAACACGCTGAACGCCAGCCCCGAATTGAACTGCAGGGCCAGCCCGAACGGCCCCCACACGTGGACCACACCGTGGAGGTCGTGCTCGACCAGCAACGTCGTGACCCGGTCGGCCACCAGGACGACGAGGGCCAGCGCGAACGCCAGCACCCGCAGCCGGGCATTCCCGCGCCCGGTCAGCGGCGCGACAGCCCCCCGCTCTTGCAGGCCACACAGAGCCTGGCGTAGGGAAGCGCCCGCAGGCGTGGCTTCGGTATGGGCTGGAAGCACCGCTCGCAGTACCCGTAGGTCTTGTCGGCAACCCGCTGGGCGGCGTAGTCGATCTCCTCCACGGCCAGCGCGGCCTGGCCGGAAAGGGCCAGATTGCGCTCACGGTCGACGGTGACCGTCCCGCCCTCCCCGGACTCCTCGTCGAACTGCACGTCACCCGGCTCGCGCTCGAGCGCCAGCGAGTCGGCCTCGGCCCGAAGCGACGTTGCCTGCTCCTGATAGATCGCCCGTTCCTCGGCCAGGAGTTCGCTTATCTCCTCCAAGAACTTGACGTCCTTGGCATAGGGGCCCGTTTTCGGCCGGACCGGAGCGGGCGGCTTGGGCTTGGGGGTGAACGTCGACCGGGCCGGTGGGGATGCGACCGGGGCGGCCTCCGGCACGGGCAGGTCGCCGACCGGCTTGGAGGCCGGCGCGGTCTTCTTGGCCGGCCCCGCGGCCTTCTTGGCGGTCGGAGCCGCCTTCTTGGTCAAGGTCGTTTCCTTCTTCACTGCCCCGCCGCCTTTGGCGGATGGAGCGGACTTCTTCGCAGCCTGAGCATTCTTTGTGGGCACAACTTTCTTTGTGGGCGGAGTATTCTTCGCAGGAGTGGCCTTCTTGGCCACCGGCGCCGCCTTGGCGGACGCACTCTTCTTCGCCGGCGCCGCCTTCGCTGTCGGGCGCGATGCAGACACCTTCTTTGTCGCGGCCGCCTTGCTCGCTGGGGTCATCACGTCCTCCTTCCCGACCATTGAAGCGGTCGGTTCCCTGACGTCAAGCGCGCCGAGAGAGCGGGTGACCATAGCGGACGGTGGCGAAGGGGGCAATAGGGCTCACCTTGCGCCCGGGGGTCAGAGCGGGCGGGGAACTCCCTATTGGGACGTACCCGGCACCGACTGCAGGTTCAACGTGGGCTGCTCGTCGATATCCGAACCGTTCCCGGCGCTCTGCTGGGTGGCGCCGATGGCCGCCGGTGCCGCCGGCTTCGCGGCGGAGGCAGGCTTCGGACGCACGCCCATGAGCGAGTTGGTCGGCTGCACGTTCTCGTCGACCCAGCTGAGGATCTCGCTCAGCGCCTCGCGCAAACGGTTGCGCTCGGACTCGAGATGGCGGGCCATGCTCTCCACATCGGTCGCCAATTCGTTGCGGCTCGCCTCCAGCCTCGCCACCTCTTCGCGCACCTGGCGCTGCGACTCGTACTCCAGGGTCTTGGCGGCCTGTTCCGCTTCGGCCACCGTCGCACGCGCCTTCGCCTCGGCCTGCGCCACCGTGGCGGCCGCCTCTGCCTCGCTCTCGCGCTTGAGTTGATCCACGAATCGCTGGGCCAACAGCAACGTCCGCTGCAGCGTCTCATCCGAGGGAGCCTGCTCCACCGCGGTCGAGGTGCTGGGTGCGGGGACCGGCGCGACAGCGGTTGCCGGGGCGGGTGCCGGGACCGGGGCCGGGGCGACCGGCGCGGCGGCCTCAGCGACGCTCTCGCGCACTTCCTTCTCCAGCGCCACGATGCGATCGCCCGCCTGGCGCAGGCGGTCGTTGAGCTGGCGGAGATTCTCCTGCAGCGCTTCGGCCTCCTGGGCCGCCCGATCGAGATACTCGTCGACCTCGTCGACGTTGTAGCCCTTGATCCCGAGACGGAACTCGACGGTGCGCAGCGTGTCGAGGATGGATGAGGCGGTAGGCGAACTGTCCATGGGGGTCGAGTCTACCCATCCGCTCTTGCCGGAGGGGAAGTAATTGTTAACGTCGCAGGAGGGGGATCACCACAAACTGGGCCAGCAGGATCACGACCAGGAACGAGATGTCCAGGCCGGCCATGGGTGGGATGATGCGGCGCACCGGCCGTAGCACCGGTTCCGTGGCGCGGTAGAGAAAGACCTGCACCTTGGCCAGCGTGGTACCGGGTTGGATCCGGAACCAGCTGAGGAGGGCCAGCGGCAGCATGATCAGCCAGATGTACAGCTCGATGAGAATGACGATGATGCCGAGGACGGAGTGCACTGACGGCTGAGAATAGCCTGGCTAGTCGCGTCCGAAGCCGCGCTCCACCAGGCGTTGACGCTCCTCATCGGAGACCTTCACGTTCGTCGGGGCGAGAAGAAATACCTGGTCGGCCACTTTCTCCATCTCTCCGCTCAGCGCGTAGGTGACCCCGCTGCAAAAGTCGATCATCCGGCGCTGCAGGTCGCGATCGGCCACCTGGAGGTTGACGATCACCGGCCGGTTGTCCTTCAGGCGATCCGCGATCTCTTTGGCATCCCCGAAACGGGAGGGGACGACGACATGCGGGCGCGACGACGCACTCCCGATGGCCGTCTCGACCGGGACGGGCCGCACGCCCGAAGGGCGTGGGACCGGGCTGGGCTGCACCCGGGTCGGGCTCGGTACGGCCGACTCGCGGGGGATCATCGGGCGGATGCGGTTCATCCCCCCGCTGAAATCCTCGGACGACTCGCGCTCTACGGGTCGGACCTCACCCCGCGCGGCCGCCGTGAAGGCGCGCGGCGCGCGGTCTTCCAGATCGTCGTACTCGTCGTACTCGTCGTCGAGTAGGCCGAGGTAGACCATTGTTTTCTTCATGAACGAGGGTGCCATACCTTCTCCTGTCCCGGCACAGCGTAGTGCCTGCTCGTGGGCGCGGGCGGGACAACTAGCCGTTGTGGACCGGCGGCCGCTCCCCGAACAGGGCCCGGCCCACCCGCACCATCGTGGACCCGGCGGCGACCGCCGCCTCCAGGTCCGCGCTCATTCCCATCGACCGTTCCGGCAGGTCCAGCTCGTCGGCCAGGCGCCGGAGCGAGCCGAACGCGGCGTCGGCGGCGGACGGGTCCGGGGGGGCCACCGTCATCAACCCCTGCAGATGCAGCTCGAGCCCGAGGAGCGCCTCCGCCAGTGCCGGGGCATCCTCCGGGGCACACCCGTTCCGGCCCGGCAGGCCGGTGTAGTCGACCTGGATCAGGACGCGGGCGCCTGGTGCGAACCGGGCGATGCGCTCACCCTCGACGAACCGGGCCACCCCCTGCCAGACGTCGACCAATGGTGCCAGGGCGCCAACCTTGTTGCGCTGCACGGCGCCGAGAAAATGCCACTGCGTCCCCGGTGGACCGGGTGCCTTCGCCTCCAACTCGGCCGCGTAGTTCTCCCCGATGTCGGTCAAGCCGGCGGCGCGGGCGGCCGCGACGGCCTCGGGCCCGAAGCCCTTGGTGACCGCGAGCACACGCACCCGGTCCGGGTCACCTCCGGCGCGGCTGATGCGCGCCCGCACGGCGGCGAGGCGCGCGGCGACCTCGTCGTTACCGAAGGAAGGAGGGCACGTCGAAATCGTCGTCACCGAGGTCGAACTCGTCGTCTGTGCTCGTGGCTTCGGCGAAGATGTCGACCGTCTCGGCCGGGCCGGAGAACAGCGACGGCGCGCGATCGCCGGTGGCGGGGCGTCCCCCGTCCTCCCAACGCTCGAACCCGGCGGCGATCACCGTGACCCGCACCTCGTCACCCATGTTGTCGTCGATGACGGCACCGAAAATTATGTTCGCATCGGGGTGGGCCACCCCATGGATGATCTCGGCGGCCTCGTTCACCTCGAAGAGCCCGAGGTCGGAGCCGCCCGCAATGTTGAGAAGGATCCCTCGGGCCCCTTCGATCGATGCCTCCAGGAGGGGGCTGGTGATGGCGGCGCGCGCCGCATTGGCGGCACGCCCCTCACCGATCGACGCGCCGATCCCCATGATGGCCGTCCCCGCGTTCGTCATGACCATCTTCACGTCCGCGAAGTCCGTATTGATGAGACCGGGGACCGTGATCAGATCGGTGATGCCCCGCACACCCTGGAGGAGCACCTCGTCGGCCATTTTGAAGGCGTTGACCATGCTGGTCTTGTCGTTGGACACGCTGAGGAGCCGGTCGTTCGGTATGACGATGAGGGTGTCGACCTTCTCCTTCAGGAGCTGGATGCCCTTTTCGGCCTGCATGGCCCGGCGACGTCCCTCGAAGGTGAACGGCCGGGTCACGACACCGATCGTCAGGGCCCCGAGGCCCTTGGCGATCTCGGCGACCACGGGAGCCGCCCCGGTGCCGGTGCCGCCGCCCTTTCCCGCCGTGATGAAGACCATGTCCGCCCCTTGCAGGGCCTCCTCTATATCGGCGCGATGTTCCTCAGCGGCCTGGCGACCGACCTCCGGATCGCTCCCGGCGCCCAGTCCACGAGTCAGCTGGCGCCCGATGTCCAACTTGAGGTCGGCGTCGCTCATCAGGAGCGCCTGCGCGTCCGTATTGGCTGCGATGAACTCCACGTTGCGCAGCCCCGCGTCGATCATGCGATTGACGGCATTCACCCCGCCACCGCCGATCCCGACCACCTTTATGACGGCCAGGTAGTTGCCTTGGGACGGAACGGTCGTCATGAACTCCCTCGTACTCGGGTCGATCGCCGACCAATCGCTCTCTGGGTATACCCACCATGACTCACCACGCCGCTCCTACCTCGAATCCCTCATCCTCTTGGGAAGGTTGACGTTCACAGAGCGGCAACGTGCCCACCATACGAGGGGCCTTCCGAGAGGTCAAGCATGTTAGATCACGGTCCGGTCACCGTCGGTGCCCCTGGCACGCTCACGTCGATGATGTCACCGTTGTGGAGGGTGACATTGGCCAACATGGTGGTCACGTCCTCGTACTTGGCCGTGAGCTGGCTCGCGTTGCCGATATTCACCAGAATCGGGGTGGTCATCGTCAGCTGGACCCAGGCACCCGAGGCCGCGGGCTCCACGTTCACCGCTGTGACCTGGGCCCGAAACGACGGGGGCAGGGTGGCGGCCACCTCGAGCCCCAACCGGTCCGACCCGCCGAGTGTCCCACCGGGCGCGCCGGGCGACCGGGGTCCCGTCAACTCCATGAGCCCCGGTGGGCGGGTGGCCACCACGGCGAGAACCCTCCCGCTCGCCGCCAGCTCGGCCCACTGGCCGGCGGCCACGGGCATCACGAGCTTCGGCACCTGCTCGGCGACCGCCACGCGCACCCCATCGGGCCAGTGGACGCTGACCAGCGCCGCCCGCACCCAGGGGAGACGATCGAGGTCGCGTTCGGCCGCGGTGGTGTTGACGTCGAGGAGCGGGGGATGACCGGACAGTCCGGCCGCCGCCTCGATCTGCGCCGTCGTCTCATGCGTCGCGCCCACGATCGTCACCGCCCGGGCCGAGAACAAGGGCGAATGGAGCAGTGACCATGCCCCGAACGCGAGGAGAGCGGCGGCAACGAGGGCGCCGACGACGCGCAGACGCCGGCGGCCGTGCTGGCGGCTGACCTCGGTGCGCCGGGCCGAAATGCGGGGATCGACCTCGGCGTCGGGCCCGGGCGGCCGGCTGGGCCGCGGGCGTGACCGGGTCGTGGTTTGACTCACTGCCCGCCCACCTCCGCCTCGACCATGGCCCCAGTCTCCCCTTCCTCGAAGCCCAAGAGGCGGACCTCGGCCGAGAGCGACACCCCGCAGTGCGCCAGCACCTGCCTGCGCACGTGCTCCATCAGGGCCCGCACGTCGTCGGCCCGCCCCCCCTTTTCGGCCTGGATGAAGTTGGCGTGTTTCTCGGACACGTGTGCCGTGCCCAACCGGAACCCCTTGAGTCCCGCCGCCGCTATCAACTTCCCGGCCGGATCACCCGGTGGATTGGTGAACACCGAACCGGCGTTGGACCCTCCCGGTTGATGGTGGCGCCGCCAGCGCACAATGGACGAGAGGGCAGCCTGTTCGACCGCGGCGTCGCCGGGGGTGACCGCCAGCTCTGCCTCCACCACCAGCTCGGCCGCCCCGACCGATGAGCTGCGGTACCCGTAGCGCAGGCGGGCGACGTCGTCCGTGCCCCCCGCATCGCCGAGAAGATCGACCCACGTGTAGCGGAGCAGGCAGCCCGCCATGTCCGCCCCGTGCCCGCCCGCGTTCATACGCACCGCTCCCCCGACCGAGCCGGGGACGCCCACGGCCCAGGTCAGTCCGGCCCAGCCCGCCTCTGCAGCCTGGCGGGCCAGGACGGGAAGGGGGGTCGATGCGCCCGTACGCACCACGTAACTGGGCGACCGCTCGCTCCCTGGTATGGGGAACTGCTCAGGTGGCGGGAACCGGGCCCAGTTGAACCCGCGTCCGAGATGCACGGCGACCCCGTCGAACCCGGCATCCGCGACGAGCAGGTTCGAGCCGCGCCCTACCACGCATACCGGGACGCCGCTGCCTTTGAGCACGGCCCGCACGGCCCGCAGATCGTCAGGGCCCTCGATCTCCACCAACATGGCGGCCGGCCCCCCGACCCCGTACGTGGTCAAGGGGCCCAAGGGCGCCTGGCGCGCCGCCCGCGGGCCCAATGCGGCCGCCAGCGCGTCGTAGAGGTCACGCGCGGTGCCCACCATCACGCGGTGCCCACCATCACCAACGGGGCGATTCCAACAGCTCGTCGGGCAGCGCGGTCAGATCACCCGCTCCCAACGTGAGGCAGAGGTCACCGGGGCGCAACATCGACCCGACGACCCCGCGCAGCTCCTCCCATTTCGGGACGTAGACGACCGGCAGCCTCGGATCCTGGGCGCGCACGGCGTCGGCGACGAGGCGGCCCGAGACGCCGGGCACCGGGGGCTCGCCGGCGCTGTAGACATCGGTGACGACCAGCTCGTCCGCATCGGCGAACGCACCGCCGAACTCTCCCGCGAGTTCGGCGGTGCGGGAGTAGCGGTGGGGCTGGAACACGGCGATGACGCGGGACCACCCGCCCGTACGGGCGGTGGCCAGCGCGGCCCGGACCGCGAAGGGAAGGTGGGCGTAGTCATCGACGAACGTCACGCCATGGGCTTCGCCGCGGAACTCGAAGCGTCTGGTCACCCCCGCGAACCGGGCCAGTGCGGCGGCCCCGGCGGCGAACGGTACGCCGACCTGGAGGGCCGTCACCAGCGCCAGGGCCGCATTGCGGGCGTTGTGCAGACCCGGCACGCCCAGGATCAACGGGCCCAGCTCGCCCTCGGGACCGTGGAGGGTGAAGGAGACCGAACTCCGATTCAAGGAGACGTCGGTCATGGTGAAGGCGGCGTCGGAGGCCGTGCCGACGCTCCACGAGCCGTGATCCCTCCCCAGGGCTGCCGCCTCGACATCGTCGGCAGAGACGATCGATCCGAGGCTCGCCTGGGCCACGAATTGGTCGAAAGCGGCACGCAGACGGGCGAACGTGCCGTAGTGGTCGAGATGGTCCGACTCGACGTTGGTCAGGACGGCCCAGTCGGGGCGCAGCGCCTGGAAGGTCCCGAAGCTCTCGTCGGCCTCCACGACGAGCCACTCCCCGCTGTCCCACACGGCGTTCGTGCCGACCTCGTTCACGTCGGCGCCGATGAGGAAGGAGGGGCGCAGACCCGCCTCTATGAGGATGAGCGAGAGCATCGACGCCGTGGTGGTCTTTCCCTTCGTTCCGGCCACGGCGAGGCAGCGTCGGGTGGCGCAGATGGCGGCCAGGACGCCGGACCGGGCCACCACGCGGGCGCCCCGCTCGGCGGCGGTGACGATCTCGACGTTGGTGGGCGCCACGGCGGGCGAGTACGTGATGGCATCGACCTGTCCCACGTTCTCAGCCCGGTGGCCGACGGCAACCGTGATCCCCTGCGCGCGCAGCCGGGCCGCCACCGGTGACTCCTTGAGGTCCGAACCGGACACGGCGTGCCCCATGGCCCGGAGCACGAGGGCGATGGCGCTCATTCCTGCCCCACCAATTCCCACAATGTGGATGCGCAGGGGGGTGCGCAGGTCCAGCGCCTCCTGAGGGTCAGCGGGCATGCGCATCGACCAACTCGGCCACCGTGGCGGCGGCATCGGGATGCCCCAGGCGCCGGGCGGCCGCGCCCATGGCCGCGAGCCGGTCGGCATCGGAGAGCAACGCCGCCAATTCGGTCTCCAGTCGGTCCGCATTGCATTCGGCGTCGGGCACGAGGATCGCCGCCCCGGCTGCGACCAGTGCCTCGGCATTGCGGGTCTGGTGGTCCCGTGGCGCACCCGGCAGCGGCACCAGGATGGCCGGGACGCCACACACCAGCAGCTCGGCCACCGTCATGGCCCCGGCGCGGCACACGAGCAGGTCGGCGGCACGATACACAACGGGCATCCGATCCTCGAAGGGCACCACCTGGTACGCGAGCCCCCCGGGCCCAGCAGGGTCTCCCCCTCCGACCGCGAACCGCGCATAGTCACGCCGACCGGCCACGTGGTAAAGCGAAAGATCCCGGCGGTCGAACCAGCGCGCGGCCAGGTCGGCCACGGCGGCGTTGATGCGACGGGCGCCCAGCGAGCCGCCGAACGCGGCCAGCGTCTGGCGCTCCTCGGGCAGACCGAGCATCGCCCTCGCCTCCCGGCGCCCCGCCGGCGACCGGTCGAGTCCGTCGAGTTCAGGGCGGACGGGTGTCCCGGTCACCACGGCCCGCGGCAGCTCGGTTCCGGGGAAGGCCACGGCGTTCGCGGCTGCGAACCGGCCCAGCAGCCCATTGACGGCCCCGGGGACCGCATCGGTGTTGACGAGCACCATGGGTACCCTCGTGAGCAGGGCGGCGATCCCGGCCGGAAAGCTGGCATAGCCCCCGACGACCACAGCGACCCGCGGCCGGCGCGCCAGGAAGGAGACGATCGAGGCCGCAGTCGCCCCCAGGAGGCCGAGCACGGCGCCGGCATTGTCGATGAGCGCCCCGAGGCGGACGCTGCGACGGATGCCCCGTCCCGGCAGGAGTGTGAAGGGGAACTCGAGCGTCGGCCACAGCACCGCCTCCTGGCCCCGGCGTGAGCCGAAGAGCTCAATGGTCCGGGCGGGATGGCCCCGCGCCACCAGTGCCCGGGCGATCTGCAACGACGGCACGACGTGACCTCCGGTCCCGCCGCCGGCGATCACGATGCCCCGTCCCTCCCTCACCGACCTCGCCCGCGGGCCGCCGATGAGCGGGCAGATGTCCGTTCACGCCCACGGTGTGGCATGTGCACGATGCCGTGCCCCCCCGGCCCGCTGCGCTCCAGTCGGGCGATGTTGACGAGGATGCCGGCCGCCACCATGGTGATGACGAGCGACGACCCTCCGTAGGAGATGAAAGGGAGCGGGATGCCGGTCACCGGCAGCACCCCCACCACGGCGCCGATGTTGATCAGTGTCTCGGCAGCCAGCCACGCCACCAGACCGACGGCCAACAGACCGCCGAACCGTTGGGGCGACCGCGTGGCCGCCCGTATCCCGAACCAGGCGAAGGCACCCAGCAGCAGGAGGACCAGGGCGGCGCCGATGAAGCCCAGCTCCTCCCCGATGACCGAGAAGATGAAGTCGGTCTGGGCGTTGGGGAGGAAGCCCCACTGCGCCTGGCCGCCGCCGAGCCCGGCGCCGACGAAGTGACCCGAACCCAAGCCGATCAACGACTGCATCACCTGGTACCCCGACCCCGATCCGTGGGCCGACGGGTCCAGGAAGGACAGCAGCCGGTCCCGCCGGTAGGGCGAGACGACCGCCACAATGAGGGCGATCCCGACGAGGCCGCCCAGGATCTTGAGGACCGGCCCGAGACGCACGCCGGAGACGAACAGCAGGGCCAAAACGATGCACCCGAGGACCATGGCCGTCCCGAGGTCCGGCTGCATGACAATGAGCAGCCCGGCACTGGCCGTGACCAAAAGGAGCGGGCCGATGATGCGGCGATCGGTCGCGCCCTCGTCGAGCCGGCGCGTGATCAGGTCGGCCGCGAAGACCGTCAGCGCCAGCTTCATCAGCTCTGAGGGCTGCAGGCGAAACTGGCCGAAACCGATCCACCGGCTCGACCCTTGCACATGGACCCCGAGGCCGGGGACGAGGACGACCAGGAGAAGGACGAACGTGACCACGAGGAGCAGCGGGGCCAACCGCCGGAGCTTGCGGTGGTCGAAACGCACCGCGGCCCCGAACGCGATGACGCCCACCCCCATCCACATTGCCTCACGGATGAGGATGGCCCACGGGCTGCCGTAGAGGGAGATGGAGACCACCGACGAGGCGGAGCCGACCATCACCAGGCCGACGACACAGAGCAGGCCGACGATCACGGCGAGAACCGTTCCGGTGGGCAGTTCGGAGATGGTGGCCGCGAGGCCCGAGGGCGACCGTCTCTTCGTCCTGGCCACCAACCTCGGGCGCGCTCGCTCCGGGGCGGGAGCCGCACCGCGTACCGCGCTTCCGGGGCTCGGGGTCACCGCACCACTCCCGCGTTCGCGCGCCAAAAAAGAGGGTCCGACACCCGACACATGTGCATAGTTTTCCCCATGGTGCGACTCGAGTGGTGGAGTGTCGTCATGTGATCTTCGCCACGGAGAGAAAGTCGGCGTAGAAGATGCCCAGACCGACAGCGACGAAGAGCCCGCCCAGCACCCAGAAACGGACGATTACGGTGGTCTCGGGCCAGCCGGTGAGCTCGAAGTGATGATGGATGGGCGCCATCCGGAAGATCCGGCGGTGAAAGACACGGAAGCTCACTATCTGCGCGATGACCGACAGCGTCTCCATCACGAAGAGACCGCCGATGATCGGGAGCAGGAGGTCGAGGTTCAACAGGAGGCACAGTGCGGCCAGCCCGGCGCCGATGGACAGTGAACCGGTGTCGCCCATGATTATCTTCGCCGGCGCCGCGTTCCACCAGAGGAAGCCGATGCAGGCCCCGGCCAGCGCCACCGCGACCAGGGCCAAGTCGATCGCCGACGCGGGGAGGACGTGGTAGATGCTCTCGTGGCGGAAGATCCAGTACCCCATGATCGCCAGCACGGCGAAGCAGAAGGTCGAGGCGCCGGCGGCCAGCCCGTCCACCCCGTCGGTGATGTTGACCGCGTTCGACGTGCCCACCATGACCAGCACGGCGAAGACGACCCACCCCACCTGGCCCAGATTGATGCCCGGAACGCTGGAGCGGGTGAAGGAGAGCGCCGTGGAGGTATGGGCCCAGTGCAGCGCCAGCTCGGCGAAGAGCACGGCACAACCGACCTGGGCCGCCGACTTCGCCCGCTTGTTCAATCCCAGGCTCCGCTGGTGGCGGACCTTGATCCAGTCGTCGAGGAACCCGATGGCGCCGAAGAGCACGACCGCCATGACCGCCAGATAGCCCGTCCGGGAGAACCGGATCTCCGTGCCGAGATGTCCGACCGCATACCCGATGACGACCCCGCATACCATGGCCAGCCCCCCCATGGTCGGCGTGCCCGCCTTGACGCTGTGACTGGCCGGCCCGTCTTCGCGGATGGGCTGCCCGATGCCCTGCTTGCGTAGCCACCGCAGGAGCACCGGCGTGACGAGAATGCTGACCCACAGTGCGATCCCTCCCGAGACCCCCAAACCGAGCACGGACTACTCCCCTTCGGGCGTTGTCTCGGCTGATGGCGCCGCGACCCACGTCGACGGGTCCGTCGGGAAGCGGGCCGACAGGACTCGGCGCGCCTCGACCACATCGTCGAAGGGCAGCCGCACGCCCCCGATCTCCTGATAGTCCTCGTGGCCCTTTCCCGCGATGACCACCACGTCACCGGCCCGGGCCTCCTCGAGCACCAGCGCGATGGCGGCGTGCCGATCGGGTTCGACCATGAACGCAGAGTGGGGCGGGGCCTCGGCGGCCACTCCCGCCCGCACCTCTTCGATGATCGAGAGCGGGTCTTCGTCACGGGGGTTGTCCGACGTGAGCACGGCCACATCGCTGAGGAGCGACGCTGCGCGTCCCATCTTCGGCCGCTTCTCCCGATCCCTGTTGCCCCCGCAGCCGAAGGCCACCAGGACTCTTCCGCCGCCCCCGGCCAGCCCGCGGGCCTCGCGGAGGACCACTTCGAGCCCTGCCGGCGTGTGGGCGTAGTCGACCACGACGGTGAAGGGCGGCGAGCCGACCGCGGTGCCGGCCGCTCCGGGCGCTCCGGGCGCCGAGAGCACCTGGAACCTCCCGGGGGCGGGCGACACGTGCGGGAACGCCGCGACGATTTCGGGTAGTTCGAGCCCGAGGGTCAGTGCCGCCTCCGCGGCCAAGAGCGCGTTGTCCACATTGACGGCGCCGGTCAGCGGCGTCGCAACGCGATGGCCGCGCCAGGTGAACCAGGTCCGCCCGGGTGCCAGCACCACGTCGCTGGCGTCGCGGCGGTGCACCGCCACCATCGGGATGCGACCCTTGCGGAGCAACCGCTGACCCCAGGGGTCGTCGGCGTTGATCACTCCCCGCACCGCGTGATCGGCCGTGAACAGCGAGCTCTTTTGGGCGAAGTACTCCTCCATCGTCCCGTGGTAGTCGAGGTGGTCGTGGCTCAGATTGGTGAAGGCGGCCACGTCGAAATGGATGCCCTCCACGCGGGACTGGGCCAGTGCATGGCTCGAGACTTCCATGGCCACCGCGTGGGAGCGGCCGTCGGCGAGCTGGCGATCGCGCGCCTGGGCCAGCAACCCCTGCAACTCCGTCGCCTCCGGCGTGGTGCGGACGCCCGAAAGGGTGCCGAGCACGGTCGTCGGTCGTCCGGACGCTTCGAGGAGCTCCCCGAGCAGTCGGGTCACCGTCGTCTTGCCGTTCGTCCCGGTCACGCCGATCGTCAGGAGATCGCGCGCCGGGAATCCGTAGAACGCGGCGGCGAGGCGCGCCATGACCGGGCGGATTGTCCCCGGTGCGATGAGCGTCTGGACGACCGGTCGATCGAGAAGCTCGGGGACGAAGTGCTCGCACAGCAACCCCACCGCGCCGCGGTCCACGGCCTCGGCCGCGAAGGCGTGGCCATCGCTGAGGTCCCCCGGCACACAGCAGAAGAGGTCCCCGGGCACGACGCGGCGGCTGTCGTGGGCGATGCCCCGCACATCCACCGCGGCAGGATCCCCGGCGGTCTCTATGACTTCGATGTCGTCGAAGAGAAGGTTCATCTGCACAATTCGCACGGTCGCCCGCACGGTCGCCCGCACGGCAAGGGGGGCACGGGAGATCCGCGCCTCCCGCCAGCGGCCCGCTGATGGTACCGGTTCACGTGATGTCCTGCGCCTGGCTGCTGGGGGTCTGTGCCGCGGCCCGCTGGCTGGCGGCGCCCGCAGTGGTCGGAATGTCGTAGCGGTGCAGCGCATAGCTCATGATCTGGGAGAACACGGGGGCTGCGACCGTCCCCCCGAAGATCGGCGTGGGGCGATCCAAGACGACGATCATGGAGAACGTGGGATTCACCGCGGGGGCGAACCCGACGAACGAGGCCATGTAGGCGCCCACCGTATAGGCGTCCTTGCCCGTGGTCGGGATCTGCGCCGTGCCGGTCTTGCCGGCCACGGTGTAGCCCGGCACCACGGCGCTGGTGCCGGTCCCGTCCGAGACCACCTGCTCCAGCATGGTGGTCAGCTCAGAGTCGATCTGGGGTGAGAAGACACGGTGGGTCGGCGACGGTGCGGTCGCCGTCACCCCTCCCGACCCATCGACCGTGGCCTCCACCAGCTTGGGCTGCACGAACGTGCCTCCATTGGCCACCGCGTTGTAGGCATCGAGGACCTGGAGTGCGCTGACCGCGTCCACCTGCCCGATGGGCAGCGAGACGTAGTCTGTCGGCTCCCATTGGGCGGCCGTGGCGGTCAGTCCGGGTGACTCCCCGGGGAAATCGAGGCCCGTGGGCTTGCCGAACCCCAGGTTCTTGACCTGCGCCAGCAGGCGCTGCTCCCCCAGGCCCTGCGCGATCTCAGACGTCCCGATGTTCGAGGACTGGGCCAGAATCTGGGTGGCGGTGAGCTTCTCCGTCGGGTGCTGTTCCGCGTCGTGGAACGTGGAGCCGTCGAGCGAGATCTGATCGGGCACGGTGAAGACGGTGTTGGGATTGATGAGCCCGTCTTGGAGCGCGGCCGAGAACGTGACCAGCTTGAACACCGAACCGGGCTCGTACAGCTGCGTCACGGCGGTGTTGTTCGGGGCCTCGTTGACGGCGTCCGTCGGGCCGATCGGGATGACGCCGCCGGCCGTGCTCGCGACGGCCGGGGGGGTGGCCGACACCGGTGCGGTGGGATGGGTCGACACCAGATTGGACATGGAGAGGATCTGGCCCGTCTTCACGTCCATGAGGATCGCCGTCCCACTGAGGGCCTGCGAGGACTCGATCGCCTGGGCCAGGGCCTGCTCCGATTCGTACTGGAGCTGGGTATCGAGGGTGAGCTCGAGCCCCTGGCCGGGCTTGCTGGCGACGCGGTCGGCCACCGTCGATTCGGGCAGCGCCACGCCGGACGGCGACTCGATGAGCGTCTCCTTGCCGGCGGTTCCCGCCAGCTCCCGGTTGTAGGCGTACTCGATGCCCGCCGCGCCGTTGTTCGATGCGTTGGTGGAGCCCAACACCGGAGAGGCGAGATTTCCGTTCGTCACGACCCGCTTCGAGCTCGCCACCAACGTGATCCCGGGGATGGCGTCGGCTGCGATCTTCTGCCCGTCGCCCTGCGGGAGCTCTGTGGCCAGCACGACGTAGCCGGAACGCCGGTGGAGCTCGGAAGCCAGCTTGGTGGCCGGGACGCCCAGCAACGGCGACAATGCCGCCGCCGTCTTCCCCGGATGCGCAACCTGGAAGTCGTCGGCGATCACGTTGTCGACGGGCACCGAAAGAGCAAGCGGCGACCCGTCGCGGGAGTAGATGCCGCCGCGCAACGAATCCAGCGTGATCGACTCGTGCGACTCGTTGAGTGCCGCCGCCTGGTAGGAGCCCGAATGGATCACCTGGACGTCGATCAGGCGCGCCACCACGAGCAGCATGGCAGCGGCCAGCACCACCCGGACCAGGCGGATCCGCTTTCCGAAGTTGCCGGCCGACCAGACCGTCGGGCGGGTGGGCGACGTGCGCGGACGCGTGCGTGGGCGCGGACGGGGGCGGTCCTCCGCCGTACGTCTGGGCTGCCGAGGCGTGATGATGGCGGGCCGCACGCGCGGTAGGACGACCGCTGGCCGCCCCGCGCGGGGCAGGGCGCGGGGTCGCGCCGTGGTACCCCGGCCTGCGTCGGGCCGCGCGCGCCCAGACGAATGCCGCGTCGTGACGCTCACTGGGACACTGCCGGCGTGGTCGTGGTGGTGACGGCGGAGCCCGGGGCCGGGGTGACGTTCGGCGTGGCGAGCGGGGTGTTCAACGGGACGTAGGGGAGCTGTGTCACGTGGCTGGGACGGGTCATCTTCCCGTTCGCGGTGGCGTCCCTGACGATGCGCGTCGGCGTCTCCAGCTTGGAGACCCTCTCCACCTGCGCGCTGTGTCTCGCTTGCGCAGCCTGCAGCTGCTGGTCAAGGCCCGCCATGCGCACCTGGCCCTCGGCCAATACGGCCTGTCCGACCACGACCACGAGCAGCGCGAGGACCACCATGATGGCCGGGAGATACCTGACGATGCGGCTGCGGACGCCGTCGGGACGTCGAGAGGGTACGACGTGGAGCGGCGGACGCCGAGACGGTTGGCGTGCGGGGTCGCCGGCGACCCGGGAAGAGGCGACCCGGCGTGCCGCACCGGTCGTGGACGGCGCCATCAGTCCCCCTCGGTCCGTTCAATGACGCGGAGCCGGGCGCTCCCGGCGCGACGATTGCCGGCTATCTCCTCGGGGCTGGGCCGACGGGCGCCCCGGAAGACCAGCCGGTGGCGCACCACGGCGCCGCACACGCAGGGAAGGTCCGGAGGACAGGTGCAGCCACCCGTGCTCGCCTCCGTGAAGATCCGCTTCGTCAGGCGGTCCTCCCCGGAGTGGTAGCTGATGACCGCACAGCGGCCACCGACCGCGAGACGCTCCAACGCGACGGGGAGTGCGTGCTCCAACTGGCCCAGCTCGTCGTTGACTGCGATACGCAAGGCCTGGAAGACCCTCTTGGCCGGGTGGCCCTTACGCCGCACTGCGGCGGGGACGGCGGCCGCGACGACCTCGGCCAGCTGGACGGTCGAGGTGAGGGGGCGGGCATTCACCACGGCCCGGGCGATCCGGCCCGACAGACGACCCTCGCCGTTCTCCCGGAAGAGGGCAGCTAGTGCCGCCTCGGGGAGCTCGTTGACCAATTGGGCGGCCGTCCGACCCGTCGACTGGTCCATCCGCATGTCGATGGCGGCGTCGCTGCGAAAGGAGAAGCCCCGCTCGGCCTGGTCGAGCTGCGGTGAGCTCATGCCCAGATCGAACAGCACACCCGAGAGCGGCCCGGCGGTGGCCTCGCCCAGTGCCGAGAAGGGGGCGTGCACAAGTGTCACCCGCTCGCCGAAGGGCGCGAGCCGGGCCGCGGCGGCCTCGAGGGCCACGGGGTCACGGTCCAGTCCGATGATCCGCAGGCCGGGGTAGGCCGTGAGCAGCGCCGCGCTGTGCCCTCCCCCGCCCACGGTGGCGTCGACCACCACGCCGGCCGGGACCGGGGCGAAGGCCGAGACGACTTCGTCACGGAGTACCGGAATGTGTGCGAACGATTGGACCATCTGCAGCCCCCCGACTGGTTGGAGGAACGAACGGGGCGTACCCGATCGACCTGAGTGGAAGAGGGTGGAGTGGTCTTCCACCGCACCGGTCGAGGAGCTGCACATGGTCCAACGGCCGAAAACCGCCGGCTTGAGGGTCATCGATGTCTGAGTGGCCACTCCTATCCGTCTGCCTCGTCGTCGTCGTTCAACAGCCAGCTCTCCTCGGGGAGGACACGTTCCACCCACGAAGCCGGATTCCACAGCTCCACCCGGTCGATAGCCCCGTGCACCAGCACTTCGCTCTCCAGGCCGGCGAACGCGCGCAGATGGGCCGGGATCGCCATCCGCCCCTGCCGATCGATCTCCACCTCGTGCGAGGTCGATGCCCACACCCGGGCCCGGTTGCGGTTGGCCCGGCTCGACTCGGCCCGCTCGAGCATGACCGCCATCTGGCGATCGAATTCCTCGGGGTCCCACAGGGCCAGACAGCCCTCGGACTGCTGAGCCAGGTACCCGCCCTTCTCGAATTGGGCACGGAATTTGGCAGGCAGGATCACCCTCCCCTTGATATCGAGCGAGTGCTCGTACCGCCCCACAAATCGTGCCACTGGCCAGATCTCCCACGACGCTCCCTGAACTGCGTCCTTGAACGCCCCTCTACTCCATTTCGCGCCACTCTACGCCATTTCCCCCCACCTATCAACCACTGACAACCCCTGGCGCCCACCTGTCGCCCCACATCCAGCCCGCTCGCACCCGGCGACGCCTGCAGGAGCCACGGTCTCCTCACGCGCAATGTCGCCCACCAGGGAAAACGTCTGTAGCGCGCCGAAACGACGGCAGGGAACGCGCCGGGAAATGCCATGGAAAAATCCGGTGGATAAAGCGGTCAACCGGCGAACAGCACGCAGCCGGCGGGAGCGGGCTGGTCAGGCGGGGCGGGAAGAACCGTCCTTTTCCCAGGTGGCGAATGTTGTGAGGAGCGTCCGCCGGAGCAGAGGAAGGCTCGGCGAGCCCGGGACTGGGCGGGGGGCTGAGTCGGCGTGGGCGTCGGAGTCGGCGTGGGCGTCGGAGTCGG
>JBEKWB010000009.1:0-106497 GCA_049513455.1 Acidimicrobiales bacterium
GAATAGCGATGTCCGAACCGTTGCGGAGCGCTCGGGCGACACCCCGCTCCGCGCGGTCGAGGAACAAGGCGCGGTTGGCCAGTCCCGTGAGCCGGTCGTAGAGCGCCTCATGGGCGAGCCGGAGCTCCACCTGCTTGCGCTCCGTGATGTCCTGGACCACTCCCGTGAGCTCGGCCTCCGTGCCCGTGCTGCTCGGTTGCCCGTCCGCGGCCAACGACAGCCACCGGGTGCTCCCGTCGGGGTGCACCATGCGCACCTCGAGCTCGGCCGATCTGGCCTCACTTCTCACCAACATGGCCGTCTCGGCGAGCAGCTCACGATCGTCGGGGTGGACCAGGTTGAAAAAGTCGATGTTGCGCACCTCGCGACCTGGTTCGATTCCGATGATCCGGTAGGTCTCGGGCGTCAGGGTCAGGACCTTCTCAGGGCCAAAACCCGCTTTCCAGGCGCCGATGCGCCCGATCGCCTGCGTGTGGGCGAGGGACTCCCTGCTCTCTCGAAGCTCCTGTTCCCGGCGGCGCCGATCGGCGATGCCGCGGGCGAACGACGAGGAGCCGATGACCACTCCGAACTCGTCGACAATCGGGGAGACCCGCACCTCGACCTCGACGAGCGATCCGTCCGCCCGCCGGCGGGTGCCCTCGACGACGTTGTTCGTCTCGCCCCGACGGACCGACGCCAAGATCGTCGCCATCTGGGCGAGTTCACTGTCGGGGTAGACAGCAGAGATGTTGCCGCCGATGATCTCATCGGCGGCGTAGCCATAGAGATCCTCCGCCGCCCGGTTCCAGGCCGTGACGACGCCATCAAGCCGCGTGGCGATAATGGCGTCGTCCGAACCCTGTTCGATGGCGGACAGCCGGGCCCTGACATCACCGTCAGCCCCCGCGCTCGTCGCTCCCCTTCGTCTCTTCCCCATGCCCGCTCCGGGAGCATAGACATCGAACGAGCGTCGATATTGGATGGTCATGGCGAGACCAACCCGGATCGAACCGAGCCGCGAGCGCCCCGAAACCGGGAGCGCCTGGGCCGACCGAAGACCTGGCGGGAGGCACGTCGTTCTCGGTGCACCTGTCGACTCCTCCCGTGCTCGCCCGGCCGTTTCGACCCACCCCGGGCGACTGCCCCTATGGCCCTTTCGTGATTACGGACCGTTGCCGCCAGGAATTGAGAGCAACCGCGGGGAAGGTGATCCGATTGCCCGGGGGAGCGGCTTCCTTCAGCCCGCACTGGCCAGGCGATCGCCTGGCCGTGCCCCACGAGGAGTCCGGTCCTTGTGCCGCACACGGTCGACGGCCGCGACCCGGTCGTGCATGGCAGCCACCGACCGGGTTGGGGAGAACTGGCGGCGAGCCCGTTCCTGCGCCCTCCTCCCTCGTGCGATCGCCATGGTCGGTTGCTCGAAAACCAGGCGCATCGCCCTCGCTGCGGCGTCGAGGTCTGGTTCAGCCCACGATCCCCCCGGCTCACACCGGTATTCATTTCTGGGAATGGGCGTGCGCGAAAATGGCACCTGCAGGCTGTCGCGCTGATCTTGCATTTCCGCGCTGAACGAATGGCCGGTCACAATGGTCGGGATCCCCCTGGCCATCGCCCGCGCCAGCACGAGGCCCGTCCCCTCACTCCTGTGCAGCGAGACAAAACAGGATCTCCGGGCCGACCGCCCCGAGAGCGCATCCTCTGCACGTCCCGCGGGGTCTCGCAACACCGCGATGTCGCACCGGCCCGCGACCGCGTCAACGAGGCCGGCGTGCTCCGCGGGGTAGCGGGCGGCATGAGCCGTCTCGATCACGAGCCTAGGCCCGGATCCGGGCTCGAACGCAGCGCTGAAGGCCTCGACGACCCCGAGCGGGTTCTGGCGCTCGAACCCCGTGTCGTAGTCAACCCGGGCCAGAAAAGTGAAGGCGGAATCCGGCGTGACACCGTTCGCCGACCCCGTCGCCCTCACCGGCAAGGGCAGGCGAAACACACGGCGTTCGGTCGATCGGGCGACGGCATCGGCGGCGAACCATGAGGGAACCCAGACCTCGTGGACCATGCGGGCGGCGGTGCCCATGACCTCGGAAGGCCTCTCGAGGTCCCAAAGCCACACGCCGATGATGTAGCGACCCTCGAATGACGCGGCACCGTTGTCGATTACATAGTTGGCCACGTCCTCACACGTGAGCACCAGAAGCGTCGTGTCGAATGGGTGATTCCCCTCGTCGCGATGCGTCCACCCCAACGGTCCTCGCCGACCGTCCGCATGGTAGGAGGTGGTCGAGACGGATAGCCCGTGGCTGTGCCACTCAGTGGCCAATGTCCGCGCGACCGCCCCCTCGGCAGACGTGGCCTCGAATGGTCCAACGATGTTGATCCCACCGCGGCGCGCCACCGGGGCCACCGCCTGCAGCGCCGGGGCCAGCTGCGCCGGGCGCCCCCGCTCAGGCGTGCCCGAGACGATCGCGATGCTCGGGGCCATCGGGACCATGTCCAGATTGCCGGCTTCGAGAAGTCCGGGGGCGAGCCGGGCGATCACCTCGGTTGACTCCGCCAGGGACGCCGGATCGAGAAGGCGCCGGGCATCATGCACCGCGTTGACGACAGAACGCTCGCCGAAGCTGCCGAAGGCGGCAGCGCCGGCAAGGATGCGCACCATTGGATCCAGTGCCCCACTGGTGGCCATGGCCACCAGTGGGCAGGCGCCGGCCAGGCCGTTCCGGCGCAACCGCGACGACCACACGAGCGCTCGAGCCACGGGGAGGCGGGGTCCGAGCCGGCCGGCTGCGGCCAGTGGTTCGAGCCGGTCGGGGAACCGCTCCCAGATCCCGTCGAGCACGGCATCGGCGACGGGCGGGGACTGGCGGAGCACCCGGCCGAGTACCGGCATGAGGTCGTCGACGTCGAGCGCTGCCCCAATCTCCGCCGGGGACCGGCGCGCCCGGTCCAACCAGGTCGCGAGTTCACCCAGGTCGGCCTCCAGGACCCCGTCGCTCCGCACGGCATCGAGCACGACGTCAGCCGCCTGGCCGAACCGACCCAGGGACGCCAACGCTTCGCCCCGCATGGCTGCGAGCATGTGGGCGGCATATTCCATCCCATCGTCGTCCCGGCCTCGTGTGGGTACACGCGCCAGCAACGACAGGCCGGCTTCCGCGTCACCCATGGCAATCCGCATACGGCCTTCGGCAATGTCCGCGGCGATCTGATTGACCGACATCCCGCGCAGCTCATCCACGTGCGCCAGGGACTCGTCGAATCGACCCAGGCGACCGAGGATGTAGATCAGGTTCTTGACCGCCAAACGCTTTGTAATCGGATCTTCGGCGCTGGCGGCCGCTTCGCGCAGGGTGTCAATTGCCTCAGTGCTCCGGCCGGCCGACTCCAGCGCGCGCCCGTAGTTCATGAGGGCGTAGGGGCGGCTCACTTCGTCATCGTCGAGGGCAGCCAGTGCAATGGCGAGGTTGCGCTCGGCCTTGTGCCTGGTCTCGAATACCTCGGCGGCGTAGCCCCGGTGGATGATACGGGACCCGGTCAGGTACCCGATCCTCAGGCGGCGGCCTGGGTCGTCCGCCGCGACCACTTGCTCGTGCAGCCGGTGCCGCCAGGTGCAGGACCTCCGGCGAAAGAGGCGGATCGCCGTGTGGACCGAACGCGCGTTCCCGGCTCCGTGGAGGTTCTCAATAGCCACCAGGTACGCCTCGACGTCGGACCGCCGGTCGGACAGAAGAGTGCGGAGCGAGGTTGGATCAGCCAGCAAGGTCTCGTCGGCATCGAGCGAGAGGACCCAATCGCCACGCGCGTGCGCAAGTGCAGCGTTGCGGGCCCGTGCGAAGGACTCGTCCCAATAGCCCTCAATCACGCGCGCCCCCGCCGCCCGGGCCAGCTCAATCGTACGGTCGGTCGAACCGGTGTCGTACACCACGATCTCATCGGCCAGATCGGCGATGGATTCGAGACACGACGGCAGCATCAGCTCCTCGTCTTTGACGATGAGACAGACAGAAAGGAGGCAGAGGGGCCACACGTGGTCGCTGCCCCACTTTTCCCGGAACCGGCGCCGGTTCTCGACCTGCTGGTGGCGCCAGTCCACGCCGTTCACGTCGAAGGTCACATGCGCGGCATGGTGCACGAAGGATCCGTGGGCGATCATCAGGCGGAACCCGGCGGTTCGGAGCTTCATGCAGAGATCATCGTCCTCATACCCGCCGATGGGGTACTCCTCGTCGAACCCGTCCACGGCCCGGAAGGCCTCGGCTCGCACGGCCAGGCAGAACCCGACGAGCCGGGCGCACTGGGTCGTTCTCCCCCCGTGTGCTCTCCGCTGCGCGTCGGAGAATTCGCCCATGGCAGTCAGGTCGTCGTCGGAATAGTCGACCGGCCGCAAGAGTTGATGACCCGACACGTTGTTCGAACGCGGACCGACCGCACCCACCCCCGGGTCGACGAAAGGTGTCACGAGCTCATGGAGCCAGCCGCCGTGCACAATGGTGTCGTTGTTCAAGAAGACGATGACGTCGCCGCGGGCGGCGACGGCCCCTTGATTACACCCTCGGGCAAAGCCCTGATTGAGGTCATTGTGCACGACATCGACCCAGGGATACCCGACGAGTCCCTCGCCGGTGCCATCGGTCGAGCCGTTGTCGACCACCACCACCTGGTCCCCCGTCCGGAGGGTCGGCCGGAGGGAATCCAGGCAGGCCCGCGTGTGGTCCCAGGCGTTCCAGGCGAGAATCACGAAGGTGACCCGGGGAGCCGAATCTTGAGTGCTCACGACCAATGTAACGGCCCGTGGGGCCAGCGAATTGACCCCTTGAGCACTCATTTTCCTGCCACCGTCCGCATCCTCCACCCCCGAAGGCGTAGCGTTCACCTGATGAGCTCGCTCGAAGAGATCGACGCTGCACTCAGCCGGGCAGAACCGGTCAATGAGTCGATTCCACCCGCCACGCTCCGACAGTGGCGGACCGAACTTGTCCGTGCCTCGGTCTTCGTCTCGTACGCAATCGGAGTTCTGTCGCTCGACGTGGAGATCCTCACGCGAGGCGCGGCAATGGCGCGTGAGGATGTCCTGCAGGCGACCGTGAATGACCTACCAGAGATACTTGCCACCGGCTGGGTCGGCGGCGGGTGGTCGCTGTCCCCCGATGCTACGGCGTCGGTCGCGGCGGCCGCCGAGGTAGCCTTGGACGAATCCGCCGGCCTGCTCGGCCTCCATGCCACTGTGGTGACGAGCGACCTCGATGATGCGGACGTCGTCAGTGACCTGCTGGTTCACGTGCAGGAACAGCGACAGGCGTTGATCGAGCGCCGAGAGCAACTGGAGGCCCGCATCCGGAAGATCCAAGAGGCCGTGCTCAAACAGTACGCGAGCGGTGCCGCCTCCGTTGACGACTGGCTCACCTGAACCCATTCCGGGCCGGGAGCGGCTACTTGGCGACCTTGACCAGGTACTGATAGACCCGGAACTGGTCGGACGTGTTGGTGGTGGACAACCCCTTGAGGGCGTCGACGAGCACAAGGTCGTCGTCGGTGATCGGGACGGTGGTGGCCGTGTAATTGCGAGGCCCGTAGCCGGCGCCGGCGAAGAGGCTGTCGATCTCGCTCAACGTGAAGAAGCGAAGATGGGTCCGGTCGAGAATGCCGGCGTCCTGGTACCGGAACCGCCCGTTCAGGAGGTCGCGCATGACAGAAACGTGCATGATATTGGGAATACTGGCAATTACAGTGCCGGTCTCTTTGAGGTGGGGCCGGATGTTGGCGACCACGCGCCAGGGGTCGACGAGGTGCTCCAGGACGTCCGCCGTGATCACGTAGTCGAAGAATTGCTCCGGGTAGTCCAAGGGCAGCTCGGCGTTGGCCGAGCGGATATCGGCGAACTGTCGACCGATCGCCACGGCCCCTTCGTTCATCTCGATGCCGTAGAGGTCGGCGTTCGGGTAGCGATTCTTGATCTCGAGAAGGGTGGCGCCACAGGCACAGCCGAGCTCGAGTACCCGCAAGGCGGTCTCACGGGGATGGGAATCGAGGAGCGCAACGACTTCTGATCGTTGAATGCTCGAATAGGTCGGGTCGAAACCCCACGCGGCCGTGAAGTGGTCGCACTGACGGCGGAAATCCTCGGAGCACAGGGCGTCGTGGGGCCGGCCCGTGGTGTGGACGAAGACGTCTCGGGCAAAGAGCAACGTCCAGCCCGCTGAGATCAGCCGGAAGGACAGGTCGGCATCGACAAGCGTCGACAACGAGTAATTCTCGTCGAAGACGCCGGCCGCCTCGAGCGCCTCCCGCCTGAGCAGGAGGCAGGCACAGCTCAGACGCAGGCGCCTGTCCCACCGGTCCGGATCAGGCGAATTGAAGCTCGCCGCCAGCTCGGACAACTCATCGGACGTCTGGTAGCGCACCGGCACGGTCTGGCCATGAATGCTGTTCGTCGCCGGGCCCACCGCCCCTACTCGTGCGCCGCTCTGCAGCGCGTTGAGAAGGATCGGGAGGTAACCGGCGGTCACCGTGACCCGCGAGTCGAGGAGCAGCACGTTGCCGAACTTCGACGAGAGGATCCCCAGATTGAGGCCGGCAGAGGCGCTCAGGGGGCCCTCGTGGGTGATGAGTGAGAGCCCGCTCTGGGCAGAGAACCACCGTGAGGTGATGCCATCGGGGTCGAGGGCGACGACCACCAGCTCGTACGATCCGTCGGCCGTGTGCGCGCGGATAGCGCTCACGCACGCCTTGACGTCGTCGAGGTCACCGTCGGCAAGCAGAATGATGCTGGTGCGATCGTCGCTCATTGCGCCACAAATCGTAGATCCACCACCATCCCGAAATTCGTTCAGGCCCTCGATCACTTATGATCACACCCGGAGGAAGGGACGATCATGGATCGCAAGAACATCGATTTGGCGGCGCACCTACTGGCCAAGGCCCAACGGACGGACTTCGACGCCGAAGCCATCGCGTTGGTCGAAAAGTCCTATTCCCTCCTCGCCAAGGTCATCACCGCCTTCGACGAGGAGTCGGCCGATCCCTCCCACAACGGGCCCCGGCGCCGCGAGCGGCGCCTCCTGCGTGACCGGCGCGCCCCGCGGCGTCTCGGCCTCTTCGGGGTATCAGGCCGCGCCGTGGATCCGGCCGTCACCTATAGGCAGTCGGCCGAAGACCTCCGGCCCCGCAGTGACGGCCACATCGACTTCCGGGCCTGAGGGGCGGCCCGACGCACCCTCACCCAGCCATCACTCTCCGCTCGCGGGTCGTGGTGTTTCCACGGGAGCGTCCAGGATTGCACCTTCTTTCGCCAGTACGTCCACCTCGGCGTCGGAGAATCCGTGCTCCCGGAGGATCTCCCGGGAGTGCTCGCCGCACAGGCACGGTCCGCGCTGGATCACACCTTGGGCCGGAGAGAGATTGACGAGAAGGCCGGGGTCCTCGAATCTCCCGACACCGCCGGACCACGTTTCGCTGACCAGGTGCAAGCGTCTGGCTTCGGGGTCGTCAAAGATCGTCCGGCAGAATTCTTCGTTCACGATCTCCACCGGCACATCGGCCTCGTCAAGAGCGGCAAACCACTCCGCGGCCGGCTTCTCTGAGAAGCGCGACACCAAGAACGCGGCCGCCTCCGCATCCGGCACTTCACCTTCGAGTCCACCGACGGCCCGGGACAGCCGTCCCCGTTCCTCGCCCGACACGGCCACGAGGAACAGCCAGCGCCCGTCCGCGCATTCGTACATCCGGTAGTACGGCGAGAGTCCGAACTGCCCGCCGTCGACGTGCGACCAGTCACCTGGACTCCCGTCGGCGTGGATCCAGGCATAGGAGGTGTGCAGCAGTCCCGCGTTCACGATCGATGTACCGACCGCCTGACCCTCACCGGTCCGGTCGCGGTGGTACAACGCGGAGGTGATGGCGATCGCCGCCAGCAACGCATTCCCGGTGTCGCCCATGTTCGAGCGGCTCCACAGCGGAGGATTGCCCGCATCGCGGGCCCCGTCTTCCCATTCGGTGCCGGTCAGAGCGGCCGCATTCTGGTCCGTCCCGGGAAGCTCGGAACGGGGGCCCTTCTCGTAGCCCCTCGTATTGCAGAACACCAGCCGCGGGTAGCGCGTGCGCAAGGTGTCGTAGTCGATTCCCAGGCGGGCGGCGGCACCCGGTCGCCAGTTCGTGGTGAGAACATCCGCTCGTTCGATCATCCGGTCCAGCACCCGACGACCCGACTCGTGCTTGAGGTTCAACGCGATGCTGCGCTTGCCACGGTTGGTCCCGAGCCCCATGTGGGTGCCGGCCCAGTACGTGTCGTGCACGGCATGCACCTTGATCACATCCGCGCCCAGGTCCGCCAGTACCCTGCCGGTGAACGGCCCGGCGACACCGAGTCCGAGGTCGAGCACTCGGATACCCTCCAGGGGGTGCGCAAGGTGGGGGCGCGGCTCCGCACTGGCAATCGACCGGGGTGCGGACGCCGAGTCGGCCTCGGCCAAGACCTCAGCCGTATGTTCGCCTGACCGCGGCGTCGGACCCTGGACTTCTCCGGGCGTGGCCGAGAACTCCAGGACGGTCCCGACGTGGCGAATGCGACCGACCTCCGGATCGTCGACCTCGACGACACAGCCATCGGCGAGGAACAAACCGTCCGCCAGCGCCTCCGCGGGAGAGCGGACCGTCGTCACTCCGATCCCAGCCGATCCCGCGGCCGCCTCCCAGGCCGCCGATGGAAACTTCTTGAATGCCTCCGTCAGCAGGGGGTGGAGGAAGATGCCGCTGAGGAGTCCGTCGCTCTCCATGGAGAGGCGATCCGGGTCATCACGGTACGAGGTGTCCAGCGCCACTTCGCCGAGTTCGTCGCCCTCCGCCGCGGCGAACACCCACCGGGGCCGAACCGTCCAATGGTGCACCCAGCGCCCGTCCGCGCATTCGTAAAGACCCTCGATCGACCTCGAGTCGATCGGCCACATCCAATACAAGGGGGCATCGGGGAACTCCACCCGCTGCCAGTTGAGAGCGACGGCAGCGAGCGCCCCCTGCAGGAGCGATGTCGTCACCCGCTGGCCCTCCCCCGTCACTTCGCGCGCCCGGAGCGCGGCGGCGATCCCGAGGGTGGCGACATAGGTCGCGCCGATGCTCGGCCACGACGACCTCGGGAAGATCGGTCCCTTTCGATCGGTGCCGCGTACGAGTCCTTCCGGCGCGTCGAACTCGGGAAACGGCCCCGGGCGGCCGCCGATGTACTCCATGGCGGTCCCCCGGCGACCCTTCTGGTCGTACAGCAGCCCGGTGCGCGCCGCCACCAATCCGTCGTAGCCAGGTCGATCGGCGTGGCGGGGGTGGTCCCCGTAGCCGGTGATCGAACAGGTGATGATTCGCGGGTTGACACCGAGCATGCTGTCGTGATCGACGCCGAGCCGAGCCGCCGTGCCCGGAGCGAAGCTGTCGACAATGATGTCCGCCCGGCCGGCGAGCGACCTGAACCTCTCCCGGCCCTCGTCGGATTGCAGGTCGAGCCGCGCGTTCCGTTTCCCGCGGTTCCACACCCGATAGCCGGACTGGTGGCCGAGCGGATCGCCACCGGGTGGTTCGATCCGTGTTACCTGCGCCCCGTTGTCCACGAGCAACATCGTTGTCATCGGTCCTGCGATGCCCGACGAGAGGTCGAGCACGTGTAGACCGTCGAATACTCCAGACATGGCCGCCCCCTTCGAAGCATCACTCGCTTCGACTCGAAATTGTAGCACTTACTATATTTTTGCCCCCCTCGCACCGGCCGGGCCCCGAGAGCGCTGGGCGGTCAGGTGACCGACTCCTGCTCGAGCAGGAGGGCCAGTGCCTCGGCCGCCAGCCGCCGCTGCTCCGGCAGGTTCTTGCTCTGTTGCGGCGTGTCGAAGGGAAGGGCGCCCAGCATCGCCTCGCTGAGAGCCAGTCCACGAAGGACATGGAAGACCAGACCGCGCAGTGCTTGCCGCCGCACCGCCACGTCCTCGAAGAGCTTCTTCGTGAGACGATCCAACTGCGCCTCGACCGTGGCCGTGATTTTGGTCATCGTTTCGAGTGTCCGGGCCGAAGTCCGCGGGTCGTGCCGGAGATTCAGCAACACCTGGAGAAACGCCAGATACTGCGGGTCGGCGTAGTAACGCATCAGGATGTCGCCATAACTCTGAATCCGGATGGTCAGGGTTTCCCCGGCTATGTCGGCCATCGACAGATCTTCGACGAGACGGCGCGTCCCCTCTTCGAGAACCGCCAGCATCAGGAGTTCTCGACTCCCGAAATGGTACTGGATGACCCCCCAGGACAGGCCGGCTCGTTCGGCGATGGCATTGGTGCTGGCCCGGTAGAACCCCTCCGCGCTGATGCATGTGATGGCGGCGTCGATCACTCGTTGCCGGGTGGCCGAATCACGTTGCTGCTGCCGGGCGGCCATCACTCAGCCCCGGCCGAGCACGACCGCGCTGCGGCCGGCGCTGCAGAGGACGAGTTCCGCCCCATCCACCTGGTTCACCGCGTCGCCACGAAGCTGGCGCACCCCTTCGAGAATGTTGTTCACGCCGTGGATGTAACCCTCGCCCAGCAGGCCACCGTTGGTGTTGACCGGCAGTTTCCCGCCGATCTCGATGTTGCCATCGGCAATGAAATCCTTCGCTTCGCCCGGACCACAGAAACCGTACGCCTCGAGCTGGTAGAAGACGACGGGGCTGAAGTTCTCGTAGATCATCGCCACATCAATGTCCCCGGGCCCGATGCCGGCCGTCTCCCAGAGCTGCCGGGCCGTGTACTCGGCCTCCGGAAAACGGGAGATGTCATCGTGGTAGTAGTTGAAGATCGTCTCGCCGAAGATGGTGTTGCCCTGCGTGGCGGCCTGAATCGTCACCGGGGGCCGCCGGAGGTCCTTGGCCCTGTCCGCCCTCGTCACGATCAGAGCGACTCCCCCGTCGCTCTCCTGGCAGCAGTCGAGCAGGCGCAGAATCGGTTCGACGATCCACCGGGAGGCCTGATGGTCCGCCAGCGTGATCGGACGCTCGTAGTACCACGCGTTCGGGTTGGTTGCGGCGTGTCGACGAGCCACTACCGAGTAGCGCCCGAAGTCCTCGTTGGTGACGCCATAGCGATGCATGTACCGCTGAAACCAGAGCGAGTACGCCTTGGCCGGCGTATCGAGCCCGTAGGGAAGGTACCAATTCATGGCCGGCGGAGGTGGGCCGGCCATGGGCTGGCCGAAGCGCCTGCCCGACCGCTCGTTGAAGGCGCGGTACACGACCACGACATCGGCGACGCCGGACACCACTGCCGCGACCGCATGCTCAATGGTGGCCGAAGACCCACCACCCCCGAACGGGGTCCGAGAGGTCCAACGCATCTCACGGATACCCACGGACCGCATGAGGTTCAGCTCATCATTCGGGTCGATGGTGAACGTGACCGATCCGTCCACGTCGGCCGGCTCCAAGCCGGCGTCCTCAATGGCGGCGCGGACGGCCTCAGCGCAGAGTTGGAGCTCACTACGACCTGAATCCTTGGAGAACTCGGTCTGACCGATCCCGACGATGGCTGCCGCTCCCTTGATCGATGGCATCAGGCACCCCCGCCGGCCGGCCGGAATTGAGGGAGCACGATGCCGTCGACTTCGGCAAAGGAGACCTCGAGCAGCAGGCCGTTCTCGACCTCCGCCACATCGATCCCGACGAGATTGGATACGAGGCGCACCCCTTCGTCGAGCTCGACCAGGGCGACGATACGAGCCATGTCGTCGGGCTCGCTCGGGTGTTGCGACAGGATCCAGCTGTGCAGGATTCCCCGGCCCGAGAGCTCCTGCACATCCCACTCGAGCGACCCGCACGCCGGGCACATCGGAGACGGGGGATGCTGCAGTCGCCGGCAGCCCGCGCACCGTCGCACGAGCAACCTCCCCTCCTTGACCCCGTTCCAGAAGAACTCGTCGTCTCGATCCACGGTCGGCGACACGGCATGGGGCATGGAACACCTCTTTCTCTGGAGCCTGAGCGCGGCCGACGGGCCCGGCAACCATGCGCGCTTGCAATACCCGGCTGATGCGATGATTATTGTAGTTACTATATTACCTCGGGAGGTTCTGATGGCGACGCAGACACTGGAGCGGTTGATCTCCTCGGACGACCATGTCGATCTCAGCCATGAGGACGTCAAGAAGCACCTCACCCCGAAGCTTCATGACGACTACGACGAGGCAGTCCTCTCCTTCCGCAGGTCAATGGTGAACATGGTGTCGTCGGAGTCCAACCAGCGCTGGCGCGAGCAGGAGGGGCTGGCGCCCGACCCGACGGTCAGCATGACCAGTAACCGCAACCACGCCGCCAGCGGCAGGGCGGGCCACACCGATCCCCGTGAGCGCCTCCGGGACATGGACGCCGACGGGGTCTCCGCGTCGGTGACCTACTGCGAGGTCAGCGCGTTCCGCTATCTCTACATGGTCAAGAATGGCTGGAAGGAGGCCACCAGGGCGTTCAACGACACCCTGGCGGACTTTGCGTCCGTCGATCCGGGGCGCTTGATCATCTCCTACCAGATCCCGATTCACGACATCGATGCCGCCGTCGACGAAGTCAGGCGTGCGGCGGCGCAGGGATGCAAGTCACTGCAGCTCCCGGTGTTCCCCGCCGAGCTCGGGCTGCCGGACTACTGGGACCGTCGCTACGACCCGCTCTGGTCGGCGATCCAGGACACCGACCTGCCCATCTGTTGCCACATCGGCATGAACAGCGCACTCGAGGACCTGGCCCGGCGCGACCCGACCCCTCAGAAGGGCATCTTCGTTCCCCTCGTGGCACTGTCCGCGGCGGAGGCGTTCGGCATGTGGGTCATGGGCGGGGTGTTCGAGCGATTTCCACTTCTCAAGGTGGTATTCGTCGAGCCGGGACTCGGCTGGGTCTCCTGGTGGCTCTACATCGTCGACGACCTGGTGGCGCGACAGGGGTACGAGTTTCCCGCCATCACAAAGCCCCCGAGCCACTACTTCCGGCAAAACGTCTTCCTGACGTTCATCGACGAGCCCGATGCGGTGCGGCACGCCCATGACCGGCTGGGCGTCGAGAACATCATGTGGTCGTCCGACTACCCCCACCCGGTGTCGAGTTGGCCCCACTCCCACGCGCTCGTCGACACGATGTTCGCGGGAGTGGACGCAAAAGAGCGCGAGCTCATTGTGAGCGGGAACGCCGCCCGCGTGTGGAGGCTCTGACCCGATCCCCCGGCGCGAACGTCTGAGTATGGATGCCGACGCGGTCATCGCTGCGCTGGGTCTGGTGCCCCACCCGGAAGGGGGTCTCTACTGCCAAACCTGGGCGGACGAGGCCGGGACCGCCATCTACTTCCTCCTGCGGGAGGGAGCGGGATCCGATTGGCATCGGGTGCACGGCCGCGCCGAAATCTGGCACTTCTACGCGGGTGCCTCGGTCGAGCTCACCGTCAGCGAATGGAGTCCCGGCGGCCCGGACGCCCGGACGACGTTGCTCGGCATCGACCTGGACGCCGCGGAAAGGCCGCAGGCCATCGTCCCCGCCGGCTGGTGGCAATGTGCCCGCACCCTGGGGGACTGGTCCCTCGTCGGCTGCACCGTCGCGCCACCATTTTCTTTCGACGCGTTCGAAATGGCACCGGGCCGATGACATCCCGCGCGCGCGGGGATCGCACGCAGCACACCCGGCGCAGAGGTCGGCACGACGCATATAGTTCGTCACCTCGGCGCAAAAGGAGGCCCAGTGCTCGAAGTTGACCCGGAAATCGCAGCGCTCGTTTCCACCATTCCCATCGGTACCCTCGACGCTGAGGTCCTCGAGGCGATGCGCGAGGGCATAGGGGCCCTTCCCGTCGAGCTCTCCGACAAGGTCGAACGGAAGGACTACGTCGTCCCGGGCGATCCCGACGTCGTCATCCGGGTTCACCGGCCGGTGGGGGTGAGCGGGCCCCTGCCCTGCTTCTACGCGGTCCACGGGGGCGGCTACGTGCTCGGCAGCTATGCCATGGACGATGCCCGGTTCGATGCGTGGTGTCCCGAGTTCCAGTGCGTCGGGGTGTCGGTCGAGTACCGACTCGCTCCCGAGACGCCCTATCCGGGGCCGCTCGACGACTGTTACCTCGGGCTCAAATGGGTCTATGACCACCACGACGAGATCGGCGTCGACCCAGGTCATATCGGCATCGGCGGCGTCAGCGCCGGGGGCGGCCTGGCGGCCGGCCTGGCCTTGCTGGCCCGGGACAGGGGTGAGGTCCCCTTGCGTTTCCAGCTTCTCGACTGCCCCATGCTCGACGATCGCCAGACCACGCCGTCCAGTCAGCTCGACGGCCTCCACGTCTGGAACCGCCACTCCAACACCTTCGGCTGGCGTTCCTACCTCGGCGATCTCTACGGCACTGCGGACGTACCGCCGTACGCCGCCGCGGCGCGGGCCACGGACCTCACCGGACTCCCACCGGCGTACATCTGTGTCGGCGGAGTCGACGGATTTCGCGATGAGGACATCCTCTACGCCACCCGCCTCAACCAGGCCGGGGTGGCGGCGGACCTTCACGTGTACTCCGGCGCCCCCCATGGGGTGATGATGTTCACCGACTCGCCCGTGGCCAAGCGCTATGCGCAGGGAACCAACGCCTGGGTCGGCCAACAACTTCGGCGGAGCTGAAGCACGACCCGGAACAGCGCCCCGCCCATCTGGCCCCTCCCGACCTCAACGGAACCTCCGTGAGCCTTGACGATGCTGGCCACGATGGCAAGCCCCAGTCCAGCGCCTCCCGTGTCGCGCGAGCGCGAAGGGTCTGATCGGAAGAACCGCTCGAACACGAGAGCCGTGTCGCCGTCGCCCAGGCCCGGACCCTCGTCTTCCACCTCGACCACTGCTCTGTCGCCGACCTGACCGACTCGGACTGCGGTGGCCGTTCCCGCTGGTGTGTGGGCCCTCACGTTCTTCAAGAGGTTGTCAATCACCTGGCGCAGGGCGATGGGGTCCCCCGTGACCTCCACGACATCCGCGGCCTCGAACGCGATAGGCCATTGCGACCCCATCATGCGGGCCGTCTGGACGGACTCCATCACCAGCCCCACCAACTCGACGAGCTCGGATTCCAACGGTGGCTGCTCGTCGAAACGCGCCAGAACGAGCAGGTCCTCCACCAGGCGGGCCATGCGACCGGTCTCGCGCTCTATTCCCGACATGAGGCGGCCCATGTCGTCACCGCCCTGGCTGGCCGCGCGCGAGAAGAGCTGGGCATAGGCCGAAACGGCTGCGATCGGCGTACGAAGCTCGTGGGACGCGTCCGAGACAAATCGCCGCAGGCGGGTCTTCGAGGCTTGCAACTCGTCGAATCCGGATTGGATGCGCTCCAGCATCACGTTGAGCGCCTCGGCGACACGACCCATTTCGGTGCGCGTAGTCGCATGAGGAACGCGATGGACGAGGTCACCGGCGGTGATCGCCTCAGCCGTCCGGACGACATCTCGCAACGGACGCAGACCGAGACGTACGAGCCACAGCCCGACGAGGACCGCGACGGCGAGCGCTCCACCGGTGACCGCCAGCTCGAGGAGCAGCAACCGATCGAGCGTGCCGGCGATGCCTGACGTCGGGTCGGCGACCACGAGGAGATCCCCTCCGCGCAGCTGAAGCGCGTCAACCACAAAGGTGGGGCCACCGGCGGCGGTCGAGGAAGCCGTGAAGTAGGGGGCAAGCCCCTTGCTCCCCGTACCGACCGAGTACGGCGTCACCACCGCGGTCAGTCTGGGGGAATACGCCTTGTGGCCAGGTGCGAACGCCGGACATTCGTCCCCATCCACCACCCGGTCCCCTGGGGTGAGCACCTCTAGGAACATCCCCGGCGCACTCTCTCGTCCGAGGGCGCAGAAGGTTGGTCCGCTCGGCTGCTGACCGCCCATCGGCAACGCCCCGGTGCCGGGTGGATCGGTCACGGGCGGCTGTGTCGCCGCGGCCTCGACGCTCTGTTGTGCCACCTGAAGCGTCGAATCCACCTGGCGGTAGAGATACGACTTCAACGACGCGTACACCGCGACATCGGCGAGCGCCAGCGCCAGTAACGCGACAGTCCCGACGGCCAGAATCAGGCGCACCCGGAGCGACATGCGGCTCATGGCCCTGCGAGTGCGCTCACCTCGTCGCGGCGTCCGGCTCACGCAAGACGTAGCCGACGAGGCGGACGGTGTGAATGAGCGGGGCGCCATGCCTCTCCAGCTTCCGGCGCAGGTAACTGACGTAGGTCTCGACCACGTTCGCCTCCCCGCCGAAGTCGTAGTGCCAGACGTAGTCGAGTATCTGAGACTTCGACAGCACATGTCGAGGATTGAGCATGAAGTACCGCAACAGGTTGAACTCGGCCGCCGTGAACTTGACGTTGATGCCTCCCCGCCTGACTTCGTGCGCCGCCTCGTCGAGCTCGAGGCCGGCGAAACGGAGCACACCGTCATCGTCCGGATTGACCCCCACTCGACGCAGGATCGTCTTCACCCGGGCGATCACTTCGGCCAGCGCGAACGGTTTGGCGACATAGTCGTCCCCGCCGATCGTCAATCCCGCCAGCTTGTCGTGGAGCGTGTCCCGCGCGGTAACGAAGAGGATCGGGACGTCGACACCATCCGCGCGCAACCGACGAGTGACCTCGAGTCCGTCCAGTCCGGGCAGCATCACGTCGAGGATCACCAGATCTGGTGGGTCCTCCTGCGCCAACGCGAGAGCATCCCTCCCGGTGACGGCCACATCGACCTCGAATCCCTCGTAGCGCAGGGATGTGGCCACGGCGTCAACGATGGACGGTTCGTCATCCACGACGAGCACCCTGGGAGCGGTGTCCTTGGTCACGCTGCTCACCTCCTTTGTCCCTACGATCACTCCTCGGAATCCACTTTGGATGTGCGCCGGCTGATGACGCTCTGTGAAAACCGCCTCGTCGCGGCTCACAGCCGGTGCCAAGCGTGCTACCGGGTGGAGGGTAGGCCGAGATGGTTTCATCGCGTCGTCCAGCGAATGGGAGGACGTGATGAAAGGCACAGACGAACGGAGTTCGCCCCAGTCCCGTCAGCGGGCCCGGAAGCGCCTGCGACGAATGACGCAGTCCGCCGTGGCGGCTGCAACTGCATCCACGGCCCTCATCGGCCTTCTGGTCGCGAGCGAGAAACCTGGAGCGAGCAGCGCCGAGACGGCGACCTCGCGAACCGGTTCCTCGTCCTCGACCGCTACCGGCACGGCGCGCACGACGTCCTCGCCGTCCGCCAGGGCGACGAGCACGACAACCACCACGACGACGCCGACCACAACCACGAAGTCGGCCACGGTGACCTCGGGAGGTACGTAGCATGACGCAGACGCTCGACTACCGGACCTCGCCCGATCCTTTGACCGTACGCAGCTTTCATGCCATTGGCACGACGGCAACCGTCGTGGTACAGGAGCCGAGCAGAGCCGAGTCCGCGGAGAGAATGCTACGAGAGGAAATCGAATCGATCGACCTTGCCTGCAGTCGATTCCGTAGCGATTCGGAATTGGAGATGGTACATGCCCATGCGGGAGCGGCCGTGCGGGTGAGTTCGCTGCTCTTCAGCGCGCTCGCCGCCTCCTATGAAGTGGCTGAACGCACACATGGCGCGTGGATCCGACGGTGGGCAACGCCATCGCCGCTCTCGGCTACGACGCGGATCTCAGCGAGGTGCAGGCGCGCCCGGCGAACCCGGTGGCGGCACTGCGTCCCGTCGCCGGGTTCACCCATCTTCACCTCAATTCGGCCCGCCGGACGGTTCGCATCCCCCGGGGGGTGCGATTGGACCTCGGTTCTTCGGCCAAGGCGTTCGCCGCCGACCATGCCGCCGCACGGATCTGCCATGAACTGGGGTCCGGCGTCTTGGTCAGCCTCGGTGGGGATATTGCGGTCGCCGGAACTCCACCCCCGGGCGGCTGGGCAATCGGCATTGCCGTCGACTCTTCAACCCCGGTCGACCGGGTGACTCAAGTCGTGGCCGTTCATTGCGGAGGACTGGCCAGCTCGAGTACGGCAGTGCGAACGTGGGACTCCGGCGGGCGCCGCGTCCACCACATCATCGATCCCGCGAGTGGTGACTGCGTCGCGCCGTACTGGACCCTGGTGTCGGCGACCGGTGAGAGCTGTGTCGCGGCCAACGCCGTTTCCACTGCAGCCATAGTCTGGGGAGAGCGTGCGTGGCGACAACTCGCGTCGTTCGATCAGGCCGTTCGCATGGTCCGCCACGATGGTCGGATCTTCTCGCTCAACGGATGGCCCGCTGAAGCCGCAACAACCTGAATCGACGGTGTGTGACCCTCCGCTACAGGCGTCTCCGCCTGACAGGACCACCGAATAGCCAAGTATCTCGCGCGCGCCCCAGTAGAGTCTGCGTCGTTCCTCCGAGTCAAAGGACACGTCATGCTTGCTCTCGTACTCCTCTTGACCTTTGTGGTCCTGCTCTTGGGAATACTGGTCGCCGGCCTTCTCCGGAGCCACGCCGACATATTGAAGGCACTGCATGATCTGGGAGCCGGGGTGGGCGACCCCGCAACCGAGGCACCGTCGGGGCTCGACCACCGCCACCAAGGCGAGCATGTCGCGGCTCGTCCCGTCGCCGTTCCGTTCACCTTTGGCCCTCCGCTCCCGGCGGAGCGCAACCACAGTTGGGCGCCCACCCTCGCCGGTGTGACCCCACAGGGTGACGCCCTGGCCGTCGCGGTCTCCGGCAGCGAGACCCTCACGCTGATCGCGTTCCTCTCGTCGGGCTGTTCGACGTGCGCGGGCTTCTGGGAAGCACTGCGGCGACCCGACAAGCTGGCCCTGCCCGACGGGATCCGGTTGGTCGTGGTGACCAAAGGACCCGAAATGGAGATACCTGCGGAAATCCGAGCAAAGACCGATCCGGGGCTACAGGTGATCATGTCCACCGAGGCATGGGGCGACTATGAGGTCCCCGGCTCCCCCTTCTTTGCCCTCGTCGACGGGCGGACGGGACGCCGGATTGGTGAAGGGGTGGCCCAGCACTTCAGCCAGGTCGTCGAGCTCGTGCGACGGGCGCAAGTCGACGTGCAGCCCTTCAGCCTCGGGAGTCGCAGCCGCGCCGCGGCCGATGGCCTGGACGGACCCGCCCGGGAGTCGGCCAACGACAGGGAGCTACTGGCCGCCGGCATCCACCCCGGTCATGAAAGCCTCTACCCGAAGTCTCTCGATGACGTATTCCCACCTGGCCACTCGCCAAGGGTTGATGCGGATCGGGCCCGGAAGGCGGGGTAGGAGTGGCGAGGCTGCGCGCCCACGGGATCGGGGTCACACTGCCTGACGGATTCGAGGGGCGAATATTCGTCCGTCCCCAGGCGCCGGATGCCGTGTCGTACCCTGTGGCGCATTTCGCCACGTTCCCGCTCCCGACCGACGTGGCTGATTTCGGGGGTGGGGCGGTCACGCTGATGGGGCCGAGCGACATATTTGCCGTCCTCTTCGAGTACGGACCGGAGAGCATGGGAAAGGCACTCTTCGCCCGTCAGGGAATGCCGCGATCGCTCACCCCGAGCGACTTTCGGCCCACCCTCTTGCGGCGCGGCCTCGGGGGTCAGTCAGGAACCCAATGGTTCTTCACCGAGGCCGGTCGTCCGTTCACGTTCTATGCCGTTCTCGGGAGCCACGCCCGGCGGGGAGTTCTCGTTCCCCGGCTCAATATGTTGCTCGCCGCTCTCACCGTCAGCCCGCAACCGGTCGTGGCAAGCCCAGGAGCCGCGCCATGGAACTGATCGGTCCCTACCTGATCGGATGCGTCCTGTTGGTCGGAGCAGGCGCGATCAAAGCGGTCCGGCCCGACGACACGGCTCGGGCACTCCTGCCCATTGTGCCGACACGATTGCGCCCGGTCCTCCCTTTTCGAGTGCTCAGGACCCTCATCCGCCTCCTTGCCGGCGTTGAGGTGGGAGTCGGTGCGCTCGGCCTCCTCTTGCCGCGACCGTTGACCGGGGCATTGGTGGGGGTCTCTTACTTCGCCTTTGCCGGTCTGATGGCGTACGCCCGTTCCCAGGGAGGAGCACTGGCCAGTTGTGGCTGCTTCGGGACGCCCGACACTCCCGCCACGTACCTTCACGTGGGCCTCGACCTGGTGATCGGTGGTGCCGCCGCTGCTGTCGCCGTGGAAGTGCCGACCAGGGGGTGGCTGATGAACGTGCTGGCCCAACAACCGCTCCACGGCCTACCGCTGATGGCCCTGGCGGCAGTCGGTGCCGGAGTGGCGTACCTCACCCTTTCGGGTCTGGCCCGACTCCAGGCGGTCAGACTGCCCGTCGCGCCAACTGAGAGATCGCGCTGAGTCGATGACGATCTCCACCACCCTCGTCGAACGCACGGCCGGGTTCCTGGGTACTCGCCTCTCTCGACGGGGCTTTATCAACCGTTCGGCCTTCGCCGGTAGCGCAGTGGCCGTCGGAGCAGGACTCGACCTCGCCCTGCGACCGGGCACCGCCTACGGGGCGATCTGCTCGTGCGGGAATGCCGCCTGCGGTTGCGGGACGACATGCTGTTCGGGATTCACCGACTTCTGTTGTTCGGTGAACGGGGGCTACAACTACTGCCCGACCAACTCCATCATGGGGGGATGGTGGAAGGCCGACAACTCCTCGTTCTGCGGCGGCCCGCGCTACTACATGGACTGCAATGCCACCTGCGGGTGCACTACGGGCTGCAGCGGTGGCTTCCCCTTCTGCGACACCGAGTGCGACGGCACCAACTGCGGCTGTGGCCCCGAGGGATGCAACTCGTACATGACCGGATGCTTGCAGTTCCGCTATGGCCAGTGCAATCAGAATGTGGCGTGCATGGGCCGGATCGTCTGCCGGGTGGTGGCGTGCATCCCTCCATGGGAGATCGACCCGACATGCACCACGGCCGTCGCCGTCGACGACGGTACAGCGGAACAGACGGTTCCCTGCTGGACCACGGCTACCCCGTCACCCCCCTGCCTGTCGCCCGCCACCAACTGTCAGGTGGTGGGCCTGGCATCCAGTATCGACGGGTACGGCTACGCCCTCCTCACCTCCTTCGGCAAGCTCTTCACCTTCGGTCAACTGGCCAACGACGGGGACGAGTCGACGGCGACGCTCGACCGGCCGATGGTCGGGATCTCCATGCACCCCGGCGGTGGCTACTGGTTCGTGGCGGCCGACGGGGGAATCTTCAGCTTCGGCGACGCGGCGTTCTACGGCTCGACCGGGGCCGAGTCGCTGAACAAACCGATCGTGGGCATGGCCCCGACCCCGACGGGGCGCGGCTACTGGCTCGTGGCGGCCGACGGGGGAATCTTCAGCTTCGGCGACGCGCCGTTCTACGGCTCGACCGGGGCCGAGTCGCTGAACAAACCGATCGTGGGCATGGCCCCGACCCCGACGGGGCGCGGCTACTGGCTCGTGGCGGCCGACGGGGGGATCTTCACCTTCGGCGACGCGCCGTTCTACGGCTCGACCGGGAGCGAGACGCTGAACCAACCGATCGTCGGCATGGCGGCGACCCCGACGGGGCACGGCTACTGGCTCGTGGCGGCCGACGGCGGGATCTTCACCTTCGGCGACGCGCCGTTCGATGGATCACCCGCCTGAGAGAGGAGTGTCATGACCGCCTGTTTGCTCCTTGCTGCCGCGGTAGTCACGGTCGGCGCTGCCTTGCGATCGACCTGGTCCCCGTGCGGGCTCTCCATGCTGGCCAGCATCACCCCTCTCAGCGAGCGCGGGCGTGGCCACCGCTACCGCGCCACCGCGGCGTGGTTCGTCGTCGGTGGCACTCTCGGTGGCGCCACGTTGGGCGTCGCGGTGGCGGCGCTCGCTCTCGGTTTCCACGCCCTTTCTCTGACCCCTCGGGAGGTTTCGACGATCGCGCTCGGAGCCGGCATCGTCACCGTGGCCTCCGATATCGACGTGGGTGGATTCCATCTTCCGGTCCATCACCGTCAGGTCAACGAGCGTTGGCTCGACCAGTTTCGCCCGTGGGTCTACGGTGCCGGATTCGGCTGGCAGATCGGCACCGGCCTCGCCACCTACATCGTCACGGCGGCCGTGTACCTGATGGTGTTGCTGTCCGCTCTCATTGGAAACGGATGGTTGGCCATCGGCCTGGGGGCACTCTTTGGGTTGGTCCGGGGCCTTTCGGTGGGCCTCGGACGACACATCACGAGCACCGATGCCTTGCGGAGTTTCCATCGATCGTTCAGCGAACTCGGACCGAAGGTTCGTCGGGCCATGATCGCGGTGGAGACTGCGGTAGTCGTGCTCTTCGCCTGGACACTTGCACCATGGGCGGCACTCGGGATCTCGGCCGGCGCGCTCCTGTGGGCGGCCGTAAGGGTTCGCGCCCGTGCCCCGGGGCGACCAGGGTCGGCCAGGAGTGTGCGGGAGCGGGAAGATCAGCGGGCGGCTTCGCCGAGTGGCGTCCGGGTGGGCTCAGGGAATGAGTGACGGCCACACAATGGCGGAGATCGCGTTGACGGTGTCGATGCCATAGGCCTCGCTCGGGTTGCCATCGGTGAGAACCGCGATCAAGTAGTTGCGCCCGTCGCCGTCCACCCACCCCGTCGTGTTGATCTGCCACCCGTTGATGACGGCAAAGCCGTTCTTCAGCGCGACGGTGACGGAGGCCGGAACGCCACCTGTTGCCCCCCAGTCCTGCGACGGCGTGATGTGCTCCATCAGATTGAGCACGTAGTCACGGGAGGCGTCGGTGAGGAGGGAGTTCGGGTACACCAGTGTCCTGATCATGGCCAGCCGGTCGAGCGCGGTCGTCGTGGTCGTGCCCCACACGCCATCCGTGGCCGGCGTCGTGTCGGTCATTCCGGCGGCCCGCTCGAAGGCCGCGACCGGGGCCGGCCCGAGCTGGCCCCACAGGGTGTCCGCCGCGCTGTCAAGGCTGTCTTCGATCATCGGGACGGCCAGAGCCTGTTCGGCTGACGTGAGACCGCGACCCGCGGCCTGAGCCTGGCTGAGCAGCGTCGCCAGGATGTCGACCTTCAGCGTGCTCGCCGTGTGCTCGACGACGCCGGGCCGGTACTGGAAGATCTGCCCGGTGAGGTTGTCCTCCACGGCAACCGTCACATTGTCGACGCGGGTGGCTGCATAGGCGGCGATTTTCGAGATCATTTCCGCGGCCGGATCGGGTCCGTAGGCGACCCAGTAGCCACCCGGACGCCCGGCAAGGCCGACCGCCGCCGCCCCGCCCGTCGTGGTGCCCGCACCCGAGCCGTCGAACCCGGCGTCGCCGAAGGTGAAGACGCCCCCGTCGGCCGCCACCAGCCAGTACCCGCCGCCGTCGGGCGTGGGCGCGATGCCGACGATCGGCGCGTTCAACGAGACGTTGCCCGGCGAGCCGTCGAACCCGGCGTCGCCGAAGGTGAAGACGCCCCCGTCGGCCGCCACCAGCCAGTAGCCCCCGCCGTCGGGCGTGGGCGCGAGGCCGACGATCGGCGCGTTCAACCCCGGCACAGCGCTCCCGGGCACAGCGGTCGCAGCGGTTCCGTACGCCGTCACCGCATCAGGTCCCGCCGTCCCGGACTGGGCCAGTGCGGACCGTGCGCCGGAGATGCCCGCATGGGTTGCGTTCGCCGGACGAACAGATGCCGCCGAGACGGCTGCCCCGGCGGCGATCGACCCCGGCAACGAGATGCACACGAAGCTGGCCAAGCGCGCGCCACGGCCGAGCC
This sequence comes from Acidimicrobiales bacterium, assembly GCA_049513455.1. GTDB lineage: Bacteria > Actinomycetota > Acidimicrobiia > Acidimicrobiales > RAAP-2 > Bog-473. The sequence continues at coordinate 23,657 of JBEKWB010000009.1, forward strand.
CATCGCACCGTCGGCGGCTTCGGCGGTCGCACGGGAAGACGATATCGCCTGGTGCACAAGGGAGGAGGGTCCACGCCCACCCCTTTTGACACCGCCACGAAATGGGCTAAGTATTCGGACGCCCGACATCCAGGAGTACCCTCCACAATGCCCAAAGTGCCTGCAACTCTCGACGAGGTCCTCAGTCTCGAGTGGCTCACGGCCGCACTCTCACGGCGCTTTCCCGGCATTGCGGTGACCCGCGTCACTCCAGGTCCCGTGGTCAGCCGTCTGTCCACGAACGCCCGATTCACGATCGAATGCGCCGGCGGCCTTCCCGAAGGACTCGTGTCGACGCTGTGCGCCAAAGGGTATTTCACCGACAAGGGACGACCGGTCTCGTTCCTCGGGGTCCGCGAGGTCAATTTCTACCGGGATGTGGCGGAGGCGACGGGGGTCCGCACCCTGCGCAGCGTCTATGCCGACGAGGACCCCCAGACCCGCCACAACGTCGTGATCACCGAGGACGTCATCGCATCGGGTGGCGTCTTCCTGGACGCGCTGAGCCCCTATACGCCCGACCAGACGGCCGAGAGCCTCACGCAGTACGCCAAGCTGCACGGCGCCACGTGGGGTAAGTCCCGATGGGCGAAGGCCGCCTGGCTCGACTGGCCGCACGCAGCCAACCGGGGATTCCGTGGTGTCGATGACATACGGGTCAATTTCGATGGACCCATCGGTGCCGGCGTCCCAGCGGAGGTGAACGACCCCCAACGTCTCATCGACGCCTTCGAGGCCGTCATGGCGCCGGGCGACTCCGGAGTCTGGGCGGTTCTCCATGGCGACGCCCACGTCGGCAACGTCTTCTTGGACTCCGGGGCCCAACCGTCCCTGCTCGACTGGCAATGTGTGCGCCGCGGCCATTGGGCGATCGATATCGGCTACCACATCGCGTCCGCTCTCGAGACCTCGGATCGCGAGAAGAACGAGCGCGACCTGCTCAGGCATTACCTCGATCAGCTGCGGGCCAACGGTGTCGATGCTCCCGGTTGGGACGAGGCCTGGAACGAGTACCGCAAGGGGATCGTGTTCGGCCTCTACATGTGGGCCGTCACCCTCCTCGTTGATCCGGAGATCACGACGACGCTGCTCCAACGCCTCGGCGCGGCGGCCGCCATGCACGATTCCTTCGGTGCAGTCGGCGTCTGAAACCTCTCACCGTGGCCCGTCCGCACGTCGGTTGACGCCCGCGGCGCGGTCCGACAAGCTGCCGGGGATGGAGGTGGTCGTGCTTTCCGACAGCCATCTCACCAAAGGGATGAATGGTGTGGGCGACCAGGTGCTCGATGCGGTGGCCGGGGCCGACGTCGTCCTCCACGCCGGTGACATCACGTCCCGACACGCGCTCGCAGAGCTGGAGGCGATGGCCGAGACCTACGCCCGCCGTCCTCGGCAACAACGACCGCGACCTCCAAGGGCTTCTCCCCGAGAGCCGGCTACTCGAGCTCGGCGGGGTGCGGATCGCAATGGTCCACGACAGCGGGCCCCGCCAGGGCCGACCGCGTCGACTGCATCGTCGATTTCCCGACGCCGATCTGGTCGTGTTCGGGCACAGCCATGTGCCGGTGGACGAGGTGGGAGAGCACGAGCAACTCCTCTTCAATCCGGGATCACCGACGCAACGCCGTTCCCAACCGCATCGAACGTTCGGGCGCCTTCGTCTCGGCGGGGGCCGGGTCCTGCGGCGCCAGATCGAGATCCTGCCCTGACGCGACCGCCGATTCAGCGATTGAGCTTGCCCAGGTCGACCCGTACCTGGCTTCCGGTCATGGTGTGGGAATCCTCCGAAGCGAGGAAGGCGACCACGCTCGACACGTCTTCGGGCTCCATGAGCTGCACCGGGAGGCTGTTCATGAACACGGGACCGAGGGTCTCGGCCCTCGATGCAATGATGTCCTGGAGATCCGGTTCGGTCGCCATGTCCGTCTGCACCCCGGTCGGATGGATGGTGTTGACCCGGATGTTGTGCTCGGCAAGCTCGTTGGCCATGCAGGTCGCGACGCCGACGACGCCGTGCTTGGCCGCCGTGTAGCTTACCGTGAAAGGCTGGCCATAGAGCCCGGCGGTCGAGCTGATCATGATGATCGACCCCCCCTGCCCCTGCTTTATGAGGGTCGGGATGGCCGCTTTGGCGGTATGCCAGACGCCGGTCAAGTTGACGTCGATCACCTCTTGCCACTGCTCGTCGGTCATCTCCCATGACCACCCGACGTTGAGGATGCCCGCGTTGGCGACCACGATGTCGACCCGGCCCAGCTCGGCGACTCCTTCGTCGAAGGCGGCCTGGAGCGCGCCCATGTCCCGGACGTCGGCCCGGCGGGCCACGACGCGGCGCCCCTCCTTGGTGACCAATTTTACGGTCTCGTCCAGATCGTCCGGGGTGGCCGCGGGGTAGTTGATCGTCTTGAATCCGGCGCAGAGATCCACGGCGATGATGTCCGCTCCCTCCGCCGCCAGGCGGACGGCGTGAGACCGACCCTGCCCGCGCGCCGCACCCGTAATGAACGCCACCTTGCCGTCGAGACGACCCATTTTCACTACCCCCTTCGGTCTGGTGCAATCCTACAGCAGGACGTAGTCGTCGGGGTCCACCGCCCTGGTCCGCTGCCAATAGTCGAACAGATTGAAGGGCCAGTTCTGGGCCACGCGACCATGCTCGTTCTTGTACCAAGTCGACACGTCCGAGGCTCCCCATGCTCGCGCCCGCGTCGCCGTGTCGATCATGACGTTGTACGCGTCATGCACCTCGGGACGACAGTCCATCGCGGCCGCGTCCTTCTCGAGGAGCAGGCGGAGACTCTCGGTTATGTAATGGGCCTGGCATTCCGAAAAGTAGATGATGCTGCCATTGACGACGATGTTGGTATTCGGTCCGTACATGAGGAAGAGATTCGGGAAGCCCGGAACGGTGAGGCCGAGATGGGCGCGTGCGTCCCCGGCCCAGCGCGCATGCAGGTCGACACCCCCCCGGCCGACGATCCGCATCGGCGCCAAGAACCGAGAGGCCTGAAAGCCCGTGGCGTAGACGATGATGTCGTGCTCCACCGTGCGCCCGTCGTACATGACCACGCCGGACGGGACGATCCCGGCAATGGCCCCCGTCTCCAGAGTGACATTGGGGGCCTGCAGCGCGCTCGAGTAGACACCACTGTCGATGACCATTCGTTTGGCCCCGAAGGGGTAGCTCGGCAGTACCTTCGACCGCAACGCGGGGTCCGGGAAGGCCAACGCGTAGTAACTCGTCAATCCCTGCCGGATCTCGTCGTTCGCCGCACTCACCGAACCGGAGGAGATGTCCCAATCCGGGTCTACCACGGTGCGCGGAAGAAGGCCCTCTTGGAGTCTCGAGAAGAGGGCGAGCCGATCCCAGCGGGCGTACTCGGGCACGTGGCGCAGAACCCACCGCAGATTTGAAGGGAGATCGTCGTGATAGTTGGCTATCGGGAGGATCCAGGCCGGAGTGCGCTGGTAGACCGTCAGATGCGCGGCCCGATCGGCCAGCCACGGGATGAACTGAACGGCGCTGGCGCCTGAACCGATGACCCCGACCCGACGGCCCTCGAAGGCAACGGAGTCCTCCCACCGGGCCGAATGGAACGACGGCCCTTCGAACGAGTCGATTCCCGGGATGTCGGGGAAGGACGGCCGATTGAGCTGGCCGACCGCGCTGACGACGACATTCACCTCGGACACGCTCACCGCGCCGGCGGCGTCGCGAATGCGGAGGGACCACACGCACTGCTCGTCGTCCCATATGGCTTCTTCGACCTCATGCCGGTACGAGATGGCGTCTTCGAGATCGAACTCCGCGACGCAGGAGCGGAAGTAGTCGAAGAGGACGGGTTGCGTCGAGTTGAACTGGGGCCAGTGCGGGCTCTGGGCGAACGAATAGCTGTAGAGGTGATTGGGCACATCGACCCGGCAACCCGGGTAACTGTTCTCCAACCACGTCCCGCCCACATCGCCGTTCTTTTCGTAGATGTGCACGCTGCAGCCGGCCTGCCGGAGCCGCTGGGCCGCGGCGATTCCCGACATGCCCGCACCGATCACCGCCACCTTCACGGCGCGGCCGGGTGCCACCTCGGAGGCTCGCCACGAAGGCGCCCGGTGATCGATGCCACCCAGGGCGAGCTCCTCCGAGAAGAGCCGCAGATGGTCGTCGTCGAGTGGTCCCGACACGAACTCGATCAACCTTCGCAGCTGGTCGGGGGTCGGCTCCGGTCCGGGCTTGCAGCCACCGTTCCTGAACCGGATCAACGCATCGGCCGCCAGATCCCGGCCGCGCTCGAGTTGCTCGGGCGTGTAGCCGTCGTCGACCATCATCACGATCTTTGACGGGTCGGGGCGCAGGTCCTCGGCCAGCAGGGTGTGCTCGCCCGTCAGGTGCGCGACAGCTGCCACCAGGGGGGCCAGGGGAACGCCGTCGAGGCGCGTGCGCAGCGTCCGATCGTCGTCCACAATCGGTTGGGCGTCGAAGTCCAGCCTCATGGAACGAGGGAGCGCCTAGAGCCCGACATGCCTAGAGCCCGACGAGGACGTCGGCGAGTTCGCCCGGCCGGGAGTAGAACGGGGAGTGGCTCCCCTCCATCTCGATGAGGTCGGCCCCGATCTCCTTGGCCCTCCGGCGGGACCACTCCTGCCCCACCGCGCGGTCCTCTTTCATCAGGATGTAGGTGGACGGCACGTCGGGCCAGACCTCGAGAGGTGTGCGTTCGGTCATTACCGTGAAGGACTGGCGCCGGAATCGCTCCCACGCGTGCCGGGCCACCTCGTCGTCCACGTCGTGGTAGAAGCCGGCCTTCGCCCGCTGCCAGCCGACCACCTGATCGCCCTCGCTCGGAATCTCGCCTTCGGCCAGGTTCTCCGCGCCGGAGAAGGTCACGGCCTCCGGCTCGGTGGCCAGATACTCCAGATTGCTCATTCCGGGAGCAGGCACCATCGCCGCGAGAAAAACCAGGCGACGGACGGGACGCAGCTGCGCCACCAGGGGGATGGTGAGGCCCCCCAGAGAGTGACCCACGACGACCACGTCGTCTGCTCCCGTGGAGATGGCGTCGACGACGACCTTGGCGTTCTCCAGCGCCCCGGCGGTGTCATCTTCGATCGGGAGATCAGGGGCGACCGCCGAATGGCCGCGCTTCTCCAACTCGGGCACGAGGAGCTCCCAACACCAGCCCCCGTGCGCTCCCCCGTGCACCAATGCGAACACGCTCATGATTCCCGGCCCACTTCCCCTCGAAGTTCATGCGGACGAGATTCTCCGCCGCCGTCCGGCCGCCGCGGAAGCTCCCCACGCAGAAAGTACCACCGTGCGGAGCTGACCGGCCCCGGATCACGGGTCAGGTGTCGGCCAGGCGGGGCGGGAACCCACCCGTGCTGATCGGTCCCCATTCCTCGGGTACCAGCCGGATCAGCACCTTGCCCTGATCGACCATGGCCTGCCGGTACTCGGCCCAGTCAGGATGCTCCCCGCTTATGGATCGGAAATAGGTGACCAGTCCCTCCAATGCCTCGGGCAGGTCGACGACGGCGCCCGGCCCCGACACCTGCACCCATGGACCGCCGAACTCGTCCGACAGGACACAGACGGTGGCCCGGCCGTCCCGACGGAGGTTGTGCACCTTGGCCCGCTCGGGATAGCTGCTCACCAGAATGACCCCGTCCGGCCCCAGGCCCATCGTGACCGGGGACATCTGGGGGGTTCCGTCCCGCCGCCGGGTGCTCAGAACGCCATGGTGGCGAGTGCGGATGAACTCCTCCAGCCCGGCGCGGTCGACACGGGTCTCGGTGGCGATGGAGCGGGCCATCACACCGGCGGCTGCTCGTCGGCCATTTCGCGCAGCCGATTCTTGAGGATTTTGTCGAGGGTGCCCAACGGGAACTCCTCGATGACGTAGACCGCTCTCGGCACCTTGAAGGTGGCGAGGCGGCTCGCGCACACCTCTATCAACGCCTTCTCCAGGTCGGCGTCATCGATCTGCTGGTCGGTCTTTACGACGAAGGCCACCGGCACCTCGTTGAGGAAATCGTGGCGCTTCCCCACGACCGCCACTTTGCTGACCGCGGCGTGGGCCACAATGAGGTCTTCCACCTCACGGGCCGAGACATTCTCGCCGCCGACCTTGAGAACGTCCTTGTCGCGCTCGACGTAGACGACAACGCCGCCCTCGACCGTCCGGACGACGTCGCCGGTCTTGAACCAACCGTCGTGAAAGCTGTCCGCCGTCGCCTCCGGGTTGCCGAAGTACTCGAGAAAGATCTGGATACCCCGCGTGCCCCTGACCCACAACTCGCCGGGCCGACCATCGAGGCAGAGCTCGCCCGTCTCCTTGTCGACCACGGCAATCTCATAGCCCGGTGCCGCCCGCCCGATGGAACCGGGAGTGAGGTCTTCGGTGGGCTTTCCGGTAACCGCGTGCGTGACCGTTTCCGTCATGCCGTAGGCGCTGTACACCTCGAGACCGAACATCTGGGGCCCGGTGGGAATGATGGCGCCGAACACCCCGACCCGCAGCGAGGTCGAGGGCCGCCCCGGGTCCATGAGGGGCGCCATGCTGAAGGGCATCAGCGACATGTGGGTGACCTCGTGGCGCTGGACCACCGGCCAGAACCCCGAGGTCGACCACTTCGGCATCAGGACCACGGTGGCGCCCACGCCCAGGGCGGGGAAGAACGACCAACTCTGCGCATTGACGTGGAAGAACGGAAGGTAGATGAGGTAGCGGTCGTCTCCCGTCAGATCGATGTTGCGAGGGCCCGTACGGCTCGCCCAGATCGCGTTGGCATGGGTGTGCACGACGGCTTTGGGACTGCTCGTGGTGCCCGAGGTGAACATGATGCAAAAGGGGAGCATCGGGTCCACGGGGCGTCCGGTCCAGCCGGCGGCTTCGCCGTAGAGCGACGCGTACGCCTCGAGCCCGTGGTCCGCCTCGCCGGAGGCCGGCGCCTCACCCGAGTTGTCCTCGGTCACCACGATCCACTGCAACGAGTCGGAGGCTCCGGAGACAGCCGCGGCGTAACGGGGTTGGGTGATGGCGCCCACGCAACTGGTGCGCGCGATGAACGAGGCGATCTCGTGCGAGACCGACTTGGTGTTCGTCGTGACCGCCACGGCCCCGACGACGGCGCACGCCAGCCAGGAGAGCACCATCTCCGGGCAGTTGTCGGCATGGATCAGGACATGGTCGCCGATGCGCACACCGCGGCCCACGAGCCCGGCGGCGACTCGACGCACGTCGTCGTCGAGCTCTGCATACGTCCACTGGCGGCCGTCCCCATCCCGGGGGGCCCAGATCAGTGCCGGGTGATCGCCGCGCTTGGCCGCCCGATCCGCCAGGAGCCATGCGATGTCCTGCCCGTGCATGTGGAACTGCTCGAGCTCCGACGGGTTCAACGACGAACCCCCGCTTTCCCGGGGTACTTCGGCGTTACGTTCCACGCTCTCAGCCTGAGGGGACACTGTGCTCTCCTTTGCTCGTAGCTGCATCTGACGGCCTCACAGCACCAACCCGGCGAGTTGATCCATCGACCGAAGCCAACTGTCGAGATCCCGCTGCCACGGCGCGGCGACGACATGCTGGACGCCCGCCTCGGCAAAGGCGGCGTACTCCTCTCCTATCCGGCCGTGGTCCATGCCCTGGGGATCCCATCCGGTCCGGAGCGAAATAGGGAAGTCGGCCGCCGGATGATCCCGACGAATGCGCTCGACGACCGGACCCGCCGCCTCCGGCGTCAGACCCACGGCCTGGAAGCCGTCGCCCCGCGCCGCGGCGCGACGGTAGGCGGGCTCGCTTCCCCCGCCGATCCAGATCGGGATCTGGCGACTCGGCTTCGGCAAGAGGCGCAGGTCGTCGAACGAGGTGAACTGCCCGTGAAAGCTGAAGGGGTCCTCGACCCACGCTCGCCGAAACAGATCGATCGCCTCATCGAGGCGCTCGCCGCGATTGGAGAAGTCGTACCCGAGTGCCGCGTACTCCGGCTCGGACCAGCCCACTCCCACGGCGACCGTGAGACGGCCGCCGGAGAGGAGATCGAGACTGGCGAGGGAATTCGCCAGCTCGAGCGGATTGTGCATCGGAACGACGAGGACGCTCGTCCCCAGTCCGATGCGCGCGGTCACCGCGGCCGCCCACGTGAGGGTGACAAGGGGGTCGAAGAGATAGGGGGACGGATAGTCCTGCGCCGCCGGGTGGACGACATGGTCGCTGACCCACAGGTCGAGAAAGCCCAGTTCCTCGGCGTGTCGCGCCGCCCGCGTGATCGCGTCCGGGCCGGCGACCCGCCCGTATTGCGGTAAGTGAACTCCGACCCGCATCCGCTCCCCGGCTTCTCGACTCGAGCCTCGTCATGCGAAAGCCCTCCGCACTCTGCCACACTCGCCACCCCATCGCCACACTTCAGGGGGACGCCTTCACAATCCGGAACTCGGTCCCCGCGATCATGTGGCACTCCCCCACACGATGTTGGTCGGAGGCAGAGACATCGACGGCGACCAGCCCACCCCTTCCGGACGCTGCCGCGACAAATTCAATGGTCTCGCGACCCAGACGGAGCCGGGCTCCTGAAGAAGGAGGGATACCAAGGAACACGGCCCAGCGGCTCGCCATCGCGTCGGGGTCGGCGGTGGCGATCCTCACCCCGGCGATGCCCCCGAGTGCGCTCGCTCGGGATCGTTCCCGCCAATTCGGGCCCGCCGGCGCCCACTCGCCCCCCTTATCGTGATCAACCGACATGAGCGAGCCCATATCGCGCGGATGGAGGTGCAACGTGCTCCACGTGTCCGAGTCACCACTAAGTACCACCCGGCAACCCGAAGCTTGCGCTCTGACCCGAAAAGGGGCGACCGCGTCGACCTCGAGGACAACCATGTAGCCAGCCGCGCTGCGGCCTTTGTTCTCCAGGAATCTCCGCACCGGCGCCTCGACGGTGACCGGACGGACGAGTTCCACGAACTGATCACCGACTGCGAAGACATGGTTCTCCAGCCCGAAGTCAGCCACCCCGGGATCCTGGTACCCCGAAGAGAGCCCAAAGATGGTGCGCAACTGGTCGACCACCTCGTGACCATTGAGAGCGGCGACGGCTACCTGACGGAGTCGCACCCCGCCCACTAGGAAGTCTCCCCGATTCTCTGGAACTTCGGCGCCCGGCGCTCGAGAAACGATGCGACCCCCTCTGCGAAATCGGGCTCGCCCAGGCTGCGCATCGTCGCGCCATGACCCTCTTGTGCCGCGGTCTCGAAAGAAGCCGACCAGTGCGCGTGTACAAGCTCCTTCGTAATTTTGAGTGATCGCGGAGAGGTGGATGCCGCCAGGTCCTTCACATAGGCAGTCGCCATCTGAACCACGTGCCCCGACGCGGCGAGTCGTTCCGCCAGACCCATCTCGACAGCCTCGGAGCCGCTCACCCGTCTCGAACTCCACAACAGGTCAAGTGCTCGCCCGCTTCCGACAAGGCGCGGCAGCAACCAACTCGTGGCATGCTCGGCCACGAGGCCGCGCTTGGAGAACACGGTGGTGAAGACAGCATCCTCCGCGGCAAAACGCAGGTCACACATGAGGGCGAGCACAAAGCCACCGCCGGCACACATCCCGTTTACGGCAGCAATGACAGGCTTCGGCAAGTCCCGGATATACGAGAAGAGTGCGGGCTCAGCCGGGATGGCGTTCGTGTCCGGTGGCTGCTCCGCCGCCTCGGCCAGGGATGCCGCGTCGAGTCCGACACAGAACGCGTTCCCTGCACCGGTTATGACTGTTCCCACCACCCTCTTGTCCGCCATTGATCGCTCAAGGGCATGGCGAATCTCACTCATGGTGACCCCGGTGAACGCGTTCATGCGGGAGGGTCGGTTGAGGGTGAGAACGGCGACGGGATCATCGACCAGGTAGCGGATCTCGGTATAGGCCCCGTCGTTCATGCAGACTCCAATGCGCTCGGTGCGGGGCTCTTCAGGACGGCGCCGGTACGGTGCCCGTGAGGACGCCCGACATGAGGCCGCCATCGACCGCTAAATCCACGCCGTTCACGAAAGCCGAACGAGGTCCCATGAGAAACCCCACCACAGTCGCAATGTCCTCCGGGGTGGCGTGCCGTCCGAGCGTCTTTTCGGACCATCCGATCGGCATATATTCACTGAAGTCCTGGAGTATCGGAGTGACAGTCGCACCGGGACTTACCGTATTGACCCTGTAGCCGGCCGACCAGGCGGCGTGGGCCCGCGTCTTTGCGTAATAGATGACAGCTTCTTTGGAGAACGCGTACGCCTCGGGGCCGGTCCGGGGTCCGGCCTCCGACCACCACGTGAGGCCGGAGTCAAAATCAGGAGTCGCGATCAGCTCCGCCAACCGCTGAATGTGACCCGGCCAGCCTGCACCGGCAATGGATGCGACGTGGACAACTGACCCGCCCTGCTCGATTCGTGGATGCAACGCCTCTGTGAGGTATCTGAGACCGAGAAAATTGACGCGGCCGATCGCGTTCGCATCGGCCGTCCCAGGCAGGCCCGCCACGTTGGCGAGTCCATCGATCGACTCGGGCAGCTGCCGTACGCACTCCTTGAGCGAATCTGGCTCTCCCACGTCACACGGGACGAAACCACCATTCGGCTCCTTGGACGGCGTGGTCCGGTCCACCCCCAGGACCGTGGCACCTTCGTCAGCCAACAGGCTGGCGACGGCAGCGCCGATGCCGGAGGACACTCCGGTGACGACGATACGTGAACCCTCTCGTCTCATTCCCTACCCCTCCACCAGGTGACCGATTCGAGGTCGACGACCTCGCCCCCCATGGACAAGGGTAATCCCGCGACGCACGCAGATCGACTGCCTCCCGGAATGCACCGGGCCCGGTCTGCACCTACCGTGTTCATCGACCATGATCGTGATGCCGGGGCCGGGGACGGGACGGCGAGGGTGAGGACAAGGGGTGAGCGTGACAGACAACGGTGAACCGCGGCGCGTGTTCTATGCCGCCAGCGTCCACGGCGAATCGGAAATCGAGGCCGTCGTCGACGTGCTGAGGGATCCCCGTGGCTTGTGGGTCGGGCGGAGGGTGGGCGCCATGGAGCGGGCGATCGCGCCGCTTTTCGGGAAGGGGTCCGGGGTGATGGTCAACTCCGGGAGCTCGGCCCTCTATTTGGCGATCGAGCTTCTGGGCGCCCAACCCGGGGACGAGATCATCGGGTCTGCGGTGACGTTCTCCACCGACATTTCGCCCATTGTCCGTGCGGGGCTGGTGCCGGTCTTCGTCGATGTGGAGCCGGACACCTACGTCGTCGACGTCGACGGCATAGAGGCGATGATCACCGATCGAACACGGGCCCTCCTCATCCCCAACCTGATCGGCAACGTCCCGGACTGGGATGCGATCCGCCGGATCGCCGACCGTCACGGGGTCCTGCTCATTGAGGACTCCTGCGACGCGCTCGGCGCCACGCTGCGCGGCACGCCGACCGGCACGCGGTCCGACTTCAGCGTGACGAGCTTTGCCTCTTCCCACATCATCACGTGCGCCGGCGGGGGCGGGATGCTACTGCTGGACCACGAGGCACAGCGGGACCGGGCGCTCCTCCTCCGCCGGTGGGGTCGGAGATCCGAGCTGCACTTCTTCGGGTCGAAGCGGCGCGACCACGACTTCTGGGAGGATCTCGACGGGATCCACTACGACAACCAGTTCATCTTCGACGAGCTGGCGTGGAACTTCGAGCCGTCGGAGCTGGGCGCGGCCTTCGGACTCGAACAGCTGAAAAAGCTTCCGGACAACCACGCGCGCCGGCAGCGGAACTTCGACCTCTACACGGAGTTCTTCCGTCGGCATGAGGATCTCTTCGTGCTGCCGCGGCAGCTCCGCGAAGTCGACACGGCGTGGCTCTGCTATCCCCTGACCATCCGGCCGGACGCGGGTTTCGAACGGGCCCAGCTCCAGCTCTACCTCGATCAGCACGGTGTGGACACCCGAACGATCTGGACGGGCAACGCCACGCGACAGCCGATGCTGCGCGGCGTCAACGTCCGGTCCCCGGCGAGCGGGCTGCCGATCGCCGATCAGATCATGGAGTTCGGATTCGTCCTGCCCTCCAACCACGGGATGACCGATGACGACGTGACCTTCGTCACCGGCCACGTCGAGGACTTCCTCTCGGGAGGGAGGACGTCGTGAGGTCCGCTTCGCGCTCAGGGGCCCCGTTCACCGTCATCTGCGCTGGCGAGCATCTCGTCGAAGTCGGCCCGGACGCTCGGGAGGTGCGCCCCGCCGTTGGGCAACACCCAGAACTGATTGTCCTTCACGGCCCTGACGATCATCTCGGCCGCCACGTCGGCCGGCATGCCGGCCGCCAGACCGCTCTCCAAGGCGTCGAACATGAACCTGACCTCGGCGCTCTGGCCCGTGCCCGTCCGCTCCAAGTGGGCGCGCATGCCCTCGAGAATGGGCGTGCGCACCATGCCGGGGCACACGACTGAGACTCCGACCTCGGTTCCGGCCAGTTCGGCTCGCAACCCCTTGGACAGGCCGACCACGGCATGCTTGGCGGCGGCGTAGGGCCCGATCAAGGGGCTGGTGAGCAGGCCGCCCATCGACGCAGTGTTGACCACGTGCGCGGGCCCACCCTGCGCGAGCATGCGGGGGACGAAACTGCGCACGCCGTTGACGACACCGCGGAGACAGACGCCGATGACCCAGTCCCAGTCGTCAATCCCGATCTCCCACTGCCTCCCTATGGTCGAAACCCCTGCGTTGTTGCACACCACTGTGACGCGGCCGAACCGATCGGTGGCGTGGTCGGCCAGGCGTTCGACCGCTGCGGCATCGCTGACATCCGCCACAAGAGCGACGCACTCGACCCCTCTGGAGGTGAGCTCGTCGGCCGCCTCCTCCAGGAGTGGCTCGTTCACATCGCTCAGGACGACCTTCATCCCCTCGGCCCCGAAGGCTCCCGCCAATGCCCGGCCGATTCCCGATGCGGCGCCGGTGACCACACACGCGCCCGTCTCGAGCGTCGTCATGGCGCTCAGTCCTCCGCAATGCTGGCTGCGATCCCCTGGGTCGTCTCGATCCACTCCTCGATGATCTCGAAGAAGACATCGCGGGCGGGACGGACCGCATGGACGCGCCCGATGATCTGCCCGGCCGGCGAGCCCGAGAGCGGGCGGGACCGCACGCGCATGAACCGGTGGGCCGCCGGAGCGTAAAGGATGCCCTGGAGCGGCATCGGCAGCGGGGCGGGTGCGTCCTCGGCCTCCCATGCCTCGGTCCACGCGGTCCTGATCTGGCGGGCCGGCTTCCCGGTCATCGAACGCGAGCGGACGGTGTCGGAGAACCCGGCTTCGAGGAGGTTTTCGATCACCCACGGCGCGGTGTCCGACTCGGCGACGGTCAGCCATATCGACCCGGTCCATGCGCCCTGGGCCCCCAATGCCATGGCGGCGGCCATCTGACGTCCCCGTCCGATCCCACCGGCCGCGAGGACCGGGACGTCGGGCCCCACGGTGTCAACCACCTCGGGGACCAGCACCATCGTCGAGATCTCCCCACAGTGCCCCCCGGCTTCCGTGCCTTGCGCGATCATCACGTCCACGCCTCTTTCGAGGTTTCTCTGCGCGTGCCGCGGTGATCCGCAGAGGGCGCCCACGAGGACCCCCTGCGCGTGCGCGGCTTCGACGGCGTAGGCGGGAGGGGGACCGAGGGCATTGACCAGCATGGAGACGGGATGTCGGAGCGCAAGTTCCACCTGAGCCGGACCCTCGGCCTCCACCCCGAGCCCGGCCGCCTTCATCACGCCTTCGACGCCCTCGGGCAAGGGTGGAACTCCGTGATCGGCCAGGATCCCCTCCACGAACTCCTGGTGCTCGGCCGGGATCAGGGCGCGGAGGGCCTCGAGGTCGAAGGACTCGCCCTTGCCGACGAACTTCTCCGGCATGGCGAAGTCCACGCCGTACGGCCGGCCGCCGCAGTGCTCGTCGATCCAACTCAGTTCGACCTCGAGCTGATCGGGGCTGAAGGCGAGGGCGCCGAGCACCCCGTACCCACCCGCACGGCTGACCTCGGCCACGACGTCACGGCAGTGCGAGAAGGCGAAGAGTGGGAATTCGATGCCAAGTCGGTCACAGATTGCAGTGCGCACGGATGCCGACCGTAGCAAGAAGATGTCTCACTCTCACTCACCCGGGGCTGGGTGACGAGGTGGGCATCGGCCTTGCCCTGGCCGAGGGACTATCTGGCGGCGGGAGCGAAGGTGGCCGGGGCCAGCCGCCGACGGCGGGAGGACACCGCGCCGAGGTCAGGCCGCGCTCACCGGGCGCCGCTGAGCGCGTCGGGGCGGTACACGACGACATCGGCCGGGTCGATCTTTCGCCCGGCGATGCCCGCGAAGCCGTCGCTCTCCACGTAGGCATCCTCGCCGAGGAAGAGCCCGTCCTCGTCGATGGGCCAGACGATTGCCATCCGCGTCTCGTAGAGGTAGTCGGCCGCGGGGTCGTCGACCGCAATTCCCATGGCCGTCAAGGTGCGTCCGGGGTAGGCCATGCGCATGACTCCCTCGGTGAGAATGCAGTCGCGATCGACGACGAGCCGATCGACGTCGAGATGGAGCTTTCCCGCGCCCGAGGCCGCAAAGTTCTCGTAGAACTGCTGGACGGCGGCCTTTCCCTCCGGGCTCGGTGCGTCCGGATCTCCCGTGTAGGAGTGGTAGTGCGCCCGCTCCGACACCGTAGCCATGAGCGCCTCCATGTCGAGCACGGCCTCGGCCTTCATGTGCTGGAGAAGCATCTCGAGATTTCGGCGTAGAACGGGATCGGTCTCGATGGCCAGACGCTCCTCCACCTTTTTCCAAGTGAGATTCTGGTCGATGAGCGCCATGGTCCACCACCTCCGTCATGTTGTCGCTTCGGATGGGCAACGCTACCGCCGTGAGGTCGACGCCGCTCGGGGCCGCCCTCGGCCCGACCTCATCTACCGGGGACCAGGTCCACCCGCACGCAGATGCGTGGCCACGAACCCACCGAGAAGGGAGAACGCCGCTTCCGACTCGGGGATCTCCGGGCCGAAGACGATCCACATGTGGATCACGCCCGGGTGCTCGATGTAGGTCACGGCGACCCCGGCCTGCCGACCCCGATCGGCGAGACGTCGGGCATCGTCGAGCAGGGACTCGCGGCTCCCCACCTGTATCTGCAGGGGTGGCAGCCCGGTGAGGTCGGCGTAGAGGGGTGACGCCAGCGGCGACCTGGGGTCGCTCCCGGCAAGATACGCCCTCGCCATCATGCGCAAGGCGTTCCCTGACACGACGGGGTCGTCGGCAGTCTCCGCGCTCGGGCCGCTCACCGCCAGGTCCGTCCAGGGCGAGAAGCAGACAGCTGCCGCGGGCAACTCGACGCCCTGGTCACGCAGCGCCACCAGGGCCGCCAGCACCAGTCCGCCGCCGGCGGAGTCGCCGACGAAGGCAATGCTGTCCGGCGCAGTCCCCTGGCGCAGGAGCCAACGGTACGCGGTGACGGCGTCCTCGACCGCGGCCGGGAAGGGATGTTCGGGCGCGCGGCGGTAATGGACTCCGACAGCACGCGCTCCGGTGACGCGGGACACGGCCACCAACACCGGGACATAGGTGTGCGGCGTCATCCAGAGGTACCCGCCGCCGTGAAAGTAGACCACCGTGCGCACCGGCACGTGGTCCTCGGGGGTCGCACACAGCAGCGGCACCCCGTCGGCTTCGGTCATGGCGAGGGCGAACCCGTCGACCGGTGTCAGCGGAGAGGACTCCTCTGCGTCCCGCATCGCCCGGAAAGTCTCGCCGGACGGCAGTTCCTCGGGCGTACGAAGACCACCTGCAACGATGCGCGCCACCATCTGTTCGTGTTCGGCGCTGGTCACGGTTTGTACGACCACGTCAGACTTCCAGGGAGAACTGCTGGCCGACCAAGTCCTCACTGAGCGCCCAGAGCCGGGCCGCCGCGTCAGGATCGAGCGCCCACGGCGCATGGTGGTCGCTGACCTGACAATCCTCGAGATACGAGCCACCGATCGCCTCGAGCCCGGGGGCCGTGGCCGCCCACACCGATGTGGCGGCTCCCTGTTCGAGTGACTTGCGCGTGGGCATTCCTCCGCCCTGCTTCGCCTTTTCCATCAACTGGTCCAGGACCTCCGGGGTCATGTAACGACCCAGAGCCGTGCCGACCAGTCCGGGGTGCACGGCGTAGGCATGGACCCCACGCGCCGACAGCCGCCGCTCGAGCTCGACCGTAAACAGGATGTTGGCGGTCTTCGACTGGCCGTAGGCGATGAAGGGGTCGTAGGCACCTCGTTCGAAGTTCGGGTCGTCCCACACGATGTCGGACGCCAGGTGACCGCCCGAGCTGAGGTTGACGATCCTCGCGGGCGGGTCGCGTAGGAGCGCGGGGGCGAGCAGGCACGTGAGGAGGAAATGGCCGATGTGGTTGGTGCCGAACTGAAGCTCGAACCCATCGGCCGTGCGTTCGAACGGCGTGGCCATCACTCCGGCGTTGTTGATGAGCAGGTGGAGCCGATCGTTCGCCGCCAGGAACTCCTCGGCGAACCGCCGCACCTGGGCCAGCGAGGTGAGGTCCAGATGACCGACCTCGACCGTCGCCTTCGGGGCGTTGTCCGTGATCCGGCGCACCGCGGCGGCCAGTTTGTCGTCGTTGCGCCCCGCCAGGATCACGCGGGCGCCGACGGCCGCAAGGGCCCGCGCCGTCTCGCGGCCCAAACCCGAGGAGGCGCCGGTGACGAGAGCCACCGTTCCCGTCAGATCCAGACCGGCGGTGATCTCGTCGGTTGTGCTCGCGAATCCCAATTCCATGGCTCCGTTCCCCTTTGCCCTTTCGCACCCCGAGGATCCGATTCGATCACACCGACGCCATCGCTGGACCGCTCCCCGCGCCTCCGCGTTCGGCGCCCGGGATCACCGTCGCCTTCCGCAAGCGAGCTGCCAGTCCCGAAATGGCCTCAGCGGGCACGGGACGGGGAAAGTTGGCCAACGCGAGAAGGGCCAGCACCGAGCCGTCCGGGCCGAAGACGGGCGCCGTCATGGCCACCACGTCGTAGCTCGAACCGGGCGACACGTCGGCGAGGAAATACTCCTCGTGCGCCAACTCGGACAGGAGGGCACCGAGTTCCGGCCCCGACCAGTCGTCGGTCCCCTCGATGAGCTCGCCGACGCGGTGTCGGGTGGACGGGTTCAAGGAGACCGCATAGCCACGCTCACGGACACTGTCGAGGGCGTGGCGACACCGTTCCCGGTCGCGGTGACTGAGCGGGGGGTCCGAGCGGGCCAGGTAGGCGTCGATGGACCCCGGATCGGACCACGCCACATAGGCCGTCCCGAAGGGCGGGATGAGCGGGTAGCGCTCGCCGACCCGGACTCTCCGTCCGAACGGCTCGACGGGCCCGGAACGGGCGATGACCACCATTTCGTCACTCTGGGCCACCGTGGCATGACAGGTGAGACCGAGTTCTTGCGACATGCGCTCCATCTCGGGGACCAGGTCGTCAGCCAGCCTGTAGCCCGATCGGGCCGCCGCGCCGAGGGCGAGCAAGGCGGGGCCGAGGGAATAGGTGAGCGTGTCGGGGTTGCGCCGGGCGTACGAGGCCTTGACGAGTGACGCCAGCAGCGCGTGCAGGGTGCCACTGCTCATGCCCAGGTCTCGACGGAGCTGGGAGAAGGTGAACGACCGATCAGCGTGCGCGGCCAGGTGATTGAGGATCCGAATCGTTCGGTCGGCCGACGGTGACACTTTCGATGTGGCCATGCCGCGCGTCACGCGCATCCCTCCCGCGGCCGGCGGCGATGCCTCGACGGTCACCGAGTTCCTCCCTTTCCGGCTGTGTGCCTCGCGCCGGGCCTGTTTTCGCCATTTGGAGCAATCCGTCGTTATGTCGAAGGTGAAGCTACACTCGCCGCGCGGAGACGGCAACCTGGGCACGACCCGAGGGCGGGCCGGCCTCAGCACGAATCGGCGGCCGCATCGGGGAGGAGAGGGTGCGCATCGGATCGATCGACGTCACCGAGGTGATCGACGCCACGGCAGTCATCGACCCGGTCGCGCTGTGGGGATCGGCGGCCGGGGCCGGCGGGGCGACGAAGGGGGCACGCGAGGTCGACTGGGCCCAACACCCGTCGTTGTTGCGCGACGACGGTCGCCTGGACATGCCGGTCGGAAGCTTTCTCGTCCGCGGCGGGGAACACCTCGTCCTGATCGATTTGGGTTACGGCCCCGAGCCGCCGGCCGGGCTCTCGGGTGGCTCCCTCCTGGCCAACCTCGGCGCACTCGGGGTGCGACCCGGCGACATCACCGACGTGGTGTTCTCCCACCTCCACCCCGACCATGTGGGGTGGGCCTCGCTCTCGGGCGCGGCCACCTTCCCTCGCGCCACCTACCACTGCCACGCCGAAGACTGGAGCCATTTCGTGACCGGCTCGGCCGCGCCGGGCGTCGCCGCCCTCCTCTCCCCCCTCGCCGACCGCATGGAGATGTGGACGGGGGTGCACCGGGCTGCGCCCGGGGTCGACCTCGTGGCCGCGCCGGGGCACACGCCCGGTAACGCCTATGTGGTCCTCAGCTCGGGCTCCGCGCGGGCCTTCCTGCTCGGGGATATCGTGCACTGCCCGGTCGAGTTGATCGATGACGACTGGGCCGGGCTGGGCGATGTCGACCCGGTGCTCGCCCGGGCGGTCCGGATGAAGCTGGCCCGGGAGCTCGAGGGAACGGGGGCCCAGATGGCGGGAGCGCACTTCCCGGGCATGCACTTCGGCCGCCTGCTGACCGGAGAGGGATCACGGAGCTGGCGTTGGTCGTGAGGGGCGCACCCGCGCACCGGGTGCCATCACGTCAGAATGCAGTCAACGAGCAAGGGGACACATCGACATGTTCGATCTGGTAATCCGCGGTGGAACCGTTGTCGACGGATCGGGCCGGCCCCGGTACCGGGCCGACGTCGGGGTTCGGGACGGCCGCATCACCTCCATAGGCAGGATCAGTGAAGCGGGCACCGAGGAGGTCGATGCCGAGGGCAGATTCGTGGCACCCGGCTTCATTGAGATCCATACCCACATGGACGCCCAGGTGTTCTGGGACCCCCTCGGCACCTGCTCGTCATGGCACGGGATAACCACGGCCGTCCTGGGGAACTGCGGCTTCACCCTGGCCCCGTGCGCCGAGCCCGACAAGAACCTGGTCATGCGCAGTCTCGAGCGGGCCGAGGACATCTCCCGGGAGGCCATGCTGGAGGGGATCAGCTGGCAGTGGGAGACCTTCCCCGACTATCTCGACGCCGTCGAGCGGATCCCCAAGGGCATCAACTACGCCGGGTACATGGGCCACTCGGCGCTGCGAACCTACGTGATGGGCGAGCGCGCCTTCGAGGAGCCAGGGACCGAGTACGACGTGGCCACCATGTGCCGGCACCTGGAGGACGCGGTCAAGGCCGGTGCGCTCGGGCTTTCGACATCGCGCACGCCCAACCACCAGACATCGGACGACAAGCCCGTCCCCAGCCGGCAAGCGGACTGGAGCGAGGTGCGTGCCCTCGTGAACCGCATGGGCAGTCTGGGTGCCGGCATGTTCGAGATCGCGAACGAACAGAACGGCGAACCCGGCTTGCGGCGCGCGTACTACGAGCGATTGCGCGATCTTTCCGTGGAGTCGGGTCGACCCCTCTCCTTCATCCTCGGCTGGTCCCCGTCGTCTCCGGGGACGACCCAGGACTACATCGATCTCTTCGAGGAGGCGGCCGACCGGGGTGGCCGCATCTTCGGCCAGGGGCACAGCCGTGAGTTCATGTCGATCATCGGGTTCCCCGTCCACCTTCCGTTTGACTCGCTACCGTCGTGGCGGGCGCTCCGGACGCGCCCCCTGCGGGAGCAAGCGGCGGCACTCCGGGACCCCGCGCAGCGGGCCCGACTGGTGCAGGAGGCCACGACCGGTCCCTACCGAACGCCGATAGGAGCCGAGACCCGTCCCCCGGACTACGACGTCCTTCGGGTACTCGAGCGGGGCGACCATGCCGTGCGCACCGTGTCCGGGGTGGCGGCGGCCCGCCGGGTCGAGCCGATCGACGCGCTGATCGACCTGTCGCTCGAGGCCGACTTCGATTGCTTCTTCGGCCAACCGTTCGCCAACCAGGACATGGACCAGGTGCTCCGCATCCTGAAGGACCCGCATGTGGTGGTGGGCGGCTCGGATTCGGGAGCCCACGTCTCCCAGATCATCGATTCGTCCATTCCGACGTTCCTGCTGTCGTACTGGGTCCGGGACCGCCAGGCCTTCACGTGGGAGGAGGGGATCCGCAAACTGACGTTCGACCCGGCCATGGCCTTCGGGTTCACCGACCGGGGCCTGATCGCGGAGGGCCGGGCCGCCGACCTCGTCGTCTTCGACCCCGAAAGGGTGGCTCCCGACCTCCCCCACGCTGACACCGACCTTCCGGCCGGCGCCACCCGGCTCAAACAGACGGCCGTGGGCATTGACGCCACCGTCGTCAACGGACAGGTCCTCCTGCGGGACGGCCAGCACACCGGCCGGCTACCCGGCGTGCTGTTGCGGGGGCCACTGGGGCGGCGCAGCTAACGCCCGAGGGGCATCATCCTCCGTCGCGTCGCGCCGCGGTGACCCGCCCACACCGAGAGCACCACGCCGCCGGCGTGCGATCGTCGGAAGGGTGGACCAGGGACCCACATCCGCTGCATCGCCAGATTACGGGGGACTGCCTCTCAGTTTTTGACACCACCATCCCTTTCATCCGTGGACCGGACATTCTTCCACCCGCGCTCCCCTGCCGACGGTATTTGACCGCCGAGCGCAATGCGCCGGGCTCAAGGGACTGCGGGCGTCCCCTTCATCCCCTCTCAGGCGTACTGCCAACGCTGAGCCGGTCCCTTGCCCGCGGGCCACTCCATGGACTGCACGTCGAACCAGATCGGCAGGAGATACTTCACGTAGAACGCGTGCACGGTGATGGTGGGACCGGTGAGATCCTCGTACTCCTTGATGCGAAGACGCTCATCCTTCTCCTGGAACCGCTGACACTCGGCCAGCATCGCGTCGACTTCGTCGCGAGTCTCCACGAGGAGTCCCAGGTGGTCGTAACCCGGCGAGGACATCGGCTTGCCGCTCTCCGCCAGCAGAATGAACTGGCCGTCGTCCGGGCGGAGCAGATGGCAGGACTGGCCGACCACCTCGGTGTCGAGGGCGTCCCAGCCGAGCACACCGCAAAAGAACGCGTCGACTTCGTCACGAAACTCCTTGGTCAGGGTTCCCCTCGGGAACGAGAGCTCCATGTGATTGAACCGCATGCTGGGCATGGTCCACTCCTCCTTGCTGTGCGTCGTCGCAGTGCCACAGAGTCTGGCAGTGATCGGGTAAAGGCGCTGCCCTACCACCAGGTCCCACAGCGGTCCAAATTGTAGTAGTTCTAATTGAACTACCGCCAACGGGAAGGGAGCTCTGCCACCATGCAGTTTTCCGTGATCTTCGAAGCTCAACTCGCCAATCCGACCCGGCAACGGGAGCAGCAGGTCATACGGGACTGTCTCGAACAGGCGGTTTTCGCCGAGGAGATGGGCTTCGATCGCGTGTGGGCCGTCGAGCACCATTCCCTCTACTGGTACGCGCACATGAGCGCACCGGAGATCTTCCTCACCGCCGTGGCGGCCCGGACCTCGAGAATCCGCATCGGTCACGGGGTGGTGTGCATGCCCTTCAACTACAACTACCCCACCCGGGTCGCCGAGCGCGCCGCCATGCTCGACATCATTTCGGACGGGCGCCTCGACCTCGGCGCAGGCCGCGGCGGCACGCTGCAGGAGATGTCGCTCTGCAACGTCGACCCCGAGCGAACGGTCGCCGAGGTGCGCGAGGCGTTGCAGATCATCGGGCAGATCTGGCTCGGGGACGATTTCACCTGGCATGGCGACCTTCTCGACATTGAGGCACCCGCCGGATCTCCCCGGCACATAGTGGTGCCCCGCCCCGTGCAGACGCCGCATCCCCCGCTCTTCCTGGCGTGTACCCATGCCGACACCGTGCGCACCGCCGCCCAGTACGGGGTGGGCGCGCTGGCGTTCGCCTTCGCCGGTCTCGACCATGTGCGCAAGCTCCGGAAGACCTACGACGAGGCGATCGCCTCACGTACGAAGGACACCTTGGTGGCCACCGTGGTGAACGATCACCTGGCGGCCTTGTGCCCGACCATCGTCCTCGAGGACCGGGAGCGGGCGCAGCAGATCGGCGCCCGGGGACAGCGCTTCTTCGGGGAGTCGGTGAGCCACTGGGGACGACCGGGGGCGCCGCCACCCAACGAGAACAGCGAAGCAGAGGACAACGTGGCGTACATGCGGGGCATGAAGACGACGATGGAAGGCCGCGCCCTGCGGGGCGAGCTGCCCCAGTACATGAACGACCCTTCGCTCGCCTCGGCGACGTACAACATCGACCACGCGTATGGCACGGCGAGCGACGCCATCGCGTACGTCGAGGAGCTGCAGGACGCCGGCGTCGATGAGGTGATGTGCATGATCCAGATGGGGACCGTCCCCCAGGAGGTCTGCCTTGAGACCATGCGCGCCTGGGGACGCGAGGTCATCCCCCACTTCCGCAGGTCCGCATCGGTCTGATGCATCGTTTGACTTCTGAAGGTCGAGCGGGCGCGCTCACCCCAAGGTGACGGGCACCGATGTGGGCATCCTGAAGAAGGTTCCTGTGACGTAGGGAGGGTCGACCGACCGGTCGAGCGCGATGTCGGGGAACCGGTCCAGAATCAGCTCCAGCGAGGTCCGCATCTCCATGCGGGCCAGCTGGTTGCCCATGCAGAAGTGGGGACCACGGCCGAAGCCCAAGTGGGATATGGGCTCTCGGAAGGGGTCGTAGCGGTGAGGGTCGTTCCAGCGGCGGGGGTCCCGGTTGGCCGCGGCCACGCCCACATCGACCAGCGCACCCCGGGGCAGCGTCACCCCGTCGACGACGGTGTCCTCGGTGACGAGGCGTGAGAACGACGTAAGCGGAGGCTCCCAGCGCAGGACCTCTTCGACGCAGCGCGGGATGAGCGACCGATCGGACCTCATCTGCTCGAGGAGCTCGGGACGCGACAGGACGCTCAGCATCAGGATCCCGGTAGCCCTGTAGGTGGTTCCCGTCCCGGCGATGAGGAGCAGACCGCAGAAGCCCATGACTTCGGCGTCGCTCAACCGGTGCATGGATCCGTCCTCGTCGGTGAGCTCGCTGGTGACCAGAAGGCTGATGACGTCGTCTCCCGGTGACGAGCGCCGATCTTCGATGATGGGTTGCAGGAACTCGACCAGCTTCGCGGCGGCCGACTCGGACTCCTCTTTGGGCATGTTCGTCGCCGTGCGAATGATCCAGTCGTGGACCTGGGCGGTCTCGTCGTCGCTGATGCCCAGGGCAGCCCCGATGGTGTGCGCGGGAAAGCGGGCACAGAGCGCCATGTAGAGGTCGCAACGGTCGAGACCCTCCAGCGCGCCGATGAGGCGGTCCAAGGTGGGGAGCAACCACCTGTCGTGCCAGCTCTCCATGGTGCGCAGCGCAAAGGCGGGCTGCGCCAGCGATCGGTAGCGGGCGTGCTCCGGTTCGTCCATCATCAAGAGGTTGGGGCCCCACTGCGCGGCCGTTCCGGCATAGAGATGCGAAGAGAAGGTCTCGTGCTGCCGGAAGATGCGCTGCGCCGAATCGTGCCCGATCACCGTGAAGCGTGGCGCACCGTCAAAGCCCACGAAGAATTCGAAATCGGGCTGACCGAAGAGCGTCGGGAGGCCCCCCGGATGCACGTCGCCAGCGGGGCGGAGGGCGTCGAACACGCCGTGGAGATCGTTCACCACACCGAGGCCGTTCATACGGTTGCGCATCCGCTCCGCTTCGTTGACGCCGATGTCGAACATCTTCTCCACCTCGCCCCCTCACCGACCAAATGTTCGCCATATCGAAACGATTCTCGATATCTCGATCATGGTACACCGCCGGTTTCCGCCAAGCCGAGCCCATACGCGTGCGGACAGTGCGATCGCCGCGCAGCGTCGTCATTTGGAGAGTGGTCCCCGATTGCCAAGGACACGAACGGATCCGTATCGGTCTGTCGATGCATTTGGGAATCGGTTGGGTTGACGTTGATCACGGCGTCGTATGTTCCGTCTATGTCGGTCAGCAAGCGGCTCGACCAACTGATGAACGAATCCTTCGTGGCGGATCTCGGCTACCCCGCCGATCGGTCCATGGTTGCCCGTGTCGTGCTCGGGCTACAACTCTTGGCCGACGAGATCGACGCCATCGCGGCACGCGTCAACCAGGATCTTCTTTCATCGGTCGTACCTGAGCACGGCGAGGCCGACAGCTGCTCGGCGGCCGCACTGTTCCCCGAGCCTGCACGTGATCCCGAGCAACCGACCAAGGCCACCCATGGCTCTCCGACGGCGCATGACTCACCGACGGGACTGGAGTAAAGACTCCGCGCCGAAGCATCTTTGTGACGGCGTAGTGACGGATTTGAGGATGACGGAGCAAATTGGGTGGAGTGAACTCTCCCCATGACAGGAGCTCTCTTCCACTCGAGGAGATCTCGGAGGACGAGCCACTTCGTCGACCCAAGGTCAAGGTTTGGGTCAACTACAACGCGACAACCGGAGAGGTCATTCTCTACGATAGTGATCCGCCACCCTCCTTCGGTCGTCGTGAGCACGACATCGGCCCCATCGAACTGGACGAAGAACTGATCAACACGTACGTGACGGCCAAGAATTTTTGGAACGAGACGCACGCAAGGTTCATCACCGCATTACGGGCGGCTTCAGCTTCGCGGAGATCGATCGACACGCCAAGGTAAGGACTGGAATGTTCCACCGCCACCACACCCGATCAGCCCTCGTTCCTGCTGTCCCGAAGGTGCGAACCGTCCCCGCGCGTTTCGTGCAAGGGTGAGGCGCCGGCACATCGTCACGTGAAACGCCGAGCCACCGCTTCCGCCTGGGCGCGGTAGCCGGTGCCGAACAGCACCGCATGGACGAGCAACGGGTAGAGCTGGAAAAGAGCGACCCGGTCTTCCCAACCGGAGCTCAGTGGGTGCACTTCGTCGTACGCGCGGACCAGGCGCTCGGGCACCGGGCCGAACAGCGCGAGCATGGCCAGGTCCTCCTCGGGGTGCCCGCCGTGGACCGACGGATCGATGAGCCACGACCGGCCGTCCGAACCGAAGAGGACATTCCCCCACCACAGGTCGCCGTGCACCAGAGCCGGGCCACCGGGAGGGAGCAGTTCGTCGAGACGGGAGGCGACTGCGGTCACCGTGTCCTCGAGCCCGCAGCGGACCGACAACGCCCGCAATCGGGCACCGTAGAAGGCGGCGCCGTCGGGGGTGGGCGACGGGTCGACGGGGCAGGTTCCGATCCACGACGATCCTCCGCCCCAGCCCGCCGACGGGGCGCGGTGCAGCGTGGCCAGCGCCCTTCCGAGCGTCTCTTCGTGACCGGATGTCCGCGACACCCGGTCCACTGCGGTCGTGACGAGGAGCCCAGGCTCGGCGAGCACGACCACGGGGACTGGCGGCCCTCCGGGCACCGCACCGAGACGCCTGAGCCCGTCGGCCTCGTCGAGCACGCCCGCGCCGACCTTGGCCACGAGTGCCCGGCCGCCCGACGTCACCATCCACGCCTGTTCGCCGAGCCGCCGGGTGGTCCCGGGCGGACCCACTGCGCTCGCAAGGCGGCGGAGCACGTGCGCCGGCGGGGCGGCGCCGTGACCGCCGACCACCATTGGTTCAGCGCGTGCCGGCCGTGTCGTCCGAAAGCGGTCGCGCCCCGGCCAGGTACGCATCGAAGGCCACCGATCTCTCGGTGTCCTCGTAGACCTCGTAGTCCCGTATGAAGCCCCAGCGGGTGAGGGCCCAGATCACGTAGCGATTCTCATAGACCGGCGTCCCATCCGGTTCCTCGAACCGATCGGTACCTCGGAGGACCATCGTCATCCGCCACGGAGGGCCACTGGCAATGACGTCATCGGCCTCGTGCTGCAGCCCGGTCGCGACCATCCTTTTCAGCCATTCCTCCACCTTGTCCCGACCGACGACGTCGCTGGCCCACGAACTGGTCCCCGGGAACCGGAAGTGGACGTCGGAAGCCTCCATCCGCAGCGTCGGGCGAATATCACCCCGGTTGAGGGCCCGGAGGTTCCGCGTGATGACCCTCTTGGCCAACCATGATCTCACCACGGTCATCCTCCTGGACTAAATTGATCGCTCTAGTCAGAGTAATTTCAAGGGTGGCCAGTGGTCAAGAAGGCGAACGGGAGTGGGGTCGGGTGAACGGCACGAAACAGCGGATCATCGATGCCAGCGCCCACCTGATGCGTCATCGGGGGTACGAGGCAACGGGAGTGAAGGCGATCGTGACCGCCGCACGGGCTCCTTTCGGGTCGGTCTACCACTTCTTCCCCGGCGGCAAGGAGCAACTCGGCGCCGAGACCATCCGCTGGTCCGGCGCCGAATACGGCAAACTCCTCCCGGCGGTGCTGGGGGAAGCGCCGGACCTGGTGAGCGGCGTGCGCGCCTTCTTTGCCGGTGCTGCCGACCATCTGGTCGCGACGGACTACGCCGACGCGTGTCCGATCGCCACCATCGCCCTCGAGGTCTCGAACCGCAGCGAGGTACTGCGCCTGGCCTGTGCCGAGGTCTTCGACGACTGGATCGCCCTGGGCAGCAGCCAGCTCGTGGCGGGCGGGGTGGCCGAGGCAGACGCGCGCGGACTGATCATCGAAATGATCGCCGCGCTGGAAGGTGCCTTCATCCTGTGCCGGGCCACCCGTCGCACCGAGGCTCTCGTTGTCGTCGGGGCGGCGGCCGCTACCGCGGTCGCCGCCGCCCTCTCCTCGCGGGCTGCGCCATAAGGGCGCAGACCACCGCCCGGTGGAGACCGGTCAGTGGTTGACGGACACGGTTCCGCCGTCGACCACCAGGTGCGTGCCGGTGATGAAGGACGCCTTCGGGCTGAGCAGGAAGGCCACGGCGTGGGCGATCTCCACCGGTTGCGCCAGGCGGCCGAGGGGAGATGCCTTCTCGAACGCTTCGCGCAATCCGGGAACGCTGAGGGCACCGGCCAGCATGGGGGTCTCCACGAAGCCGGGACAGACTGCGTTGACGCGGATGCCCTCGGGGCCGAGCTGATGGGCCATCGCCCTGGTGAGCCCGAGGAGGCCGGCCTTGGAGGCGCAGTAGGCCGGTATCGCGCCGTTGCCCACAATGGCCTCTATGGAACTGATCCCGACGATGGCGGCGTCGTCAGCCGCACGCAAGTGGGGAAGCAGCGCCTGGACGATGAGGGCATGGGCCCGGAGGTTGACGTCGACGACCGCATCCCACAGCGGTGCGGTCAGCGCACCGACCGGATCCACGCTCACCCGGCCGGCCGCGTGGACGAGGCCGTCGATCCCCTGCATCGCCTCGGCCGACCTGTCCACCGCGGACGCCACGGCGGCATCGTCGGTGACGTCGACGATGAACGCCGACATACCGAGCGCCTCCCCCACGTCCGACACGGCGGGCGAGCTGTCCCACAGCGAGACCGCGCGTGCCTCGCCGATCAGTACCTCGGCGCAGGCGCGCCCGATGCCCGACGCGGCGCCCGTCACGACCACCCCGCTCATGGCCGCATCATCACCTTGATGCACTCTGCACTGCGCTCGGCCACCGCCGCATAGGCCTGGGGGGCCTCGGCCAGGGGGAACGAATGGGTGAAGATGCCATCGGTGCGCAGGCGGCCGTGGAGCACCAGAGGGACCAGCTCCTTCCACGTCTGATGGACGGGGGCGGTCGTCATCCGCAATGTCAGACTGCGGAACAGGCTCGTCAGAATCGGCAACGGGTACGGCTCGAGGTTGTGCACCCCGATGACCGACACGGTCCCGCCGGGCCGCACGCACGTGAGGGCATCGGTGAGCGTGGCGTCGAGTGCGACCGCGTCAATCACCGCATCCACGCCCCGCCCTGCGGTGGCCTCCCGAATCGCCTCCACGGTCGGTCCCTCCAGTGGTGTCGCCCCCGAGTCGGCCGCCAACGCACGGCGACCCGCCACGGGGTCGGCCGCGAACACCTGTGCCGCCCCGAGCACGAAAGCGGCACGGACGGCGCACAGTCCGACGGCACCGAGGCCCAGCACCGCCACCGTGCCGCCGAGTGGGATGTCCGCCCGCTTAGCGCCTATCCACCCGGTATTGAGGTTGTCCGTCAGCAGGAGCGCCGACGCGTCGTCCATCCCTTCGGGAATGCGGAACAGTTGGAAGTCAGCCGAGGGGACGGCGACCATCGAAGCCTGCCCGCCTCCCAACGCCCCCGCGCCGAACACCTTGGGGCCCTCGACGCACGTGACGGGATCGCCGGTCGCACACCCCTCACAGTGGCCGCAGCCGGCGACAGAGGCGGTCAGCACCCGGTCCCCCGGCCGGAACCGCGTCACCCCGGGACCGGCCTCGACCACGGTGCCCAGGAACTCGTGGCCGACAGGAAGGCCGGGGCCGACCGGAATGTCCCCGTCGTAGAAGTGCATGTCCGAACCGCAGATCGCGGTGGCATCGACAGCCACCACCACCCCGTCGGGGCCGGGCAGGACGGCGTCGGGCGCCTCGGTCACGGTGACGCTGCGTGGACCATCGATGACGACGTGGCGCACTGGACCCCCTGCGAGAGTAGACACAATCCCGATGTTGTGTACTATCACATATTTCCACATATTTCGCCGCCCGACCGAGCCTCGGTTGAGAAAGGGCCACGCCATGCGCAACCCGCACGCAGGTGAGCCGTTCGCCACATCCGACGAGGACATCGCCGCGGCTCTGGAGGACGTCAGCATTCCGACGTTGCTGCTCTCGCTCGTCCACATGTCCGGGAACCCCGACCTCATTCGAGGACGGCTGAGGCCGGCGGGTCTCTTCCTCAACGAGGTCCAGGGCTACATGACCGAAGAGGACAAGGCCGAGGCGCGGGCCCTCGCTCTCGAGGTCATCCGGGACTACCGCGACCGCGGGTGCCCTGAGCCGGAACCGGTCTCGGCCGAACTGCTGCACGAAATGATGGCCTGGCTGGTGTGCGAGGAGGTACCCGACGAGTACGTCCCGATGCTCATGGAGGAGATGGAGCTCGACGGGAGCGACGCCCGGCGCGTCGGAGTGCAGGCCGACGCCGCGGCGCGGGAGGCCTTTCCCGTCGTCGTCATCGGGTGCGGGGAGTCGGGTCTGCTGGCCGGCATCCGGTTGAAGGAAGCCGGCATCCCGTTCACCATCATTGAGAAGAACGCAGGTGTCGGTGGTACCTGGTGGGAGAACTCCTACCCCGGGGCACGGGTGGACGTCGGCAACCACTTCTACTGCTACAGCTTCGAGCCCAGCGATGCCTGGACGGAATTCTTCGCGCAGCAGCCGGAGCTCCAGGCCTACTTCGAGGCGGTGATGGACAAGCACGGCATCGAGCCCCACGTCCGGTGGGAGACCGAGGTCCTCGGGGCACGGTGGGACGAGGCGGACGGCACGTGGTCGGTCCGGGTCCGCGCCAAGGACGGGACCGAGTCGGCCCTGACCGCCCGGGCGGTCATCTCGGCCGTGGGCCAGCTGAACCGGCCGCACATTCCGGAGATCCCGGGTCAGGAGAGCTTTGGCGGCCCCGCATTCCATTCGGCACGCTGGGACGATTCGACGGAAATTGCCGGCAAGCGGGTGGCCATGATCGGGGCCGGGGCCAGCGGCTTCCAGATCGCCCCGACGATCGCCCCCGAGGTCGAGCACCTCACCGTCTTCCAGCGGACGGCGCAGTGGATGTTCCCGAATCCCAACTACCACGCCGCGGTGGGACCCGGGGTCCGGTGGGCCCTGCGGCATCTGCCGTTCTACGGCCGTTGGTACCGCTTTTTGATCTTCTGGCCCAGTTGCGACAAGGGGCTCGAAGGGGCCCGGGTCGACCCCGACTATCCCGACCAGCAGCGCGCGGTCAGCGAGCGGAACGAGCTCACCCGTCAGATGTTCACCGATTGGATCACCAGCCAGATCGACAACGACCCGGAGCTTTTGGCGAAGGTCATTCCCGACTACCCGGCCACGGGAAAGCGCACGTTGCAGGACAACGGCTCGTGGTTGCGCACGCTCACCCGCGACAACGTCGACCTGATCCGCACCGGTATCGATCACATCGAACCCGACGCCATCGTCACGGTCGACGGAGAGCGCTACCCGGCCGACGTGATCGTCTATGCCACGGGATTCTTCGCCAGCCGGGTGTTGTGGCCGATGGACATCACCGGACGTGACGGGGTCGAGCTACGCGCACTGTGGGGCGAACGGCCGGCGGCGTACCTCGGGATCACCGTCCCCGGGTTTCCCAACTTCTTCTGCATGTACGGCCCGGGCACCAACCTGGCTCATGGAGGCAGCCTCATCTTCCACTCGGAATGCCAGATGCGGTACATCACGCAGTGTCTCGAAGCGCTCATCGCAGGTGGTCACCAGGCCATGGAGCCACGCCAGGAGCGCTATGACGACTGGCACGAGCGGACGCAGCGCGAGATCAAGACGCTGGTGTGGTCCCAGCCCTCGGTGAAGCATTCATTCTTCAAGAACGCGTACGGGGAGATCCATGTCCTGAGTCCTTGGCGCCTCGTCGACTATTGGAATTGGACAAAGCAGCCCGACCTCGGTGACTTCGTCGTTCGGTGAGCGTCTCGAACGCGCCGCCACGAACGGGGACACGCGACCGCGTGCTCGCGGCCACCGAACGCTGTCTGCGACGATCAGGCATCAGGCGGACCACGATGACCGAGATCGCCGCCGAGGCCCGTCTGTCCCGGGCCTGGCTCTACAAGAACTTTCCGGACAAGGCGTCGCTCATCGTCGCCACACTTGTCCAGACCGATGAGGCGTTCTGGACCGAGGCCCATGCCCGGGTGTCCCGCTGTCACGGCCTCGCGGCGCAGGTGGCGGAGGCGGTGCGTATATCCAGGGAACACCGGCCCCGGGCGCTCCTCCTCCAGCTGAAGGCGGAGGAACCCGAGGCGTTCGTCGAGACCGTCGGAACCGGGCTGGTCCAGATGATGCCAGGGATGGCCCTGTTCTGGCATCCCTACCTGGAGTCCGCACGCTCCCGGGGTGAGGTGCGGCCCGATATCGATGTCACCCGGGCGGCGGAGTGGGTCATGAGGATCGTCCTGTCCCTTGTCACCGTCCCCGGTGATGCCGTCGATGTCGACGACCCTGTGAGCCTTCTCCGCTTTGTGGGCGAGTTCCTGGTTTCCGGCCTGCGCTAAAGCCTGGCGGGAAAGCTATGTTCCACACGAGAACTGCCTGGCGAGCAAGGAGCCCCGGTGATCAAGGTCGATGAAACCGATATCTATGGCCCCGACATCTATACCGAGGCGGTCGGGGATATCGACACGGTGGCCAACCTCGGCCCGCTTCGACCCCTGGCCGGAATTTGGGAAGGTTCGAAAGGGGCCGACGAACACCCGGTCGCGGCAGGGACCGGGCACGATGTGTACACGGAGCACTACGAATTGCACCCCATCGACTTCCAGACGAATGGGCCGCAGCTGTTCTACGGCATGCGGTATCACACACACGTCTTGAAACCCGGCGAGCAACCGACATTTCACGATCAGGTCGGCTACTGGCTCTGGGAGCCTGCGGCGCGCGCCGTGACGCTCACACTGGGCATCCCCCGGGGCCAGGTCCTCCTCGCCTCGGGTCCGGCCGAGCCGGATGCCTCCGAGTTCGAGCTCACGGCGGCCGTCGGCTCCGAGGTCAACAGCATCGTGTCGAACCCCTTCCTCGCACGGGCGTTCCGTACCACGAGCTACCGCATCCACGTCACCATCAACGACGACGGCACCTGGTCGTACGAGGAGGAGGGAGTGCTCGAAATACCCGGGCGCGCCGACCCCTTTCACCACGTCGACCGCAACACCCTCCGCCGGGTCGGGCCGGCCGTGCTCAACCCGCTGGCCGCTCAGGCTCGTCGGGAGGACCTCAGCCTCGGAATAGGGAGCCTCCAAACCTGAAGGCACCCCATCCGATGCTCAGGCGACGGCGTCGCTCCGATGGGGAAGAACCCAGCCCGGGCGGGGGAAATGGCAGGTGTACCCGTTGGGGTAGCGCTCGAGGTAGTCCTGGTGCTCGAGCTCGGCTTCCCAGAACGGCCCCGCCGGCGTGACGTCGGTGACGACGTGGCCCGGCCACAGCCCTGACGCCTCGACATCGGCAATGGTGTCCTCGGCCACCCGCCGCTGCTCGTCGTCCAGGTAGAAGATGGCCGAGCGGTAACTGGCGCCGACGTCATTGCCCTGTCGGTTCTTGGTGGTCGGGTCGTGGATCTGGAAGAAGAACTCGAGGATGTCCCGGTAGGAGATCTGCGCCGGGTCAAAGGTGATCTCTATGGCCTCGGCGTGTGACCCGTGGTTGCGATAGGTGGCGTTGGCCACCTCGCCCCCGGTGTACCCCACCCGCGTGGACAGGACACCGGGGCGCTTGCGGATGAGATCCTGCATTCCCCAGAAGCACCCTCCGGCCAGAATCGCCTTCTCCGTCGTGCCGCTCATCGCGCCACCTCCTCTTTCGTGACAGCTCCCTCGAAGAGCTTCTTGTAGGCGCCGTACCCCTGGGCCTCGAGTTCGGCGTAGGGGATGAACCGCAATGCCGCCGAGTTTATGCAGTAGCGCAGGCCGCCCTCTTCCTTGGGGCCGTCGGTGAAGACGTGACCGAGGTGGCTGTCACCGTGACTCGAGCGGACCTCGGTCCTGATCATCCCGTGGGCGAAGTCCTGCTTCTCCTTGACGTTGGCCGGCTCGAGCGGAACGGTGAAGCTCGGCCACCCGCATCCGCTGTCGAACTTCTTGGTCGAGGCGAACAGGGGTTCACCCGAGACCACGTCGACGTAGATCCCGGCCTCCTTGTGGTCCCAGAACTCGTTGTGGAACGCCGGCTCCGTGGCACTCTCCTGGGTCACGGCGAACTGCCGGGCGTTGAGCTGGGAAATCGTCTCTGGGTCCTTGCGGTAACGGTCTGTCACGTCAACTCCTTCACCACTCGAGGTGGCCTTTTGTTTACGGGTAATTGAACACCCGGGGACCCCACTTCATTTCCCCGGATGAGCCGCCCGGCCCCCTCCGGGGTCGTCGCGGCGCGCCAGCCCCGGGGTCGCTCCGGCCCTGCACATACCGGCCAAACTCCCTATGGTGGGGCCAACGGAAGCCGTAGCCCGCGATTGCGCGGCGGACGAGGGGGGGCGCCATGGGGACTCGGACCGAAGAGGTCTTCGCCGAGCTGCTGGCGGAGCTCTCCGTGCAGCACCGTCGCCTGGTGGCCCAGCTCTCGGGGGACGGTGACGAGCAGAGCCTCCTCGAAGCCCACAAATGGCTCCTTTCGATCTTCCAGGTCGCCACCGACACCCAGGTGTGGGCGGACGCCGCACGCCCCCGATTCGTCGAGATCGTCGGCCCGTACAAGAAGTGGGGCGGCGACAACGCCGACGCGTTCTACTACTTTGCCCCGGTCGACCCCGTCAGGACCTATCACGTCCGGGTCAGGCGTGGTGACGCCGTCTACCTGTCCCTCACGGTGTATGGAGGACCCAACGACGGCCGGTACTCAGAGCGGATCGTTGGCTCACTGAACGATCGGCAGGCACCTCCTGATGCGGACGGAGTGATCACCATGGTCCTGTCGGCGGAGGACCCGGGTGATGGAACGCCGTGGATACGCCTCGAAGCGGATGCGGTGGCGATCATCACCCGCGACTACCTCGCCGACCCGGTCCATGGTGTCAGGGCGAGCTGGGAGATCACGACTGCGGACGCCCCGCAGACATTTCGAGAAGACGACGCAGACCTGGCGCGCCGCTTCCGGGCTGCCCTCACGTGGCTGCGCGAGCAGTCGGCTATGGTCCCGATCCCACTGGGCGAGCCGAACAGCATCGATGAGCCCTACCCGGTGCCCACCACCACATTCGGGTGGGCCGCGGGCGACGCCGCCTATGCCATGGGCAGCTTTCTCCTTGACGACGGTCAGGCGTTGGTGCTCCGGGGACGTTCGCCTGACTGTGCCTTTTGGAACGTCTGTCTATGGAATCCCTTCCTGCACACCTACAACTACGACTACGAACGCGTCACCATCAACGGGTCGCAGCTGCGTTACGAGGACGATGGCTCGTGGACCATCGTCATCGCCTCGACCGACCCGGGGCACCCAAACTGGATCTCGACTGCCGGACACCACAAGGGGCGCATCTGGATCCGCTGGTTCTTGCCCGAAGCCACTCCCGAGCGGCCACAGGCGGAGCTCGTTCGCGTAGAGGACGTGTCGTGAGCGCCGAAAGGCCGCCCCCGATCAGGTTCGACGACCTCGCACATCCACGCTTCTCCGACACTGCCCGGTCGATCCTCGACATGATGGACGAGGCCGGTGCATCCGTCGCACTGGAGCCGGCGCCATTGATGGAGTCGGCGGTTGCCGCCACCGGCCTGAAGGACTTCGGGCCACCTGACTTCGTTCCCCGGCTCGAGGTCCTCTGCCGCTCCCTGCGAGACGAGGCCAGGCTGAACAACGCAGGAATACTGGCGCAATCGATGCTGCTGGCTGGACTTCTCCGCAACCGACTTCTGCTCGAGGACCTCCTGACGCGGCACCCCGAAATTCGGGACGAGAGGATCGACCGGCCCATCATCATTTGCGGGTTGCCGCGCACCGGCACAACTCACCTCCACAACTTGATGGGGAGCGATCCGTCGCTCCGCTCGCTCCCCTACTGGGAGAGTGTGGAACCCGTGCTGGCCGAACGGGAGCGCCCACCGGCAGGTACCCCGGACCCCCGCGTGGAGCGAACGGCCACGGCGCTGGGCTTCCTCGACATTGCCATGCCCGAGTTCAAGCGCATGCACGAAATGACCGTCGACCACGTGCACGAGGAGATCCAGCTTCTGGCCATCGACATTTCAACCATGCTGTTCGAGACCATTGCCCCCATTCCGACGTGGCGCGACCACTACCTCGCCCGGGATCAGCGACCCAGTTACGCCTACCTCAAGGTGATCCTCCAGGCCCTCCAATGGCTGCGCGGAGGCTCCCGATGGGTCCTCAAATCACCTCAGCACCTCGAGCAGTTCCCTGCGCTGCTGGACACGTTCCCCGACGGGGTATTCGTCGTGACCCACCGGGATCCGGTCTCGGTGACCACGTCGATGTTGACGATGTTGGCGTACTCCTCCCGGTTGCCCCACGACTCCGTCGACCTCGAGTGGATCGGGGGCTACTGGGTGGACCGGCTGCAACGGATGCTCACCGCCTGTGCGGAATCACGGGATGCACTCCCCGCCGTCCGCACGATCGACGTCCACTTCGATGAATTCATGAAAGACGACATGGCGATGGTTGCTCGCATTTACGAGATTGCCGGGCAACCGTTGACCAAGGAGGGCGAACGGGCCATGTCCGGCTTCATGCGTGATCATCCACGGGGACGCCACGGAGGGGTCGTCTACGACCTGTCGCAGTTCGGAATGGATCGCGCCGAGCTAAGAGGGTATTTCCGCGCCTACACAGAGCGGTTCGGCGTCGCCGAAGAGAGCTGACAAGGGAATCTGCTCGGCACGGAGCGTGACCCCGCAAGGCGGGCAGTGGCTCTGGTAGCTTCGGCGTTTTGGAGCGACGCGCACGAGGGGGATCGCATGGAATTCGGCCTTTTCATACAGGGCTACGTCCCGAAATTCCGCCGGGAGGTGGATCCCGACGCCGAGCACCATGCGTTCATGAACGAGATCGAAATCGTCCAGGCGGCCGACAAGGCCGGCTTCAAGTACGTGTGGGTGACCGAGCACCACTTCCTGGACGAGTACTCGCACCTTTCGGCGAACGACGTCGTGCTCGGGTACCTGGCCCACGCCACCGAGCGGATCCACCTGGGTTCGGGCATCTTCAACCCTCTCCCCCAGGTAAACCACCCGGCCAAGGTGGCCGAACGGGTGGCCATGCTCGACCATCTCTCCGGCGGACGCTTCGAATTCGGCACCGGTCGAGGAGCGGGCAGCCTGGAGATTCTCGGGTTCCTGCCCGACATGAAAGACCTCAGCGGCACCCGCGAGATCTGGGAGGACGTGATCGGCGAGTTCTCCAAAATGTGGTTGCAGGACGAGTACCAGGGCTACGACGGCAAATTCTGGTCGCTCCCGCCCCGCAAGGTGCTCCCCAAGCCGTACGGCAAGCTGCACCCGGCCATGTGGTACGCCGCCGGCAACACCTCGAGCTACCAGATGGCGGCGCAGCGAGGTCTGGGCGTGCTCGGCTTCTCGGTCGGATCCTTCGATGAGCTCGGACCCGTGCTCACGGCCTACAAGGACACGATCGGGAGCGCAGATCCGGTGGGCGCATTCGTCAACGACAACATCATGGTCACCACGGCGGCCTTCTTGGCCGAGGACGATGCGACGGCGACCGCGTCCGTGCTCAACTCGCACATGACCTACCTCCAGAGCAACGTCTTTCGCTAACACGACACGTTCCCGCACCCTGAAAATGTTCCATTTTGGCCCGAGCTCATTCCCGACGTCACCGTGGAGGCGGTGCCGCACCTCCAGGCGGCCGGCACGATCATCGGGGACCCCGACCACGCCCTCGAGCAGTGCAAGCGATGGGAGTCCGCCGGGGCCGATCAGCTCGTCTTCGGTATCGGGATGGCCTCCAAGGCGGAGTCCCTCGAGATGGTCCGGCTCATGGGCGAACACGTGATCCCGAAGCTGGACACCGATCCCGTGCACCGGACCACCCGCATGCGTGAGGCGGCCGCGGCGAAGCTGTAGGCGGGCCGGGCGAGGGCAACCTCGCCGATCAGACCGCGGGAGAGCCCCCCGGACCGTTCTGACGGGCGACACGCTGGTACACAGGGTCATTCCGGTCGCGACGACCCTTGAGAAACCTGTCCGGAATGGCCGAGAACTCGTCCTCCGCGAACCTCCGGATCCACTCCGTCGTCGCCACCCGCCGCGAGAAACGCCAGTCGACAGCCCCGTCCGATGACGCCCGCTGCTCGAGATCGTCGATCCAGCGGAAGCCGATGGCCTGGCCTCGACGCCCGCCTTCGCCACCGTCGAAGTGCAGCGCCATCCCGTAGCTCTCGCAGCGCGCGAACCCGGGCGCCTCGGGATCGATCTCGACCAGCATGTTCGCCACCAGATGAACGGTCGAAGAGTAGGTCGCGAGAACGTCCCACACCCAGCGGAGCGCCTCGTCGACGCCTCCGGCGAAGTCCCCGTGGTGGTCATCCGCATCAGGGTGATAGCACGACCGCACCATGGCCAGGTCCATCCGGTCGACGCCGCGGCAGTACCGGAGCACCACGTTCTTGACCTCGCGTTCCGCCAGCAGCAGCTGCACGTCACTCATGTGATGAGGCTCCACAGCTCAGCTCACTTCGAAGGCATCCGTCATTCCGCGAGTTGGTCGTAGATCTCGACCGCTCGGGCGAGATCGTCCGCCGAGATCTCGAGTCCGTTCGGAGTTCTCCGCGCCCCCAACTCGTGAGTGGTGAAAAAGCTGGCGATCCCCGTGAGGCAATTCATCTCCCCGCCGATGCAGATGGTCTCCAGCCTGATCGTCACGGACTTCGCGCACGGGTTATGGCGCCGGAATCGACTGAGCAGCACTTCGAGATCGTTCGTCATGGGTACCGAACGCTAATGCGCCCGGGGCTAAAGCTGGTGGAGGCTCGCGGGCTACAGGTGCCCGAACACTTGCGTATCCACGTCATCGACCTCCGCGACGTGGGCGGGCACGTACACCGCCGCCGCAAGTGTGGAGACGATCATCACCGCCACACCCACCAACGCCGCCAGGTGGAGGCCACTCACGAACGCGTGATTGGCGGCCTCCTTCGTGGCCCGGTCAAGACCAGGCGGCAATGTTCTGGCCACCCCGACCGCGTCCCCGATCTGATCCCCGATCGCCTGGCGCGCTCCGGCGGACACACCGCGCAGCGGACCGGCGAGCGCAGCGCGGATGTCGGAATGGTAGGCCGTCGTGGCCAGGCTGCCGACGATGGCCACCCCGAAGGAACCACCGAGAAGCTGCACCATGCCCCGGAGCCCGGACCCGGCGCCCACCTTGTCCGCAGAGAGTGTGCCCACAACGGCGGTGGAGGCCGGAGCGATGACCAATCCCATACCCGACCCGATCAGGGTGAACGCAACGCCGATAGTCAAGTAACCAGTATCGACCGTCAGGGTGGCCAGGGTGATCAGACCACCGGTGACCAGCCCCATGCCCCACAACATGACGGTCCGCAGGCCGAACCGTAACGTGAGGCGTGCCGCCACGTTGCTGCTGATGAGGCTCATGACGGCCAGAGGCAAGAAGCGAATACCCACCCCGAACGGGTCGGCCCCCAGAACGAATTGGATGTCCTGACTGAGGAGATAGCTCACGCCGAACATGGCGAAGAAGACCGCTGTCACCGCACCCAGCGCGGACGAGAACGTCCGGTTGGCGAAAAGCGTCAGGTCGAGGAAGGGTTGGCTGCGGCGGCTGTCCCACCACAAGAAGACGAACAACAGCGCGACGGCGAAGATCAGCGAGCCCACCACCGTGCTGGAACCCCAGCCGTCGGTGGAGGTGACGATGAGTCCATAGGTCAGCGCTGTCAGCCCGAGGGAGGAGAGGAGGACACCCACCGGATCGAGTCTGGGGCGATTGACGGCACGGCTCTCCGCGACGGCGAAGAAACCACCGAGGAGTGCGAGAACGGCGACCGGAACATTGATGAGGAAGACAGAGCCCCACCAAAAATGCTGCAGGAGCCAGCCACCGAGCAGCGGCCCCGCGGCGGAGCCGATGCCGCCCACGCCGGCCCATATTCCGATGGCTCGGGCCCGGTGGTGGCCGGAAAACATGGTGACGATGAGCGACAAGGTCGCAGGCATCAGGAATGCGGCCCCGAGTCCCATCACGGCCCGGGCCCCGATCAGCGGGCCGGTGGAATGGACGAGCGCACAGGCCAGAGAGCCGCCGCCGAATATCGCCACACCGATCAGGAAGAGCCGCCGGCGCCCGAATCGATCTCCCAGTGCACCGCCGAACAGCAAAAGGACGGCGTTCGTCAAGGTGTAGCTGTCGGCGATCCACTGCAATCCGCTGCTGCTGGGGTGAAGCTCCCGGACCAGGGTCGGCAGCGCGACGTTGAGCACCGTCTGATCCAACGTGATCAAGAGTACCGTGAAGCACATGACGCCCAGGGCCAGCCATTGCCGCGTGGTGATTCCATCGTCCTCGTGAGGGCCGGCCGATTCTCGGTGGGGGCTCCGTATTCTCGAAGCGATGGAAGTCACGTCTCTCCTGGTGTGCAATTGGGAACTACGGGGGTGATTCGCCTATCCCCTCCCCTTGCGACAGGCTGGTGCGGTGGTCCTGCTCGTCTATTTCGGTAGAAGTGGTGTGGCTAACTCCTCGATCCCCCGGTAGACGAACGGCGAAGGCTTTGCTTCGGCGTCCTGATCTGCCCACGTCTGCAGCGCGGTATTGATCGTCAAGGTGATGGCCCCCGCAATGAGGAGGTTGCGCAGATCCGTGGGCTCGGTGCCCGTGCGCTCGGCGATCACCTCGGCCATGCGGTCACGCTTGCCGTATGCCTCTTCCAGCCAGCGCGCTCTGAGCGCGGGGGTCTCTTGGATGAGGGCCAGGAACGAGCGGACCCTGCTCGTGTCCTCCCACCCGGGGGCCAGGGACTGCTCGACCGCCTCTCCCACCGCGATCTGCAGCGACTCTTCGGCCGGTCGATTTCGCAACGCGTCGAGGAACAGGTCCAGACTTGTGGTGCCCAGTGCCACGACCAGGTCCTCTTTGGTCGGAAAGTACCGAAAGA
This sequence comes from Acidimicrobiales bacterium, assembly GCA_049513455.1. GTDB lineage: Bacteria > Actinomycetota > Acidimicrobiia > Acidimicrobiales > RAAP-2 > Bog-473. Next base: position 63,575 of record JBEKWB010000009.1, read on the forward strand.
ACGTCCGCGGGGAGACATCCACCGCCGCCACAATGTCGTCGATCGTCGTGGCGGCGTAGCCCCGCTCGTAAAAGAGATCTGCCGCGGCCTCGGCGAGTTGGCGCTTCGTGCGCTCCTTCTTGCGCGCTGCGAGCCCGACCTTCGGTGGTTCCATCGTCAGTGAAGCTGTCGCCATGCCCATCTCCCCCATAATTACAGGATCTGCCTAACGCCTGATCATGCCTTATGGCACAAACTGCCACAATCAAGGTATATGAGGGGGGCGTCCCAGGCAAACCGGGGCGATCGAGGTAGTAGGGCTTCCGCCGACCGGGGCGCCGAGTGGTGATCCGGCGATCCTTCAGTCAGAGTGGTCGCGACGACCGGTTAATTCGGCGCGGCAGGCTGCTTCTCTGCGGTGCGATAGTCGCCGAACTTCGCATCGCGTTCGGTCAGGGCACCTGTGAGCCCCTTCTCCTGAATTTCCGCGATGAATCGCTCCATTGTCTCGGTATGGATTCCAAGGGCACAGAGCTCGGTGCCCAGACGAATGGCGGTCCGGATGCCCATGGTCTCCATGCCGCGGTGCACGATCCGCTTGTTGAGCTGAAGGACGTCGGACGGCAGCCTGGCGATGCGCTCTGCGACCGCCAGAACGTTCTCCTCCAGAGTGTCAATGGGAAACGCCTCATTGGCCCAACCGAGCCGGGCCGCCTCGGTCCCGGAGATCGAATCCCCGGTCAGCATCATCTTCATGGCCGTCCGCATGCCAAGGAACCAGGAGTGAAAGTGCATGTCCGGAACGCCGAATCGGACGGCCGGGTAACCCATTTGGGCATCCTCGGCAATGAAGACCAGGTCGCAGCACGTGGCGAGTTCACTCCCTCCGGCCAAGCAGTACCCGTGCACCTGTGCGATCACCGGCTTGGCGAGATCCCAGATGCCCATCCACCCGTCGGTGACGTGCCGCGGCCAGGCACCTTCACCGGCCGCAGTGAAATAGGGCAAGTCAAGGCCCTCATTTCCGTTTCCCAGGTCGTATCCGGCACTGAAGCTCTTGCCATTTCCTCGGAGGATGGTCACGCGCACGTCAGGGTCTCGATCGTGATCCTGCAACGCGCGCAGGATGTCGCCTCGCAAGGTGTGATTGAGGGCGTTTCGCTTTTCCGGCCGGTTGAGCGAAATACGGCGGACGCGCGGCTTTGGCTCGTCGACCTCAATGAGTGAATACGTCACAACCCCCACCATCCATTCTCGAGAACGCAGCGTGCTGCGTGGCGTGAACCAGCTTCGACCTTTATAGTTCAATTTCGTTTCAGGCGAGGCGGCGGAATCTGCCAGAGCACGCGGGCATCGCCCACCGATTTCGGGAGGCGGGATACGCGGCGCGGTGTGTGCGAGCAGCTCAGGCGAGACCGCCGTTGCCGTCGACCGGGAGTGGCGGACGGACCCGGTGAACACCGACCCGAGAGACAGCCGTGCGTCACCACGGCGCGACGCGGCTCGGCGCGATGGTGCGATCGACCTCCACACTCGCGGGCAGCGCGGGCCGCGAGTGTGTCAGGGCGTTTGGCATGCCGGAGCAGGTGACATCGGGGAGGGACCGCCCGCAAGGAGGCGGCGGTCGGGAAGGGACTCCCGCCGGCCTGCGAGCCGCCTGATTTCACGGCTGGCCACAGCGGGACGAACGTGTGTTCGCATACCGCTATCATCGCAGCATGCAGCCGGTCTATCAGCCCTCTCTCTTGGACGGCGGGACGACAGTCGGAGTCTCGACGATCACCCCCGGGGATGAACGGACGCTTCTCGCCGAGGGAGCATGGGTTGAGCTTCGTCGCAACTGGGTCTCGGGGTCCGATCGGCTTTTCGACCACCTGTCGGAAGTGGTTCCGTGGAGAGCTGAGCGGCGACGGATGTACGACCGGGTACTGGATGTCCCGAGGTTGGTCGCCTTCTACGACGAGGAGCAGCAGCTGCCCGATCCCGCGCTGGAGACGATGAGGGCAGCTCTCAGCGAGAACTTCTGGCCCGAGGTCGGAGAGCCGTTTCGGACCGTCGGGCTCTGCCTGTACCGGGACGGCAATGACAGCGTGGCATGGCACGGCGACACGATCGGTCGCGCCAGCACGGACGACACGCTGGTGGCGATCGTCTCCTTGGGCACGCCGAGGAGCTTCTTCTTGCGCCCGCGAGGTGGGGGGCCCTCGTCCCATTTCGAGCTGGGGAGAGGCGACCTCCTGGTGATGGGCGGGAGCTGCCAGCGAACATGGGAACATTGCGTGCCCAAACGTTCCCGCGCCCAGGGACCGCGGATCAGCATCCAGTTTCGCCCTGCCGGCGTGCGCTGACTGTGCCCAAGGTCGACGCGGGCCGCAGAAAGTCTGTGCACGCGCTTGGCGCGAGCACTTGGTAGCTTGCAGCCGGAGCGAACGCCCCAGAGCCCGATGTCCATATCCACCCGACACCACGTCTCCATCACGCATGTCGGTGTCGGGGTCCAGGGCTGGGCGCGCATCGACAAGGAGATGAACAGATGAGCGAATCCCGCCAACCGAAACCCCTGCCCAACTGGGCCGACCAGATGAGGGCGCTCGAACGGGTCGGCGACAACCTGATCGCCAAGTGGCGGCCGGACGGGGCGACCGAGACCGAGACCCAGGACATGAACAAGCTCGCCTTCTCGATTCTCGCCAGCGGTTACCTTTGCCGGGTCTACACGGACGCGCACCGACCGGTCTTCATGCCGTTGTGGAATTACGCGGTCAACCAAGGTGGCCCCGACCCCGATTACATCTACTCGACGGCCGAGATCGACGCGCAGGGCGTCTACGAGATATCCGGATACCGCGGCACGAGTCGCTTCGTGGAGATCACTCAGCAAAGTTTCGACATGATGCATCCGTCGGACATGGAGCAGGGCAGTCCGGTCCCGACGATCAACGACCTCGACGACCTCCAACTCGACGAGAACGGCTACTTCAAGGTTGTGTTGAGCGCCGAACGCCCCCCCGACTACAGCGGTGACTGGTGGGAGCTGCACCCAGGTGCCCGCAGGCTCCTGATGCGCAAGTGCGCCTGCGACTGGGATCGCGAGATCGACGCGCGGGTGGCCATAAGCCGCGTGGACGACACGGGCGGCGACATGTCACCGGAGGAAATCGCCCGCCGATTCTCCGATATGGCCGCCTGGATCGAGGGAATGATCGAGTTCGACATGAAGCTCGTGGGCTACTACCGCGAGCATCACGGCGTCAACACGATCTTGCGCTCTTCGAAGATAGATTCCATGGGCGGATTGCCCAAACAGGCGTATTACGACGGTATCCACGAGATTGACGACAACGAAGCCTTGATTTTGGAGACCGAACTCCCGAAGGAGTGCCGCTACTGGCAGGCACTCGTCGGCGATGACCGCTTCTGCACCGTGGACTGGGTGAACCGGCAGTCGAGCCTCAACGACTCACAAGCTCACATCGACAGTGACGGCAAATTTCGGGCCGTCATCTCGCGCCTCGACCCGGGGGTGCCGAACTGGCTCGACAAGACCGACTACCCGTGGGGAATCATTCAGATGCGTTGGAACCGGGCGAGCGACTATCCCGACCCGACGATCAAGAAAGTGCCGCTGGGCGAGGTGCGCAGCCACCTGCCAGATGACACGCCGGTCGTCACTCCGGCCCAGCGTCGTGAGGATCTACGCCACCGGCGCGACAGCGCGCAACTACGGCGCATCTGGTAGCGATTCCCTGCTGACCCGACCCCTCAAGGTTGATCGGTCAGCCGTTCGATCTCGGCGACGGTCACGCGCATCAATTCGGTCGGCGAGAGATCAGCAGCGAGATGCTCAGCGCTGGTCGCACGCCCCGATCCCCTCAGCCAGGGTCATGAGGGCGTGCGGTAGCCATTTCGTGTGAGCAGGCGGACGGGATCCGCTCCGTCCCATTCGGCACAGGTCTGGGCGATCTTTCCGAGCTGCTGCAGGAATTCAGGAGTCTCCTCGACGACCTCCGTGAAGAAACCGAAGTCGCGCACGGTGTCGAAGTACGAAAGCCGGCTGCCATTGGCGATGATCTCGCTCGCCAACTCGTAGCCCAGATGCGCAAAGTGCGCTTTCTTACCCTCGTAATCGGGTGTGACGGTGCAGAGCTGGTGAAAGCCCGACTCTGCCTTGGCGAACAGGTCACGAAAGACGCTCGCTCGATCGCAGCGCTGTTGGATGAGTTCGATCTGCACGGGTCCGGCCTGTGCGACGGCGATCTGCATGTCGATCGCCGACTCCGTGCCACGATACGTGCAGGACACCTCCACCGGGGGCAGTACGTGAAAGGGACCGACGCCGTGGACGCGGGCCCAGCGCGCCGCGGCAGACAGGAGGTCGTCTACGACGAAGCCGAGCTGAAAGAAACGGAATTCGCCATCGGGCCAGGGCTGCTGAAACAGGCGATGTTCCATCGGCATCATCGGAAGGTCTCCGTGCGTTCTCTTCGGTGGGGATGGTCGGGCGCACACCGGGGCCCGAACCACTCTAGACCGCGACGTTCGCCTCGCTCGGGGTCACGACGCCGGGCGTAGCAGACCCTCCTGCATGGCGCTGGCGACGAGCCGGCCGTCGGCGTCACGGATCGCGCCGCGCACCAGCCCCCGAAGGCCGGAGATGGCCTGAGTCTCCTGGGTGTGGCGATGCCAGCGGTCCAGGCGGACGGGGCGGTGGAACCACAGCGAGTGGTCCAGGCTGAAGCAGGCGAACGACGTGAGCGCGGCGCGGTCCGGGTAGGCGCGCAAGACCATGTCCAGCAACAGGTAGTCGCTGGCATATGCGAGCAGGGCGGCATGCAAGAGAGGGTCGTCGCCCACTTGACGCGGCAGGCGCATCCAGTGGGTGCGGGGCCCCTGAGCGCTCGGGCCGCCCATGAAGTTCGGTGGTTCGTCCATACGGAGCTCGAGGGGAGGCGGTTGCTCGATCCAGCTGAGGCCGTACAGACGCTGCTCCGGGGAGAGGTCATGGACCCACTCCTGCAGGAGAGGTAGCCCATCCGGTCCCGGGTCGGATGGGGGCGCCTCGCTGAGCCCGGGCTCTGACGCGCCGGCGTGGAACGAAAGGATCGCAACGAGTAGCTGCCGCCTCCCCTGCATGACCGTCACGCGCCGGGTGGAGATCGAACGCCCGTCGCGTACCCGATCGACGAGCACATCGACCGGCTGACCTGGAATTCCGGCCTCCACGAAATACGCATGCAGCGAGTCGGGATCCTTGCCGAGCACCGTCGCGCTGGCGGCCAGAAGCGCCTGGGCGACTACCTGTCCACCGAAAACTCGGTCGAAGCGGTCCGACTCTCCCGGCGCCCTGAACCGATCTCCGCCCATCGGCTCGAGTGTGAGGGCCGCAAGAAGGCTGTCGAGGGCGGACAGGGTGGCGCGCTCGAGTGAACCGTCCCCTGCGTTCGGCGGCGTGGAGCGGCTGAAGGCATCAGGACTCACGGGGTACATGTGTAGCACCAACGACTGTCCGTCGAACCATGCGGCGTCAGAGGATCGTTCAATGCCATGATCTATTCAGGAGAGCGGAGCGGCACCGCTGCGGGGTCTGCGCGTCATTCTGGAAGGGGGCACCGTGTGGAGTTGTCGCGCACTCGCCAGGTGCGGAATCGCGCTCTTGTCGGCCTCCCTCTCGGCGGGGACGGCCCTGACGGTCGGGGCGCCCGCCGCTGGTGCATCGGGGGAAGGGAAGCTGCAAGGGAACGGCTCTGTGGACGAGGCGTGGGTGACCGGCGCAACACCTGGCGATTCGATCACGCTCCTGCGCAACGGTGCCCCGGTTGCCCAGTCCGCCAACCCCGGCACAGCCGACTCCCTAGGCGCGCTCATCATTCGGAACCTGGCCCCCGGGCACCATTACTCGTGGGACGACACCACCTCGGGCGACAGATCGGCTTCGTTCTCGGTGCTCCCCCCCGGGGCCAACCCACCGACCGACTCCGGGCTCTACACCAACCAGCCGATGCACGATGGCCTCAACTACATCACCATGCGCGACGGGATCAAGCTGGCCGCAACCGTCCGGTACCCCTATGGCCAGAGCTGCAGCGCAGCGTCCCCCTGTCCGACCGTGATCGAATACTCGGGATACGATACCGCCGGACCGACGGACCCCATCCCGTCCCTCTTGGCCAAGGCGACCGGCACCACGTGCACCACATGCGGCGACCCGAATCTCCTGCCGGACTCCGCCACAGAGGTCGGCTCGGTGGTGGCCCGTTTCGCCGGCTTCGCCACGGTGAGCGTGCAGATGCGCGGGACGGGCTGCTCGGGGGGCGCCTACGACCTGTTGGGCTATCCCTCGGACTACGACGCCTATGACGCGATTGAGATCGTGGCCCACCAGGACTGGGTGGCTCACCACAGAGTCGGGATGGTGGGCATCAGTTACTCGGGCCTGTCGCAGCTCCCGGCGGCGGGCACGGACCCTCCTGGCCTGGCTGCCATCGCCCCCATGAGCCCGACCGACGACCTCTTCTCGACGGGCTACCCGGGCGGGATCTTCAACATGGGGTTCGCGGCGAGCTGGATCGAAGCTCGGATAGACGATGCCAAGCCCGCGGCCGCATATGAGGGGGGAAGGATTGTGCCTTTGTCGTCGGCTCCCGTCTCGAACGTCGGCCAGCCGTGGACGTACTACGAGATCGACGCCGAGCGCCAGGACAGCGGGAACGCCTCTTCGGCCTGCCTGGCCAACCAGGTGCTCCACGGGCAGTCCGAGAGCCTCAGCACCCTGGTCGGTCCCAAGTTGGTGGCACCCGGCACGGGCTCTGGAAGGGACCCTTCCTTGTTCGACCGCCGGTCGATGAGCCAGTGGGCCGGGCACATCACCGTCCCGGTGTTCATTGCCGGCGCGCTCGAAGACGACCAGACCGGACCGCAGTGGCCGGCGCTGCTCAATTCATTTCCCCACTCCACGCCGGTGTACGCCACCATCGTCAACGGTGGCCACATCGACTCGACCGACCCGCAGATCATGAGTCGCTGGCTCGAATTCCTGGACCTCTACGTCGCCGACAAGGTGCCCAGCAATCCCGGGCCGCTGGCCGATACGGTCCTCGACGAGGCCGCCAGCCTCGCCTCCGGCACTGCAGCCCAGGCACCCTTGCCGGCCCTGCGGTTCACCGGGGCCACGACACTCACCGCGGCCCGGAAGGATTTCGCCAGCAACACGCCACGGGTCGAAGTCCTCTTCGACAGCGGTGCCGGCGCCGTTGGTCCCGGAGATCCACAGTCGACCTATGCGGACGGGTTCGAGGAGTGGCCACCGACCGGCAGTGTTCTCACGTACCACTTCACTACCGGTGGGTCGCTGACCACCACGGTACCTACGTCATCGGGGAGTGCATCGCTGATCCTCGACCCCACGGCGCGCCCATTGACCGACCTCCCGGCCGGGGATAGTCCGTGGGTCGCCGATCCGGCATGGGACTGGACGACCGTGCCGGCTCCCGACGGCATCGCGTTCTCGACCCCGCCGATGCGCAACGCCACGACGATCGTAGGCCCCGCCACTGTGGATCTGTGGGTCAAGTCGTCCGCCCCGGTCGAGGACTACCAGGTCACGGTCACCGAAGCGCGGCCTGCCACCTCTGAGGAGGAGTACATCACCTCCGGTTTCCTCCGTAGTTCGAATCAGGTCGACCTCACCGACTCCACCCGCCTGTTCACCGATCCGTCGTACCTGGCAAAAGACGCCCGCACGCTCTCGCGACGGTCGTACACGCTCGTCAAGATTCCGGTCGACCCCATAGCCCATACCTTTCGGCCCGGGACGGAGCTCCGCATTGTGATCTCGGCGCCCGGTGGCGACCGGCCCTCGTGGGAGTTCGACACCCTCGACCACGATCAGTCCGCCACGGTCGGCATCGGCGGGATCGCCGCTTCGACGTTGGTGGTCAACGCAGTGGCCGGCGTGAAGAGCACTCCCATCCTGCCCCCATGTGGTTCGCTACGCGGCGAGCCGTGCCGGGTCCTGCGAACCGAGGGTAATCAGCGCCCGCCGTCCGTCGGCTGATCCCCTCGAAGGGAAGGGGAACGCTGACCCGTGACCCGTCATGCCACGTATGCTCCGTCCAGGCGATTCGAGTGAGGCGGCATGGTGGGTGGCGGCAGGCCGATGACCTTCGTGCGTTCGAGGACCTCCACGACGTCGTTCTGGTCGGGCACAGCATGAGCGGAGTCGTGGTTCACCGAGGCCGTTCCCGCCCCGAGTCCGGCCGTACAGCGGTCATTCGCGCAGCGGAGCGACCCGGGATCGAACCGGGGAGAGCCTTGCATTCAGGTAGGCGGGAACGACCACATGGCTACCAAAATGGCGAGGTCGTCGTCGCGCGCTCCCGAGACTGTCAGCTCTTTCAAGATTGAATCGGCCATTGCCTCAGGGTCCTGGGAATGACTCTGCTCCAACAACGAGGTGAGTGTGCGTATACGTCCGTCCGCTCCGCTCCTCCCTTCGTCAATGAGCCCGTCGGTGAAAAACACCAAGCTTCCGACCGGCGGCAGCACGTGCCGCTCTAAGAAGAAATCGCCACCCCCCACACCCAGCGGTCGGCTGGGAGGAACTGTCAGGGGAGCGGCCGGACTTCCCTCGTGGGCCAGGTAGGGCAGTGGGTGACCGGCCGAGGCCACGTCGATCGTGTGCGCCTCGATATCAAGGACCGCCAGACACGTGGTCGCCAGTCGGGCGTGGGATTGCTCGATCGCATAGTGATCGACGAGTCGGAGAACCTCCGCGGGATCCTGCGTGATCAACAGGTACGCACGAATCGCGCTACGAAGTCCTCCCATCACCATCGCTGCCGTCATATCGTGTCCCTGGACATCGCCGATGGCGAGAGCCATCCGATGCCCGTCGAGCCGCACGACGTCGTAAAAGTCTCCCCCCACCTCGGCCACCGCACTGGCGGCCACGTAGCGTGCGGCGATCCGGACCCCCGGCAGCTCACCCAAATGGCCCGGTAACAAGCTGTGCTGAAGGAGATGGGAGATCGTCGACTGCTCTTCATATGCCCGCGCTCGTTCGATGACCGATGCGACCTGGGACGCCAGCGATTCGGCCAAGCTCAACTCCTCCTGGCCGAACTGACGGCCCGAACCGGCGGCGATCACTGTCAGTGCACCAATCGCCTTACCCTCCGTCAACAGCGGTACGGAAACGTAGGACTCGAAGCTGAGCGTTCGTGTCAGCCTCAGGTGCTGATCGCCCTGGGTCGTGCTCCGCATGAATTCATCGCCCATTTCAGTGGACCACTGCGACTGTCCCGTCCGCACGGCACGTGCCGCCGGATGGGAGCCGTCAGGGTCAGGGCTGTATCTCATCAGCTCATCGGTCTCGGCCTGGTGCGCGGGATCGGCGTGCACCGCGGCGAGCCGTTCCAACCCGCCGGTCGGGCTCACCACGTCGACGAGACAGATATCGCCCAGCGTCGGCAGGGCCACCGTCGCCAGGCGTATCACCGAGTCCCGGAAGTCGCGCGCACCAGCCAGTGCCCGATTCGCTCGCAAGAGGAACTCCTGGTGTCGCTGTGACTGCTCCAGGCGATCGATCAACTCGGACTTCTGTGATTCGAGTTCGAGGCGCTCGATGAACTCGCCAAGTTTGGCGCCGACGTCTGCGACGGCCGTATTGAGCGGCTCGTCCGGGTGACGAGGGAATTTCGTGAAGAGCTCGATCACGCCGGAGAGGCGTTCGCGGGTCCGGAGGGGGAACACGAACGCAGTATGCAGACCATCGGCAACGATTGCCTCGTGACGCGCGGACGGCGCGGTCAGCGACAAGTCCAAGTGCCAGACGGGCTCGCCAGAGCGCACGACCGAACCGGCCAGATCCTCGCCGGCCCGGACCGTCAAGCCGGTCGAAGCAGCCACCATGGCCTGGCAGGTGTCGGTCTCGCACCAGACGTAGTCACAGTGCAAGAGCCCGGAGTCCTCATCCCACCGCCAGGCGGTCGCCAGTTCGAAGTCCATGCTGCGCGCGACAATCGAGAGAAGCTCGGGAACGATCGCTGCTGTCGTCCCCGATGCACCGGCGAGAAAGGCAACGAGCTCGTCGGATACCCGCTGGTAGCGATCGATGTCAATCCGGTCGCTCACGTCCCACAGAACGGCAACCAACAAACGCGGGCCCGTATCGGGTACGACCATGAATACGCCAAGGTCGACCGGTGCTTCTGACCCATCGGCACACTGCAGCACCACTCGACTGGGTGCGTAATTTGCTCTCGGGGGGTTTGATCCGATGAGCCGGTTGAAAGCGGTCAAGTATGTCGAGCGGAACCGCTCGGGCACCATGTCGACGACCGGCTCGCCGAAGAGACGGTCCACTCGCCATCCCAGGAGTTCTTGGGTGGCGTAGTTGGCATAGAGAACGCGGCCCTGATCATCCACGATGATGACCGCGTTGAGAAGGCTGTCGATGATCCGAGGAGAGAAAGGTCCCCCCGTTTCCGTCAAGACAAGCCTCCTCTACACCTGAACCAACCGTCGTCCCCTGTGCTCAACCAGCGTATATCACCCCCAAGTCGGTCTGCCCCGTTCCCGGCAGGGAGAATAGTGCCAATGCTCATTGAGCAGCACGTTCGATGGCCTCGGGAATCTTGAAGACGCGCAGGGCGTTCTCCCGGAGAAACTTCGGCCAGACGTTGTCCTTGAAGGGCACGTTCGGTAACTCCCCGAACTGTCGCTCGTAGGTCAGCCCCGCGGGGTAACCGCAGTACATGACCTTGTCGGCACCACGCGTATTGGCGTAGTCGATGATGTCCTTCGGATAGTGCTTGGGGGCGAACGCGCTGGTCATGTAATGGAGGCCGGGCCACTTGAGCATGAGCTTCACGGCCAGCGCCGTCCACGGTTCGGTCCCGTGCATCATGACCAGGCGCAGCTCCGGGAAGTCGTAGCAGACCTCGTCGACTCGTTCGGCGTGTTGGGGCCAGCTCGGCATACGGGGACCGACGATCCCGACGTTTACCTGCATGGCGATGTCGAGTTCGACGCACTTCGAATAGATCGGGTAGAGCTTCTTGTCGTCGATGCCAGCCTGGGGTGTCAGCCCGGACGGAAAGCACATGGCGCCGACGATGTCATGCTCAGCCTTGGCCGCCTCCATCTTTCGGAGGGCGTCGACCCCTTCGTGCGGGTTCACCGACATCTGCAGAACGATGCGGTCGGGATGCCGCCCCTTCGCCTCGATCCCGACCGGGGTCAGTCCGGCCACCCCGATGTCCACCCCGAAGGCATCCATTTTCGCCAGCGTCCACGCGATCACATCGGTACCCTCGGGCACCAGATCGGGCACGCCCTTGAACATGTACTCCGCGGGAAACTCCATCTCCTCCAGGCTCTCGCGGTCCTTGAGATTCGCCCGGAAGAACGCGTAGGTCGCCTTCTTCTCCGCCACGCTGCTATGGGGGAACCCGGTCCCGAGATCGATGACTCCAATTCCGGTCGGCATGCTCATCGTCCATCTCCTTGATCGGGGCCTTCCGTGGAGGGTAGCCAGTTCGGTGCTCGGATGCCGCCTGTGATCCTCACGATCAGCGCACGACCACGAAGTTGGTGGGGTCGACGTCACTACCCGGTGGGACGACGTGATCGATTGCCGCCAGCGTGTCAGCGGACAGCGCGATGTCCGCACACATGAGCAACTGGTCGAGCTGCTCCGGCGTGCGCGGCCCGATGAGCACGGAGGTGACCGCCGGATGGGCCGTGACGAATCCCACCGCCAGTTGGGGAAGCGTGAGCCCAGCGTCATCGGCGATCGACCTGAGCCCGGCGACGACGTCGAACTTCCGATCGACCTCCGGCCGGGACCGGTCCCACCACGTGCGGGAGTAGAACTCTCGCCCGGCGCGGCTCTCGGGCGGTGGCGGTGCGTCGCGACGATACTTGTCCGCCAGCCATCCCCCATTGAGCGGGCCGTAGACGATCACGCCGATGCTGTGCCGGCTGCACGTCGGCAGCACATCGTCTTCCGACGCACGGGCGAGCAGGGAGTAGTGCGCCTGCTCCGCCACCGGTCGCGTACAGCGCTGTTCGCGCGCGGCCCATTGGCACTCGACGAGCTGTGAACCACTTGCGCCAGAGGTTCCCACGTAGAGGACTTTTCCCTGACGGACCAGATCCTCGAGAGCCATGAGAGATTCGTCAATGTCCGTATCCGGATCGAGCCGATGGAGGTAGAAGAGGTCGATGTACTCGGTTTGAAGGCGCTGCAGGGACGCTTCGGCGGCCCGCCTGACCCATCGCCGTGACCCACCGCGTTCGTTGACATCGGGCCCGCGGGGGAAGAAGCACTTGGTGGCGAGCACGACGTCGTCGCGGCGTCGTCCCGCGATGGCCGCCCCGACAATGCGCTCGGATTCACCCATCCCGTAACCGTCCGCGGTGTCGATGTGATTGATACCGGCGTCGAGCGACCGGTGGATCATCTCCGTGCACTCCTCGACGTTCTCGTTGGCGCCGCGCCCGAACATCATGGTGCCGAGGCTGAGGGTGCCGATGTGGACTCCGGTGCGGGCCAGGAGTCGATGCTTCATGTCGTCACTACCCCGACCGACCATTTCCCTCGCGGCTCTTTGCCAGGTAGCCGTCTATATTGGCCCGCAGCTCCGGCGACGTGAACGAGCGGTCTTCCGCGCTGAGAGCAAAATCGAGTGTTGCCAACACCGCCCGCTCAAGATGCAGGTTGAGGATTCTCTTCGTGTCCTCGACGGCCCGGCGGGGCAGTCTCGAGATACGGTGCGCGCACGCCAGGGCTTGATCCATTAGCTCGTCATCGGGGCAGACGTGGTTCGCCAGGCCGATTTCCGCTGCTCGGAGGGCTGAAATCCGGTCACCGGTCAGCGCGTACTCCTTGGCCAGCTGCAGGCTGACCATGAGCGGCCAGCTCACCGGGCCGCCATCTGCCGCGACCAGGCCCACCGCCACGTGCGGATCTGCCAGGTGGGCGCTTTCGGCCATGAACACGATGTCGGAAAGGGCAACGAGACTGCAGCCCAACCCCACTGCCGGTCCATTCACGGCGGCCACAATGGGCACCCGGCATGCGACCATGGCGGTGACGATCTGCCGGCCGTCGGCCAACGACTCCTTCCGCCGCCCCGCATCACGGGCAAGCTCGTCCAGGTAGGTGAAGTCACCGCCGGCGGAGAACGCCCGGCCGTTTCCGGTCAGCACGACGGCGCGAGCCTCGTCGTCCGCATCGATCTGCGGGAACACTGCGGCCAGTCCCTTGTGAAGCTCGTGGTTCGCCGCATTGAGATGGTCGGGCCGATTCAAACGGACGATCCGGACCGGGCCATCGCCGACGACTTCGAGTTCGTCGGGCAGATCGTAGGTCGTCATCGGCTCACTTTGCGCACGCTCGTCTGCCTTCCCACACCATCTCGAACGGGGGACGATAGCACTCATATTCGAAATTCGAAGTGGTATCGCCGGCCATCGGGCTCCCGTACGCGCTCACGACGACGCGGGCAGTCCGAGGATGCGGCGGGCGATGAGGTTCCGTTGGATCTGCGATGTGCCGCCCATGACGCTCTGGGCCCGACTGTAGAGATAGGCGTTCAACCACGAGTCGTCTCCGCCCCCGTGCGCGAGGCCTCCTATACCGAGTGCGGCGTGCCCTACGGCCTGCTCGACCCAGGTCATCAACAGCTTGTCGACCGATCCCTCGGGACCGTGTTGGATCCCGTTGAGCCGGTCGGACAAGCGCCGTTGGACGTGCCGTCGCAACATTTCGACTTCGACCATGGCCCACCCGAGTTCACGGACCTGTTCGGATCCGAATGCCGCCGGGTCGGTCCGGACACGCCGGCCGAGGTCGTTGACCATTTTGGCGTAGCGGGCCACGTATCCGAGCTCCCCCGGCTCCCGTTCATGGCTGACGACGGTCATCGCCAGCGCCCATCCCTCACCGGGCTCGCCGATCATATTGGCGGCCGGAACCCGGGCTCCGGTGAAGTGAACCTCCCCGAACTCCTTCGTGACGCCGTTGATCATCCGCAGCGGCCTCTGCTCTATGCCGGCCTGGCGCATGGGCACGGCGAACGCAGAGATCCCCCGGTGCTTGGCCACGTCGTGGTCGGTACGGGCCAGGAGAAGGCACCACTCGGCCTCGTCGGAGTAGCTCGTCCAGATCTTCTGGCCAAAGAGGACGAAGTCGTCCCCCTCGCGATCGGCCCTGGTACGCAGCGAGGCGAGGTCGGAGCCGGCATCGGGCTCACTGAATCCCTGGCACCAGCGTTCACGCCCGTTGACGATCCCCGGGAGGAAGCGCCGACTGATCTCCTGGCTGCCGTGTTCGAGGATTCCCTGCACCAGGTAGCCGAGACTGGGCCGCGGGGGCGCCCCCGCCGCCGCCAGTTCCTCGTCGACGACGACCTCGAAGACGGGTGACAGTCCCTGTCCCCCGATCTCCGTGGGCCAGGACATGGCGAAGAATCCCGCTTCGTAGAGCGATCGGTGCCAGGCCGCCATACCCGCCCAGTAGTCGTCGTCGGTCGATGAAGCGGGCAGGCCGGGATTGTTGTGCTGCAACCACGTGCGGAGCCGGATTCGGAACGCTGACTCATCCGGGGAGTCACCGAAATCCATCGCCGCCCCCTATCCCGTAATGCTGCAACACGCGCCCCAGGTTGACGCTGGCATCGCCGCAGATGTCGCCGGAGAACAGGGCCCGGCGGAGGAAGACATGGGCCAGGCAGTCCCACGTGTTCCCGATGCCCCCGTGCACCTGGATCACGGTCTCACACACATTGCGGGCAGCCCGGGCGCTGTACGCCTTCGCGGCCGCCGCCGCAGCCAGCGCTTCCGATGCGGGGAGAGCGTCGACGGCCCACGCGGCGTGAAGCGTGATGCTCCGAGCCCCTTCCATCGCAGCGAACGCGTCCGCCAGCATGTGCTGGACGGCCTGGAATGAGCCAATGGCCGCGCCGTACTGCTTGCGCTCTTTGGCGTACTCGCACGCCAGCTGCACGGCGCCGCGCATGACCCCGGTCAGGTCGGCCGAGGCCAACGAGAGGCCGAGGGCCGTCCATCGAGTGATGTCGTCCGCCGTGACGAGCCGCTGCGAGCCCTCCACGAGGGCCAGCGGCCAAGGCGAACGGAGGATCACCGAGGGCCGGGTGAGATCGAGACCCGACCGGGAGGGACCCAGTTCGACCCGGGCCAGGCGGTAACCGTCGGAGTCGGGGACCAAGAAGAGAGCCGAATCGCAACCGAGCGCGTCAATGGCGACCATCGGTGACGAGCCCGGCTCACCGGCGTGGACGAGCAACCCGAGGTCGGTGTCGAGTCCGACGGTCTCGCCCGAGGGAACCGCTGGAGCGCCGGCGATCCGTCGCAACTCGGCGGCCAGCGTGGGGCCGAGGAACGAGACGTCGGCCAGTCCCCTGCCGAGTTCTTCCCCGATGATGGCCGGCTCCACTCCCGAGGCCAGGGGCATTCCCGGTCCCGCGGCCCCACGGAGTTCGCGCCAACCGGATTCGTCGACCGCGGCATTGAGCCTCGCTCTCCGTTCGAGATCGTCGAGCTCTCCGACGGCCTTCGGGCCGAGCCGGGCGACGACCTGGGCGGCCGAGACCCGAAGGGCTTCTTGCTCCGGCGACAGTCGGACATCCATCACGCCACCTCTCCCGGCGCCGGGTGCGACCGCACCCATTCGTCGCGGAGCACGCGCCGCAGCACCTTTCCGGACGGCAGGCGCGGGATGTCACCGACGACGACGACATGACGGAGCTGTTTGTAGGTCGCCAGCGATGCCGCGACGAGCTGTTGCAGCTCGCCATCGGCTACCAGCACATCGGGATCGAGCAGCACTGCGGCGACGGGGACCTCGCCGGCTCGTTCATCGGGTACCCCGAAGACGGCACAGTCACGAACGGCGGGGTGACCGTGCAGGACCGACTCCAGCTCTGCGGGCGCCACCTGGAAGCCGTTCACCTTGATCATCTCCTTCGAGCGATCGGTCAGATGGACCCACCCTTGCGATTCGAGCCATCCGACATCACCGGTCCGATACCAGCCCTGCGCGAACGCATCGGCCGTGGCCTCCTCGGGGAGGTAGCCGACCATGACGGACGGGCTGAGTACCTGAATCTCCCCGATCTCCCCGTAGGGGAGGATCTCACCGGTTTCGAGGTCGGCGATACGCAACACGACGCCGGCCGGGGGCAGGCCGGCGGAGTCCAGCCGCCATTCCGACGGCCGCTCGACCGGGTTCGCCGCGATGACCGGCACCTCACTGGCGCCATAGGCCGGCAACCAGCGCACCCCGGTCCGTTGCGTCACCACCGCGGCCACGCTCTCGGACACCGGCGTCGCTCCCCACATGATGTAGCGCAGGGACGAGAGGTCGTACTCCTCCAGGCCGGGGTGGTTGGCCAGCGCCAACGCTATCGGCGCAACCGCCATCTCCAGCGTCATCCTCTCGCGGGCGATCCGATACAGCACCTCGTCGAGGTCGAACCGGCGGTGGAGCCGAACGGTGGCTCCCGCCGATATCGCCGCCAGCAGATTCAACAGCCCGAGAATATGAGAGGGGGGCGTCGCGACCTGGAAGCGGTCATCGGGCCCCAGGCCGAGGACGGTGCACCAATGGGCCGTGGCATGCCGCATCGACCGGTGCGTGTGGCGCACGGCCTTGGGCAGGCCCGTCGTCCCGGAACTGAACACGAGGATGGCTTCGCCGGCGTCCTCTTCGGCAAGCGACTCGGGCCGCGTCGGGCTGTAGTCGAACGGGTCGATCGACCGATCGTCAAGGTCGGTCACGAAGGCCTCGCCACGCGCCTGGGCGAGCAGGCCGACCGCGTCGCCATCGGCCACCGCATGAACGGGACCGGTCAACGTCAGCGCATGCTCCACTTCGGTGGCCTTCCAGGCCGGGCTGAGCAGAACGGACGCGGCTCCCAGCTTGCTGACGGCATGTACGGCAATGATGAACTCGACCCGGTTCGTCGTCATGACTGCCACGCGGGCTCCCGCCGTGACCCCCTCGGCCATCAGGTGCCGGGCAAAGGCGTTGCACCGTTCGTCGAGCTGGCGGAAGGACCATCGTTCGTCGCCGGCCCATATGGCGTCTCGATCCCCGAACCGGTCCGCCGCTCGCTCCAGCTGCGCATGGATTGTGCCGGGCATTGGAAATATTCTTCTCTTATTTGAGATTCACTGCAACATTTGGCGCATGTACACTTCTCCACATGCGACCTGGAGCGACATTGTGACGGAGGATGAACACGCGGACCTCCGGAGGGAGATCATCGAAACGGTGCGCCGCTTCGTGGCTCGAGAGGTGATCCCCGTGGCCTCCGCGTTGGAACACGAGGACACGTTTCCCGTGGACATCGTCGCGCAGATGCGTGAGCTCGGTCTCTTCGGCGTCACCATCCCCGAGGCCTACGGCGGGCTCGGTCTCGATCTCCTGACCTATGTCGGCGTCATTGAGGAGTTGGCCTATGGGTGGATGAGTCTGACGGGGATCGTCAACACCCACACCATGGCCGCGACGCTGATCCTGGCGCACGGCAACGAAGACCAGAAGCAGCGGTGGCTGCCGTCATTGGCAACCGGGGAGCGGCGGGGCGCCTTGTCACTCTCCGAGCCCGACGCCGGCAGCGATACCCGCAACATCTCCTGCCGGGCGCAGCGCGACGGGGACGAATACGTGCTGAACGGCTCGAAAGCGTGGGTCACCAACGGAGAACGCGCCGCGCTCGTCGCCCTGGCCGCCCGGACGGAGGAGGGGATCTCCGCCTTCATCGTCGAGAAAGAACCCGGGCCGCAATCCGAAGGAATCTCGGTCAGCCGGAATGTCGGCAAGCTCGGCTACCGGGGCGTCGAGACGGTCGACATGGCCTACGTCGATCATCGCATTCCCGCGGCCAACCTGATCGGTGAGGCGGGGCGCGGCCTCCCGCAGATCCTCGGGGTGCTCGAGCTCGGTCGCATCAACATCGCCTCACGGGCGGTGGGGGTGGCCCGGGCCGCCTTCGACGCTGCCTTCACCTACGCGCAGCAACGGGTCACCTTCGGTAAGCCGATCGCCGAGCACCAGGCGATCCAGATCAAGCTGGCCGAAATGGCCACCAGCCTGGAGGCCGCCCGTCTGCTCACGCGCAACGCGGCCGAGCGCAAAATGGCCGGCGAACGCTGCGACGTCGAAGCCGGAATGGCCAAGCTGTTCGCCAGCGAGACTGCGCTTTCCCTGGCCACCGAGGCCATGCGGATCCACGGCGGCATCGGCTACACGACGGACCTGCCCGTCGAGCGTTACTACCGCGACGCTCCTCTCATGGTCATCGGCGAAGGGACCAACGAGATCCAGAAGTTGGTGATCGCCCGCGGTCTTCTGGCCCGCGCCCGGCCCTAGGGCTCCCCCGGAGGCGGATCGCCGAGTCGATCACGCAGTTCTTGGAGCACCTCGTCGGTGTGCTGCCCCAGGCCGGGAACCGATGCCACTCGGGCACCGGGGGCATCGGAGAAACTCACCGGCCCGTTCACCGACCTCTGCCGGCCCGACGGGCCGCCGTCGATCTCGACGAAGCCGCCGTTCGCCATCAGTTGAGGATCTTCGACCACCTCGGCGGGGGTCTGCGCCGGGGCCCACCACACGCCTTGTTGGTCGAAGCGTTCGGCCCAGACGGCGAGAGGGAGCTTCCCGATGATCTCGTCGAAGATGGCGATGATCTCCACCCGGTGGCGACGGATGGCGCCGGCATCGGCAAAACGTGGATCGTCCGCCAGGTCGGGGTGCCCCAGGGCACGACACACGGCTCCGATGTGGCGGGCTGCCTCCAAACCGGTAAAGAAGAACCACCGCCCGTCGGCGGTGCGGTACGGGTTCATGAGCGGGGCCTGATTGCGCTCCCTCGGCTCGGCTCGGGCGACCTTGCCCAGCGTCATCTGGAGCCCCAGGTCCCAGCCCAGGACGTACGCACCCGTTCGGAGAAGGGACACCTCGACGACCCGACCTCGACCCGTGGCACGCTGTTCGAGCACGGCGGCCAGGAGGCCGGCCAGTGCAGCCAGACCGGTGATGTGGTCACCGATGCCGCCGCGCGCGTTCAGCGGGGTGCCTTGGTGATCGGCCATCTGCATCGAGAGCCCCGACCGCGCCCAGAACGCGCCGATGTCGTAGGTCGGT
The DNA here is from genome assembly GCA_049513455.1 of Acidimicrobiales bacterium. GTDB lineage: Bacteria > Actinomycetota > Acidimicrobiia > Acidimicrobiales > RAAP-2 > Bog-473. The sequence goes on from JBEKWB010000009.1 coordinate 82,728, forward strand.
CGGTCCCGCTCGTCACCGCGCAAGCCGTAGCCGCTGATGCTGCAATAGACGAGCCGGGGGTGACGGGCGACGGTGGCGGCAGGCTCCAGACCGAGCCCGTCGAGTGCGTCGGGCCGGAGATTGCTGATGAAGACATCCGCCGACGCGAGCAGGTCCTCCAGCTGCTCTCGGTCCTCGGGCAGGCGCAGGTTCAACACGATACTGCGCTTGCCCCGGTTGTCCAGGGAAAAGGCGGGGTTCGGCATATCGCTGTCGATCCCCAACGAGCCGAACACGTGGCGCATGGGGTCTCCCGCGGGCTGTTCGACCTTTATGACGTCGGCACCCCAGTCGGCCAACAGCGCGGCTGCGGAGGGCGCGGCCACCCATACGCCCAACTCGATCACCCGCAGGTCCGACAACGTCGAAAGCCCCGACTCGGGGTCGGCGCTCACCCCTTCACCGACGAGCGACCCGTCGCGGCCCGTTCGCGCAGGACATCCTTCAGCACCTTTCCGGTGGCGTTGACCGGCAGTTCATCGACGAGTTCTACCGCCCTCGGGACCTTGTAGTTCGCCATCTGGTCCCGACACCATCGGATGATGTCGGGACCGGTGAGGTCCGCCGACCCCGTGACGACAAAGGCCATTCCGACCTCACCGAGGCGGTCGTCGGCAACACCGATCACCGCCGCCTGCGCAATCCCGGGATGGCGCAGCAGGGCATTCTCGATCTCGGCGGGATAGGCATTGAAGCCACCGACGATGAACATGTCCTTGGCCCGTCCGACGATGCGAAGACACCCGGCCCGGTCGAGCGTGCCGATATCGCCGGTGCGCAACCACCCGTCGGCGGAGAGTACATCCCGCGTCGAATCGGGATCGTCGAGGTAGCCGACCATGACGCTGCCGCCGCGCACGACGACCTCACCGGGCTCTCCACGCGGGACGTCGACCCCGCTCTCGTCGGCGATGCGAATCTCGAAACCGGGGCGGGGCCGCCCTACGGTGGTGGCGATGGTCTCGACGTCGTCTCCTGGTCCTGTCGCCGCGACCGTACCCGCCTCGGTGAGCCCGTACCCGGTGATGATGGTCGAGAACGGCAACTCGCTATCCAGGCGACGGATGAGCTCGACAGGGATGTCGGCGGCGCCGGTCACCGCCACCCGCAGACTGGAGAGGTCGCGTCTCCCCCGCTCGGGGTGATCGAGGATCGCTTGATAGAGCGTCGGCGAGCCGGGCAGTACCGTCACCCGCTCGCGCTCGACCCGGCCCAAGACGCGATCGACGTCGAAGACCGCTTCGGGAAGCATCGTCGCACCGCTGGCGATGCAGGCGAGGATGCCCGCCTTCAGCCCGAACATGTGGAAGTACGGGTTCACCATCAGGTAGCGGTCTTCGGAACACAGCCCCGTCATCTCCACCCAGTCCGTGGCCACGCACAGGGTGCGACCGTGGGTCATGACCACCCCCTTGGGCAATCCGGTGGTCCCCGAGGTGAAGAGGATGTCCGACGGATCATCCGGTCCCAGACGTTCACGTCGCTGGTCGACGACGACCCGTCCGGCCGCCGTGGCGCGGCCGAGGAAGTCAGCCCACGGTTCGCTGTCGCCCGCGGCCCGTCCCCGGGCGACCACCGTGGTCGTCAGATCGGGCAGCTCGAGGCCGGCGGAACGCAACATCGAGACGTAGTCGGTTTCGAGGAAATCAGTGACGGTGACCAGCACGCGGGCGCGACTCCGCCGCAAAATGTCCGCCGCCTCAGCGCCCCTGAACCGCGTGTTGACGGGGACGAGCACAGCGCCGACCAGCGAACTGCCGAGCATGGCCACCACCCACTCGACGCTGTTGAAGGCCCAGATGGCCACCCGGTCGCCGGGCTCGACGGCCGCCGCCACCAATGCGGCGCCGAACGAACGGGCCTCTTCGCGAAGTTCGCCGAAGGTGAGCCGACTCGCGCCATCCTCTATGGCCGGGTTCCCCCCGAACCGCGCGACGGCGGCATCGAGCATCGCCGGGATGCTGACCCACCTGCCGCTACCGGTCATCGAACGGCAATGTCAGCCACGTTCATCAGCCGCGCCAGGTTCCCACCCATGATTTTGCGAACGGACTCCTCGTCGAGTCCGGTCAGCTCGTCGACGTAACTCGCCGGATCGGCCAGTCCCTCGGGGTGGGGGTAGTCCGACCCGAACAGCACGTGATCCACACCGAGTAGATCGCCCAACGCGCCGAGGTCCTCCTCCCAGAACGGGCTGATGTAGATGTTGCGCCGTATCACCTCGACCGGATTCTCGAGGAACTCCTGCGGCATCTTCTTGTAGAGATCGGCAAAGTTCTTCAGCAGTGGTTCGACCCAGCTGCTCCCGTTCTCCACGACCGCGACCTTGAGCTCGGGGAAACGTGACAACGTGCTGTGACATACGAGAGCCGAGACGGCATCCTCAATGGGTCTCCAGGCCGAGAGCATCCGGAAGGCCTGGGGCTGGAACGGGAGCATTTCGGCGTCGCTGCCCATCCAATCGTTGGCATAGCGCTCATACCCACTGTCCGAAGAGTGCATGGCGACCAGGACGTCGTTCTCGACCACCAACTTCCAGAAGGGATCGAACTCCTCGAGGCCGAACGAGCGGGGCCCACGGTAGCCCCACGCCGGTGCCGGCCTGATCAGGACGACCCGGGACCCGCGCGCCAGCACCCATTCGAGCTCCTCGATGGCCCGCTCGACAATCGGCAGCGTGATGACCGGGGTGGCGAAGATCCGACCTTCGTAGTCGAACGACCATGTCTCGTAAAGCCATTCGTTGAGAGCGTGGATGGCGGCATGGGTCAGCTCGGGGTCGTCCCGCATCCGCTCCTCGACGAGGCTGGCGAGGGTGGGGAACATCAGGGCGCGATCGATTCCCTGCTCGTCCATCAGGGCCAGCCTGGCCGCCGGCTCACGGAACGCGGCAATCGACTTCATCGGCTCTCCGAAGATCTCCCGCCGGCTCTTTCCCTCGGGGTTGCCCACCCGGAAATACTCCTCTTGGGCCCCCGGTCGGGCGACGACGTCGAAGGTGGGGTTCGGGATGTAGTCGCTGATCCGACCGCGGACCACGATTTTGGTTCGCCCGTGCACGTCGACGTAGTCAATGGCGCCCTTGTACCGCTCCGGCAGGTACTTCGTCAGCGCGTCCCGCGTCTCGTAGAGGTGGTTGTCGGCATCGAACAGGGGAATGCTGAGAGCTCGTTGCGCCATGATCGCTCTTCCTCACTTGCTTCTGGCTATGAGAATGATTTTGTTAGAATATGAGAGTATCGTTTCTGATATCGATCCGCCAGTGTCGGATCACGGACATGACGCCCATCAGTTCGGGCTGGTGGAGTCGGGATTCAACTTGGAGAATGCTCTTCTTACTTTTATGTAAGGATCATTTCGATGACCACGAGGGATTCCGACATCTACTACGACCCGTACGACTTCGAAATCGACTCGGATCCCTACCCCGTGTGGAAGAGACTCCGCGACGAGCGGCCGCTCTATTACAACGAACGCTATGACTTCTATGCCCTCAGCCGTTTCGATGACGTCGACCGCTGCTCGCTCGACTGGGAGAGCTACATCTCGAGCAAAGGCACGGTTCTCGAGCTCATAAAGAGCGGCATGGAGCTGCCACCCGGATCGATCATCTTCGAGGATCCTCCGGCGCACAACCTCCATCGCCGACTGCTTTCGCGGGTCTTCACCCCCCGGAACATCAACGATCTCGAGCCGAAGGTACGCGAGTTCTGCGCCCGCAGCCTCGACCCGCTGGTGGGATCGGGCGGGTTCGATTTTATTGAGGACCTCGGCGCGCAGATGCCGATGCGCACCATCGGGATGCTGCTCGGCATCCCCGAACAGGACCAGGAGGCCATTCGCGACCAGATCGATCACGGTCTGCGGTTGGCGGACAGCACGATGCCCGACTTCGACACCATGTTCGCCGCCGCTGAGAACCCCGGGTCCGGATTCGAGGAGTACATCGAATGGAGGGCCACCCACCCCTCCGACGATCTCATGACCGATCTCCTCCAGGCCGAGTTCGAGGACGAGACCGGGACCGTCCGGCGCCTCGACCGCCAGGAGGTTCTCGGGTATGTGAACCTTCTCGCGGCGGCAGGAAACGAGACGACGACGCGACTGATCGGCTGGACGGGCAAGGTCCTCGCCGACCATCCCGATCAGCGCCGACAGCTGGTCGGCCGCCCGGATCTGGTGCCCGATGCCATTGAGGAGCTTCTCCGCTACGAGTCGCCCTCGCCCGTCCAGGCCCGGTACGTCACCAAAGACGTCGAACACCACGGGCAGACCGTGCCGGCCGGCAGTGCCCTCCTCCTCTTGACGGCATCAGCCAACCGGGACGAGCGCAAATTCCCCGACGGCGACACGTTCGACATCCACCGCGACATCGATCGCCAGCTTGCCTTTGGGTATGGCATCCACTTCTGCCTCGGTTCGGCGTTGGCCCGGCTGGAAGGTCGCATCGCATTGGAAGAGGTCCTGACGCGATTTCCCTCGTGGGAGGTCGATTGGGACAATGCTGTACAGGCCCGGACGTCGACCGTACGCGGGTGGGAGCGACTACCCGTCATCACACCCTGAAGGAGAACGCATCATGAAAACGGTGGTCGTCGGCGCGTCGAGCGGTCTCGGCCGGTCCATTGCCATAGGGCTCGGCCAGCGCGGCGCGTCGGTCGCGCTGCTGGCTCGGCGGCACGACCGGCTGGTGGACGCAGCCAAGGAGGCCGGCCCCGGATCGTTGGCCATCGAGTGCGACGTGACCGATGCCTCGTCCTGCCGGTCCGCCATTGAAGAGGCGGCCGCCGGGCTGGGCGGCATCGATGCTCTTCTCTATTCCACCGGTGTGGGACACCTGGGTCGACTGGTCGACGCCGACGTGGAGGCCTGGCAACGCTCGTTCAGCACCAACGTGATCGGCGCCGCGCTGGTGACGGCGGCCGCCATTCCGTATCTCACCGCCTCGGCTGGGGTGGCCGCGTACCTCTCCTCCGTCTCCGCCTCCCTCACCCCTCCGTGGCCCGGCCTGGGTGTCTATGCCACCAGCAAGGCGGCGCTCGAGAAACTGGTCGAGTCGTGGCGGGCGGAGCATCCGGCCGTGGGGTTCACGAGGGTCGTCGTGGGCGACTGTGCGGGCGGGGAAGGGCCGTCGATGACGGAGTTCATCTCGGCTTGGGACCCGGACCTCATAACGGAGTTCCATCCGATCTGGGAGGCCCGCAGCCTGCTGGCGGGCTCGCTGGTCGAGGTGGGCGAGCTGATTCGCGTCGTCGACATGGTGCTGCGCTGCGGTGCCAGCGCCAGCATCCCCTCGGTGGCCGTTACCCCCAGAGCGCCGGCGTAGCCGCGCCCAGGTGGTGGGTTAGGAGCGCCCGAACAGAAAATTGGCGGCGGCCGTAGCCGGCGGGAACGACCCGGTGATGCCCGAGCTCATGTAGCCACCATCGGTGATGAGGGTGATGCCGGTGATGGCGGCGGCGGCGTCGCTGCAGAGGAAGACGAGCGGGTAGGCCTGCTCGAGGGGGGTCGACGGTTCCGTCCCCAGCTCGCCGCGATAGTCGGCCCCGAAGGCCAACCACGTCTCCTTGTTGGCCTCGGCCAGCGGCGTCCGGGTGGGTCCGGGGCAGATGGCGTTGATGCGGATCCCGCGCTTGCCGAAGGGGAATGCGTGCGCGGCGACGTAGGCACAGACAGCCTGTTTCGACGAGAGGTAGTCCGCCTTGTGGTGCGCGTTGACCCATTGCACGCCGCTGTCGAAGTCCGGCGTGGCCAAGAGCTCCTGAAGTTGCGGCAGGTTGGCCTCCCAGCCGAGCCCGGCGGCGGAAGAGATGAATCCGATGGCCGAACCCCGCGGGAGCATGTCCCGCTCCAGCAGACGGTCGATCAGGTGGCGGTGGCCGATGAAGTTGACCCTCTCGATGCCGTCCGTCCCGTCCGCCACACCGGCGCACGAGAACAGCGCATCCACCCGGCCGCCGCACACGTCGACGGCAGCGTCGATGGAGGCCCGCTCGGCCAGGTCGACGTGCACCGCCTTGACGCCGGCCAGGGTGATGGCGGCGACATCGGCGACCACGACCTCGGCCCCCGCGTCCCGGGCCAGCTCGGCGGCGGCCGCACCCATGCCGGTCGCCCCACCCACTACCAGGACGCGCTTGTTGTCGTACCGAAATGCATCGAAAACCGTCATCTCATCCCCTCCTGTCGTCGCGCTCAGGCGACGACGCCACGGACCTTGAGGTCGATGATGGCATCTTCGTCGAGCCCGAGCCCGGCGAGGATGCTGTCGCCGTGCTCGTTGAACTCCGGGGCCCGGCCGGGTATCGCCGGCTCCTCGTCGAACTGGACCGGAGCCGTCACCAACCGGAACGGGGTTCCCGAGGCCGTGTGGCACTCCTGGACGTACCCGTTGGCCACGGTCTGCGGGTCGACCACGGCCTCGAGCGTGTCCTGCACGACCGCCCACTGGCCGCTGAACGAGGCGAGCACATCGCGCCACGCCTCGAGCTTGGCCGAGGCGAAGACGTCGGTGAGGATCTCGACCGCGGCCGCGCTGTTCTCCAGGAGTGCCGCGTGGTCGGCGAAGCGTGGATCCGTCGCCAGCTCCGGACGGCCGATGGCCTCGCACAGGGGCGGCCAGTACTTGCCCGCCTGCAAGCAGGTGAAGGCCAGGGAGCGCCCGTCCTCGGTCTGGTAGTTCCTCGAAAGCGGGTTGGACGACAGCCGATCGGCGGGAGGAGGGGCCCACGGGACGTTCAGCACCAGCGAGAGGGCGATGGCCTGCCCCATGGCCCACATCCCCACCCCGAGGAGCGACACGTCGACGATGGTGGACTCGCCGGTACGTTCACGATGGAACAGGGCGCCGAGGATTCCTCCCGCAATCGTCATGGCGCCGATGGAGTCGCCGAACCCGGGCGCCGGCGGGACCGGAACGAGGTCGTATTCGGGCCGGGTGGCTCCTGCCGCCACGCCCGATCGGGCCCAGAACGCCAGGGCATCGTAGGACCCCTTGTCGGCGTCCGGTCCACGCTCGCCCTGACCCGTCCCGCGCACGTAGATGATGCGGGGGTTCTGGCCGCGAATCTCGTCCACGCCGATCTTCAGCTTCGAGCGCACGCTGGGGAGCTTGTTGGTGAGGAAGACGTCGGCCGTGCCGGCCAGCTTGTAGAGGATGTCCAGGCCCTCGGCTGAGGTCAGATCGAGACCCAGGCTCTGCTTCCCCCGGTTCGAGTGCTCGAGCAGCACATGGACGTCGTTCGGGATGAGAGCCAGACCCGTCGAGGCGAGGCCCCGCATGGCATCGCCCCGCTCCACGTGCTCGATCTTGATGACCTCGGCGCCCCAGTCGGCCAGCAGAGCCGAGGCGGCCGGCACGAACGTGTGCTCGGCGACCTCGAGGACCCTGACACCCTGCAGTATGGCGGTCACGCCTCACCTCCGACGATTGGCTGGCAGATGGGCCGACGGCGAACAGCGCGCCCACCCACATCGGCAACTGCACTCTATCGAATCGAGACTACCATTCTCATAGGTTGCATTCCTCCGTAGGCAAGGAGCACACGATGGCCCGTTCGCAGACGCCCGCCCACATTCAGGTCAGAAGCGACCGCATGCTCAACGTCGTGGCGGGCGAACTGGTGCCGGGCAACCTGCTGGTCGAGGGCGACCGCATCGTCGAGGTCGATCCGCACCGTGTCCCCGACGATACGACCGTCATCGACCTCGGCGATGTGACCCTTCTCCCCGGGCTGATGGACATGGAGGTGAACCTCCTCCTCGGCGGACCCGACCACCGCAGCCCGCTGACCGCCGTCCAGGACGACCCGGCCGTGCGGACCTTGCGGGCGGTGGCCAACGCCCGTCGCACCCTGCGCGCCGGCTTTACGACGGTACGGAATCTCGGCCTCTTCATCCAGACCGGGGGCATCCTTTTGGACGTGGCGCTGAAGAAGGCGATCGACCTGGGCTGGATCGACGGGCCGCGCATTGTGCCGGCCGGGCATGCCATCACACCGACGGGTGGGCACCTCGACCCCACCATGTTCCAGGCCTTCGCGCCGCACATCATGGAGTTGACGGTCGAGGAAGGCATCGCCAACGGCATCAGCGAGGTCCGCAAGGCGGTGCGGTACCAGATCAAACACGGCGCCCAGGTGATCAAGGTGTGTGCATCCGGCGGCGTGATGTCCCACACCGGTCCGGCGGGTGCCCAGCAGTACTCCGACGAGGAGCTGCGGGCGATCGTCGACGAAGCGCACCGGGCCGGGCTCAAGGTCGCCGCCCACGCCCATGGTGACCAGGGGATCCGCGCCGCCATCGAAGCCGGCATCGACTGCATCGAGCACGGGTCGCTGATGACCGACGAGACCCTCGACCTGTTCATCGAACGGGGCACCTTCCTGGTGGCGACGACGTACCTGGCCGACGGCATGGACGTGTCGCAAGCGGCCCCGGAACTCCAGGCGAAGGCGGCCGAGGTGTTCCCCCGGGCCAGGGAGACCATCAGCAAGGCCATCAGTCGCGGCGCCCGGATCGCCTGCGGGACCGATGCGCCGGCCATACCCCACGGGCGCAACGCCAAGGAGTTGATCGCCCTGGTCGATCGTGGCATGACTCCGCTCGGTGCCATCCGCGCCGCGACGACCGTGGCGGCGGAGCTCATCGATGTCGACGACCGGGGCCGGCTCGAGGCCGGTCTCTTCGCTGACCTCATCGCCGTCCCGGGTGACCCGTTGGTCGACATCGGCGTCACCGAGGACGTCCGCTTCGTGATGAAGGGTGGGCTGGTCTACCGCCACGAGGACAGCGCCCGTTGACGAACGCGGTCAGTTCACGCCGGAGCGATGTTCCCGATCCCGTGCAGCACGAACTTCCATAGCTCCTCCGCCGAGCCGTCGTCCTCAGGACGGACGGAGGAGCCGCCGATCGTCGACGAGAAGGCGTTGAACATGATCACTTCCAGCACGACCCCGACGGTCGGTCCCCGCCGCAGGTCCTCACGGATCGACTTGGCGGCAACGGCTTCATCGAGCAACTCCTCGAACAGGGCCACCAGCGGGACGAAGGCCCGGGCAGCCTCCTTCGGATGCGTGGTGAGCAGCTGCTGCGCGAACTCCGCCATTATGGGAGGTCGCGCATTGACGACCGTGGTCGGTTGTTCCACCGGACGGCACAGGCGGTAGTACTCCACCACGAAGCGGTGCAGCCGCTCGAGCGCCCCCTCCTCGGTTGCGATCTCGTCACGGAGATGGTCGGCCGTCCACCGCACCGACTCTTCGAACAGGGCCAGCAGGAGCTCGTGCTTGCCGCCGAAGTACTGGTAGAAGCTGCGGAGCGACTGGCCGGAGCGCTCGACGACCTCCTGCACGGTGAAATCCTTGCTCGGACCGGCGTTCAGCAGCTCAATGGCCGCGTCGAGGAAACGCTGCACGCGACTTTCGGCGCGGATGCGAGCAGAGTCCAATGAGCGGGCCACCGCCTGCTCCCGCCAACTGAGCCTGTCTGTTTCGGGGGTCTCGGCCACAAGTTTGTTCTTCATCACCCGTAAGAGCGTATCTTACGGTTCAGGGCACGGCGCATTTCTCGCCAGCGGGGAATCATTGCCTCGCTGGGAAGAATCACGTTCTTGCTCGGTGACGGGGATCGGCCACGGCTGGGACCGGTCACACTGCCGGCTCGATGAGCATGTCCAGGCTGGCCGCTCCGCTGTCGGGGACGCGAGGTTGGCGCCACACCTCGACCGGGAACGAGGCATTGACGAGTGAGTAGCACAGCCAGAGCAGCCGGGTGGCGCTCTGCGGGAGCGCGGTGAACTCGAACTGGTCGATGTAGGCCATGGCGTCTTCGAGCCGGGGGAAGGCGGCATCGTAGAAGGCCTGGAGTTCGTCCAGCGTGCCCGACAACCGCTTGGCGTAGCGCTCCGCCTCGCTCTCCAGCGACCAGTCGGCAAAGGGCTCGAGATCGCCGAATTCGGTCGGCAGGATTGGCATTTCGTCTCGTCTCCGTGTTCAGGAAGCGGCCGAGATCCGGACTGGTGTCGCAAAGCTCTTCTGGTAGTCCTCGACGTAGCCCCGGGCCGTCTTGTGAAGGTGTCGGAGAAGGATCTCCTGGTCGTTGAGGGGGAACTGCGAGACGGCCCTCGACTCGAGCATCGTCTGGGTCGCTTCCAGCGTGTTGCCGTCCTGCAGCGCGTACTCCTTGAAGGTGACCGCGGCGAGCTCTTGCTGCAGGCGCTCGCGGGCGTTCTTCGGGGGAACGAAGTACAGCGTTCCCTCGAAAATGTGCGTGTTGTAGGACGTCGGCCAGTAGTGGTACGTCAGGTACCACCCCGTCTGCCAGACGAGCAGCATGAAATTGGGAAAGAAGACGAACGAATCGACGCCCCAGGCCCGATGGCGGGCCGGGTTGATCGCCGGGGGCAACGGGTCCAGGCCGCCGATAGCGGGGCGTTCCCAGGGGCCGAACAGGCCGCTGCGCAAGACCCGCTCGATCGGCTTGACCATGTCGAGGTCCTTCGGTGGCGACATGCCCCCCCACGACGACACCATGCCGTGGGGCCCGTCGAGCTCGTACGCCAGGGCCTCGAAGCCGTAACCGGAGAGCTTGCGGGACTCCTCGGCGGTCGCCTGCTTCGCGTGGAGAATGGGGGCGTGGTAGAACTCGGCGAAGGCGTCGATGAACAGCTTCCAGTTCGCGCCGACATCGGCCCGGTACTTGTAGACCTGGGTCATCTGGTCGAAGGGATAGCCGGCGATGCCCGCGCCCAGATCCCCCAGGTACTCGCGCACCGAGGTCGTGTTGTCGGGATCGAGGTTGACGAAGATGAACCCCTCCCACGTGTCGACCGCGACGGCGGCCAACCCGTAGTCCTCGGTGTCGAGGTCGAAGAACTCCGACTGTTGCTGCACGAAGGTCAGTTGCCCTTCCACCGAGTAACGCCAGCCGTGGTACTTGCAGGTGAACTGCCGGCAGGTGCCACTCGTCTCCTGGCGCGGGTAGTCGTTCCAGACCAGCTTGTTGCCACGGTGGCGGCATATGTTGTGGAAGGAGCGGATGGTGCCATCGGGACCGCGGACGACGACAATGGAGGTCCCGGCGGCGTCGAGCTCCTTGGTGAAGTAGCTGCCCGAACGGGGCAGCTGCTCGACCCGGCCGACGTTCAGCCACGTCCGGCCGAAGATCGCCTTGCGCTCGAGCTCGTAGTGCTCGGCGGATATGGAGTCCTCGTACGACACGGGCCCGGTGCCCAACTCCGGGTAGTGCTCGGTCCAGCTACCTTCGCTGGGCTTCGCGAAATGCGCCACGTCTCTCCTCCAGTTCCGCTTGGGACCCCGCCACGATATCACAGATCTTCAAATATGAGAACCTCATTTCCGCACAAGATCCTCGTCGAGCTCTATCCGGAAGGACCGGAAGGCCAGGGCCAGAATCTCGTAGGCGCCGACCGTGAACACCAGATCCATCAGCTGCTGGTCGTCGAACTCGGTGGCCAGGAGCTGCCATGTGGCATCGGCGATCTCACCGGCCCCGATCAACTCGTCGACCGCCCGCAGCATGGCGCCCTCGAGCGGGGACCATCCGGAGGCGTCCGGGCCGGCCGCGATCCGCTCCACTTCGACCGCGTCCAGTCCGACGTCGGCCGCCAGGACGCGGTGCTGCTCCCACTCGTAGGCCGAGCCACGGAGGGTGGCCACGCGGAGGACCAGCAGCTCCCGCTGGCGGGGGGTGAGGGTCGAGGCGAACAGGATGTAGCCGTTGAACGTGTTGAACGCCATGGTCAGGGCCGGGTGACGCGCCAGGGTGCCGAGGGCGTTGAGGGCCTTGGGGCGATCCTTGGTCTGCGGGAGGGGGTGGCGCGGGTCTGCGGGCCTCAGGGCGGCGAGCGCCGCCCGCATCTCCTCCGGCCACTCCCGGGGGGGCAACGGCGCGATCCGCGCCGCCCTAGGTGTTCCGGCCACCGTTGACACCGATGACCTGCCCGGTGATGTAGCCGGCCTCATCGCGAACGAGGAAGGCGCACGTCGCCGCGATGTCCTCGGGACGGCCGACCCGGCGTACCGGCGTGCGCGCCGCATGGTACTCGACCCCCTCGCCCAGCAGGCCCTTGCGCTCGGAAGCCCGCAGCATCGGGGTGTCGATGAATCCGGGCGGGATGGTGTTGACGGTGATCCCCTTCGGGCCCAGCTCGAGCGCCAGTGCCTTGGTGAACCCGATCACCCCCGCCTTCGCGGCCACGTAATGGGTCATGAGCGGCTGGCCGCCGTGGGCGCTCGACGACGAGATGTTGACGATCCGGCCCCACCCCTCCTCGACCATGTCGGGCACGACCGCCTGGCAGCAGTCGAAGGTGCCCGTCAGGTTGACGGCGAGTATGCGGCTCCACTTCTCGGCCGTGATGGAGAGGAAGCGGTCGAACCCGTCGAGCCCGGCACTGTTCACCAGGATGGTCGGCCGGCCGAACTGTTCGCGCACGGCGGTGACACCCTCATCAATCTGCCCCCGGTCCGTCACATCCACCTGCAGGCCGATGGCAGTGCCGCCGGCTGCCACAATTTTTGCCGCAGCCGCCTCGGCGGCGTCGCCGTCACGGTCGAAGATGGCGACCGCGTTGTTCTCGGCCGCCAATCGTTCGCTGATGGCGAACCCGATTCCCGAGGCTCCGCCAGTGACGATGGCTGTTCGTTCGAAGCTCATTGGATCGGCTCGTCTCCGTGCAGGGTGGTGCGGTGCATGTCCCGGGGTGACGCGGCGTCGTACCGGCACGCCCGGTGCAGCACACCGCGATTGTCCCAGACCACCAGGTCGCCGACCGCCCACTGGTGGCGGTAGATCCGCTCTGGCGTGGTCGACCGCGCCAGGAGGTCGTCGAGCAGGGCCCGCCCCGCGTCGCGGTCCAGGCCGACCACATGGGAGGCGGTGGCCCCGAGCACCAGCGACCGCCGCCCCGATTGGTGCGTCCACACCAACGGATGTTCCTTCGAAGGGCGCGACCGCCAGATGGCAACCTCTTCTGGCGAGGGGTCCTTGTTGACCAGCCGCTGTGACGCCTCAATGGTGTGGACGACGCGCAGCGCGAGATAGCGCTGCTTCTCCTCGTCCGAGAGGTCGTCGTAGGCCGCATAGGTACTGGCGAACTCCGTCTCGCCCCCCGATTCGGCCACCGCGTGCGCGCTCAGGAGTGTGGCCATGATCGGGACGTCGTCCGTGCAGCCGTCGATGTGCCAGTCGAAGGTCCCGCGCAGGTACTCAGCCGCCGGGTTCTTCGCCGGGTCGAGCGTGACCCTGAAGATCTCGGGGTTCTCCCCCCGGCCGAGGACCACCACACGCCCCAGCCTCTGGCTGAACGCCACCTGCGTGGCGTCGTCGATGTGCAGGCCGCGAAAGACCAGGACCCCGTGGGCGTCGAGGGCTCCGAGGATCCATTGCGGTAGCGACGCATCGTTCAGCAGGCGCTCTGCATCGACATCGACGACGGCGGCACCGACGGTCGGGCCGAGCTGCTCCGTGGTGAGGACGGTCATCCGGTTTCTCCTTCGGGGCCGACTGACGATAGAGGAAGATTGCTCGTTTTGAAGAATAGCATTTCCAGCCCGGTGGTGACGGAGGTGAGACCAGGCCGCGCACCGGAACTCCCGAGCGTTTCGGAAGGCCCCCGCCGGCCTCCCCCCACCTCCGGGCCTGTCCTTCTTGTCAGCGCAATTGCCATTGAAAGAGAACTACGTTATCGTTTGAAAACATGGCTCTTTCGCGCCCTCTCGAGGGCGCAGCAGGCACGGCACACGACCACGGGTTCCACCGGCTGCGCGTGGCCCGGGTGATCTCCGAGACGACGGAGGCCAGCTCATTCGTGCTCGAGGTGCCCGAGGAGCTCAGGCCGTTGTTCGTCTACGACGCGGGCCAGTTCTGCACCTTCCGGGTCCACGTCGATGACCGGGTGCACCTGCGCTGCTACTCCATGTCGTCCTCGCCGGCGGTGGACCCCGAACTGAAGGTCACGGTGAAACGGACGCCGGGTGGCGTGGTGTCGAACTGGATGAACGACCAGCTGAGGGAGGGCGACACCGTCGAGGCGACTCGACCCGCCGGGGTGTTCCGCCTGGGGCCCGGCCACGGTGACGTCGTTGCGTTCAGCGCGGGAAGCGGGATCACGCCGGTGCTCTCCCTGGTGAAGACGGCTCTCGCCACCACCACCCGTCGGGTCCGACTTCTCTACGCCAACCAGCACCGCGACGCCGTGATCTTCGGAGCCGAGCTCGACGCACTCGGCCGGCAGTACGGCGACCGCCTGTCGGTGTCACACCACCTCGACATCGACCGGGGGCTCGTGCGACCCGAGACCATCGGGGACTTCGCCGACGGTGCGGACGATTCCGAGTTCTACATCTGCGGGCCCGGCCCGTTCATGGACATTGTCGAGCAGTCCCTTCACTCGCGTGGGGTTGCAGCGGCGCGCATCCACATCGAGCGTTTCACCCCGGCCGCGTGGATCCAGGAAGTCGAGCCCTCACCCTCCCCGACGACGGCCAGGGGAGAGGCGGCGACCCAGGTCACCGTGGAGCTGGACGGGCGCACGAGCACCGCTGACTATCGGCCGGGCACCACCATCCTGCAGACGGCCCGCCAGATGGGCCTGGCCCCGCCGTTCTCCTGCGAGTCGGGGAGCTGCGCCACCTGCATGGCCAGGCTGGTGGGGGGGACGGTTGCCATGCACGTCAACAACGCCCTCTCCGACGACGAAGTGGCGCAAGGCTGGATACTTACCTGTCAGGCTGTGCCGACAAGCTCGTCGGTGCACGCCGTCTACAGCTATGAGGAGGGGTAATGCCAAAACCGCCGATCGACGATGTGATCGAGATTGAACAGCTGCTGGCCCGCTACGCCGTGGGGATGACCAGGGACGACATCGACACGGTCCTCGAGGTCTTCACCCCGGACGGCACCTACAGTGCCTTCGGGGACGCCTATGCACTGGCCGACTTCCCGGCGCTGGTGGCGGCGGCGCCCAAGGGGCTCTTCCTGGTGGGCCCCCCCGTCCTCAACCTCGACGGCGATGTCGGGGACGGCCAGCAGCCGCTGTGCTTCGTCGAGCAGACGACGCACGATATGCGCATCGGCTACTACTCGGACACCTACCGCCGCACGCCCGACGGCTGGCGCCTGCAGACCCGGTCCATGACGTTTCTCCGCAAGAGCGGCGCCCGGGACTCCGGCCGGGCCCACGACCCGACTCGACCCGCGCCCACGCATTGATGGAGCTCGCCGAGTTCCGCCGCGCGCTGGACTCCTGGCTCGACGAGAACGAGTCCCGCCTCACGGATGACCGCCGAGCCGCGGCGACGCTCGACGAGCAGATGGCCCACCTGGCCACGGTCAAGCGCCTGACCTACGAGGCCGGCTTCATGCGCTGGGGCTGGCCGCCCCGCGTAGGAGGCCTTGGAGGGTCCACGCTCCTGCGCGCCTACCTCGGAGAGGCCCTCACCGCCCGGGACATGGTGGAGCCCGGTATCTACTCCATGACAGAGGTACTGGCCCCGACGATGATCGACTACGCCACGCCCGAGCTTGCCGCCGCCATGGTGCCGCGGCTCCTGCGTGGCGACGAGACCTGGTGCCAGGGGTTCTCCGAGCCGGGGACGGGAAGCAATCTGGCCTCGCTCTCGTGCCGGGCCACGCGCACGGCCGGGGGGTGGCGCGTCACCGGCCAGAAAGTCTGGACCAGCCTCGCCCAGTTTGCCGACCGCTGCGTGCTCCTCACCCGGACCGGCACACCGGACTCGGCCCACAAGGGGATCACCGCCCTGTTCGTCGACATGCAAAGCCCGGGCATCACGGTGCGGCCCATCGAGACGATGCACGGCGCGGCCGAGTTCTCCGAGGTCTTCTTCGATGACGTCGACGTGCCCTTCGACCGCACGCTCGGCCAGGAGGGGCAGGGCTGGGCGGTCGCCATGGACCTCCTGCCCTACGAACGGAGCACGGCGCTGTGGCACCGGGCCGCCTTCCTCCATCGCCGGCTGGAGCGCCTTCTCCTGGCCGCGCCACCCGGAGCCCTCGACCCCGTGGCAGTAGGAGGGGTGGCCCAACTCCTCTATGCGTTGCGCGCCCGGTCGAGGAACACGCAACGACGGCTGGCGGGGGGCGAACACCTCGGACCGGAGACATCCATCGACAAGGTTCTGGTGGCCACGGCCGAGCAGGCGGTGTTCGACCTGGTGGCGGACGGGCTGTCCACGGACATCCTCATCGGGGACGATCCGACCAGCGAGCGCTGGCGACGGGAGTTCCTGTACTCGCGGGCGGCGACGATCTATGGCGGTACTGCGGAGATCCAGCGGAACATCATCGCCCGCCGGCTCCTCGACCTCGGACCGGACCGATGATGGACCCGGCCGACCGCATCCTTTTCGAACGGAGCCTGGAGCACGCGGTCGAAGGGCACAGCGGAGAGGCGCTGGATACGGCCCTGCTCGAGCTCGGGTGGCACGAGGCTCTCGCGCTGGACCCGCAGACGGCGGTGGCGACCCTGTTCAGGCTCCAGGGCTCGGAACACGCCTCGTCCTCGTCCCTGGACCATGTCCTCCTGCATCGCCTGGAGTTGAAGGGATCTCCGGTTACCGGTGTCGTCCTGCCCCCTCTCGGCCAATGGGCCCCGCCGGGCGAGCTCGAGGGCGACGAGCTCGTCGTCCGCGGACTGGGCGGTGCCGCGCTGCAGGACCACGAGGTTGCGCTCGTGGTGGCCCGGACCGGCGGAGCAGCGATCGCCGCGATTGTGCCCACGGCCGACTTGGCACTGCGCCGGATCCACGGCATGGACGCCGAGCTCGGACTTCTCGAGGTCACCGGCAGGCTGCTGCACGGCTCGGCGGCACGGCAGGAACTGCCTCCATCGGCCTGGTCCTCCTCAGTAGCCCTCTGTCAGCTGGCCGTGGGCCATGAGCTGGTCGGCGCCTCGAGGAAGATGCTGGAACTGGCCCGACGACACGCCGTCGAGCGGACCCAATTCGATCAGATCATCGGCAAGTTCCAGGCCGTCCGTCACCGCCTGGCCGAGACGCTCGTCGCCCTGGAGGCCGCGGACGCGATGCTCGGGGCGGCCTGGGAGGACGGATCCCCCACGACAGCGGCTGTCGCCAAGGCATTGGCCGGGCGTGCAGCACGCACTGCAGCCCGTCACTGCCAGCAGGTGCTGGCGGGCATCGGCTTCACCACGGAGCACGAGTTCCACCACTACGTGCGGCGCGTCCTGGTGCTCGATGCGCTCTTCGGCGGTTCCCGCTCGCTGACCAGAGAACTCGGGGTCGAGCTGCTCACGAGCCAGCGGCTGCCGGCTCTGGTACCCCTGTAGCGGCGGGCGGGCCCCCGCACAGTTTCAGAACGATGACACCAGCGACGAGAGCAGCGCGCGCGTACGCGTGGAGGAGGTGATCAGCTCCTCGCGGGTTTCCCCGATGGGCACCACTCTCATGGAGATGTCGGTGACGCCGGCATCGGCAAACGCGTGGAGGCGCTTCACGATGGTGGACTCGCTCCCGGCCACGAGTATGTCGCCCACGGTCTGCGCGTCGCCGTGGTCGAGCAGCTTCTGGTAGTTCGGGGATACCTCGGCCTCGCTCAATATCCGGTTGGTACGGGCCACGGCGACCTCGACCTCCTGATCGCCGCAGAGACAGACCGGGATGCCCGCCACAATCCGCGGCGGTGGCCTGTGCGCCGCCTCGGCGGCCCGGGTAAGCGTCGGCACAATGTGTGATCCGATGGCACGCTCGTCGGCCATCCACAAGATGGTCCCGTCGGTCCGTTCGCCGCAGAGCCGCAGCATCAAGGGCCCGAGCGCGGCGAGCAGGACGGGGGTCGGCGCCACGTCGGTGATGTCGAGCGGATTGTGCACGCGGAAGAACTCGTTCTCGACGTCGACCGGACCGGGTGCGCCCAGTGCCTGGTCCAGAACGTCGAGGTAGGCGCGCATGGTCGCCACGGGCCGCGCGTAGGGCAGTCCCATCATCTCGTCGATGATCCAATGATGCGAGACGCCCAGGCCGAGCGCGAGACGACCCTCGCAGACGGCCTGCACGGAGAGGGCCTGCTGGGCCAGCGCAACGGGGTGGCGGGGCTGGACCGGCACGACGGCCGTCCCGATTTCGATGCGGGTCGTGGCGGCGCCCACGACGGCGGCGGCGGTCAGCGCATCGAACTCATCGGGGATCTGCGGGATCCAGACCGTCGCCAGGCCGGCCTCTTCCGCCCACTGCGCGTCGGCCGCGAGTCGGGAGACCTTGGATCGGTAGCGGCCTCGCTCAGGCCCGATCATCAAGCCGATTCGCATGCCGTACCCCTTCCGGACTCGTCGTTCACGACGACGAGAACCTACTTCTTCATTTTGAGGAATGCCAGTTCCGCTCCTGGTCCCGCTCAGTTGCCGGCCCTGAGCTCGCGCTTGAGGACCTTTCCCGACGGATTGCGCGGCAGCGCACTGAGGAACACGATCTCCTTGGGGACCTTGAAGCGGGCGAGTTGGGATCGGCAGTGCTCGAGCACCTCGTCGTCGGTCGCCGTGGCGTCGTCGCGCAGGACGACGAAGGCCACGGGAACCTCTCCCCACCGGTCATCGGGACGGGCCACGACGGCCGCCTCGAGCACGGCGTCGTGTTCGTAGAGCACCCGCTCGATTTCCGAGCTGGCGATGTTCTCACCGCCCGACACGATCATGTCCTTGAACCGATCCACAATGTAGAGATAGCCGTCGTCGTCGCGCACGCCGATGTCCCCAGTGTGGAACCACCCTCCGGCAAACGCGGCGGCGGTCGCCTCGGGGTCCCGCCAATAGCCCTTGAATACCTTCGGTCCCCGCATGACGATCTCCCCGCGCTCCCCCGCAGGTACCGAAGCCCCCTGTTGGTCCCATATGTCGAGGTCGAGGAAGAGACACGGGCGGCCGACGCTGCCGAGCTTGCTGATCAGGCTGTCACGGTCGAGGAACGTATCGCCCGACACGGTCTCGGTGAGGCCGTACGCATCGGCGAACCAGGCCCGGGGAAACGCGCGCGTGACCCGCTCGATGAGCGGGATGGGCATCTTCTCCCCCCCGTTGATGACCACCCGCACCGACGAGAGGTCACGCTGCTCGATGTCGGGCAACGCCATGATCGCGTTGACCATGGCGGGAGCCAGCCACACCGTGGTCACTCGCGATCGCTCGAGCTCGTCGACCACGTCGGCGGCGTCGAAGGCGCGATGGATGATGGTCGTGGCCCCCGCGGCGATCAGCGTGGTAGTGGTGAGGTCGAGCGCGCCGACGTGGTAGAGCGGGCCACAGGCGAGCCCGAGATCGTCGCTCGTGAAGCCGAACTCCACAATGTGCGCCAGGTTCTTCCAGGCCAGGTTGGCATGCGTGATCATGACGCCCTTGGGCCGTCCCGTCGTACCCGACGTGTACATCAAACGGTGGACGTCGTCGGCCGCCGCGGGGACGCGGGGTTCACCCCAATGGCGTACACGCACATCGGGGAGGGCGGTCCACCCAGCCGGTGCCGCCGGCGACGCACACACACGCAGGAGCGCCCCATCCATGCCCTCGATCGCCTCGTTGGCCAGATCGATGAGTCGCTCGTCGCAGACCAGTGCCCGCGCTCCGGAGTGCTCGAGGATGTAGCGCACTTCGGGTGCGGCGAGCCTCCAGTTGATCGGCATGGCGATGGCGCCGAGGTAGTTGGCGGCAAAGATCGTCTCGAGAAATTCCGGACTGTTGTAAGAGAGGAGCGCCACCACCTCGCCACGGCCCACCCCGTGCCCGGCCAGGCCGCCCGCCAGTCCAGTGGCGCGTTGGGCCATATCGCCATACGTCGTGGTCTCGCCCTCGAACACGGTGAACGCTTTCTCGGGCGATCGGGTGGCGTGGTGGGCGAGCACGGCGAACCAGTTCAGATCCGGCTGCGTCACCGGGGCGGAGGTCATGATGGGGACGCAACCTCTCGTCGGGACGGCCCGCTAAGGGTCCGCCGCAATTTAAGTCGCGCCTTCGCGTGACTTGTGCGTAAGGAGCCGACCCGGCCCCGTGCTGCTTGATGGCCCGTCCGCCTGGCGCCGCCGGTTCCTCGGCACGGGCCTCTTGGCCACGGGGCAGCCGGCCGCACGCCATGACGTCTCGGCCACCTGGCCCCGTGCGGTGATGACCTGGGCCGCGTGGACGTCGGCGTGCGAGGTGTGTCCGCACCTGGTACAGGTGAATCTGGCCCGGCACCGGTTGGCTGCTTCGGTGTGCCCACAGGCAATGCACTCCCTCGACGAATCCTTCGGGTCGACCTTCCAGACCCTGCGTGCGGCCTCTTCCGCCTTCACGCAGATCCAGTAGGCCAGTCGAGCCAGTGCAGCGTCCAGCAGGCTCCTGTTCAGTCCCTTTTTCTGGGCGACTCCTTTCCCGGGGGACACTTTCGTCCCCTTGGCTGATTTGGACATATTGACGAGCTGTAAATCCTCGAGGGCGATGACGCCATAGCGCGAGACAATGTCGATGGCACAGTGGCGGGCCCAGTTCTCCGAGCGCCGGTGGGCCTTGGCGTATGCCTTGGCCACGGCTTTGTTGATCTTTTTCCACTCCGGCGAGAACTTTTCGCTTCTCTCGCGTTGGCGCTGCAGTTCGGCGATCTGGGTTCGGGCCTCTTTGAGAAACGGGGGGCAGGTGAGCAGCGTGCCGTCGGGCAAGGCGGCAGTCACCCAGATGCCGCGGTCCACCCCACCAATGTCGGTGGTCTCGGGTAGGGGTTTGAGGGCCACCCCGCGGAACCCGACACAGGCCCGCCAGGCGCCTGAGTGGGTGCGGGTGATGGTCAAGGTCCGGGGCTCTCCACCGCGGGCGATGAGCCGGCGTAGCTGCCGGACCGCTCCTTGGCCCAAAGGGATCTCACCGACCCCTTGGACGTGGAGCGCTGCCGCGACCGCCTGGGCCGGACGTCCATCCTGGTGGGGCAGGCACGGGGTGATGCCACGCAGATGCCACCCGGTCGGGGTGTCGTAGAAGATGGTCCGAAAGCGGGCTCGGGACTTGAACCTCGGATAGCCGGGGGTCTCGCCGTGCTTTACCCTCCGAAAGAACGCGCCAAAGGCTTCGTCGACGCGGGAGATGGCGCCGCGGACCGGAGTGATACCGAAACGGCCGATGGCCGGGCACACCTCTTTGAGCTCTTTGACCTCGTTGAACTGGTCGAAACGGCTGATCGAGGTTGGCCGGGGAGAGTTCCGGGTGATGTGCCAGGCGTCACGTCGGTGCTGGAGGGCACCGTTGTAGATGTCACGCGAGAGCTGGAGTAATTGGGTGAGCAGGCGCGCCCGGACCCGGGAAGGGCGCAGGGCGATCTCCGCCTTGCGGACGAGAGTGGTATCTGTGCCATCGACGATGAGCTTTGCCGAGCCCACTCGCAGGGCCGTCTTATCCGGGGCGATCACGGCTTCTACTCTGCCGTGGGGGTGTGACACACGGCATCCATTTCGGATCGCGCGATTTAACTTGTGGCGCGGTCTAACCTCGCTGCCAATGGCACGGACGGAAGCAGCCGATGACTCTCCCCGCCGGGCGAACTGGCAAGCGCGTCGCCAGGTGATCATCGACACCTCAGCACCCGTCTTCGCGCAACACGGCTACCACGCCACCGGCATCATGCAGCTCTGTGCCGCCAACGACCTCGGCAAGGGCGCCCTCTACCACTACATCGGTTCCAAAGAGGAGCTTCTCGCGGCCATCCACGACCGGGTGATGGACGAAGTGATGCTCGGTGCCGAACGCGTGGCGGAAGCCGGCGGCTCTCCCTCGCAACAGCTGGCCATGCTCGGCGACGAGCTGCTCGACGTGATCCACCGCTACCCGGATCACGTCTGGGTCTTTCTGCATGAGTTCCCCGCGCTGACCGGCGAGCGCGCCACCGCCTTCCGCGGCCGCCGCCGCGAGTACGAGCGACGGGTCGAGGCGGTGCTCCAGGCCGGCGTCGACTCCGGCGAGTTTCGTGACGTGGAGCCCAGGCTCACCGCCATGGCATGGCTCGGGATGCACAACTACACCTACCTGTGGCTGAAGGCCGGCGGTCGGCTGTCGGCCCGGGACGTGGCGAAGCCGTTCGCCGAGATCTTCATGCGCGGGATCATCAACCCGACCCCCGCACCGCACCACTAGCCGCGCTCACGGCGCGGCGTACCCGCCGTCGACGACGAGCGCCGATCCGGTTGTCCAGCGCGACCCGTCACCCGCCAGGTAGGAGTACGCCCCGACCAGGTCGGCGGCCGATCCGAGGCCGAGAGGGTGACGCGCCGCCACGGCGTCGAGCGCTTCGGGGGGAAGACCGTCGTGGATGGCGGAGAGGAACGTCCCCGGGCACACGCAGTTGACGCGGATCCCGTCCCGGGCGTATTCCACCGCAGCCACCTTCGCCAGCTGGATCACGGCCGCCTTGGTGGCACAGTACGGCGCTGCGTGTGACCATGCCGTCATCCCGGCGACCGACGCCGTGAGGACAATGGAGCCTGAGCCCTGAGGGCGCATGAAGCCGACCGCGGCGCGGATCCCGTTGACGGCGCCGAGGACGTTGATCCGGAAGGCGCGTTCCCAGTCCTCGGTGGCCAGGTTGTGGATCCGCCCGTTCGGCGACAGGACGCCCGCGTTGCTGATCAGCACGTCGAGATGGCCGAAGCGCTCGACCGCCAACGCGATGGCGGCCTCGACTGCTGCGAAGTCGCTGACGTCGGCGAGCGCCGTCTCGACCGATCCTTCGATTGGAGGGAGGGCGGCGACGGTGGCCTCGAGCGACGCTGCGCTGACGTCGCTCAGCAGCAGATCGGTGTCCGGCTCCCCGGCGAGCTGGCGCGTCACCGCCGCACCCAGCGCGCCGCCGGCTCCTGTGATGGCAATGACCCGACGTGGTGGCGTCATACCAACAAGTATCCGCCATCCACGTTGAGAACGGTGCCGGTGACGAACGAGGAGGCGTCGGACACCAAGAACTGGTATGCGCCCACAAGTTCGATCGGCGCCCCCCAGCGGCGCTGTGCGGTGTGTCCGGTGATGGCGTCGGAGAGCTTCGGGTTGTTCTTCCAGCCTTCGGCCAACGGCGAATCGAACCATCCGGGAGCCACGACATTGACCGTGATGCCGGCGGGGGCCAGGTCGAGCGCCAGGCCCTTGGCCACGCCGACCACCCCGGCCTTGGAGGCGCTGTAGGCGGTCAACCCTTTGCGGGGCCGCTCACCCACGACCGAGCCCGTGAAGATCAGGCGTCCCCCTTCGCGCATCACCCGGGCCGCGGCGCGGGCACCGAGGAAGGCACCCGTGAGGTTCACCTCGAGAATCTGGCGCCAGACCGAGGCCTCGGTCTGGCGCGGACCGGCCACGATCGGCGAAATGCCGGCATTGCAGATCCAGGCGTCGATGCCCCCCCACTCGGACACCGCAGCGTCGGCCACCTCTTCGTTGAAGTCCTCGTCCGTCACGTCGCCACTCAGGACGAGGGACGGACCGGGGAGCTTGGCGGCGACGGCCTTGAGGTCCCTTTCCGTACGGGCGACCAGCGCGACGGACGCTCCGGCGTGGGAGAACGCATGCGCCAGCAGGGCCCCGAGACCGCGGCTGGCACCGGTGATGACCACCCTCTTCCCGTCGACCGCGCCGGGACTGGGGAAGGACTCGGGGATCTCGATTTCACCGATCATCGCTCTTCCCTTTTTGTACCGACCGACCGGTATAGTACATGGTTCGTGACCACGGACC
>JBEKWB010000010.1:0-99056 GCA_049513455.1 Acidimicrobiales bacterium
TTCTACTGGGGGGGCGCCGCCAGCACGGCCTTCTGGATCGACCCCGTCGAAGATCTCTTCGCCGTCTTCATGACCCAGCTCATCCCCTCCGTGACGTACCCCATCCGGGCCGAGCTCCGCGCATTGGTCTACCAGGCCATCGATGACTGAGGAGGTGGGGCGCCCGCCCCGCGGCCCGGCCGACGCGACGGTCGTGCCCCGTTTCGCCGGTCCCTCCACGTTCGCCCGGCTGCCGACGATCGACCAGGTTCCGGACTGGGACATCGCGCTGGTGGGGGTCCCCTTCGATAGCGGGACGTCCTACCGGCCGGGTGCGCGCTTCGGGCCAAGTGCGGTGCGGCAGGGGTCGCGCCTGCTGCGCCCCTACCATCCCGAGCTGGACACCCTTCCGTTCGAACAGGCCCAGGTCGTCGACGCGGGCGACATCAGCTGCTCGCCCTTCGATATTGAGACCGCCATTTCGCAGATTGAGGGGGCCACCGACTCCTTGCTCGCCGGCGGTGGGCGCGTCGTGGCCGTCGGCGGTGACCACACGATTGCGCTCCCCCTACTCCGGGCCACCTCCCGCCGGCACGGTCCGCTCGCCCTGGTCCACTTCGACGCGCATCTCGATACGTGGGACACCTATTTCGGTCAACGGTTCACCCATGGAACCCCCTTCCGCCGGGCCTGGGAGGAGGGGCTCCTGCTGCGTGAGCACAGCGCCCACGTCGGGCTGCGGGGACCGCTCTATGGCCGCGGGGACCTCGCCGATGACGCCGCCATGGGGTTCGTCCAGGTCTCTACGACCGATGTCGACCGGGAGGGAACCGCTGCCATCGTCGGCCGGCTCGTCGAGCGGGTCGGTGACGCGCCCCTTTACGTCTCGGTCGACATCGATGTGCTCGACCCGGCCCACGCGCCGGGGACGGGGACTCCGGAAGCGGGTGGGTTGACCAGCCGTGAGCTGTTGAGCCTCCTGCGGGGCCTGGACCACCTGCGCATAGTCGGCGCGGATGTCGTGGAGGTGGCACCAGCGTACGACCACGCCGAGATCACCGCCATCGCGGCGGCCCACGTGCTCTACGACCTCGTCACCCTGATGGCCCGGACGCCGGGGGGTTGACCCGCAGCGCCTTCCAGGACGCACTGTCACAGAGGTGACCGAGGAACTCCACGATCGTGTGAGCGGCCAGATACGAGGTGACGCCAGTCCCCACGTCGAGTTGGGGGTTAACCTCGACCAGGTCGAATCCGACAATCCGGGCACGATCGGTCAACGCAATGAGCGTGTCACGCAGCTGGGCGTACAGCATCCCGTCAGGCTCGGCCGAGACGCAGCCCGGCACCAGGGACAGATCGAGGACGTCCATGTCGAGGGAGATGTAGCAGTGGGCTCCCTTGGGAAGAAGGCGAGCGATCTCGTCGGGGCCCCGCTGGCGGAACTCCGTCATCGTGACCACCTGGTTGCCGTCCGCCAGCGTGTCACGCCACATCACCTCCGTCGAGCGCAGGCTCCTGATGCCGACCTGCACCAGCCCGAGGACATGGGGCATGTGCGCGATGTGCCGAAACGCGTGGGCGTTGGTCATCGATGCCCCATGGACGAACGGCATGTAGTCGAGATGTGCGTCGAAATGGACGACGTAGAGAGGATCGGTGAAGGCCCGCACCACCGGGTAGGAGATGGCATGATCGCCGCCCAACACAATCGGGGTGCCCCCGCGGGACACCGCCCGGGCCACCAGGGCGGTGATGTTGTCGAACGTGCCGGTGACGTTGGTGGGGATGATGTCCGCGTCGCCGAGGTCGACAATCCGTCGCTCGCCCATCTCCCGCTGCAGGAAGTGCCGGCCGGCGGAGGGGTCGAAATAGCCCGGCTCGCCGGTGATGAAGCGCAGGGAGTGCTCCCGGATCGCACGAGGCCCGAAACGGGAGCCGGGCATGAACGGGGAACCCTCGTCGGTCGGTGCACCCAGAATCACCAGATCGGCCTCGACGGGTTCGTCGGGACCGAGGGCCGGAGCGCGCAGGAACGAGGGAATTCCCACGAACGGCATATCCATCCGTCCCGCCCACTCTGCCATCGGCTCGTCCTCTCTGCCCCGGGCGACGCTATGCCGGCCGCTCTCGGTCCTCAATGGCCGCCGGACCTTGTAACAGTGCGTTCATGTAGCCGAAACCGGCCACGAACGGTTGGGTCCTACCGTGGGAGCACCAAATAATGAGGAGCCTTTGGTAACGGCGGGCCAGGAGCGAACGTGAAGCGAGATCTCCAAGTCGGGATAGCGCAGTGGTTGGCCGCGCCTGGCGAGCCCAAACGGAACCTGCAGGTCGCGCTCGACATGATCGACCTTGCCGCGGCGCGGGGGGTCGAACTGCTGGTCCTTCCCGAGCTGTGGCCCTGTGGCTACGACCCGGTCTCTCTTGACGAGGACGCCCACCAGGCCGCCGAGCCGCGCGACGGGCCCCGGAGCCGACGCCTCTCCGACGCGGCGCGCGCGGCGTCCATGTGGCTGGTGGCCGGCAGTGTCCCCGAGCTGGGTGACGACGGCGCCCTCTACAACACGGCGCTGGTCTACAACGTGCACGGCGACCTGGTGGCCTGGCACCGCAAGGCACACCTCTATCCCCCCACGTCCGAGCCCGCCATCTTCCGCCCGGGGGACCGCCTCACCACCTTCAAGGATCCGACGCTCGGCGTGGTCGGGGTGGTGATCTGCTTCGACGGGGACTTCCCGGAGGTGGCCCAGACGCTGGCGCGGCGCGGCGCCCGGGTCGTCGTGGCGCCTGCGGCGTACGAGGTGGAGGGAGCCACGACCTGGGACGTGCTCTACCCGGCACTGGCGCTGGCCAACAGTCAATGGTGGATCCAATCGAACCAGTGCGGCGCCCATTCGACGACCACGCTCTTGGGGGCCAGCCGGATTGTGGCGCCAACGGGCACGGTGGTGGCCGAAGCGACACGCGCCGTCCCCGGTTCCACCCACCCGCCGGAGCTCCTCGTCCAACGCATCGATCTCCAACTGGCCTACCAGAAGGACGGCATCGGCACCCTCCTGAACGAAGGGCGCCGACCACTGCTCTACCTCGACGGATAGGGCGGCACGCGTCGGCGTGGCGCCCTCACCCCCCGCTGGCCTTCGAGTCGAGATAGGCCCGCCATCCGCCATGCCCGGTAATGTCCTCCGCCCCGTCGAGAGCCTCGGGCTCGCAGAGGAAACCGGGGACGCGTGAACCGTCGACGAGCTGTACCGAGCCGATCGCCAGCGGTGAGGGCACGTGCGCCACGAAGTCGGCGAATCCCGACGGGGGCAGTTCCCACACCTCCACCGCAACGGACCGGCCGTCCGAGGAGACCGCGCGCAAGCCGGGCTTGGGCGGAGCGGTCGCGAGCGCATAGAGGCGGTACGTCGCTGCGGTACGGGTGGCCGCCAGGAGCCGGCCACCCCGGTCGGTGATCTCACGGTTCAGGGGCTGCCCCCTGAGATGGGCGCCCACGACGGCCAGGGGGATTCCCGGCGGTGCCGGGCGGGCGGCACGTGCGGCGTGCCACGGACCGGGAACGTGCAGATCGCCCGGCGCGTCGCCTCCCCGTTCGAGCAGGGCGGCCATGTCGGCCTGCACGAGGTCGGTGAACGCCGGCCCGATGCAGCTGATACCGAACGGCAGCCCGTCGGAGGTGCCGAACGGCACCGAGACCGCGCACATGTCGAGCAGGTTGAGAAACGTCGTGAACTGTCCGAGCTGGGTGTTCACGCCGACGGGATCTGCCGCCACCTCGGCCAGGGTGGGGTGGATCGGCGTCGTCGGCAGGAGCAGGGTGGTGGCACGCACTCGCTCCCACTCCCCGGCGGCCGCGACACGGAGGCCGGCGAGGCGCGCCGTGTCGGACGCCAACTGCGACGCTCGCAACGCTCCCGCGCTGGAGATGATGGCGCCGACCGTCGGATCGGCCCGATCTCGGTGCGCGTCAATCCACTCCCCTACGGCGGCGTAGCGTTCCGCGACGAATGCCCCCTGGTACAAGAGGAGGCCCGCCTGCAGGAACGGGTCGAGGTCGATCTCGACCATCTCACAGCCGAGGGCCGCGAGATGGGCGATGGCGGCCTCGTAACGGTCCCGCCGGGGTGGGTCCAGCACGTCCAGCACCGTGCCGGCCGGCCGGGCCACCACCGGTCGGTGCGGCGGCCCGAGGGGGGTGTTGACGGGATAGGAGCGCCGATCCGGTGCGTACCCACGAGGCCCGGTCAGCTCGGCCATGGCCCGTTCGGCCAGGGCGACGTCGGGCGCGAACACGCTGACGCAGTCGAACGAGGCACACGCCGGGACGGTCCCGCCGGTCGAGACCAGGCCGAACGTGGCCTTGATCCCGACGACCCCGTTGAGGGCGGCGGGGACGCGGCCCGATCCGGCGGTATCGGTACCCAGCGCCAGGTCGACCAGGCCGAGGGCCACCGCGACCGCCGAACCGCTGCTACTGCCGCCCGAAATCCGGGTCGGGTCAACGGCATTGCGCACCGCCCCGTAGGGACTGCGGGTGCCGACGAGGCCGGTGGCGAACTGGTCAAGGTTGGTCTTGCCCATGCACACCGCGCCCGCGTCGATGAGCGCGCGCACAGCGGGGGCATGGGCGGCCGGGAGGTAGGCGAAGTCGGGACAACCCGCCGTCGTGGGCAGGCCGGCCACATCGATGTTGTCCTTGACGGCGAAGGTCAGCCCGAGCAGCGGGAGTTCGAGGCCCGCGGCAGCGGCGTCGTCGATGCGGTCGGCTTCGGCGGACAAGGCCTCGTCCGGAAACCGGCTGGTCCAGACCTCGTTCCGCTCCGCGGCGGCGATGGCGGCCAGGGACCGGGCCACCGCGGACCGGGCCGGGCGGGACTCCTCGGTCCGGTACGACACCGTCACGAGGGGCGTATGACGACAAGCGGGGCACCGGTGGCCACTTGGGACCCGGGCAGGGCGACGACCTCAATGACCGTCCCGGCGCACGGCGTGACCACGGCCGTCTCGGTCTTCATCGCCTCGATGATCACCACGACCTGTCCGGCCTCGACCTCCTCACCCGCCGCCACGTCGACCTTCCACACGCTCGACGTCATCGGGGCGCTGATCACGGTGGCCCCGGCGGGCGGGGTGTACTCGGCCGTCAACGGGTTGGCCTCGGCCCCTTCTCGCTGGGCGAACTCCCCGGCCGCCTCCCACGCACCCCGTTCTGCGGAGAATGCTCGCGACTGGGTCTGGCGGAACTCCTCGATCGACACCGCCTCACGGGCCAGCATCTCATGGTATTCCCGCAGGCGGAAGATCCCGGATTCGACCTGCACGCCATGGCGACCGACCGCGAAATCGGCCCTGGCATCGAGCAGCTCCTCCGCCGTGACCGGGTACCAGCGGATCCGGTCGAAGAACCGCAACAACCATGGCGTGCCCGGCTCGAAAGGAGGCCTCTGCTGATAGCTGCTCCAGATCTGCAGCGTGCGCCCGATCAGCTGATAGCCGCCGGGGCTCTCCATGCCGTAGATGCACAGGTACGCCCCCCCGATCCCCACCGTGCTGTCGGCCGTCCACGTCCGGGCCGGGTTGTACTTCGTCGTGACCAGACGGTGCCGCGGGTCGATCGGGGTGGCGAGGGGAGCCCCCAGGTAGACATCGCCCAGGCCGAGTACGAGATACGACGCGTCGAACACGATGCGTCGCACGTCGTCGACATCCGCCAATCCGTTGATGCGGCGGATGAACTCGATGTTCCACGGGCACCAGGGCGCGTCGTCGCGCACGCCCGCCGCGTAGCGGGCGGTGGCCTCGTGCGTCACCGGGTCGTCCCACGAGAGCGGAAGATGGATGACCCGGCTCGGCACCTCGAGCTGTTCGGTGGCCGGTAACCCGTCCTCCAGGGCCGCCACCGCGTCCAGGACCCCGGAGAGCGTCGCCACACGGGGGTCGAAATGCACCTGCAGCGTGCGCACGCCGGGAGTGAGGTCGATGATGCCGTCGATTCCGGCCGCCGAAATCCCTTCGGACAGGACGTGGACGCGGGCGCGCATGGAGAGGCTCAGCTCCATGGCTCCGTACTCGACGAGCAGATTGTCATCCCCGTTGGCGCGGTACGTGACCTCCGGCGTGCCCCCAACCTGGCGGCGTTCGAGGACGCCGGAGAGATCGGGGTGGGCACGGTGGTGGAGCAGTGTCACGCCGCGGACGGCGGGCACCGGGACGAACCGCACCGTATCGCCGGGGCGCAGCTGTCCGAGCTTCCACCGTTCGCCACTGGTCACGGTGGCGGGGCAGACGAACCCCCCGAGGCTGGGGCCGTCGGGCCCGAGCAGGATGGGCAGGTCCCCTGTGAAGTTGACGGCACCCACCGAATAGGGCGTGTCGTGGATGTTGGACGGGTGGAGCCCGGCGTCGCCCCCGTCGCTGCGGGCCCACTGCGGGCGGGGGCCCAGCAGCCGCACGCCGGTGCGGGCGGAGTTGTAGTGCACCTCCCAGGCGGTGTCGTAGAAGGTCGCGATATCGCCGTCGGTGAAGAACTCCGGAGCTGCGTGCGGTCCGGGCACCACGCCGATCTCCCACTCCTGCGCGAGCACCGGAAGATCGGCGACGGCGTCCGCGCTGGGCGCGGGCGATTCCGCGGCCGCCTCCACCCGGTGCAGGACGTCCCCGGCGCGCAGGACCCGCCCCCCGAGCCCGCCCAGCCCGCCCAACGTGAAGGTGGCGGCGCTCCCGAGGTACTCGGGCAGATCCAATCCCCCCTGTACCAGGACGTAGGCGCGGATGCCCGGTGGTCCGATCGAACCCACCTCGAGCGTGCCCCCCGCCGGCACGCACAATGGCACCCCCATCGGCACCGGTGTGCCGTCCACCGTCACCTCAGCCGGCGCACCGGTCACGCAGACCCAGGTGGGCGCACTGAACACGATGGCCGGACCTTCGAGCGTCGCCTCCAGGCCGGGCACACCTTCGGCGTTGCCCAACGCCACGTTGCCGGCGCGAAACGATCTGTCGTCCATCGGCCCCGAGGGGGGCACGCCGACAGACCAGAAGTGCTGACGCCCGGGCCATGCCTGCACCGTGGACTGCGTCCCCGGCCGCACGATGTCGAGCCGGCTCGGCACGAAGGGGAACTCGGCCAACGAGGTCGTGGTGTGCGTGGCGGAGCGTACGGAGGGAAGGGCCAACGCTGCCGCGACGAACTCGAGGTTGGTCTCGACGCCACCGATTGTGCTGGCGCCCAGCGCGTCGCCCAACGCGTCGAGGGCGGACCCCCTATCCGGCCCGGTGACGATCACCTTGCCGAGCAACGGGTCATAGGCCGGGGAGACCTCGGTACCCGCCTCCACCCATTCGTCGATCCGCGTCCCGGGAGCCCAACTCACCTGGGTGATCAGCCCGGGGCTGGGTTGAAACTCGCGACCGACATCCTCGGCGTAGACGCGCGCCTCGACGGCCACGCCCCTCGGTCGGGCGGCGCGGGCGATGGAGAGCGCGTCCGGGTCGTTGTCGCCCACTCGCAGCATGAGCTCGACCAGGTCGACCCCCCACACCTGTTCGGTGACGGGATGTTCGACCTGGAGGCGGGAGTTGACCTCGAGGAACATCGCCTCGGCGCTGTCCACGTCGTAGACGAACTCGACCGTCCCCGCCGATCGGTACCGCACGGAGCGGCACAGTTGCGCACTGGTCCGGGCGATGACCTCGCGCACGGCATCGGGCAGATTGGGCGCCGGGGCCTCCTCGACCACCTTCTGGTTCCGTCGCTGCAACGTGCAGTCCCGGTCCCCGAGTACCACGACATCACCCTCGCCGTCGCCGATCACCTGGACCTCGACGTGCCGGGCTCGCACCACCCGCCGTTCCAGGAAGACCCCGTCATTGCCGAAACTCGCGCCGGCCAACCGGGCCACCCGCGCAAACGCGTCGGCGAGGTCTCCGGGCCCGTCGCACGGCTGAATCCCGATGCCGCCCCCCCCACCCGTCGCCTTCACCATCACCGGATACCCGAGGGCCTCGGCGGCGCCCAGTGCCTCGTCGACGTCGGCCAGGAGGCCCGTGCCCTCGAGCAGCGGCACCCCGGCGGCGGCGGCGGCGGCGCGGGCGGTGTGCTTGACGCCGAACAGTTCGAGCTGGGCGGGCGTGGGACCGATGAAAACCAGGCCGGCGGCCTCAACCCGCCGGGCAAAGTCCGCATCCTCCGAGAGAAATCCATACCCCGGATGAATGGCCGCAGCGCCGCTGGCGTGGGCGGCGGCGATGATGGCGTCGCCGAGCAGGTAGCTCTCCCGGGCCGGGGCGGGCCCGAGGCGGATGGCCTGGTCGGCCATGCGCACGTGCGGCGCGCCCCGATCGGCATCCGAATAGACCGCCACCGTCTTGAGCCCCAGTTTGGCCGCAGTGGCCATGATGCGGACGGCAATCTCCCCGCGGTTGGCCACGAGCAGGCTGCCGAGCGAGACTGGTCGGCTCAAGGTGCCTCCACGACGACGCGCACGGGCGTCGGATCGAAACCGTTGCACGGGTTGTTGATCTGCGGGCAGTTCGACACCAAGGCCAGAACGTGGACGTGCGCTTCCAGTTTGACGGACAGACCCGGGGCAGAAAGTCCGTCGACGATGCCCAGCGTTCCATCAGCTTCGACGGGAACGTTCATGTACCAGTTGATGTTGCTGACCAGATCGCGCTTGCCCAGGCCCCAGCGCGCGCCCTCAATGAGGAAGTTCTCCACGCAGGCATGCTGGGCGTGGGTGTGATGCCCGTAGCGCAGCGTGTTCGACTCCTTGGAGCACGCGCCTCCCAACGTGTCGTGACGACCGACATCGTCGCTGATCACCGTGAGCAGGGGGCGACCCAGGTTGGAGCGCAGCACGCTCCCCGTGGTGAGGAAGATCGAGCCTTGCCCGGCCACCGTGTCCGGCGCGCTGTAGCGCTCCGCCGTGTCGGCGGCGACGTAGAAGAGGCAGTCCACCGCCTGATTGCCGCAGAGATCGACGAACTCGATGGTCCCACCGGCGGGGACGACGCCCGACCACGGGGCTCGTGCGGGCACCACCTCGTCGGTGACCAGACTCATCCGGGCCGCCCTGGCGCGAGACCGGCGCGACCGGCGAGATCTTCCGCCGTGTTGAGGAAGGCCCTGGTGCGCTCGGGTGTCGACGTCCACAGATCGTCCTGCGGTCCCGTGGGGCATCCGCTCCAGGCCAGT
The DNA here is from genome assembly GCA_049513455.1 of Acidimicrobiales bacterium. GTDB lineage: Bacteria > Actinomycetota > Acidimicrobiia > Acidimicrobiales > RAAP-2 > Bog-473. The sequence goes on from JBEKWB010000010.1 coordinate 9,182, forward strand.
ACCTCTAAGGCTGTGGTGTGCCACATCGGACGGGGGTCGAGCGGATGGGTCGTAGTGGCGATCAGGACCAGCAGGGGCAGCTCGGCCTTGAATTCAATCGTCGCCGGATACCCGCTCCCGCCGAGCCAGACCAGCCGTCCGGTGGACGGTTCGGCCCGTACCCCTTTGAAGAACGACACGGAAGGAGGGAGGTCACGGGGACTGAGCCCGTGTTTGGCCGCGGCGAGCACGAAGAGCTCCCGTCCGGCCGGAGACGGTCCCTCCGCACTGCCGGATCCGTAGCGCGCGCGATTGCCGCGCAACGTCGTGGTACCACAGATGCTGTCGTGGTGGCCTGACGTATCTGCCGTGACCGACGCCAGGACGCGACCCTGATCGGAGAGCAGCAACTGCCCGGCCGACGTATAGGCCTGCCATTGCACCTTGACGGTGTCGGCGACGCACAGGCGCTCCCACGGCTGGTCGGATCGGAACAGCACAACGTGGGCGCAGGCGTCGGACTCGACATCGGACAGGCGCACCGTGGTTCCCGGCGCCACCGCCCGGTGTGCATAGCCACCCGGGGCGATCCGCTCCGCCCACACCAGCCGTGAGGGATCGAGTCCGTCGGGAGCTGGTCGGTAGGACGATGCGGGAACGGTGGGCATGTGCCCCACGACGGTGCCGCTCTGAGCCCGCGCGTGGTCGCGCGCGCCCAGCGTCGTCGCCGTCGGACCACTCTCCGGGGTTGTCATCCCCATCCTCTCTTCGCTTTAGACAGTAGCGTGTTCCCATGATTATCTATCAGATGATAGAAAGCCAGGTAATCGGACGTCGCTTCACGCGTCCTTAACATGACGTCTCTCAGCACAGGTTCCGCAACGGGTCGGCCGGTCGGCCGGCCGCGAGTGGTGCCCAATGAAGGAGGGGGCGACGCGCGCGCGGACATCCTCGCGGCGGCCGCGGCTCTCTTCGAGAGGGACGGCTACACGTCCACGTCCACGCGCACCATTGCCCTGGCGGTGGGACTCCGCCAGGCCTCGTTGTTTCATTATTTCGCCCGAAAAGAGGAGATTCTCACCGACCTTCTCGACCAGACGGTGCGGTCGACGCTCGACTTCGCGCGCCGTCACTCGCTCGGGAGTCTCGACGCTGATGTCGCACTGTGGTTGCTCACGAGAGAAGACGTGGCCAACCTCTGCCGTGGACCCCACAACCTCGGCGCCCTGCAACTGCTCCCTGAGGTGCGCAGCCCCCAATTCGCCTGGTTCTGGCGCCGGCGCCGGCAACTGTTCAAGGAGTACATGGACCATATAGCCCGGGGAATGGCCGGAAACTTCTTCGCGCCCGGTGAACTGGGAAGCGCGAGTGACCTGGTCTTTGGTCTGGTCGAAAGTGTGATCACGGGGCGCCCGCAAATGCGACGGCGCGCCAGCACACCCTCGGACATCGCCGACGGAGCGCTCCGTCTCTGCGGCGTGCGTGCGGCGCGCATCCGCTCCATGCCCGCGCACCTACGACGACTCGAGACGCCCCCCCACACCTGAGTCGCTGGAGAGAACGAAGGACGCGCCGCATCCGACGATGTGGCGCGCACGAGAGTGCGGAAACTTTGTTCATCGAATGGAAACTTTCTCGTGCTTGACCCGAAACAGAAGAGCGTTTGACTCGCAGCTACGGCTCGGTCACCGGAACGAGCCGACATACCACGACGAGTCGAGGTGATCGTGACGGAAGCTCCCCAGATGTTCATCGGCAAGCCGGTGCTCGTCGTCATCGACATCCAACGCGGCTATGGAATGCCGGCCGCAGAAACGGGTATCGCACTCATGAACGGATCGGCGCAGATGATCGCTCGGGCTGAGCGCATTGTTGAGGCCGCCCGAGCAGCGCACGTGCCCATGGTCTTCTTCCAAGAAGCCCACCGACGCGACGGTGTCGACTTCGGACGCGAGCTCGACGGTGAGGAGACCGTCCACTGTGTCGAGGGTGACCCGGGAACCGAGTTGTGGCCGAGCCTCACGCCCGGCGTCGGCGAATACGGCATAGCCAAGCGCCGTTACTCCTGTTTCTTCGGCACCGATCTGGAGATACTGCTCAAGGGGCTACGGGCGTCGACCCTCGTTCTCATCGGCGGCTTGACCGACGTGTGCGTGCACTACACATTCGCGGACGGCCATCAGCACGACTACCACATGCGGGTCGTCAGAGACTGCGTGATCGGGTCGACGCAGGCTCGCCACGACGCGTCGCTCAGCGCCATGGAATACCTCCAGCGCGGGGCCTGCCGCACCACCTCTGAAGTGATCGACCAGTTTGCGGCGTATGCCGCCTCATGCGACACCGCAGTCGCGCAAAAAGGAGCAGCATGATCGGGAGAGTCCTCCACGCGCTACGCACCGGTGCGGCGAAACGCACGCCTGGGCCGTTGCGCCGTGCCCTTTTCGCTTCCGGGTTGGTGGTGGTGGCCGCGGCGCCCATCGTGTCGTTCGCCACATCGAACCCGGCCGGTGCTGCCGCGTATCCGACCAGTCACACGCTGAACCTCAGCTTCCTGCAGGACCCCGGTCAGCCCCCTGATCCTGACGTGTACTACGCCGGGTCAGGGCTCCTACTGACCAGGAACATGTATCAGGGGCTGCTCACCTACGAGGCCGACACGCCCAAGAGAGTGCTCGAGCCCGAGCTCGCCACGAGTTGGACGGTCTCGGCAAACAAGTTGGTCTACACCTTCCAACTGCGCCACGGCGTGCTCTTCCATGACGGCACGCCCTTCACATCGGCCGCCATCGCCCCCGACTTCGCCCGGCGCACGGCTGTCAACGGAGGGCCGGCCTACCAGGTCGCCGATGTCGCCTCCGTCCAGGCGCCCGGCCCCTACACGGCGGTCATCACGCTGAAGGCCCCCAACACCGCCTTCTTGGATTACCTGGCTTCCCCCTACGGCCCCGCGATGGAGAGCCCGACCGCATTGGCGGCCAACGCGGGCAGCGACAACGACCAGACGTATCTGGAGACCCACGACATCGGGACCGGTCCCTACACCCTGACCGAGGCCAAGGTGGGGGTGATGTACCAAATGAAGGCGTTCCCCCAGTACTGGGGATCCAAGCCGTACTACACCACAATCAACCTGCCGGTGATCGACAATCTGTCCACCGAGGAGATCGAGTTCAACGATGGTCAGCTCGACGCCATCCTCAACAACCTCACCACGTCGGCAATCGCCCAATACAGCAGGAACTCGAAGGTGTCCGTCTACAACCTTCCCACCCTGCAGGCGGAGACGGCCTACGTCAACGAGAACAAGGGATTCCTGACCACGACGAAGAACCGCATCGACCTGCTGGAGGCGATCGATGCCAACGCCCTGGTGGCCGGCGTGTTCCCGGGCCGGGCCACCGTGGCCACGCAGGCCGGTCCCAAGGGACTCCTGCCGACCCAGTACGGCAAGCAGGACATCCCCTACGACCCGGCCAAGCTCAAGAAGCTGGTGGCCTCCCTCCCGGCTTCGAAGCGAACCTTCACCATCGGGTACGACACCGGTGCCTCCGATGACCAGCTCCTCGCCGAGAACATCGGTGCTGAGCTGGGCGCGGACGGCCTTTCGACCAAGGTGGTCGGCTATCAGACCTCGGAGATCTACGCCGCCGTCGGATCAGCGTCGACAGCGGCGGGGCCGTCCCAGCCCAACATGCTCATCGACTATTTCTGGCCGGACACCTACAACACCTACACCTGGACCCACATCAGCTTCGACCCCTCCGGCGGACTCGAGTACATGAGCTGCAACGTGCCCGGAGAAGCGGCCCTCGACAGCCAGGCGGTGGAGACCGGCTCCAACGCCCTCTACAACCAGGCGGTGGAGAAGGCCGTGAGCAGCGGCTGCTGGTTCAACATCGCCGACAAGGACGACACCATGGTGACACAGCCATGGCTCAAGGGCGTCCCCCAGGCCCACATTGTCGCCGACTCATGGATGCTGGAGCTGGCCACGCTCCACCCCGGATGATCGGCCCCGTGCCCGTCGCATCCACGATCGAAACGAGCGGAATAGACGACTGAACCCGAAGGACCTCGCACAACTGAGCTGCACCTAGGGTCCCGCGCCTCTTCGAGGCACCCCGGACCGTCTCGTCATGTACAGGAGCACACCCATGGACACATCATTCGACGTTGACGAGAAGTACGCGGCAGTGGCAGCCGACCTGGAAGGGCAGGGGGTCGAGTTCGTCTTTGCCTCATTCATCGACATCGCCGGGAGGGCGAAGTCGAAGTGCGTCCCGATCGGGCACCTGCCCGAGCTCATGGCGGGTCATGAGCGCTACACGCCGCGCGGGCTGGGAAATCTCGGGAAGATGACGCCGACGGAGGACGAGTGTGTCACGGTGCCCGACCCGAGCACGCTGTGCGTGCTCCCCTGGGATCGCAGGTTCGCACACATGACGGCCGACCTGTTCTTTGGTGGGACCGAGCCGTTCGTGCACTGCACCCGCTCCATCTTGAAGAGGCAGATCGACGCCGCCACGGCCGCCGGCTACGTCATGCAACTCGGGATCGAGCCCGAGCTCTACGTGGTCCAGCCCTTCGCCGAAGCGCGGCGTGCGACCCTGCCCTCCCCCGAAGAGCTCGTTCCCTACAAGGCGTCGGGGCGCCTCCGCCCCACATCGGCCTATGACGTCGAGGCAACCCTCGACGTCATGGACTTCCTTCGACCGATGGTCGGGGCGATGAAGGAGTGCGGCTTCGGTGCCTTCAGCTTCGACCACGAAGGAGGCGATGGTCAGGTCGAGTTCGATTTCGACTTCGCTCCCGCGCTCGTCACCGCCGACCGGATGACCCTGTTCCGCCTCATGGCGAAGCAGATCGCCAAGCAATGCGGGCTGATGGCGACGTTCATGCCCAAGCCGTACACCGATGCCTGGGGATCGGGAGCCCACTTCAACATGAGCCTCACCGATGCCGAGTCCGGGCAGAATCTCTTCCGCGACCCCGAGGACCATCGGGGAAAGGGATGGAGCAAGACGGCGTACAGCTTCGCTGCCGGCATCATGCGGCATGCCCCCGCCCTGGCCGCCATCTGCACCCCGACGGTCAACTCGTACAAGCGGCTGCAACCGCGCCTGTCCGACGGCACGGTCTCATGGGCCCCCACTTGGGCCGCCTACGGCGACAACAACCGATCCTGCATGCTCCGCCTACCCCGCAACCGTCCGGCGATCGAGAACAGGGGCGTCGATTCGGCGGCCAATCCCTACCTGGCGGCTGCCTTCCTGCTGGCCGCCGGACTGGAGGGGGTCGCCGAGGGACTTGACCCGGGTGATCCGATCGAAGACCTGACCTACGACTGGACGGCGACCGGCCCACGGAGTGGAGACGTCAGGGCGACCCGGTTGCCCCGCACCCTGCTGGAGGCCATTGAGGCCTTCGAGGTCGACCCGCTCACCCGCACCGTCTTCCCCGACGAGTTCGTCTCCGCCTATGTCGGGATGAAAGTCGAGGAGTGGGAGGCCTATCACTCCCGCGTGTCCGAATGGGAGCGCGAGACCTATCTCACGATGTTCTGATCCGATGACCTCGAGCCTGCCTGCGAACGCGCCGGTGCGTTGGGAACAACTCACCTGGCCGGAGATCGAGGATCTCGCGCGCGAGCGACCGCGGGAGGTCGCCCTGCTGCCGGTGGGCGCCACCGAGCAGCATGGCCCCCACCTCCCCACCGGCACCGACACCGTCATCGCCACGGAACTGTGCAACGCGGTGTCCGCCCGGACCGGTGCCCCGGTATTGCCCGCCATCGCCGTCGGCTCGAGTTACGGCCACGGCACCGTCTTGCCGGGCACCCTTTCGCTGACCCCCGAGTGCCTGTCCGACATCGTCCGCGACGCCGTCGAGTGGGCTGGCGCGTCGGGGATCACCCGGGTCCTGGCCGTCAACGGTCACTTCGGCAATCAGGCGTCGCTGTCCATCGCCGGCGACCATCTGCGTCGCGGACATCCCGACCTGCGCTTCGGCGTCCTGAACTGGTGGACGCTCACCCCGGCGATCGCGGCGGAGACTCTGGCCGACGGCGAGGATGTGCACGCCAACCGGGCGGAGACCTCTCTCATGATGGCCGTCGCGCCGGGTCTCGTGCGCATGGACCAACTCGTCCTCTCCGACGATCCGGACCGCACGGAAGGCCTGGTTTTCCGTTACACGGCCCCGGTGCTCTCGCGCAACGGCGTCACCGGGAGCCCCTCTCAAGCCTCCCCGGAGTTGGGTCAGCGACTACTGACAGAGGTCGTGCGCACCATGGCGGAACGGGTGGAGCACGGACGGACCGAAGAGCCCCCCTTGGTCGGCCGGCCGGAGCAGGTGAGGACCGCGTGACGGGGCCGGCCGTGGTCGGGGTCCTCATAGGACGAGCACCGCAAGAGCGCTACTCCGCGCACCGGGGCTACGCGGCCTCCATCACGGCCGCTGGAGGTGTCCCGATCCTTCTCCCCGCCGGCGCGGATGTCGACCCGCACGCGCTGGCCGCGGTGGTCAACCTCTGCCACTCCATTGTGGTCACCGGCGGGGGCGATGTCGATCCCGATCATTACGGTAGCGCCGGATCGGCGGTGCCCGAAGACCTGATGGACGTCGACGCGGCCCGGGACATCGCCGAGATCGCCGTGGTCCAGTACGCAGTTGCGCAGCGGAAGCGGGTACTGGGAGTGTGCCGGGGCGCGCAGATCCTCGCCGTGATGGGGGGCGGGACCCTGATCCTCGACCTCGAGGACAAGGGACTTGACGGGCACTGGGACGAGGAGCGCCAGTATGAACCGGTTCATGGGGTCCAGGTCGAACCTCGTTCACTCGCCGCGCATGTTCTCGGGCCCGTCGAGCAGGTCAACTCCATCCACCATCAGGCCATCGCCGATCCGGGCCAGACGTTGCGCGCCACGGCGTGGAGTCCCGACGGCGTCATTGAAGCGGTCGAGGCGCCCGGACTCCTCGGGGTGCAGTGGCACCCCGAGCGGCTGACGCGAACGGACCCTCGCCATCTGGGCCCGTTCGCCTGGGTGGTGCAGGGATGACCATGTCGGGCATCCGGCGCGCCCGCCAGCAGACCCCCTCCCATGGGCCCGTGGTGCCGGGAATGGGCGGCCCCCCACGACAACCGGTCATCGCAATGGACGCGCTGGAGGTCTCCTTCATGCGGGGAGGCCAGGCCGTGCACGCCCTGCGGGGGGTTTCCCTCGAGGTGATGCCCGGAGAGATCGTCGGCCTGGTCGGCGAGTCCGGTTCGGGAAAGAGCGTTCTCGGCCTCACCCTGCTGGGACTGCTGCCCAGCCATCCGCGACCCCAGGTTTCCGGGAGCGCGGTCGTATGCGGCACCGACATGGTGGGCGCCTCGCGCGAGGAGAGCCGCCTCGTCCGCAAGGAGCACATGGGAGCGGTGTTCCAGGACCCCATGACCTCCCTGAACCCCACCATGCGGGTGGGTCGCCAGGTGGCCGAGGCAGCCGGTACGGAAGCCGAGGCCCTTCGACTCCTCGACGCGGTCGGGGTGCCCGAGGCCAAGCGTCGCCTGAGGGCCTACCCCCATGAGCTCTCCGGCGGTTTGCGCCAGCGCGTCATGATCGCCATGGCCGTCGCCGGCTCGCCGTCGCTCGTCATCGCCGACGAGCCGACCACGGCGCTCGACGTGACCGTACAGGCGCAGATCCTCCAGCTCCTCGCCTCGCTGAGGGATGAGTTCGGGACGAGTTTCATACTGGTCACCCACGACCTCGGCGTGGCGGCGCAGGTAGCCGATCGGATAGCCGTGCTGTACGGATCCCGCCTGGCCGAGGTCGGTGGCGCCGAAGACGTGCTGCAGCGGCCGGTGCACCCCTACACCGAAGCCCTGCTGCGCTCGCGGCTGACGCTCGGGTGCGACCCTACCCGCCCGATCGTGACGCTCCCGGGTGAACCGCCCGACCCCCGGGCCCATCCGCCCGGCTGCCCGTTCGGCCCCCGCTGCGAATTCCACGCCGCCGAATGTGACACCGCCTTGCCGGAGCTCGAGACGGTCTCCCCCGCCGGCGCACCTGTTCGTCAGGCTGCGTGCGTACGCTGGAGTGACCCGTCCCGGGCGGCGGCGGCCCGGGGCGCCCTCGACCCCTGGGCTGCGGTCGACCTCGGGGTGACCGGCAGCGCACCCCCGGCCGTCCTCATACACGACGTGCACAAGACGTTTCCCATCGGGGGAACGTTCAACCGCCAGCAGTTGCACGCGCTGCGCGGTGTCACGTTGGAAGTGAACAAGGGCGAGGCGCTCGCGCTGGTCGGTGAGAGCGGCTGCGGGAAGTCGACATTGCTCCGTTCCATCGCGGGACTGCAGCCGATCAATTCCGGTTCCATCGAGTTCGGCCGTGGGGCCCGCCCGCAGATGGTCTTTCAAGACGCCGGGGCCTCCCTCACGCCATGGCTCACCGTCGGCGAGCTCATCGGGGAGCGGCTGCGTGCGGAGTCGTTGTCACGTGCCACGCGGGCGGAACGGGTGCGGGCGGCGCTCCGACAGGTTGGCCTTCCACCCGAAGTGGCCGAGTCCAAGCCCTTGCAGCTTTCCGGTGGCCAGCGCCAACGGGCGGCATTGGCCCGGGCCACCGTGGTACCGCCCGACGTGCTGCTCTGCGACGAACCGACCAGCGCGCTCGACGTGTCGCTCGCTGCCACCGTGCTCAACCTCATCGGCCAGCTCCGCCGCGACCTCGGTATGGCCGTCATCTTCGTCACCCACGACCTGGCGGCAGCCCGAGTGGTGGCGGACAAGATCGCCGTCATGTATCTCGGCCGGATCGTCGAGCTGGGCCAGTCGGATGCCATCTGCGCCAGTCCGTCGCACCCGTACACCCAGGCCCTCCTCGCCGCCGTGCCAGACCTGGCCCGGAGGAGGGTCCGCCTGCAGGGCGAGCCGGCCAGCGCCCTCGACCCCCCGAGCGGATGCGAATTCCATCCCCGCTGCCCCAGGGCTGTCAACACGTGCACGAGTGCGCCAGCCCCCCTGATCCCGCTGGATCTCCTGCCGCCGAGGGAGGTGGCGTGCCCGGTGTTCGTCGAACGCGGTGCCACGTGGGCCGGAGGTGAGGCCTGATGGCGGTGGCCGAGGCGTTCGTCCCCTCCTCGCCCCAACGGCGCGGCATGGCCAAGGTCGGCAACGCGCGCAAGGTATTCACCGGGGCCACCAAGGTCGATCGGTTCGGCCTCGTCTTGCTCGCGACCCTGGTGATCGTGGCGGTCCTGGCGCCGGTCATCGCCCCGTACAACCCTACGGTGCCTTCGGGAATCCCCTTCAGCTCCCCGTTCCACGCCGGGCACCTGCTCGGCACCGACGAAGTGGGCTACGACATCTTCAGCCGTGTGCTGTACGGGTTGCGCGAGAGCCTGCTGGGTGTCGTCATCGTCGTGACCTCGGGTGTCGTGATCGGCGGCTTCATCGGGTTGGTAGCCGGCGTGGCCGGTGGCTGGCTGGACACCGTGCTGATGCGCATCACCGATCTCTTCCTCGCGTTGCCGAGCCCTCTTCTCGCCATTGCCATCGCCGCCGCGCTCGGTCCCAGCTTTGCGCACGTCCTCCTGAGCGTGTCCATTGTGTGGTGGCCCTTCTACGCCAGGATCATGCGCGGGGAGGTGCGCGCGCTGGCCGCGCGTCCGCACCTGGAGGCGGCGAAGCTGGCCGGCGCAGGACCGGTCCGCCGCGGCCTTCGCCATCTGCTGCCGGGGGCGGCGCCCGCCATCATTGTCACGGCCAGCCTGGATGTCGGGAACCTGGTCGTGACGTTGGCCGGTCTTTCCTTCCTCGGTCTGGGCGCACCGGCGCCCGCCCCGGAGCTCGGGGCGATGGCGGCCCGCGGGCTGCAGTTCCTCCTCCAGCAATGGTGGGTGCCGGTGATGCCGGGTATCGGGGTGTTCCTTCTGGCGCTGGCCGCCAACATGTCGGGGGACGCCATCGCCGACGCCACGGGCCTGGGCGCATGAGCGGGCTCCCGAGGTTCCTCCTGCAGCGCGTGGCTGCCATGATCGTGATTCTCCTGGTCTTGACCGCGGTGATCTTTGCGCTCCAGAAGATCAGCCACACCAACCCGGTGCACGCATACCTCGGGGCAAACGCCTCGAAGTCGGCGATCGCCAAGGAGTCGGCCATCCTGGGCTACAACAAGCCTGTTCCAGACCAGTACCTGCACTACGTGGAGGGGCTGTTCCATGGAAACCTGGGTCGGTCCCTCCGCACCCGGCGCTCCGTGGCGACCGACATCCGGGCATACCTGCCCGCCACTATTGAACTGACATTGGCCGCGCTGGTGCTGGCACTCGTGCTCGGCGCCGCGTTGGGGGTGGCCTCCGTCGGCCGCTGGCGCGGTTCGAGCATTCTGCGCGTCCTGATGATCAGTGGTGCCTCGGTCCCGGCATTCTTGCTGGCGCTCGTCGGAGTGCTGGTCTTGAACGGCGACCTGCATTGGCTGCCGGCGAGTGGCGACACCGGAGTGCAGAACGCGCCCAGCGGTCCCACGGGCATCATTGTGCTCGACGCTCTGCTCCACACCGACTACGCCACCATGTGGGACGGGATCGTGCATCTGATCCTGCCCGCGTTCTGCGTGGCCATCGGGCCCGCCGTGTCGATCGGCAGGGTGCTCCGGGGATCGCTCCATTCGGCCATGCGGTCGGACTTCGTCCGCACCGCCCGTTCGAAAGGTTTGGTGGAACGCACGATCCTGTTCCGGCATGCCTTGCGAAACTCGCTTTCCGCCGCGCTGTCGATGACCGGGCTGCAGATCGGACTCATGTTCGCCGGGGTGGTCGTGGTCGAGACGGTGTTCGCCTGGCCCGGCATCGGGCTCTACACCGATCAGAGCATCCCGGTGACCGACTTCCCGGCGATCGCCGGGGTGACGCTCGTCCTCGGCGTCTTCTACGTCGTGATCAACGCTCTCGTCGACATCCTCCAAGTGGTCATCGACCCCCGCATCACGCTCGAATGAGGAGAGCCCAATGACAGAGTCCGCTGATCCAAAGGGATCGGCTCGGGCGCCCGGCCCCATCAATCTCAACCGTTACGACCTCGAGTTCGCCTGGCAGGGCATCCCCACTTTCATGAAGCTGCCCGTCTGCCTCACGCCGGAGGACCTGCGGGCCGGCGAGATCGACGTCGCCGTGGGGGGTGCCCCTTGGGACGGGACGGCGACGACGCGTTCAGGAACACATCTGGGACCACAGGCCATCCGTACGTGCGATCACCTCGCCGCGCCCCCCCACCAGCGCCCGCATCTCCACGTCCGGGTCGACCCCTTCGACCATCTCAAGGTGTGTGATTACGGCGATGCGGAGGTGGTGATCGGCAGCACCGATCGCACATTCGAGAACATCCGAGGCTTCGTGGCGGAGATTCTCGCGGGTGGGGCCATCCCGATCGTGCTCGGCGGGGACCATGGCATCACGTGGCCGGCCGCCACGGCTCTGGCCGACGTCTACGGCTACGGGAAGATCGGAGTCGTCCATTTCGATGCGCACGCCGACACGGCACCGGACATGCAGGGCGTGTTGGCCGGCCACGGAACGCCCATGCGAAGGCTGATCGAGAGTGGGGCGGTGCTCGGTCGCAACTTCGTCCAGGTCGGCTTGCGCGGCTATTGGCCCGGCCCCGAGGTGGTGGCCTGGATGGAAGAGCAGGAGATGCACTCCCATTTCATGGCTGAAGTCCAGCGTCACGGCTTCGACACGGTGTTGGAGCGGGCGATCGACGAGGCACTCTCCGGAGGTGCGGACCACCTCTACATCTCGGTCGACGTGGACGCGGTGGATCCCGCGCATGCGCCCGGTACCGGATCACCCGAACCAGGCGGGCTGACCAGCGCGGAGGTGCTCCGGGCGGTGCGGCGCATGTGCGCCGAGGTGGGTATGGTCGCCATGGACGTGGTTGAGGTGAGCCCGCCGTACGACTCCGGCAACAACATCACGGCGCTCTTTGCCCACAGATGCGTGCTCGAAGCCCTCACCGGCACCGCCATGCGACGCCTCGGGATCACCCAACGCGACTACCTCGACGAGACATCGGCCGGAGGACCACTCTTCCCCGCCGAAGGGCGGCACCCGTGACCGCCACCGTCACTGACCCGCTGGGCTACTCAGAAGCGGATCTGCTGGCCATAGGAGTCCACTCTCTCGGGGGGCTCTACACCGACGCCCGGGTGCTGGCGTTCGAGCGCGCCCATCTCTTCGACCGGTCATGGTCGATCGTGGCCGATAGCGCAGAGCTGGCCAGGCCGGGCTCCTACCTCACCACCACGCTCCAGAACGTCCCGCTGGCCGTCGTACGCGACGAACGGGGCACCGTCCGGGCCTTCCACAACATCTGTCGCCACCGCGGCATCACCTTGCTGGAAGGCTCCGGCACGTTGGGGCGCTTCATGACCTGCCCGTACCATCAGTGGAGCTACGGGCTCAGCGGGGAGCTGGTGCGCATTCCCCAGCAACGTGAGGAGTTCACGGGGGTGGAGAAGTGCGCCTTGGGACTGCACGCCGCCCAGGTGGCGGAATGGCAGGGGATGGTGTTCGTCAATCCATCGGCCGATGCCGACCCTCTCGGCGCGGCGATGGCCGGCCTGGACCAGCGACTTGAGCAGTTTCTCTCCGGCCCGCTGCGCGAAGTGGCCCGGGTCGAGTACACCGCGGCCTGCAACTGGAAGCTGCTGGTCGAGAACCACATCGACGTGTACCACCTGTGGTACCTCCACGCGCGCTCCCTGGGCGACTACGACCACCGATCGTTCACCTGGGAGTCGCTTGGGGACAACTGGTGGAGCCTCGAGCCGCTCAAGGACCCCTCGAAGGCCCACGGCGGCCTCGGCTGGATACCGGACGAAATGCGACACCGGATCGGCGCCTACCTGCTCTTCCCAAATCTGATGCTGGTGACCACCGACCACTACTTCGCGACCTACGACGCCCAACCGATAGCGCCCGATCGCACGAACCTCACCCTCCGGGTCAGGGCTGTCGACGAGTCCGCGGCCAGCGGGCTGGTGACGTCGATCCGCTCCTTCATGGCCGAAGACGTCGCGGCCTGCGAGCGGATGCAGGTAGGGGCGTCCTCCCCTCATTTCGGAGTCGGCGCCACCGCCCACTCCCACGAGGCGCCCATTCTGGGGTTCCACTCGTCTCTCCGACGCCGCATGCTGTCATGAAGTTGCTGGGCGCCTGAAGATGCTGGGCGAACTCCCCGTCGAACTGATCGACCTACAGGGCGCGTGGCACCGCGAGGGACGTTCGATCTCGGACGGCCCAGCGGCGGAGGTCGCGGACGTACTGTGGCTGCAAGTAGGTCGCCATTTCTGCGACCTGCGCACGCCGCATCCGCGAACGGACGCGACCAGCATCCTCGACCTGCCACAGGCTTTCAGTGGCACGGTGCAGGTCAGCGGAGGTGCCATCTCGTTCCACCACGACCTCGATTCGCTCCGGCGCGATCCGGCACGTCCCGATGAGGGAACCGTGCACCGCAAGGACGATGTCATGTTCGAACGGGGACCGGACTTCGAGGAACGCTGGGTCCTCGTCGCACGCCCCGGCGCCCACATCGGGTGCGCCGAGTTGCGCCGGGGCGGCTCGACCCTCACGGCGCGCCTCGTGCGGGTCGGCCCGGTAGCACTCGCCGTATGGGGTGGCACGTCGCCGGGAGGCGCGCACTACGCCCAGGAGCGCCAATGGGGTACCGAGCGCTCGCTGGGTGAGAGCGATCCGACCATGGAGGTGGACCGGGCGGCGCGCAGCATGGGGGACGGCACTCCACTCCCGGCGGGCTGGATCGTCGTCGACCAGGAGGTGGTGTGACCGTGTCAGGGGTGCGGCGCGTGGTCCTGTTGACCCTCGGGTGGGAGGATCTTCCCAAGTCCGTTTCGGTACACGGCGCACCGGCCGGGGAGAGGTTGCGCGAGCCGGTACCCGGAGTGTTGCTGCAGTGCGACGGCGGGTGGCTGCTGCTCGACACCGGCTTCAACCCCGCGCTGATCCGGGACCCCATGCTCAGGCGCCGGTTTCACGGCGATCCCGCGTTCCGGCCCATCCTGCCCGGTCCGGGCGAACCTCTCGAGGAGGCCCTGGCCGGCGCGGGCATCCTCATGGAGGAAATTTACGAGGTCGCGCTCAGCCATCTGCACAACGACCATGCCGGCGGTGTCCGCCACTTCGCGGGACGCGTGCCCGTGCACGCACAACGGGCGGAACTGACATACGGGCTGTCCGACCATCCCGGCCCGGAGCACCACGCCATGTTCCGCGTCGACTATGACGATCCGGCCATCGACTGGCGCCTGGCCGACGGCGACGCGGAAATCGCCCCAGGGGTCAGCACGGTACTCACCGCGGGCCACACCCCGGGGCACCAGAGCTTCGTCGTCGACCTCGACCCCTCGGTCGGGGGCGGTGGCCTGGTCTTCGCCTTCGACGCCGCCGACCTGACGGAGAACATAGAGCACGAACTGCCCATCGGAGGCCGGGTGGGCGTCCCCCCGGAAGCCACGATCGAACCGATCAGGAGGCTCAAGCGCCTCGCAGCCGAGCGGGGTTACGCCCTCATTCCCGGCCATGACCCGGTCGTATGGCCCCGTCTCACCCGGGAGCTGGCCGACCGCTTCAGCACAACCGGCTGACGAGGGGAGGCGGAGCGTGCCCGATCCCGTTGTTGTCGACGTCCACGTCCACGTGTTCGCCGACGCCGACGACCCCATGCGCGACGGCTACGAGATCTGGGAGTACGGCGAACGACCGGACGTCGAGTTCGGCGCGCGCCGCGGGACGGTCGATGACCTGCTCAACTCACTCGACGACGGGCCGTGCGCGCACTGCGTCGTGCTGGGCATGTTCGTTCCGGAGGCGGAGATGGCCTCGGCGCGCCGAGCCCTCCCGACCGGAAGCCCCGAGGGCGACAATGGGGAGATCGAAGTGCGCCGGTCCCTGCCGGACCGGCTACGCGCCTACAACCGGTGGATACTGGCCACGGCGGACCGATCGCCCCACCTCACCCCTCTGGTGGCGGCCGACCCCTCGGTCCTGGGCGGAAGAGCGGGGGGCGAGCATCTCGCGCTGGCAGCCGAGCAGGGAGCCCGGGGGATCAAGGTGCACCCGGTCGTGCAGCGCTTCCTTCCCGACGATCCCCGCATGGCGGAGACCTACGCGGTCTGCGAGGAACTCGGACTCACCGTGCTCTCCCATTCGGGCAAGAGCCGCGCCGCGCCACAATGGGCCGACCCCTTCGCCTTTTCCGCGGTGATGAAGGCCCATCCGCGCCTGCACCTGCTGCTGGCTCACTTGGGCGGCGCCAGCTGGCACCAGATCCGGGAGTTCGCGGCCGCCTTTCCCTCGGTGTCCTTCGACCTCTGCGAGATCATCGCCTGGACCGGGGCGCCCGGGGCTCCGACCGCCGACGAACTGGGTCGCCTCATCCGGGATATCGGGCCCGAGCGGGTGCTCTTCGGAACCGACTTTCCCTGGTACGAGGTCGACCGCACCATCGACCAACTGATGGACCTTCCCCACCTCTCCGACGAGGAGCGGCGCGGCATACTCGGGGAGAATGCCGTCCGCCGGATGGGCCTGGTGCTGGGCGACACCGCCACGTGACGGGTCAGGATGGCCGGAACGCCGGTTGGTAGGGTCACAGTCGTGGCAGGTGCCGCTTCCCCGGGACGACCAGCGCGGGGCCTGATCCGATGACCGACCGCGCGGACGTCGGGCTCTACGAAGGTCTCGTCACCACCCGTGCCATCAGGCGCTACAGGGATGAGGCGATACCCGAGACCGACCTGCGCGACATACTTTTCGCAGCCACCAGGGCGCCGAGTGGATCCAACCGTCAGCCCTTCCGCTTCGTCGTTCTCACCTCAGGTCCGGTGGCCCAGGAGGCAGCGGGACGCCGACGGCTACGACCGCGGATCGGGGACGGAGCGGGACTCTCCCAAGTCGCGGGTCGCCCGCACCATGCAGCACTACGTGGACAACTACGGAACCGTTCCGGTCGTCGTCCTGGCCTGCTTCGTCCCGTACCGGGATCCGTCCCCGGCCGATGGCGCGTCGGTCTACCCGGCCTGCCAGAACCTCCTACTGGCGGCCCGGGCACTGGGCTACGGGGGGGTCATGACCGGTTGGCACTACGCCGTGGAACCCGCGTTGCGCTCCCTCCTCCAGATTCCCGAGGACACCTTGATCTGCGCCACCATCACCCTCGGACGCCCGGTGGGCCGGCATGGCCCGGTGCGGCGCCGCCCCCTTCCGGAGCTGGTCTATGGCGACAAATGGGGCGAGGCCCCGGTTTGGGCCGTCGATCCGCCCGGAGTGGGCCACGCGGCTGGGGGTCCTCCAACCAGGCCTAATCTTTGAGAGTTGGTCCGCTCCACTCCCACTTTGGAAGGCACACCACCACATGCACACCATCGACTCCCCGGTCTTCGACGCCGACAACCACTACTACGAGGCGCTCGACGCCTTCACCCGGCACCTGAACCCGGCCGACGGGCCCCGGGTCATCCAGTGGGTCGACGTGGGAGGCCGCAAGTACCACGCCATCGGGGACCGGATCTGCCGCGCCGTCACCAATCCCACGTTCGACCCCGTGTCCCCGGCCGGCTCCCTGATGGAGTACTTCCGGGGCAATCCCAATGGGCGCTCCCCGCTCGAGCTCCTCGGCAAGCCGGAACCGATCCGCCCCGAGTACCGGGACCGCGACGCCCGCCTCAAGGTCATGGACGAGCAGGGGATCGAGAAGATCTGGCTCTTCCCGACGCTGGGCATGGTGTACGAAGACCTCTTGAAGCACGATCCGGGCGGAGTCATCCTCATGTTCCGCGCCTTCAATCGCTGGCTGGTCGAGGACTGGGGCACGGAGTACCAGAACCGGATCTTCGCCGCCCCTTACATCTCGCTGGCCGACGTGGACGAGGCCGTGGCCGAGCTCGAATGGGCGCTGGACCAAGGGGCACGCTCGGTCGTCATGCGGGCGGCGGCGCCGACGACGGACGGTGGGCCGCGCTCGCCTTCCGACGAGATGTTCGATCCCTTCTGGGCCCGCGTGAACGAAGCGGGAATCACCGTCGTGGTCCATGCCGGCGACGCCGGTCTCTCGTCCAACGGGTACGCGACCGATGGCTTCTCGGCCACCTTCAAGCAGGGGCGTTCCACCCCGAACATCAAGATGTTCGCCATTGAGCGCGCCGCCCACGACTTCCTGGCCACCATGATCCTGGAGCGCCTTTTCGAGCGGTTCCCCAACATCCGGGTGGCCTCGGTGGAGAACGGCTCGGAGTTCCTGGCGCCACTGTTCCGGAAGCTGGCCGGTACGACGCGCAAGATGCCCGGCTACTTCAGCGAGGATCCGGTCGTCACGTTCCGCCGGCACATCTGGATCAACCCGTTCTGGGAGGACGACGTGAACGAGATCGTCGACCTCATGGGGGACGACCGCGTGATCTTCGGTTCGGACTGGCCCCACATCGAGGGGATGCAGGAGCCGACAGACTGGGTCACGGAGCTCCAGAAGCTCGAGCCGGAGTCGGTGGCCAAGATCATGGGTGGAAACGTGTCGACCCTGAACGAGCGCCAGCCCGCCACATGACCCAGATGATCGAGCAGAGCCCCCAGGACGCCCTCCAAGAGGCGGCCACGGCCCCACTCGACCCCCATGTCATCGTCCTGTTCGGGGCGACCGGCGACCTGGCCGCCCGCAAGCTCTTGCCGGGTCTGCTGCACCTCGCCCAGTCGGGCATGATGCCCGAGTACCGGATCGTCGGCACGGCGCGCAGCGAGCTGACCGATGAGGATTTCCGCCACCTGGCGCGGCACGCGTGCGACCAGTACGCCACCGGCAAGATCTCGCTCCTCCAATGGGCCGGCTTCGAGCAGAGGCTGAGCTTTGTGCCCCAGTCGGCCGGACCGGACGGGTTGGCGGCGGGCGTGGCCAAGGCGGAGATGGAGATCGGCGGCGAGGTGCGCCGGCTCCACTACCTGAGCATTCCACCGAATGCGGCAGCCGATGTGATCGAGCTGTTGGGCAAGGCGGACCTGGTGGACCGGGCGCGGATCATCATGGAGAAGCCCTTCGGGACCGACCTGGCCAGCGCCCGGGCCCTCAACGACACGGTGCACCGGATTTTCGACGAGGAACAGGTCTTCCGTATCGACCACTTCCTGGGCAAGGAGGCGGCACAGAACATTCTGGCCTTCCGTTTCGCCAACGGGCTCTTCGAGCCGATCTGGAACCGCGACCACATCGACCACGTGCAGATCGACGTGCCCGAGACCCTGTCGGTCGACGACCGGGTCGAGTTCTACGAAGCCACCGGCGCCTTCAAGGACATGGTGGTGACCCACCTTTTCCAGATTTTGGGGTTCATGGCCATGGAGCCCCCCACCGCCCTCGAATCGCGAGCCATCAGCGAGGAGAAGAACAAGGTCTTCAGGTCAATGCGTCCGCTCGACGTGACACAGGTCGTCCGGGGCCAGTACGCCGGGTACCGCGACATTCCGGGGGTGGCACCGGACTCCGACACCGAGACGTTCGTGGCCCTGCGGTGCGAGATCGACAACTGGCGCTGGGCCGGGGTCCCCTTCTTCCTCCGCACCGGCAAGCAGTTGGGGGGCGGTGAGCGCATCATCTCCATCGCTTTCCGCGAGCCCCCCAAGAGCATGTTCCCGGCGGGGTCGGGGGTCGGCACCCAGGGACCGGACCACCTCACCTTCGATCTGGCGGACTCGTCCAAGCTCTCGCTGTCGTTCTACGGGAAAAAACCGGGACCGGGCATGAACCTCGAGAAGCTGAGCCTCCAGTTCGCCCTGCACGAGACCGGCCAGGACGCAGACGTTCTGGAGGCCTACGAGCGCCTCATCCACGACGCAATGATCGGGGACCACACCTTGTTCAACACGGCGGAGGGAATCGAGCGGCTGTGGGAGCTCTCCACCCCCCTGCTGGAGAACCCTCCGGCCGTGCTGCCCTACGAGCGGGGTTCATGGGGTCCGGACGCCATCCGGGAGCTCATCGCTCCCCGGACGTGGCGACTTCCGTTCGAACGGCGGTGGCGCGCCTCCGCGTAGCGCGTCTGACGCGGAGGCTACCTCCCGGCAGCGTCAGTCCGGCGCCGTCACCGTGCGAGCCAGAATGCCCAGAGTGGCGCGCAGTGCCCCCTCGGAAATAACCGGGAAGATCCCGGCTTCCTTCCACACCGGGTCGATGTCCGACCAGTCGTAATACGAGGTGACGACCGTCCCCGCGTCAGTGGGTGCGAGCGTGTACCCGTAGACGTGGCCGATCTGCGGTCGGATCTGGCCCAGAATCGTCCACGCGATCTCGCGATCGGGTGCGAAGGTCACGATGGTGACGGTCACGTCGTAGAGCCCCATGGGGTAGTCGTTGAGCGCCTCGCGATCCATGTGCACCACGAAGCTGTCCCCCACGGCCGTCACGGATTCGCCCGTGGCGGACATGAGCATTCCCGAGCTGTCGATCGCCACATGCCCTCTGGGGTCACACAACACCCGGAAGATCGCCCCCGGATCTGCCGCGATCGTACGCTCGACCTCCATCCGCTCCTCCGTCATGTCTGCAGTTTGCCACCGGCTGCTGGGCGACCACGAAGGGCGTGACCCGGCACAGGCTCAGGGCCCGGTCGGATGGCCACGGCGCCGCGGGTGCCCACGCGTCCTTTCGCCGGGTGCGTCACACGCCGCAGGCGCGCACTGTTCCACACGACGAACCCCGAGGAGAGGGCCATGGCCGCCGCGGCGATCAGCGGGTTCAACAACCCGAACGCCGCCAGAGGGATGGCGGCGAGGTTGTAGGCACAAGCCCACGTGAGGTTGCCATGGATCGTCCGCAAGGTCCGGCGCGAGAGGTCGATCGCCGTGGCCACGGCGCGCAGATCGTCGCGGATGACGATGAGATCGGCGGCGTTGATGGCGACATCGGTGCCCGATCCCACCGCGAGCCCAAGGTCGGCCGCCACCAGGGCGGGGCCGTCGTTCACCCCGTCGCCGACCATGGCCACAGAGCGACCCTCGGCCTGCAGGCGCCGGATGACCGACACCTTGTCGGCCGGCAGCGCGCCGGCGACGACCTCGGCGATGCCCAGCGAGTCGGCAATGGCTTGGGCTGTCACCTGGTTGTCGCCGGTCATGAGAACGCACCGCAGCCCGAGCTGCCGGAGCTGCCGGACGGCCGGCACGGCGGACTCGCGGACAGTGTCGGCGACGGCGATCGAACCGACTGCGACGCCGTCGCAGCACACGAGGACGGCCGTACGCCCCAGGCGCTCCCACTCGGCGCACTGATCCGCGGCGGCGGAGGAACCCGAACCCGCCGGCACCCGACCGATTGTGATCCGATGCCCTTCCACGGTGCCCTCGGCCCCGAGGCCTGGGTGCGCCGAGAAGGACAGGACTTCGGGCAGCGGCCCCAGATCCTCCACCGCGCGGGCCGCGATGGCCCGGGCGACGGGATGCTCCGACGCCCGCTCGAGGGAGCCCGCCCACCGGAGGAGGGTGCGGGCATCGGTGCCGGGAGCAGACACGATGTCGGTCACCTTCATTTTGCCCTCGGTCACGGTGCCGGTCTTGTCCAACACCACGGTGTCGATCTGCTTGGACGCCTCCAGGGCGTGGTAGCCCTTGAAGAAGATGCCGGCTTGCGCCCCCTCCCCGGCCGCCACATACAGGGCCGCCGGCGTGGCGAGTCCGAGGGCGCAGGGGCAGGCGATGACCAGGACCGCCAGTGCCGCGGTGAGGGCCTGTGCGGGCGGGTAGCCGAGCAGGAGCCAGCAGGCCAGGGTCAGCAGGGCGATCAGGAGGACCGCGGGCACGAAGACGTTGCACACCCGGTCGGCCAGGCGCTGCACGGCAGCCTTCTCGTTCTGGGCGTGCTCGACCAGCCGGAGCATCTGCGCCAGTTGCGTCTCGCCGCCGACCTTGGTGGCGCGCACGATCAAACGCCCGCTGGTCGAGACGGTGCCACCCACGACGAGGTCGCCCACCCCGACATCGAGCGGCTGCGACTCCCCCGTGAGGACGCTGCGGTCGACCGCCGACTGGCCGAAGACAACCTCGCCATCCGTCGCGACCGTCTCCCCGGGCCGGACGATGAAGCGGTCACCCACGGCCAGCGCGGCCACCGGGCGGCGTCGCTCGAACCCCAGCTGATCGATCACGGCGACGTCTTTGGCCCCCACCGCGGCGAGCGCGCGCAGTGCGTTGCCCGACCGCTGCCGGGACCACGCCTCGAAATAGCGCCCGGCCAGCACGAAGGTCGTCACTCCGGCGGCCACGTCGAGGTAGATGGCCCCGGCCGAGCGATGCGCCAGGACGAAGAGTATGGATTCCCGCGCCCGGCTGGTGTCACGCCAGAACATCGCGTACAGCGACCAGACTGTGGAGGCCACGATGCCCAGCGAGACGAGCGTGTCCATCGTCGACACGCCATGGCGCGCACTGCGCACCGCGGCCTGGTAGAAGGGCCAGGCCGCCCACGTCACCACCGGGGCAGCCAGGGCCACCATCAGCCATTGCCAGCCGGTGAACCGCAGGTCGGGCGACACGGAGAAGGCGATCGACGTGTCGCACAGGGGCATGAACAGCAGCGCGGCCACGAACAGGCGTCGGCGCAGCGAGCGCACCCGCCCGTCGATGTCCTCCGTGGCGCCCTCCGAACGACCCGTCGCAGGCGGCGGGAGTTCGGCACGGTAGCCCGCGGCAGCGACCTCGGCGATGAGCCGCTCCACCGGAACATCGACGGGGAACACGGCGGTGGCGCGCTCCGAGGCGTAGTTGACGCGGGCCTCGACGCCGTCGAGCAGGTTGAGTCGCCTCTCAATGCGGGCCGCGCAGGCGCCGCAGGTCATGCCGCCGATCACCAGCGACACCTCGGCCGTCTCCGCAGTCGGGACTTCGGCGGTGGACGTCACCGCACCAGCCTCTCGGAGCACGTCATGGCCCCTACACTTGCAGGAAGTCGACGCAGCGCCAAGTTCACGGGGGCAGCGCTCTAGGGGGCGAGCAGGACCCGCCCGAACGACCGGCGGCTCTCAATGTAGGCGTGCGCGGCCGCGGCCTCGGAAAGGGGAAAGACCTGGTCGATGACGACGCGGAGCTCGCCGCGGGCGATGTCGTCGAGCAGGCGGGCGATCAGGACGTGCGGGCGCGGGGACACCAGCAACTCGACGCCCAGGAAGTATCCCGACAGGGTTTGATTGTTGGGGCGCATGGTCGAGATGTCGAGGAGCTCGGCCGGCGCCCGCCCGGCATCCCCGACGGTCACGCACCGGCCCCGGTAGGCGAGCGCACGGATACTGCCCTGCAACGTGGTTCCCCCCACCGAGTCGACGATGACGTCGACCCCCCGGCCCTCGGTCAAGCGGCGCGACTCGGCCACGAAGTCGTCGCGGACGTAGTTGATCCCCTCGTCGAGCCCCAGCTCCCCCAGTCGGGCCAGCTTGTCGTCGCTGGAGGCGGTGGCGAGCACCCGGGCCCCGGCCCGCTTGGCCAGCTGGATGGCCGCGATGCCGACACCGCCGGCCCCGGCGTGCACGAGGACCGTTTCCCCGGCCATGAGGTGGCCGAACTCGAAGAGGCAGTCGTCAGCGGTCCCGAAGGGGACGGGCACGCAGGCGGCCTCGTCGGTGGAGACCCCGTCGGGAATCCCCCAGGCGAAGGCTTCGGGGACGGCCCGCAGTTCGGCGTGGGATCCGTCGATGCCAACCGTGACCGCCCGCTGGCCCACGACGAAGCGCTTCACCTCTTCGCCCACGGCGAGTACCGTGCCGGCGCACTGGTACCCGACCACGTGGGGCACCGTGCGCAGCTCGCCACCCAAGCGATTGAGCGTGTCCCCGCCTTCGATGCTGATGGCCTCGACCTTGACGAGGATCTCGTCACCTCCTACGGAGGGTTCGGGCACGTCCTCGTAGCGGAAGACGTCCGGGCTCCCCGTCTCGTAATAGACCGCAGCCTTCACGTCACGCCGGCAGACTCTCCGAGGAGCCCGCCCGGGGCGGCCGGAGGCCGTCACAGATGATGGTGAGGATCGCCTCCGGCATGGCCGACGCGTGCGGATGATCGGCGGCGATGCAGGTGGCGCCCACCAGGGAGAGCACGACGGCCGACGAGACGTCGGCACGGACGGCACCGGCGCGTTGCGCCACCTCGAGGAGCCGGCTCACCGCCTCTTCGAGGTTCCGCTTCGACTCGGCCACGGCCAGTTCGATCTCCACCCCCGCGCCCATGAGCGCCTGGATCAGGTCACGCTTCGACGCGCTCTCCTCGACCAGGTGGGCCAAGAACGCGAAGAAGGCGGCTCCGGGGTCGTCGGAATCGATCCGGGCGCGGGCATCGTCGACGATCTCGTCGATGCGACCGATCAGGATCGCTTCGAACAGCTTCTCCTTGGTCGGGAAGTGGCGGTACAGCGTGCCGACCCCCACCCCGGCCTTCTCGGCGATGAGATCGACCGGGACCGAAATGCCCTCGGCGGCGAACACGGCCTCCGCGGCCTCGAGGAGCCGGGCCCTGTTGCGCTGGGCGTCGGCCCTGAGGGGGCGCGCCTCTTCCCCGCACACGTCGTCCCCGCAGAGTGCATCGGTCGTGAGCTTCGGTCGCATCGAAATCTTCCTCCCCCTTGACAAGCGGAGCTTGCGTTCCGTATAGTCTAAATGGAACCAGCCCTCCGATTGTATGGCAAACGGGTGATCAAAGCGAGAGCTTCGTGATTTTGCCCCCGCCCCGGAGCGCGCTCCCCGACAGGTCAGGAGACACCAGATGACGACCACCCTCGATCGCGAGCCTCAAGAGACGGAGCAGCAAGCCCCGCTCGACCCGAAACGATTCCGCGCCCTGGCGGTCATCGCCGTCGCCCAGTTGATGGTCGTGCTCGACAGCGCCGTGGTGATCATCGCCCTGCCCTCGGCCCAGCGCTCGCTCCACATCTCGACGGCGAACCGGCAGTGGATGCTGACGGCGTACACCCTGGCCTTCGCCGGCCTCCTGCTCCTGGGCGGGCGCATCGCCGACTACCTGGGGCGCAAGCGCATGTTCGTCATCAGCCTGATCGGCTTTGCGGCCGCGTCGGCATTGGGCGGTCTGGCCGTGAACTCGGCCATGTTGTTCGGCGCGCGGGCGCTGCAAGGGGCATTCGCGGCGGTCATGGCGCCGGCGGCGCTCTCGCTGCTCACCGTGGCCTTCACCGAGCCCAAGGAGCGTGCCCGGGCCTTCGGCGTCTACGGCGGGATCGCCGGCGGGGGCGCCGCCATCGGCCTCATTCTGGGCGGTGCGCTGACCCAGTACGCCTCGTGGCGCTGGACGCTCCTGATCAACGTCCCGATCGCCATCGTCGCCGCCATCGCCGCAGTCCGCTTCGTCACCGAGAGCAGGAACCCGACACGTCACGGCTACGACATCCCCGGTGCGATCACCGTGACCGGCGGGCTCCTCGCCCTCGTCTACGCCTTCACCAAGGCGGGCCTGGACGGGTGGGCCTCGGCGCCCACCCTCAGCCTGTTCGGTGTGGCCGCCGTCCTCCTCACCCTGTTCGTCCTCATTGAGCAGAGAGTCGCGCACCCGCTCCTTCCCCTGCGCATCATCATCGACCGCAACCGGGGCGGCTCGTTCCTGGCGTCACTCCTGGTCGGGACGGCGATGCTCGGAACCTTCCTGTCCCTGACGTATTACTTCCAAGGGACGCTGCACTACTCGGCCATGAAGAGCGGCCTGGCCTTCGTGCCGTTCTCGCTCGGCGTCATCATGGGGGCAACGGCGGCCAGCCGCCTGCTCCCCCGGTTCGGCCCCCGCTTCGTGATACTCCTCGGGCTCGTCCTCGGGGCGATAGGACTCGGGGTGTTCACCCTCCTTGGCGTGCACACCGCCTACGCCAACCTCGTGCTCCCGGCCGAGCTCATCGTGAGCTTCGGCATGGGCCTCTCCTTTGTCGCCATGAGCAGCACGTCGTTGATCGGCGTGACGCCGGCCGACGCCGGGGTGGCGAGTGCCCTGGTCAATACCACCCAGCAGACGGGCAGCTCCATGGGTGCCGCGCTGATCAACACCATCGCCACCGGGGCGACGGCGTCCTACCTCGCCGTGCACGGGACCTCCGCCGCGGCCGAAGTCGCCGGATCTATTCACGGCTACACCACCGCGTTCACGTTCAGCGCCATCGTCCTCGCCGTGGCGGCGGCGTCGGCGTTCGCCCTCATCAGGGCCCCGAAAGCCGCCACCAGCGAAGACCCGGAGCTGGTGGCGGTCCCCGCCATCTGATCCTCGGCCCGCGCCGCGTTCAGCGGTGGTGCGGCTCCGAGTGCTCCCAATCGGCCAGGAGCGTGCGCAGGGCGGTGAGGAGCAGGAGCGGCTGGTCGAGCATGGCATGGTGACCGGCCTCGGGAATCTCGATCACCGGGGTGACACGGCCGAGCTTTTCGAACATGGAGGCGCCGATGTCCGGTGTGACCAATCCGAACTCCGAACGGAGGAGAGCGAGCCGGCATCCGACATCGGCCAGGTAGGCCTCGGCGAGAGAGCCGAGGCCGGCGCCGAACTGCTCGAACACCCGCCGGTCGAACTTCCATTGCCAGCCCCCGTCGACCGGCTTGAGAGAGTGGCGCGCCACGAAGTCCACCACGTAGTCGAGGTAGTTGTCCTGCGCGGGGACCGTGCGGAAGTGGGCCACCGCGTCCTCTAAATCGGGATACGTGCGCGGCAGTCCGAACGCTTCGCGCAGACGATAGGCGCTGATCTCCGGATCCAGACGGGCCACCGGGGAGTCACACACGATGGCCGCCTGGACCTCGTTGCCGTGCCGGGCCGCCGTGGCGATGGTGACGAAGCCGCCCATGCTGTGGCCGATGACGACCGGCGGCCCGCTCATCCCGGCATCGGCGGCCACCGCCACCACTTCGTCCGTCCACTGATCGAGCGCGTAGGAGTCCCGGTGATCGCTGTCACCGTGCCCGGAGAGGTCGAGGGCCGCCACGCGGAACTCGTGGGCGAACATGGCGGCCACCGGGCTCCACCAGTGCGCGTGTGCTCCACCCCCGTGCACGAAGACCAGGCCCCGCCGGCCCGGGTTCCCCCAGGCCAGGTAATGAATGGACGCCCCCGCCACCTCGACCCGCTCATCGGTCAGGGGCACGGCGATGGCGCGGGAGAACCACACCGGGGTGCGGTGGGCCACCGCGGGCTTCTCGCTCATGCGGCGGCGGGCAAGGCCTAGTCGCCGACCCGCTCAATGGCGTATTCAGGGCAGTTGGCGATGGCAAGGTCGGCCCTGTCCTCCAGCGCGGTTGGCACCTCGTCCACGATGACCGACGCCTGGCCGTAGTCATCGACCGCAAAGAGCTCCGGAGCCAAGGCGAAGCAGCGGGCGTGGCCCTGGCACTTGTCGGGGTCGATGCGGATCTTCACGGGAACACCACCGGCAGGACCCGAGGGCCCCTGACCTGACCGCCGGCCCACATGGTCTCTGTCCCCTCCTGGAGGGCAAAGCTGGGTATGACATGGAGCCACTCCTCGAGGGCGACCCGTAGTTCCATGCGGGCCAGGTTGGATCCGGCGCAGCGGTGAATACCCGACCCGAACGCCACATGACGGTTGTGGGCGCGGTCGAGAAGAACGGCATCGGGGCGATCGAACACCTCGGGGTCGCGATTGGCCCCGGGGAAATTCATCAGGACCTTGTCGCCCTCCTTCATGGGACAGCCCTCGTACTCGACGTCCCCGGTGACGACCCGGGCCATGGTCACCGGCGCGAAGGCCCGCAGGAGCTCCTCAATGGCCGTCGGCATGAGGTCGGGCTCGGCGACGAGTCGTTTTTGATCCTCGGGGTGCGTGGCCAGGTGCCACAGGGAGGACCCGATGGCGCTCCACGTCGTATCGACACCGGCGATCAGGACGAGAGCGGCCATGCCCAGGACGATGCCGTCGTCGAGCGGGGCGCCGTCGACCTCGGCCCCGAGAAGCTCACTCAGCAGATCATCCCCGGGAGCCCGCCGGCGAAGGTCCAGCTGGGACTGGAAGTAGGACAGGAGTTGGTCGGCACCATGGTTCCGTCGCTCCTCGTCGTCAGCAAACTCGAGGACGTCGCGCACCCACCCGGTGAACACGTCGGACATTTCGCTGGAGACACCCAGAATGCGGGCGATCACCCGGACCGGTATCTGCTGCGCGTAGTCGACCGCGGCATCCGCATGCCCGGTGTCGACGAAGTCAGTGAGAAGCCCCCGGCAGAGCTCGCGGGTCAGCGGCACGTAGCTCTCCACGCGTTGATGCGAGAACCACGGCAGCAGGAGACGGCGCGTCCAGGTGTGCAGCGGGGGATCGGACGAAATCGGAGGGAGCCCGTACTCCAGTTGCGCTGCGCCCTCCTCGCCGGAGCCCATCGGGATCACCGCCACCTTGAGCGAGCTGAAATGCCCTATGTCGTGCGCAATGGCCGTGACGTCCTCGTAGCGGGTGGGGAGCCAGGTACTCCCGCGTCGATCGGTATGCGCGATCGGGCACGTGGCGCGCAAGTCGTCCCAGATGCCGAAGGGATCGGCGACATAGCGCGGGTCGAGGACATCGAAGTCAGTGCTCCAGTCGCTGACCGGCGCGGTACGCGGCATCGGGGTCCCCCAATCGGGCCGAGGTGACAGGACGTCGACCTCCTCCGCCGCATTTTACCCAGCCGGCTCGAGGGCGTAGACCAGCGAAACCTGCGCCGTCTGGGTCTGCTGGCCCGAGGAGATCGGAACCTCCGCCGCGCTGGTGTTTCCGGTCGCCGAGGGGAGCGCCAGCTGGTCGAAGCCGGGCTCCACTGCCTGTGACTGGTCGGTCAGGGTGCACACCGGCCCGAGTGATCGTCCGGCCGCCTGGGCCAGCGCGCGCGCATGCGCCTCGGCCTGGGCCGCCGCCCGGGCCCGGGCCCGGTTCTGGCCGATGCTGGGGTCAGCCGACGAGAACCCGATGGATTCGATCTGCAGGGCATTGCCGGCGGACCCCACCACTGCATCGATGATCGCACCCGACTTCGCGATGTCCCGCAAGGTGGCCGTGACGGTGTTGTCCACCTCGTAGCCCGTCAGGGTCGGGACCCCCTTGGGGTACACGTACTGAGGCTGGAGCGAGAGACCCGAGGTCGAGATGTCCTTGGCCTGCACTCCCCCGCTTTCGAAGGTCGACAGGGCGCGGGCGGCATCGGCATTGTCGGTGGCCAACGCGGCGGCCGCGCTCGGACCTCCCGCATTCACCTGCACCACGACGGTAAGGAGGTCCGGCGAGACGGTCGCCTGACCGGTGCCCACCACGGACAGCTTCGGAGCCGTCGGGGCGCATGACGCCTGCCTGGCGCCACGTTCGGAGCGGGCGAGCGTCAGCCCCAGGGCGACGCCGGCGACGACGACCGCGAGCCCCACTGCCCCAACCAGCAGGGAGCTCCTGGGCGGTCGACGGTCTCTCCCCGCTGGGACCGGCCCCGGGACATCGCGACGTTCTTCGCTGGCGTCTGGCATCTGGAGAAACTCCTTGGCTGGCCTCGGAAGCGGGTCGTGCCGCCCCGCCTCAATTGACGCCGCCACGACCCGGTTGGTTCGCGCCCGGTCGACGCCACCGCCGCCCCGGCTACGACGAGGCGTCCGTGGGTGGACCGGCGTGCGGAAGGGGATGGGTGCGGGGCCGCTCAGGCACCCGTGAAGCGGGGCTCCCGGCGCGCCGCGCTCGCCGCGAGGCCTTCGGCGAAGTCCGACGAGCGGCGCAACCGCTCCTGCTCGGCACATTCGTGGTCCATGGCAAGACGGAGCCGATCGACGAGTCCCAGCCGTAGCGTGGCGCGGATGGACCGCACCGCCAACGGACCCGCGCCGGACAGAGTACGGGCGTACGCCGTCGCGGCGGGAAGCAGGTCGTCATCGTCAACGAGCTCGTCGCAGAGGCCGAGCGCACGCGCCTCTCCTCCATCAACACGGCGACCGGAATAGAGAAGGTCGGCGGCTCGCTGCTCGCCCACCGCCCGGGGCAGGGTGACCGTCAGACCAAACCCGTGGTGAAAGCCCAGCCGTGAGAAGTTGGCGCTGAAGCGGCTCCCCGGAGTGGCGATGCGGAAGTCAGCCGACAGGGCCAGACCGAGTCCCCCACCGATCGCCGCACCCTGCACGGCGGCGACGACGGGGAGGGGCGCCGCAAAGATGCGCAGGGCGTTGCGGTAGAGCGCCGCGATGTCCTGCTCCTTGTTGTTGGCAAAGTCGAGACCGGCACAGAAGTGCTTGCCCTCCGATCGCAGGACGATCGCCCGGCAGCTGGTGCTCTCCGCCAGCTCCTCGTAGGCGTCGGCCACGGCTCCGAGAAGCGCCGTGTCGAAGAAGTTGTTGGGAGGGCGGTGCAGGCAGACCAGCGACACGTACTCCTCGACCGCGTCGACGGATACCTCGCTCACCGGCCCTCCTCCTCCAGGCTGCGCCAATAGACGACGGCATCCTCCCCGTCCACAGCGGCCGGTATCCGGCCCACTTCTTGAAAACCCAATTGGCGGTACATCTGACGCGCCGGATTGGATGCGAAGACCAGATTGAACTGCATCGCGTCGAATCCGAGCCGGCGGGCCTCGTGAAGCGAGTGCTCCACCAGCCGGCGCCCCAGTCCTTTGCCACGATGCGACTCGAGGACGAAATAGCCCGCATTCGAGATGTGCGACGCCTTCCCCACGAAATTCGGCTTGACGTAGTACGCACCGACCAATCGCCCGCCGACACGTGCGATCCACACCGCCGAAGAATGAGCGATCCAGTAGTCGTCGAACGCCTCCCGGGACAGCGGGGGCTCGTGGGGAAACCCGGCGCCGGAGTCGACGATCTGGGCATACGCCGCGAAGAGCTCGTCATGGTCGCCGGCCACGGCCCGGCTGAGCTCGGCCGGTGCCACGACCGCTTCCTCGGCGGTCGTCACCTCGGTCTCACGCATCCGCGTCCGTTCGTGCCGCGGCTACGGAGCCGGTGCCGAAGCCGACGGCACCGATTCCCGGTCGAGCAACCTCGATCGGATCGCGGAGATCGTCGATGTAGCCCAATGCACTGGTTCTCCTCCTGGCGCAACCAGGCCATGTTGTAGGTGATGTTGGCCCCAATGCGCGTCGAGTCCGTCTGGTTCTCTCCGCCGCCGTGGTACACGCTCCCAGAGTAGAAGATGGCGTCCGCCGCCACCGCCTCGGCCACCACCTCCGGTGGGGCCGTGCGGGACAGGCGTGCCAGTGCCACCGCTCCCGGCCAGCAGCCCCACGGCCAGGGGCAGCGCGGCGGTCCAGCGGACCGGCCCGAACAGGGCGAAGCCGACTGCGGCGACGATGTCGGACACACCCAGGAGCACATTCTTCAGAGCGTTGGCACGCCGGAGGTCCTGATCGACTGTCAACAGGAGCAGGGCGAGGACCATGACGCCCGAGCCGGCACCGAAGTAGCCGTCGTACACCGAGACAGCGAACAACCCACCGGGCAGCAGGTAGCGATCGATACGACCGAACCGGTCCTCCCGCCAGGTGGAGATGCGCGGCTGCAGGAGCAGGGCTACCGAGGCGAAGACCAGGAGAAACGGGACGATCCGCCTGAAGAGGCGACCGGGGTACACAGCAGCAGCGCTGCGCCGGCGGCACCTCCCGCGGCAGCCACGACAGCCCACCGTCGGATCCACGGCCACTGCCCGCGCAACTCGGGCCGGGACCCCAACGCCGATCCCGGCAGGCACGTCACGAATGCCACTGCCTGCGTGACGTTCGCCGGCAGCGGCGGGATACCGACCTCGAGCAGCGCCGGATACGAGATCAGCGAGGTGATGCCGCCCGCGGACCCCACCGCACCGGCCAGGGCGCCGGCCGCCAACAGCAGCGCGTCGTCGGCGGGCGAAGTCACGGCATCTCGACGCGAGGCGAACTCCGGAAACGGCTCGCGGGTCGCCGTGCCTTACGGTGGCACGGACCTCAGGTCCTAGCCGCCGAATTCGGTGAGGTAGCTGACCGGGTGGTCCATGCCGAGTTCAGCGAAGCGCTCGTTGAGGGCATGCGCGATCACATCACGGTCATACGGGGAGGGAACGAGTGCTCCCGAGAGGTATGCCTCGAGCTCGAACCCCGTACTCATCCCGCCCAATTCGAAATAGCGCAACCACAGCTCGCCGTGGGAGAGCCCGGCCTCCTGCCGGTAGGAATCGAGCGCACGGCGGGCGTCCATCGCAGGATCGATCATGCCGCCCCCCCTTCGGGCGCTCGCTCCGGTCGGCCCACCGAGCGCACGATCGCCTCGGCCCGAGCACGCAGCGTCGTGCCCTGGTGCAGCGAGAGCCGCAGCAGGGAGTTGAAGGCACCCTCCTCGTCGGTCCCCTCCTGGTCCATGATGATCCCCTTGGCCAGGGAGAGCACCTCCCGGTTCCGCAACGCCTCTTGGAACCGGAGCGCCATTTGCGGGTCGCTCACATCGATGTGCGCATCACCGAGGATGACCGATGCCTTGTCGGCGAAGGTCGCTGCCGCCTGCTGGTCTTTGACCTCGAACGTCGTAGCCGTGCGGGAGTAGATGTTGAGCGCGCCGACCGGTTGGTCAAAGGCCCGGAGTGGAGAGGACAGGATCGCCTTGATCCCCAGCGCGCGGGCCCGGGGAGTGAACGCCGGCCAGCGGGTCTCGGTGTCGAGTGATTCGGCATGGAACCAGTGGCCTTTCACGGAGGCATCGACGCACGGGCCTTCACTGGTTGCGTACTGGTCGGCATCCATCTCCATGATCGTCCGGTCGCTGGCCGCCACCGTCGAGAGGACCCCATGGCGCCGAAGCGAGACACTGACGCCGTCCGCATCACCGATGCTCGTGAGGGCCAGTTCGACCACGAGGTTCAGCGCGCCGTCCACGACGTCGGGATCCGTCGGCAGGCCCGCCACTCGGCGGAGATCCTGCGCGGAGAGGCTCGACCCGAACCGCTGCGATACGACATCGGCGACGCCGAGCTGCTCCGGTCCCAGATGCCCGTTCCCGGGCGAGGTCTGTTCGAGGGGGGCCTTCTCCGCACTACTGAGGTGGCGGTTCACCAGGGCCGAAGGTGACTGGATCATCAGGGCCACACCGACTCCGACCAGACGGCTCTCGGCGTTGGAGATGACAACCAGTCCTGCATCCCCGATGAAGACCACCTCCGCCAGGTCGAGGACCAGCGACGTAGGCTTGCGGTCTATCGCTGCGTTGATGATTGTCGTCAATTCGAAGGCAGCGATGTCGTCGACCCCGCCGCGCAGCGCAACGGTCGCCTCCCGACCCTCGAAGGTGGTCGCCGCGCTGAACTGAGGGATTGGACTGCTCGAATGCACGGATATGCACCTCGTGCTCAGAGGGCGTCCGTCACCCGGTACAACCAGCAGTCGATCCCAAGGGGGAGCTGAGCAGGCCCTTGGGCCCTTTGGATGCAGGTGTGGGCTGTCCTCTCGGATCCCTCACTGTAGAAGGGGCACTGCTCACTCGTTATGCTACTCCCATTTTCAGGATTGGGGAAGATGGAACGGGACGCCCCACTCCGGGTAGCACCACCCATCCCACTACGATTCTGGCGCCATTGGAGGAGCAGTCTCTAAAGCTGGGAGAGGAACCTGGATGAGCGATCTACTTTTGGGTGAGGCACGGGAAGCCGTGGCGGGTGCGAGTCGGCACCTGGCCGAGAAAGGCCTGGTCATCGGGACCGCCGGCAACATCTCCGCCCGCCAGGGAGATCTGATCGCGGTGACCCCCACCGGGGCCGACCTGGGTGCCGTCACGGCCGAGATGGTGACGATCATCGACCTCGACGGTGGCCATGTAGATGGTGATCTCGCCGCCACATCGGAGGTCCCACTGCACACCGGCATTTACGCGGCGACGAATGCCCTCGCCGTCACCCACGCCCATGCCATGGCCTCCACCGCCCTGTCGTGCACTCACGACGAGTTGCCCCCGCTGCACTACAGCTGCCTCGGGCTGGGGGGCGCTCCTCGAACGGCGGCCTACGCCACATTCGGATCCCCGGAGTTGGCGAAGAATGTGATCGAAGCCCTCGAAGGGCGTAACGCAGCCATGATGCAGAACCATGGTTCCGTCGCCTACGGGAGCACCATGGAACAAGCCGTCGAGCGTCTCGAGCTCCTCGAATGGTTGGCCGAGTTGTACTGGCGCGCGTCCTCCATGGGAACCCCGCGGGTCCTGACCGACAAGGACTTCGAAGACATAATCAACGCCGCAATAACGGGGCGCTACGGCGTCATGAGAAAGGTCGAGAAGGGCTAGCACGCGCGCCGGCGGCAGCCCGTTCAGGTGGACTTCATCGGAGGCAGGCCGAACCGCTCGCGGATGCTGGCGTGGACCTCCTCGACCGAGCGGGTGGCGTCAATAGTGGCCACGAATTCCTTGCGCTCGAAGATCGCGATCAAAGGCTTGGTCTCTTCGTGGTAGTCCTTCACGCGCACCGCCAGCGCCATCGGATTGTCATCGGCACGCGCCACCAGTTCTCCCTGGCAGATGTCGCAGACGCCTTCACGAATGGGTCTATGGGCAATGAGGTTGTAGTCCATTCCGCACTGTTGGCACAGCCGCCGGGCCAGCACCCGACGCGTGACCTCCTCGTCGGGCAGGTGGAGGTTGATGACCCCGTCGATGTCGTAACTCTCGAGGAAGAACTCGGCCTGGCGCGCCGTCCGGGGAAAGCCGTCGATGACGAAGCCGAAATTCCAGTCGTGGTTGGCCAGGCGCTCCCGAACGACCGCCTCGACAAGAGCGTCGTCCACCAGCTTGCCGCTGGCCATGATGCGCTTCACCTGGGCCCCGAGCTTGGTGTGATGCTGCACGTTCCACCGGAAGGTGTCGCCGACGCTGAAGTGCTCGAGATCCAGGTCATCGGCCAACAACTTGGCCTGAGTCCCCTTCCCACTCCCCTGAATTCCCATGATGATGAACTTGCGCATGCCCGATCACTCCTCGAGCGCCCGCCACACTCGCCTAGTCCAACGCCAGGGACGAGCGTAATGCTCGGATCTCCGGCGCCCGTTCCCAGCTCGCCGCAGGGCGAGAACACGGATGGGGTCACTCCCGAGGATGCACCCGTCTTCTCAACCCGAGGTCGCTGCGACGACAATGACGGGGTTCACGGCCCGGCGCTTCTTCGGCGCCGACGCAAAAGGACCCAACCTGCCCCACCGAGCACGATCACACTGCCGACGACTATGCCGGCGATTTCGCCCGGACTGCTCCCGCCGCCCGAGCTCGAGCCCGACGCGCCGGCCGCACTGCTTCGGGGGACGGTGGTGGTGGTGGTCGACGTGCTCGATGTCGGCGTGCTCGTCGTCGACGTGCTCGATGTCGGCGTGCTCGTCGGCGTGGCATGAAAGGCGACGACCCGGTTGGAGGAGGGTGCGAGAAGGAGCCCGTCGCCGATACTCGGCGTCGGGAAATGGTTCGCCGGCACGCCGATCGAAACCTGCTGGCGCACGGTTCCCGTGGAAGGATCGAGTCCGTACAGCGTGCCGTCGTGCCCGATGGTCCACACCAGGCCTGCGGCCACGATCGGCGGGCCCCCGCCCACCTGCGAGGTCCACAGCACGGTGAGCGAGGTGGGGGACGCGGTCACCGCGACGGCGACAGTCCCACTGCGGCACGGGAGGTAGACGGTGGTTCCCGCAGCCGCGCTGCCCCCGTCGATGTCCTCGCTGCACGCCGCGTCGAGGCTCACCTCCTGACCGCCGACGCCGCCGAGGTGCGAGCCGTCGAGAAGGTAGACGATGCTGGACTTGCCGGCGAGGACCACCTGACCGTCCGAGAGCAGGGCGGGTGCCATCGACATGTCGAGGTCATGGGCATTGTTCTGCGGCCAGGTGGTCGGCGCAAAGTACTGCAGCAGTTGCAGCGACGAGGAGAGCTCGAGCGCTGAATCGCTGTCGTCGTAGGGCTGGCTGGCCGAATGGACCGATCCGTTCCCGGCGGCGACCCAAATGTCGCCGTTGCCATCGACGGCGGGAGCGGCACCACCCATCCAGATCGCACCCTGGCTGTCGCCGGCGGCAGCATCGACGGTGAAATACGTCGGACTCCCACCCGCCTCGTCGACTGCAACGACCCTGCCCCTGTAGGCGGCGCAATCTCCGTCGTTCCCACCCATGCCGAACACAACCTGGCCCGCGTCGAGAGTGAGTCCCGTGCGTTGGAGGAGCGCCGCGGGATCTGCACCCGGGGGATCGACGTCCTGGTCCAACTCGATCGCGCCCGACGTCGTCGACAAACCGATCAGTTTGTGTGCGGGACCGCCATTCACCAACTCGTCGGCCACCACGAAGATCTCGTTCCTCGACGGGTCTATGACCGGCGTGCCGGTGATTCCCACGGAAGGTGAGATGTCACCGCACGGAAGCATGGACGATGACACGGGGCTGGCGATATGCGTGGACCAGACCACGGCGCCGGTCGCAGAGGACAGCGCGTACACCGTGTCGTCCTCCGTCGCCACATAGACGTCCCCGCCCGAGACGAGGGGCTCTCCGTAGAGTTGACCGTCGAGTGCCCGAGAAGTCCACGCGGGTGCGGTCGTCACGACGGCCGATGCCGAATTGGAAACGCCGGACCCGGCGGCGTCGCCGTGGTACACCGTCCACGAGCTGTCTCCGTCGGACGTGCTCCCGGCGCGGGTGGCGCCGGAGGCGTCGGGTCCCGCCACCATGAGCAGGGCGGATAGGGCAAGCATCCCAAGGGCGGTTGCACGTGGCAGGCTCCTCATGGCTCACCCACGATCATGTCCCGTCGACCTTAGTGACTGTCGCGATTATTTCCCCAGCGCGATCACGCGATCGGCGATTGGGTGAGTCGGCGCAGGAGGTAGCGGCTATGGGCGGCCCAGATGAAGCCTTCGGTCACGATCGGATCGCGCTCGTAGTCGACCTGGAGGCGCCGACTGTTCATGAGCCAGGCCCAGGTGCGTTCGACGATCCAGCGTTTGGGCAGCGCTTTGAATTGGCCGGGGTGGATGCGGTTCACCACTTCGACACCGACGTGATGGTTGCGGCAGTGTTCGATGAAGGAGCGCTTGAAGCCGGCGTCGCACCACAGCTTGGCGAAGCGAGCGGAGCGGCCGCGAGCACGGTTCGACACGGTGATGCCGCCGACGTTGTCCGACGTGCTCGCCGCCACGACGACGACAGCCATGAGGAGTCCGAGGGTGTCGACGATGCCGAAGGCCTTGCGGCCATTGATCTTCTTTCCGGCGTCAAAACCCTTGGTTTTCTTGCTCACCGTGGACGAGGCACGGACCGATCGAGCGTCGACGATGCCCGCCGATGGTGCGCCTTGTCGACCCTCTTTTGTGCGTACCGCCGCAGCGAGTCGCTCGGCGATGCGTTCCCAGGTGCCGTCTCTGGACCACTCGAGGTGGTAGCGGTGCACCGTGTTCCAGTTCGGATAGCAATCCGGAAGTGCGCGCCACTGACAGCCCGTCGCCACCACGTAGAAGATGGCATCGACGACCCGGCGGCGGTCGACCTTGACCGGTCGGCCCATCGACCCCGGTGTCCAATACGGAGAGACGAGATCGGCGATGAGCTCCCACTCCTCGTCGGTCATGTCGCCGTGTGTCGTTCGCCAGGTCTGCGCCACTGCAACCACGTCGGATTCCATGGCACAACGCTACGCGATCACCGACCCCTGACGAGGGCTAATTGCCCAATGCAATGCACTAATTATCCGAACAGTGTCTTAGAGCCGTTGCGTCGCCGGACCGGCGGAGTTCCACCCGCTCGGTGATCCGGACCGTCTCGAGGAGTCGACGATCATGCGTCACGAGCAGCAGCGTCCCTTCCCACGCTTCGAGGGCCCCTTCCAGTTGTTCGATTGCCGGAACGTCCAGATGGTTGGTGGGCTCGTCCAGGACCAGGCAGTTCGTCCCGCGGGCGACCAGGAGAGCCAGCTCCGCCCGGGTTCTCTCCCCGGGGGACAGCGAGGCCGCGACGCGGAGCACGTGAGAGGCTCCGAGGCCGAACTTGGCCAGGAGCGAGCGTGCCTCCGACTCGGGTGCCGTCGGACCGAGCGCGGCCAGAAACGCGCCGAGCAGGGTGGACTCCCCCTCCGAGAAACGGCGCCGCTCCTGGCCAAGTTCACCCACAATGACCGACGGGCCGGTAAAGAGCGCACCCGACTGGAGGGCGACCCGCCCCAGCAGCGCGGCCAGGAGCGTCGTCTTCCCGCTTCCATTGGGACCGACTATGGCAAGACGGTCGGCCCAGCGCACCTCGAGATCGAGCGGACCGAGCTGCCATTCGCCACGACGGATGACGGCACCGGACAGGCGGGCGACGACGTCGCCGCTGCGACGGGCCATCGTCAGATCGAGGTGCAGATCCCAGGCTTCCCAGGGCTTGTCGACGGGAGCGAGCCGCGCCAGTGCCTTCTCGGTGATCCGTACCTTCGAGGCCTGCTTCTCGGTGCGGTTGAGCCGGAAATCCCGTTGAGCCTTGTCCCCGTCCTTCGGATTGCGCCTTTCCTTCGAGACCCCGCGCACCGCCCACGCCCGTTGGGCGCGCTCCCGCTCGCGCAACCGCTCCCGCTCGGCCACGTAGCCCCCGTACGCCTCCTCGGCCTGGCGCCGAGCCGTTGCCTTGGCCTCGACAAATCCCGCAAAGCCCCCGCCGTATGTCGAGACCCGATGTGACGCCTCATCGATGTCGACCACGGTAGTGACGATGCGTTCGAGAAAGGCCCGGTCGTGGCTCACGACCACCAGACCGCCGCGCCGCCTCGAAAGGAAGTTCTCGAGACGATCGAGCCCGTCGAAGTCGAGATCATTCGTCGGCTCGTCGAGGAGAAGAAGATCGTGGAGCGAAAGCAGGAGGGCGGCCAGGGACGAGCGAGCCCGTTGCCCTCCCGAGAGCGACGCGGTCGGGAGCTCGAGCAGGCGGGCCGGGAGCCCGAGGTCGTCGAGCACGCCCGCCGACCGCGCCTCGAAATCGGGAGCTCCGAGCGCCATGTAGCGCTCGAGTGCGACGGAGTACCGATCTTCGGACCCCGGGCCCGCGGCGGCAAGTCCCTCGCCCGCCGCCTCGAGCTCGGCCTCGGCGCCGGCGACGCCCGTCCGGCGAGCCAGCAGTTGGGACAGGGTTTCGGTACTGTGGCTCTCGGGCTCCTGGGCCAGGTACGCGATGGTCGAGCCCAGAGGCGTCACCACGACGCTTCCCGAATCAGGCGTCTCGACCCCGGCCAGAATTTGCAGGAGGGTCGACTTTCCGACCCCATTCGGACCGACGACACCGACGCGGTGTTCGGGCCCCACGGTGAGGTCGACGTCGGTGAGAATCCGGGCCGCACCGCGGTCCTTCGAGATCCGGTGTGCGACAACTGTGGCGGTTGGGGCGGCGGAAGGGCGGGGCATGACAATCTCCGGGTCGGCTCGGGCGGGCAGGGCTCGAAAGCGGAGATCAGATGCGCACGGGCCTGATGTTACCTCCCGGCCGCAGTAGCGCGGCGCGCCCGTCGTGCGTTGAACGGCGGCGGACTCAGGGCGATTCGAGATCTGACATTCTGAAGAGGGAGTGCAGCACAATCCCTTCGGCGCCGACCACGTTGGCGCCACCCGCTTCCCGGTCGATGACACACAAGGCGTGGTGGACCACGGCGCCTTCGGCCCGGAGATCCTGGGCCGAGAGGATGATCTGTCCCCCGGTCGTCACCACGTCCTCGACGATGAGCAGCCGCATGCCACTGATGTCGCCGCCCTCGCATATTTTCTCGGTGCCGTATTTCTTGGCCTGCTTGCGTACGAAGAAGGTCGGCAGGCCCGTGTGGGCCGAGAGCATGGTGGCGATCGGGACACCGCCCAGTTCGAGTCCCGCCAGGCCGTCAGTACCCGGGGGGACGAGCGGAGCCAGTTCCTCCACAATCGCCGCCAACAGCGACGGGTCTGACTCGAAGCGATACTTGTCGAAGTAACGGTCCGCCGTGAGTCCTGAACGCAGAACGAACGTCCCGGTCAGGTGGGAGGCGGCGAAGACTCTCGAGGCCAGGGTCACGCCCCCATTCTGCTCCCCCGCGCCCGTTGGGGCATGCTGCACCAATGAACGAGCCGTTCCCCGAACCCACCCGCCCCGTGGGCTCGCGGGCCGAGGTGTTCCTCGGTTATCTCGACTACTTCCGCTCGAAGGTGCTGCACAAGGTGGGCGGGCTACCGGAAAGTGAGCTGCGGCACACCAGGTTGCCCTCGGGCTGGACACCGGTCGAGCTCGTCAGGCATCTGACCTTTGTCGAGATGCGCTGGCTCGAATGGGGCTTCGAGGGCCGGGAGGTGGCCGAACCGTGGGGCGACAATCACAACGGGCGCTGGCACGTCCGCGCCGAAGAGAGCCTCAGCCAACTGACATCGGCGTTACGGACCCAAGGAGACCGGAGTCGCGCCGTGATCGAGTCCCACGACCTCTCCGAAATCGGTCAGCCGGGCCCCCGATGGAACGGCGCCGACCCGCCCACGCTCGAACGGATTCTGTTCCACCTGCTGCAGGAGTATGCGCGCCACCTCGGCCACCTGGACATCGTCGCCGAGCTCGCCGACGGGTCGGTCGGCGAGTAACGTAACCCGCTCGCAGTCAGCCAGCGCGATGACCCGAGCGGTCACACGCACCTGCGGCTCCTGCGACCTCGGTTGGAACCATTCGCCTCGACGCTTCATCAACACAGCTGACCCACAAGCTCTTCCTGGACAGCTGGGACGCGGGTTCGCGGGCCCCTCTCTGTAGGGTGTTCGTCGACCTCGTGGGATACAGCGAAGTGACGGGTTCCCTCTCCGCGCGTGATCTCGCGGCCGTGCTCGTCGACTTCGACGAGCGCACGGCCCGGGCGGTCCGCCAGGGGAACGGGCAAGTCGTCAAGATGATCGGCGACGAGGCGATGTTCGTCGCCGAGGAGCCTGGCGACGCGTGCCGGCTCGCCCTGAGCCTCGTGGCCGCCTTCACCGAGAACCAGACATCCCCGGTGAGAGTCGGGCTCGCCACCGGAGAGATGGTTTCGGTGTTCGGCGATCTCTACCGACTCGATGTCAGCCTCGCCGCCCGCCTCGTTGCCCTCGCCGAGCCCGATACGGTCGTGGTCTCTCAGCGGACACGAGACGGCGCCCCCGACTTCCTCTTCGAAGCTCTTCCGGCGCACCCGCTCAAGGGCTTCCCGGATCCGATCACCTCCTACAGACTCGTCCCGTCGCATGGCGCCCACGAGACGCTGCGGCTACCGTCACCGGGGGCAGCGGAGAGATAGCCGACGTTCGTACCGACAAAGCGGGGCAATTCTCGCCCTCCTCAGCCCCTCGACCCAGGAAAGGAATCACCGATGAGCGAGCAGCCCGATGCCACCATTACGGAGGAAGATGGGATCATCACCGTGACGTTCGACCGGCAGAGGAAGCTCAACGCGATCAACACCCAGATGTCGGAGGCATTGTGGGAAGCCGCCAACGCGCTGGCCGACCGCGACGATCTGCGCTGCATGGTGATCACAGCCAAGGGGCCCTACTTCACGGCCGGTATCGATCTGATGACCGGTGTCGGGAACCGCCCCGGGAACCCCGAGACGGAGCATCTCCATCCCGGCTGGAACTTTCGCCGTAACTACCGGAGCCACCACCTTCTCTATGACGAGTTCGAGTCGATCGAAAAGCCGATCATCCTCGCAGCCCAAGGGCACTGCCTCGGAGCCGGCCTGGAAATGGCGGCCTCATGCGACTTTCGCTTCTGTACTCCAGCGACAGAGTTTGGTCTCCCGGAAGTTCACATCGGGGTCATCGCCGGGAGCGGGGGGACAAGTCGCTTGACCCGGCTGCTCGGCCCCTCGTGGGGGAAGTGGCTGGCGATGGCGGGCCAGAGGGTCGGAGGCGAGCAGGCGCACCAGATAGGCCTCGTCCACAACGTGTTTCCACCAGAGACATTCCTCGCGGATGTCTACGCGTTCTGCCGCGACCTCATCACCATTCCAGCGGAAGTATTGGGGATCGCCAAGCTCGCGGTGGACATGTACGCCGACGTTCATGACCGCACGGTGCAACGCCACATCGACAGACTGCTGGTGACCGGCATAATGGACTCGCCCGAGTACAAGGAGCGCACCGCCCGGTTCCGGCCCGCTACGCCGAAGACGTGAGACTATTTTCTCCTCTCGCTCAGCGGGTTGGTCATATCCACGTTCGCCGTGCATCTGGCGTCGGATGCAACCAGTGATACATCACGGCTGTTGCACACCACGGCCGTGGAGCTGGCCAACGTCGCAGCCTATGGAACGCTGTGGATCATTCAGTTCGTTCTGTGCGATCGCATCCTCTTTCGCACACCCGGGGATGCCCCGGACTCCGACGATCGGCATGGCCGATGCGGGGAGAGCAGTACACACGCCGGCCGGCACACGGAGCGTGAGATACGCGTCGCCGCGCTCGTGTCCGCGGAGCGAACGTTGAGTGAGCCCTCGCCCCCGGGCGATTGAAGTGGGCGCGGTGCGCGTCGAGGGACGAGCCGACTGCGCGCGGATCGGGCGCGGACGGCCCCTTCACACCGGCTCCGGCAGCGAGGCCCTCGGGTCGAGGTGGGTCGTCACCTCCCGCAACGAAGCCGTCAGATTCACCGGGCAGTTCCGGTTGTAGAGCGGGCCCGTGCCGTCGCCGAGCAGCAAGCCGGCCATCGCCACGCCGCGAGCCGAGACGGGCAGCCGGCTCGAGAGTGCCTCGAGCATGGTGCGCACGTCGCCCTCGGCGTCGATGATGCGGTCACGGCAGAGGGGAGCGTGGGGATTGCGCGCCCGCGGTGCCCTGCGGGCCTCGTCCAGTACCCGCTGCCAGCTTTGCGCCAACTCCCACCGGGCTGCCGACACGAGATACTCGGTGCGGGCAGCCACGACGCGGCCCGCAGCGGGTGGTCGCCCTGAGGCCAACTGGCGATCGAGCACATGGCCGAACAGGATGGCGAGTACCCTCGGCAACTCCTTGTGACGGCGGCGGACGAACCGCTCCGTGGTGCGGATTTCTGGGGATTGGTGGACGATCCCCCACGCGTCGGCGGAGCGGTCCCCGATGGTGGGGCGTCTCGAATCGAGAGTGGTCATGTGCACCATGGTGCGCTCCCACGCCGGGATCCGAAAGTGGCATGATTGACGCAGTGCGCGACTTTGCTGCCAACTCCGTGACCGGCCGGATTCGTTCCGGATCCGGCGATCCAGCCCAGGGGATGGCGGTTCGCGCGGCCGGGAAGGTGGCGATCGTCGTCTACGACGGGGTAGGGGTGTTCGAGCTCGGAGTGGCCTGCGACGTGTTCGGGAACACCGACCTGACCGACCTCGGGGTCCCCTGGTACCGGCTCTCCATCTGTGGCGCCGGCGGCACCACGGTGACCGCCGACGGCGGTCTTCGGATCCAACCGCCGTACGGGCTGGAGAGGACCCGCCGAGTCGACACCCTGATTGTCCCCC
Source organism: Acidimicrobiales bacterium (assembly GCA_049513455.1). Classification (GTDB taxonomy): domain Bacteria; phylum Actinomycetota; class Acidimicrobiia; order Acidimicrobiales; family RAAP-2; genus Bog-473. The sequence goes on from JBEKWB010000010.1 coordinate 51,634, forward strand.
CGACCGACCGACTCGATGAGCTCCCGGTCGAAGTATTCGATGCGCTCCGGCGCGCGCACGCACGTGGATGTCGCATCATCTCGTTGTGCACCGGCGCGTTCGTCCTGGCCGAGGCGGGACTGCTCAAGGGCCGGCGCGCCACCACGCATTGGACAGAGTGTGACGATCTCGCCCGCCGGTATGCCGACGTGTCGGTCGATCCCGGCGTGTTGTACGTCGACGAGGGCGACATCCTGACGTCGGCGGGGAGCGCGGCCAGCATCGACCTCTGCCTGTATGTCGTCCGCTGCGACTACGGCAGCGAGATCGCCACCCGGCTGGCGCGCGAACTCGTCGTCCCGCCCCAGCGCGACGGCGGCCAGGCGCAATACATCGATACACCGTTGCCGTCTCTCGACAGTTCCAACCTCTTCGCCGACACCATCGCCTGGGTACAGGAGCACTTGAACGAGCCCCTCACCGTTGCCGATCTGGCCGCCCGATCCGCCATGAGCCCACGGACCTTCGCGCGCCAGTTTCTCGCCGCGATCGGAACCACCCCGCACCAATGGCTCCAGCGCCAGCGGGTACATCTGGCGCAACGGCTCCTCGAGACGAGCGACTTCTCTATCGAGTCTGTAGCGGCGGGCAGTGGCTTCTGCACCGCCGGCAACCTCCGCAAGCACTTCAGCCGGATCATGCACACCAGCCCCCAGGCCTACCGGCGAACCTTCCAGCACCGGAACGGCTGACCACGGCCGAAGGTCCGGCCCCAAGGTCCCGAAAACTCACCGGCCCTCCCAAGTGACAGACTCGGGGTCGTGGAAGATATCCTGCTTGTAGAAGTGTCCCACCGGGTGGCGACTGTCACCCTCAACCGCCCGACCGTCCGCAACGCGTTGAATGGCGCCCTGCGCCGCACACTCCCCACCGCCATGGAGAGCCTGGACCACGACGAATCCGTCGACGTCATCATCCTCACGGGTGCTGATCCTGCCTTCTGCGCGGGCGTGGACCTCAAGGAGCTCGGCGGAGGGAGTGGTGGAGGCGAGGGGGAGATACGCGAGTTGATCGAGGGAGGGAACCCCTTCGGCCCCGTCTCCAAGCCCGTCATCGGAGCCGTCAACGGCGTCGCAGTCACGGGCGGATTCGAGCTCGCACTCAACTGCGACTTTCTCATCGCTTCCGAACGGGCGAGCTTCGCCGACACGCACGCACGCGTGGGAATTCAGCCGGGGTGGGGTCTGACGGTCCTACTTCCCCAGGCCGTCGGTTTGCGCCGCGCCCGGGAGATGAGCACGACCGGCAACTTCGTGGACGCCCGGACCGCACTGGAGTGGGGTCTGGTGAACCGCATCGTCGCGCATGATGACCTCCTCCCCACCTGTCGCGCTCTGGCCGCGGACATCGTCTCGAACGACCAGGCCGGTGTGCGCCGGATCCTGCGCACCTACGCGGAGGCCGCCGCGATCACCACCGTCCCGGCCCAACGGTTGGAAGCCGCAGTCTCGGCGGAATGGCTCCGCTCGGGTGGAGGCCGGCCCGAAGAGGTCGAACGCCGTCGCAAGGCAATTATCGAACGGGGGCGTACGCAGGTGGGGTAGGCAGCGTGCGTCAGCCGCCAGCGAACGGCCGGGTGAACTGAAAGAGAAGCTTCTTCTCGTTGTAGTAGTCGAGCCACTCCAACACCCTGGGTGCCTGCGCAGATATCGGTACAAAGCCAATGTCCAGCCGGGAGGCCGCGACCTCGAATCCCGCCGCCGCGAACGAGGCGGCAACCCCGTCGACATCATGGAGTGGGGGCAACCTCAGCTCGACCGCATGCTCTCCATGCCACTCGGCCATCAGTGGGCTCGTCGCATGTACCCCCATCACGGCATAGTACGAGCCGCCCGGCACAAGGGCCCCGTGAACCGAGTCGGCGTGGGCGCGCAGATCGGAGATGAGGTACATCACCTCGTGACTGAACGCCACGTCGAAACGGCCCCAACGCAGCGGAATGTTCCCGGCCGCATCGAACCGCAAGGGTCGCGGCCCCGCCAGGCGGCGGGCGTCGGCGATCGCGGCCTCGGCAGGGTCGTATCCGCACCCTTCGGCGATGTGGCAACTGTCGTAGAGCATCCGCAGGAATCCTCCACGGTTGCATCCGATGTCAAGTACCCGCCGGCCGGCCAGGTCGGAATCGACGGCTTTGACCATCGCCTCCCAGACGAAGCGATGTTCGTCCTGCATCGCCTCGTCCTCGGCGGCGCTCCGCCAGTAAGAGGGCTCGTTGCCGGGCACGTGGGCCACTCTATGCCGATGGGATCGGCGGGTGCGGCTCCCAATACGAGGGATCGTGGCTTGACGAATGGTGCCGCGCGGATTTGACTTCCGTCCGCAGAGGACGGACCGCGAAACCGTTTTGCGGAGTTGACGTGAGATGAGGGGGAGGATGGGCGACAACGAGGTGAGGGCACGGCCCCCCGAAGGCGATTGGTTGGGAACGCCCTACCTCCGCTTCGAGCGGCACGGCAGCCTGGCGCACTGCATCATCGACCGCCCGGAACGGCGCAACGCGCTGACGGCTGCGATGTATTTCGGTATCCGTTACGCCATCGACCGGGTGAACGCCGAGGTGTCGCTGGCTGGTCTGATCATCACCGGCACCGGGGACGTCTTCATCCCGGGCGGTGACCTTGGTGCCGATCCGGTAGACGATTGGGGTGGGCCCGGATTATTCGGCATGGACAACGTGCCGTTCGACGCCGTGCGACGGTCGCTCAAACCGGTGGTCAGCGCGGTGAACGGGCTGGCCCAGGGCGGCGGCCTGCTCATCGCCATGCTCTCCGATGTGGCCCTCGCAGTCGACACCGCTACCTTCCGCGCACCCGAGTTGTACCGCGGTATCGCCGACATGGGGTACGCCACCTACCTTCCCGCGCAGATCGGGCCGGCCCGAGCCCGGGACATGCTGTTCACGGGGCGCGTCGTCACGGCCGGCGAGGCGCTGGAGTGGGGCCTGATCGCCCGAGTCACCTCACCGGAGCGGCTGATGGCGGAGGCTACCGATGCCCTCGAGTGGTGCTGCCGCTGCGCCCCTTCGGCCTTCACCGAAGTCAAGCGGGCCATCAACGACGTCTACGGTACCTACGACCGCATGACCATGGACAAGAGCATACGAGGCCCTGAAGCTCTGGAGGGCTGGCGGGCCTTTCGTGATCGCCGCAACCCGACCTGGGTACCCGACGACCTCCGGCTCGAGGGCCGGCTGTGACTCAGAGTCCTAACCGGTCTCCTGCGATGCCGAGATAGACCTGTGCCGCGTCGGTGTAGGTCTTCTCGCCGATGAAGACGTGCTGGGTTCCGGAGTACATGTCACGAAAGGCGCGCTCGAGGCGGCTCCCCTCGCGAATGGCCGCGGTGCCGGCGGCCAGGTGGGCCCACTGCACGATCTCGCGACTCGACTCGGTGGCATAGGTGGCGGCTACCCGCATGTCGGCCCGCATAGTCGGGGTGAGCGCATTTCCGTTCGCCACCGCCTCCTCCACCTGGCTGAAGGTGTCCACCACCAGCAAACGCGCGGCCTTCCACATGGCCAAATGATGCGACAGGTTCCGTTGAAAGCTGTCGCGGTGGGCCAACGATGCCGCATCCCCCATACGCACCTTGGATTGGGCCAACTCGGCGACGTCGTCCAGCATGCTCTTCGCCACCCCGAGCGCCCATGAGGCGTGTCCCGCCGCCGTGACGGGTATGAGCCCCATGAAAAAGATCGGCGATTCCCCCCGGAGGGGCGTCTGGCACATCAACTCAAATGTGCGGCCTGCCGGCACGTACAGATCCCGGACGTTGTAGTCGTACGAACCGGTCCCCTTCAGCCCCTGCACATACCATCCGTCGGTGAAAACAATCTCCTCACGAGGAATGACCGCCACCATGAGTCGCGGCAAGCCGTCGTCTCCCAGCGGCATTTCGCCCTTGACGGTCGCGATGAACCCCGCGCAGACATACTCGGCATGCCCGGTACCCGAGCCGAAGTTCCATGCGCCGGTGAGGCTGTATCCACCGTCAACGGTCTCCCCGAGTCCGTTGGGGAAGAACTGGCCGCCGGCCGTGACGCGATTCTCGTGTTGCGTGAAGACCTCCTTGAAGCCCTCGTCGGGTAGGTAGGCGGCGCAAACCGCGGCCGAGGGGAAGTTGGCGATCCCGACCCATCCGAGCGATCCGTCCTGCCAGGCCAGCTCGATCCAGGTATCGATCATCTCCGCGAGGCTCGGCTCGCTGCCACCGGCCGCCTTCGGATTGGCCCACTGCATGAGTCCGCTCTGCCACAGCGCCTCCACGGTCCGCGGGCTCAGGGTGCGGCTCGCCTCGGAAACAGCCGCCTCCTGCGCCGTCACGTCGCGCAGAGAGCGAGCCGCCTCAACTCCGTCGACTACCACCGCGTGGGACGTCACGCGCCCTGCCCGGGCACCTGGAACGGAGCCATCACCCGTTGGCGCTGAGGACCCGGCCGGGCAACGCACCGGTGAGCTTGCCCTCGCGCTGGACGGCGGTCCCGTTGACGATGGTGGCCCGAAACCCGCCCTCGGGCCGGCGGAGGCGGAGCGCGCCCCCTGGGAGGTCGGCGACGAACACGTCCTCGTCCCAGTGCAGCTCGTCCAGGGCAAACACGGCGAAGTCGCCGGCCCGACCGGGTTCGATCACTCCCCGGTCCTTGAGGCCGAAGACATCAGCCAGGTGCCCGGTGATCTGGTGGACGGCCTCCTCGAGCGTGAAGTCACCCCGCTCACGGACGTGGCGGGTCAGGAGCAAGGTCGTGTCCCCCGAGGCGCACAGCATCTGCACGTGCGCCCCGGCGTCTGACGAGGTGACGAGTACCCTGTCGTCGGCCAGGACGCCGGCCACCGCGTCCACGTTGGAGTTCGCCACGGCGACGGACACGATCCCCGGGCGACACTCGTTGGCCAACGCGAAATCGGCCAGGACGTCCGAAGGATGACCTCCCCGCTCCGCCACAAGATCAGCCAGGGAGCGGGCGAGCCATCGCTCGTCGGCCGGATTCGTCACCTCGACAATCCGCACCCCCTCAATGCGTCGGGTGGGGAACATGGCGCGCTCGGTGCGATCCCACTCGGCCCGGGCCGCGTCACGCCACGCCGGATCGGTGAGAAGTGACCGTTTGGCCTCGGTGCCGCGGGCCTCGATCACCCGATTCCATCCTTCGGTCATCTGCATGAACATCATCGAGCTATCCCAGTTGAGCCGGAAGTCGACAGGCCGGGGCGACAACTGCGGCCAGAATTCGATCCCCTCCTCGCGGTAGCGCGCCGCCAGGTCCAGCCAACGGCCGGCGGACGCCGGGTTGGACTCGGTGACGACGAACCCCGTCCAGGTGAGCGGGATGCCACGAGGGCCACACCGCTGGGCCAACCGGTCCATCCCCACCTCGGGAGTGGCTCCGGTCAGGTCGGGCACGAACTCCACCAAACCATGGCCGTGCGCCGCGATGACGTCCAGCAAGGCGTCGAACTCGTCGTCGTCAGCAAATCGCGACGGCACAGGGCGGCCGCTCCGGTCCTTGTCGAAGAAGGAGGTGGACAGGCCCCATGCCCCCTCCGTCATGGCGTCGTCGAGTATCTGCGCCATGAGCCTGCGCTCGTCGGCAGTGGCGGCCCGCTCCCAGGCGTCGTCGCCCATCACGACCAGCCGGAGCGGGGAATGACCCATGAGCGCCGCGATATTCACGCCCGCCCCCCGGGTGTCGACGGCGTCGCGGTAACCGGCATAGTCGGTCCAAGTCCATGGGACATTGTTCGTCAGCGCATCCAACGGTATGTCCTCGACGTAGGAGAACATGTCGGCAATGGGGCCGCGCTGGGCCTCGTTGACCGGAAAAAGCGAGAGCGAGCAGTTCCCCACCAGTGCGGTGGTCACCCCGTGTTGGCTGTTGGGGTCGCAGGCGGGGTCCCAGAACAGCTGGGCATCGAAATGGGTGTGCATGTCCAGGAAGCCGGGAGCGACCACACATCCACTGGCGTCGAGCTCCCCCTCGCCCTCCGGGGTGAGCGACGGTCCGACCTCCACGATCCGCCCAGCCCGAACTCTCACATCGGCCTCGAACGGGGGCGCACCGGTGCCGTCGACGACTGTTCCACCTCTGAGAAGGAGGTCGTTCTGTTCGGGGGCCATGGATCTCTCCCTTGCGCGCCGGGGGTGCGCCTCAGCTTGACAGATCGCCCCGCACTCGACAAACACCGCTCATGGGATCGACTCCGCCATGCTCAGTTTGCCTCGGGCATCGATTCCCGCTCACACTCACGAATTCGCCCGGAGCCTCGTGACTCAGGAGTGCCGTCTCGGCGGCTCCGAACCATCTGACCTGCCCCCGGCCGTTCGCCTTCGCCACATACAGAGCGTGGTCCGCCCGCTCGATCAGGGACTCGACGGTGTGGTCACCCGGTTCTGATACGGCGACCCCGATGCTGCACCCGATCTTCCGACAGCACCCGTCGCCCTCGACCACCGAGTTCGAAATGAGCTCTGCTATGCGCGTGGCGAGGAGGGCCGGAGCCTCCGAATCGTGCTTTCCGAGCCACCCTACGACGAACTCATCCCCACCGAATCGGGCGATGACGTCCGAGGCTCTCGTCGCCGCCCGCAGGGCGTCGGCCACCGCCTTAATCGCCTCATCCCCGCCATCGTGACCCAACGAGTCATTGATCTTCTTGAGTTCGTCGAGGTCGATGAACAGTACGGTCAGTACGAGCTCTCCTTGACTCCGACGGGCGCTCGCCAGGTCGAGGGCAAGAGCTTCGAGAGCCGCTCCGCGATTGAGAAGGCCGGTCAAGGAGTCCCGGGTGGCGCGCTCGATCAGCTCCCCCCTCTGGGTCTCGTTGGCCCGCACCGATACCTGGAGCTTGTTGGGTGCCGACTGGAGAGCCGCTCCAGTTTGTCCGGGCAGGGGACGTTGCAGCACGGGGTCGTCGAGCTTCCCCCTGGAAAGAGCGATGGCCTGTGCCTGCACGGCGCGCAGGGTGGAGGACATCTCGTTGAATGCCCCGGACGCGAGAGAGATCTCCCGCGGCCCGGCCTCGTCGAGTTGGGGAAATTCGAGCTGGCCTTCTTGCACGGACTTGAGGGCAGAGGCGATACGCGCCAGCGGACGCCGGATGGCCCTACCGAAGGCGAGCACACCCCCGATCGCTCCCAGAACGAGGAGGAGCATGGAGAGGAACGTGAGCGTGAGGTCCCGCGTGGCTGATCCCGCTTGGCTGGCCGTGGCCACCCGAAGATCCCGAGCGAGACATAGCCCTCGAAACGGCTGGAGAGTCGGTCGTGCACCAGCGCATCCCAGGCGGCAGCGCCCTGCGGGCCGAGCGCGGCGGGAAAGTTCGACACCGTCGCCTCGAACTGCTGGTGACTGATGATGAGGCTCTCGGTCCCTGCGGCAGTCACCGTGCAACCACTTGGCACCCGCTTGGCACCGCGACGGTGAGTCCCGGTAACCCGCCCTTCCCGGTTCAATACGTCTTGTACGGGAGGAACTTCCCACTCATGGAGATATTGACCCGGTCTCCGGCCGGATCCTCTTCCCGGGTGATCTGCATTTTGAAATCAATCGCACTCATGATCCCGTCTCCGAATTCCTCCGAGATGAGCTCTTTGAAGGTGGTGCCGTAGACGCTGACCAGCTCGTAAAAGCGATAGATCAGTGGATCCGTCGGAACGAAAGTGGAGAGCGAACCCCGATGGGGAGGAGTTTGCAGGAGCTGGAGGGCCTCGGTGGGAAGCTCGAACAGTGCGACCAGCGCCGCCGCTTGGGCGGCGTCGAAGGTCATCTGTCCGAGACAGCCGGCGGTCACCCACTCCTTGCTGGCACCGACGGCAGCGGCGACCTCCGACCATTTGAGCCCCTTTTGTACCCTGGTCGTCGCTATGAGATCCGCCAGTTCCGCCCTGTCCATGGTGCACTCCCTCTGTTGTTTCTTCCGATGACCCACGATGGCGTCACGGAGCATCGGGGTCAAGTGAAGGCAGATTTATCGGAACGAGTGGTGGCGCGGCTCTGCTCTCCTTTCGCCGACCTGGGATCTTTCAGTAATCTGTGGGGGTGCGGCCCAATGACCACGATCCGCATGCAGACGGCGCATGGCGCAACACGAGGTAACGCCTGCCGATGCGGTCACCGCATGGTCGGGGTGGGACGTGCGCGGCGGTGCCAAGGCTGCGGCCGCCGAAGCTTTGGCCCGCTCTTTCCCCCGCGAATCCGATGCAGAGGAGGATTACGAACTCCTCGCCGTCGCCGCACGTGGCTTTAGGCCTCCCCGATTTCTGAGTGCTGCCGACCTACCCGGAACGGACCACGACGACCACGAGGACGAAGGTCGCGAGGGCCTCAGGATGACCTGGTCGTTGCTGTACCGCCGCGTCGCAGAGACTGGGCCCCCTTTGGTCGCGCCCTACGCGATCTACCTTCTGGGCGTCAATCCCCCGGGTGACGCGCCGGAGGCAGATCTTGATATTTTCAATGACTTCTATACGAACGTCCATATGCCCGAGGTGGCCGAACGCCGTCACGCACTTCGCGCCGTGCGGTATGAGCTTCTCCGCGAGATCCGACCCCCCTATCAGGGAGCGCCCCGCTTCCTCGCCTTCTACGAGGTCGACGAAGCAAGTGCGTCGAACCGGAGGCACGTCGGACCTCCGTACACCTCTGGTCCGGAGGTCTGGCAACGCCATCGGACGCCGTGGCGGCTCTGGTACCGCCGACTCCCCGCGGAGAATGGCACCCCGTGAGGTCGTTGGGCCTTCAGGTGCCGAGGCCGAGGCGAGCGCGTCCACGTTCGAGGGCGGCCACGCAACCGGTCCAGGTCCGATTGATGATGTCGGCGACCGGGAGTATTCCTTCAATGCGGGCCGACGACTGACCTGTGTTGGCGACACTCGCCTCCATGTCGCCCGAGAAATACAGCTCGAGGACTGAGGCAAGGTCCCCCCGGTCGGACTCGGCGGGGCTCTCCGTTCGGTGCGATCGCAAGACCCGCATTGTCGGAGCCCCGGGATTGGACAGCAACGTGGTGCCGGTGTCGTCGGCTCGGACGATGGCATTCTTGAAATTGTCGTGAACCGGCGCCTCGACGGAGGCGAGCATGCGGGTCCCCATCTGCACCCCGTCCGCACCGAGCACGAGCGCGGCCGCCATCGACTGCGCGTCGCAGATCCCGCCGGAGGCGATCAGAGGCAGGTCAACGCGCTCTGCGATGAGCGGAAGGAGAACCATGGTCGACGCGCCATGCCTGTTCTTGAAGCCTCCACCCTCGATGCCATCGACGATCAACCCATCCACGCCTGCATCGACTGCCTTCATGGCTCCCCGCAGGGTCCCGACGGCATGAAGCACGGTGATGCCGACGTCGTGAAGCCGGTCGGTGAACAGGCCCGGATCCCCGGCCGAGGTCGTGACCGTCTTGACGCCCGCCTCAGCCAGCACGTCGATCACGGCGGGGTCCCGCATCATGATCAAGGCGACATTTGCACCGACTGGGCGGTTCGTCAGCTCACGCACTTTCTTCAGATCCCTGCGACCCTCTTCTGAAGCGGTCTCGATCATCCCGAGGGCCCCCGCGTTCGATACGGCGGCCGCCAGCACCGCACCCGCGATATACGTCATCGGGGCTTGTAGGATCGGAATGTCGATGCCCAGGAGTCGACAGACTCGATTCGACGAACCCTCTTTCACCACTGAATCTCCTTCGACGTGGAACTACCGAACCGGTACGGCGCGCTCTCGTGTGGGGGTCTGCAGAACGGATCCCGAGGGACGTCTCGCTCAACGTGGTGCCGACCGAGGAGCGTCAATCGCGGGGTGGTCCATACATGGCCAAAGCCCCGGCGCTCAGGGCCTCGACCGCCTGGCGGCGGGACAGTCCGCCGAGGGGCGACGGACCAGTCGGATCGGGCATGCCGAAACTCCAGGTGGGGCCGTCGTCCAAGTGGTCCAACCCCACGAGGGCGACGTCGACGGGGTCGGCGAGCTCACCGAAGTCACCGCCGTGCTCGGCCATCAGCCGCCTCAACGTCGGCGTATCGGTTGCACCCAGAACGAGGGCGAGGACGTCGACGCCGCGGTCCCGCCATTCGGCCCAGAGGGCCTCTGCGAACACCGTGTCGAATGCCTTGGTGGCGCCGTATACCGCGATGTGTGCCGAGCCGGCCCACCCTGCAAATGATGAGACGAACAGCAACCCGCCGCGCCCGCGTTCCACCATCTGCCTGCCGAAGTGGTAGGCGCCGTGCAGCGCGGTGGCGCAGTTCCGGCGGACGAGCGCCTGCAGGTCGCCGATCGACTGGTCGAGCAGCAGCAGGCTCCGGGGGTCTGAACCTGCGTTGTAGATGAACAGACCGACTTCGAGATCTGCGGTGGCTGCCGCCAGCTCTGCACCGGCGTTCTCAGTGCTGAGGTCCAGGACCACCACCCTCGTTTCGACGTCGAGACGAGCTGCCACCTCGTCGAGCAGGGCGCCCCGGCGGGCGATGAGCACTACGTTGACGCCACGACGGGCCAGCTCCTCGGCGAACGCCGCACCGGTGCCGTCCGAGGCACCGGCTACCACGGCCCAAGGGCCATACTTCGCTCGAAATGCCTCACCCATGTGCGCCGTCCCGCGGTGCGGAGCCGACCGTCATGGGGCGACCGCGGGCATGACCGCATCGACCACCGTTCGCAGATAGCGCCAGGCGACCTCGGGTGGCAGCCCGCCTATGAGCGGATGGAGGGCCAGGGGTGCCCCACCGCGCACGAACTCGATCGCCTCATCCACACTGAAGATACGGTGGCTGCGGTTCTCCGCGCGCAGCTCTTCCGCTGTCGAGACAAAAGACAGGCTGGCCGTATCTGCGTTGCCCTCGTTCCATTCCGCGTAGCTGAGGACGTCGTGCATCAGGTACGGGCCGAGCTCCTCCCACGCACGATCGACGTTCTCGGCCACGAAGACGGTGGTCGGCGAATCGACAGACGACAGGATGCACATGCCCGGTTCATGACCCGCTTGGCGTGACGCCTCTTCGTACGCGACACCGAGTGCGGGATCCCCCTTTTGCGCAAAGAAACCGATGCCGTGACGCCCGGCGCGCTTTGCCGCGGCAATGCTCCCGCCGCCCCAGGCGATGAAGGGCCCACCCGAGGTCACCGGAGCGGGCGTCACGTGAATCCGCCGGCCCTCGTACTCGAATGGCTCACCCGTCTTGGCTTGGAGCAGCACGCCCAATTTCTCTTCGGCGATCCTCCCCCGGTTGTGGTAGTCGACTCCGTACATCTCGTACTCGACCGGCCTGTAGCCAATGGCCGCCACGAATGACACACGGCCCTTGCTGATGATGTCGAGGACGATCATCTCCTCGGCGAGTCGCACCGGGTCATAAAGGGGCAGGAGCACCACCGCGATCGTGATCGGGAGCGAACTGGTGCGGGCCGCCATGGCACTCGCCAACAGCATCGGTGATGGTAGATAGCCGTCGCTCGCCGTATGGTGCTCACAGAGCAAAGCGCTGACACAGCCGCGCGACTCCCCCCATGCGGCCATGTCGAGCGCCGCTCCATAGAGCTCTGTGGTTGGCGCGCCGTTCACCGGCGCCCGCATGTCGAATCGCATTGTGAACATATCTACCTCAGTATGGTCTGAAACAGCGCCTGCCGCGGACGCAGTACAGGAGTGAGCGGCGAAGATACCCGCTCATCTGGTCACACGCTGCCCGGGAAATAACTGGCATCGAGGCGGTCGCGCCTCCCCGTGGTCAGAAAGTCGCCGGCCGATGCACCGCTCTGATCGAAGTCGTGGAGATAGGTCCGTTCAATAATGCGCCACTCGCCCCCGCGTTTCTCCCAATGGTCAACGTAGCGGCCGAGATTGCGACTGTCGATGCAGTGCCCGTCCTCGTCCAGCCGGCGCAACGTCACGTCGCCGTACGTCTCGCTGGTCGCCGTGTCGCCGTCGATCGTAATGAGGATGTTGCTGAACTGATGGGAGTGCGCGGCGTAATTGGGGTGGGCTTCCATCACCATGTCGACGAACCCGTAGCCGGTGCCCTGATACATCTGTTGGTGGTAGTCCACCGTCGCCTCCGGCCAGAAGACGGACCGTCCGAGCTCCCGATCAAGCCTGTCCATCGACCGCCCGTAACGGTAAATCACTTCCGTGATCGCCTGCTTGTCCAGTAGTTCTTGCAACTGCCGATCGGCTGTGTCCACTATTCCTCCTCATTTCGCCCGTACCGTAACCACGAATAGCCGGGCGTGCACACGTTGGCCCACCCGATTGGGAAGCACATCGGTCCAGGGAATCAGCGTCAGTCGATACCGGACCGGAAGGCGGCCCGATAGGCCGCCACGACAGGCGCGAGCTCGTGCGGGGTCGCCCCGTGCATGATCACCCCATCGCACCCGAATTCGAGTTGCGCACGCACGGCAGCGGCGCACTGCTCGGGCGTGCCCGTCGCGCTCTGAGCCAACCACTCAGGTGGGAGCAATGTGGCGACGTGCTGAAGTTGCTGTGTCGTGGCCACCGAATCAAACCCCCCTGAGAATCCAGCCACCATTTCGTCGGCCCTGAACCGTTCGAGCACCACGGGGTCCCACCTGTTGGTGCGGACCAGCAGGTCTCCGTATCCCTGTAGATAGGTGGCGAGCCGCCCCACCGTCTTCTTGAGCCTGAGATCTTCGTCGATGTGATCACCGATGGTGGCGAAACACGACCAGATACGTACCGAATCAGGGTCTCGCCCCGCACGCTCGGCCGACTCCCGTATCTGAGCGACACAACGCCGGGTCGTCTCTTCCGTGAAGTACGTGTGAAGGATCACCTCATCAAAACAGCGACCACCCAAGGCGAGCGAGTTGGGGCCGAACGCGACGAGGCCTAGTGGGAGCGGTTCGTCAAGGGGGGGGAGGTAGAGCAGGGGGAACGATCCTGCTGGTCCAACATGATTGAGGATGAGCTCTCCGCTGAAGAGCCGCCGCATCAGCCCGGCAAAGTCCTCGAGCTGTGCGGTCGTAATCCGGCCGAGGCCGTATGAATCCTGCAACAACGGGATACCCCGACCGAGACCGAGCACGAAACGGCCACCAGTCAGACTTTGCATGGTGCGAGCCATTGCGGCAGTGATCATCGGGTGCCGAGTGTTGTGATTGGTGGCAGCCGTGACGATCGTGATGCGATCACTGACTGCTCCCGCCGCACCCGACAGGACTGCGACCTCCTTCTTGTCGAACCGCTCCGAAATAAAGACGGAACCGAATCCCATGGATTCTCCGACCCGCACCTCGTCGACAAGCTCTCTTGAAGAGTTGGCATGGCCGGCCAATGTGTAAAAGCCGAGTTCGGGCAGTTCGGCGGCTGGCGGATCATGCGGGCTGAGCGTCACGCCGGCCCCACCGATCCTGGTCATCTCGCGCTATCCATATGCTCTCCCAATCCGCCGGTCACGTCTTCTTTCCTCCCTCTATTTCGCCAACTGGTCCAGCGTACGTGGTGTTATGTTTTCGCGACGTCGATACGGCCTCAAATGTGAAAGTAGATAGAGACATCTTCAACACCATAGAACCCGTGGCCAGAGATGTCGCTGGCCTGACTCCCGAGTGGCTCAACCGCGCGCTCGAGCATTCAGGATTCCGCGGCAGTGTGACCGATGCTCGGTGCGAGCCCATTGGAATCGGACAAATGGGACGCAGTTACAGAGTCAATCTGACCTACTCCGATGACCGAGCTACGGGCCCGTCCACCTTGGTGGCCAAAATGGCCGGCGGAGGACTGGAGGCCCGCCAGCGGGTAGCCGATGGGTATCGAGCTGAAGTCATGTTCTACTCGGAAATCGCTCGCACCGTGGACGTCTCGACACCACGCTGCTGGTATGCCGCCATCACCGATGACGGAACCGATTTCACCCTCCTTCTGGAGGATCTGCATCCTGCTCGTCCCGGAGTTCAGATCGAGAGTTGCTCGCTGAGCCAAGCGGGCGACGCCGTGGAAAACCTGGCGGCCCTTCATGCACCGCGCTGGAATGACGGCACACTCCTCGAAATGAAGGGCTTCGGGTTGACCGATTCGGCCAGTGCGCAATTTGTCGGAGAGATCTTTGCGAAGGCGGTTGACGACTTCGTGGCACGATTCGAAGTCCTGGACCATGAGGACACAGAGACACTCCACGGTTGTGCCGAGGCGATCTGTCCGTGGCTGTTGGCCAGACCGACTCCCTTTTCCGTCGTCCATGGCGACTACCGACTTGACAATTTGATGTTTCCCCCAGTCGGTCGGGGCGTATCCGCACTCGATTGGCAAACAGTGGGAGTCGCACCTCCGGGCCGCGATCTCGCCTACTTCCTGGGAACAGCGCTACGCCCTGAGGACCGGCAAAAATACGAAACCGATTTGGTTGCGCTCTACTTTGACGAACTCAGGCGTCGCGGTGTGCAGGAGTACTCCAGTAACGAATGCTTTGACGACTACCGGCTCGGCCAGCTGCAAGGTCCATTCATTACGGTTCTGGGATGCGTCTACGGAGCTACAGCGGAACGCTCCCCGGACGCGGACGAGATGTTCGTTTCGATGGCAAAGCGATCTTGTGCTGCCATCAGAGAACTCGAGTCGCTTTCCTTGGTACAGGACACCTAGCAATTCGACCCTCTCCGTTTGTCAGAGTCACGATGTAGGCGCGGCCGCGTCCGTAACAGTCTCTTGTTTGGATTCCTCGGCGATCAACGCTTCCGTTGCGACGAAGATCGGCGAAGCCTTGCCGAACCCGACATAGGGAAGAGCCATGAGCACGACTGCCCTGGCTTCATCCGCGCTCAGCTCACCATTACGAAGAGCTGACTTGGTGTGAATCGTGAAGAGTGACGGATCGGCACCCGAACCCGCGAGTATCCCCAGAACGATAAGTCGCTTCTCCCGAAAACTGAGCCGGCCATCCCCCCAGAAGTCATTGAACATCTTCATCGTCATGCCCGAGAACTCTCGGGCATCGACCGCGGGCATGGGAACGACCCCGCGATAACACTCTTCGAAGACCTCCATTCCACGGGAGATCATCTCGTTCTCGTCCATATCCCCTACCTCCTGATCCCGCTGCTACGGCCTCCGGTCGCGGCCCACCGTCCGCCCATTGAGGATGAAGGCGTCGTGGCCCATAGTTGCACATGGACTCGATCATGGCCCGTCCGCCGTCGTTGCGACGGCCGATCTTGACAGTCATCTTGGTACTAGTCATAGTAGTTCTGTGGACCTGGGATCACGGCAGCGGGAATGACACTGACGTCATCACCTCTGTCGCTGGCGGAACGAACCCATACCCCGACCGAGGAACCGGAGGCCCTCTTTCGTGAAGCGAGGGCTCGCAGAAAGCGCCGTTGGATCGGGGGGGCGGTCCTCACGACTGCCGTACTCGCCGCCACTGTCGGTCTGTCGGTTTCACGCCCGGTGAGCTCCACCGCTCACGCCCGGTTGGCCCGGGGCCAGGCAACGCCTTCGCCAGCCCGCCTCGCACCAAGCCCAGTAGCCAGGGCAGCCTGGGTTGACTACAACGGGGATCTACACCTTGGGCAGTTGACAGCGGGGAGCCAGCGCATCGTCACCGATGCGGGCGCGTCGCCGACTACCCCCCTGGTGGCACTCGGTGGCGACATCTTTTGGGTTCGAATGGGCACAGCGCCTTCTCCCGCCCGTGCCGAATCCACGGTCGACGAACTCGACGTTTCCTCTGGGGTGGTCAAGCGGGTCGCCCAGGGCCAGACGATCTTCCCATCCATCGATTCGAGGGACCTCTTCATCGTCCGGTCGGACTCTGCCCTGGTCGAGATCCCTGTTCGATCGGCAGGCCCCAGGAGAACGTTTGCCATACCGTCCGGCTGGTATCTCAATGCAGGCAGCGGCCTCTCGAACCCCATCGCGGTGGCGAATGGAATCGTGGTTCAGTCCTCACAAGGCCAGACCGGAAGGACTCCGCCAACCGCCGCGATCTGGAATCCGGAAACCGGGGCGATCGTCCGCCTCGGTCCCGATCAGGGCCTCATCGGCGCCTTCACTCCCATTGCTGCTCCCTACAGCCTGCTGGCCTGGGTACCGGGCTCTTGTGAGACAAACCCGCACTGCTCACTGCTCGTGACCAACACCCAGACGCGGACAAGTACCCGAATCCGCAGTCCGCTCCCCTTCGGATTCGACGTGGGAGGGGCTTTCTCTCCAAATGGCGAGCAACTGGTGCTCTTCATCAAGACAAACTCGGGACTCTATGATCCCGCCACCCAACTCGCTGTCGCCAATGTACGCTCCGGCGAACTTCGACGAGTGCCCGGAGCGGCCGGCGAAATCGGCGAGTCCGTTGGATGGGTTCGATGGATTGGTGACTCGGATACATTGATCGCCGGTACCTTCTCGACCAACTACACCAGGTACAACCATTACCTCGTCAATTCTCGTACCCTGAGCTCTCGGCTTCTGGACTTCAGCGACAACCGCGATGTCGACATCAATTTTTCGGCGGTCGTGTTGCCGTGATCCTCCAGCCTGCACGATCTGAACGGTCTGTATGAACGGGTCTGGGCGGCGGCGTCCGGCGACGCCGCAAGACCGTTGCACCAGATTCTGATGAGAAACTTACGAACCTCTAATAGCGCACACAGGTTCGGCGGTAAAATATCCGTGTAAGCCAATCGAATTCCGGTCTTTGAGAACGGGCCGCAATTTGCTGGAAAGAGGAACCATGAGCAACGGACTGTTGTTCTTCATAAATATTGCGTCGCTCGCTGTGGTCATTTGGGCGGTCGTTGACGTGGCGAGACGACCCGCTATGTCCCTGGACCGGAAATGGAAGGCGCTTTGGATCGCCGGGATGATCGGCGGGTGGTTCCTGTTCGGCATCATCGGAGCAGCCGTCGCGGTGTTCTACCTGGCCGGGCCGCGGAAGCGACTGAACGCGGGCGAGTACTCCGGCCGGTACTAGGCCAGCTCCACCCCGGTCGGCTCTGGGCGACCGTGACGAAGTGAACCGGGCCGGGTGTCGTCCCGAACGCCAAATTGACCCTCCGGCAGGTCGGGTTCTCTGGAGCGCCGGACGGGCCGGACGGTTCACCCGCAGCCCCAGCTGGATTTCACGGTCTGGGATCTGCGCCTGGATTTCGCGTGTGTGAGGAGCGATAGCACCCAGGAGGTCCGGGCGACGAGCGGTCGATTCACCCACGGAGACGTTCGTCCCCTACCATCGGCGCACCGTGGTCCCGCTTCGGAATCGGCTTTGGCGGCTGGGCACTCGTACGCACGGCGTTCCCTTGGCCATTGTCGGCCTGGCGATCCTGGCCGTGAACATGCCGACCCTGCTGCATGTCGTCACCACGAATCCGGTCCAGCTCTACGCCGACCTTCAAAGCGGGGCTGCCCATCAGGCTCTCCCGGGCTCTCCCATCATCGACTCCAATGCCGGCTACATCACCATGTCCATGGGCCATCTGGCCGCGACAGATTGGCTCCACGGACATGTCCCGTGGTGGAACCCGTACGAAGGTCTGGGCTCGCCGTTGGCCGGCGAGCTGCAGGCGGCAGCGTTCTTCCCGCCCGTCCTTCTCCTCCAGGACGCCCTGGGGTTCGTGGTATTCCACATCCTGCTCGAGCTGGTGGCGGGCTACGCCACGTACTTCCTCCTCCGGCAATTGGACCTGGGCCGAGCAGCTTCGACCGCGGGCGGCGTGGCCTTTGGGCTCTGCGGCACGTTGGCCTGGTTCGAACATGCCACGGCCAACCCCGTCGCGTTCCTCCCGCTGGCGCTGCTGGGCGTCGAACGAGCCCGGGAGGCCTCGTTGGCCTCCCGCCGCCACGGCTGGCGCCTCCTGGCGGTGGCACTGGGACTCTCCATCGTGGCCGGATTTCCCGAGGTCGCCTACCTCGACGGCCTTCTCGTGGCGGTGTGGGCCGCAGTACGACTCTTCTCCCTGCCGGAGCGTCGACGAGCCATGGCCGCGAAGCTGGCGCAAGGAGCAATTGTCGGCACACTCCTCGGGGCGCCCGCCTTGGTGGCCTTCGTCGACTACCTCCCCCGCGCCAATGTCGGATCCCACTCGGGCGCCTTCGCCAACGGCTCCCTCCCGCTTCAGAGCCTGGCCCAGACCATCCTCCCCTACGGGTTCGGGCCCATTTTCGGGTTGCACTCCGGAGGAACCTCGTCGCTTCTGACGATCATGTGGAGCAACATCGGCGGCTATATCGACGCCACTCTTGTGGTGTGCGCGCTCATGGGACTCCTGGGAGCCCGATGCCGTGGTCTGAGGATCGCTCTTGCCCTCTGGGTGCTCGTGGCCATGAGCAAGACGTTCGGTGTCACCACGGTGAGCCACCTCCTCAATCACCTTCCTGCCTTCCATTCCATCGCCTTCTATCGGTACTCCCAGGCCTCATGGGAACTTGCCGTCATTGTGCTGGCCGCCTTTGGTGTTGACGACATGGCCCGTCGGGCCCTCCGTCCCGTCGTCATTGTGGGAGCAGGAGTCGTTTCTCTTGGCATCATCGCCTGGGCGGCCGCGCAGGCGTGGCCGGTCGTGGCGTCCGCCAGGGGGTACTCGCACGGCCACGCCTTCACGGTGGGCAGCATCGCCCTGGCCGCCACCGGCGTCGTCGCCGTGGTGACTGGTGGCCTTCTTTCTTACGCCGGTGGGGTGCCCAAGGGAAGGCGGATCGGGCGGTTCGTGATCGCGGGTGCCGTGGCTCTCGAGGCCGCCGCGCTCTTCGCCGTACCTTCGCTCTCCGCCCCGCGGCCCGCGCCGAGCGACATGGCCCTGGTGCAGTTCCTGCAGCGGCACCTCGGCCTCTCCCGCTTCGCCACCTTAGGCCCGATACAACCCAACTTCGGCTCGTTGTTCGGGTTGGCAGAGATCAATGTGAACGACCTGCCCGTACCGAAGGACTTCACGAGCTATATACAGGGATCACTCGACGACAACACCGACCCGTTGACCTTCACCGGAACGACCGAATCCGATCCAGCCGGTCCGGGTCCGGCCCAAGAGCTCACGGATCACCTCGCGGCCTACGAAGCCGCGGGGGTCAAGTTCGTGGTGACCCCGGCGTCGGGTGCGGATGTCACCGGGTCCCCGTGGCCGCCAGCTGGGCTCACCCCCGCCCCGCGCAGCGTCTATGCCGACTCCGTCGCTGACGTCTGGAGGCTTCCTTCCTCCACTCCCTTCTTCACCACAACCGGCGCGCCGTGTGCAATCCGACCCGACGGATTCGCAGCCGTCACGCTCACGTGCTCCGGCCCTGCCGTGTTGCACCGACTGGAGCTCTCTATGCCGGGTTGGCACGCACAAATCGGGTCGTCGAACGCCCCCATTCGATCCACCGGCCCATTTCAGTCGGTTACCGTCGGCTCTGGGACAACTCGAGTCATATTCTCCTTCACCCCCCCTTACGGGAACGCTGCGCTTGTGGCCGCACTGGTCGGGGTGGCCTACCTCCTCAGTACCTTCGCCTTCAGGCGACGGCCCCGGGGGCGGCATCGGCGTCGGTGAGGTCTCAACCGGAGCCGGTGACTCCCTACGCCACCAGCTCGGGGTCCGACCATACGAAGTCCTCTCCGCCGGCCGGCACGAACCCTTCATGCTCACTGTCCCTGGCGAATTTCTCGGTGACCACCGACACCCCTTCACGCGGCACCCCCGTTACGCGAGGCTGGCGGCGTGTCGTACGCGCCCAAGGACCCACGCGTTGGCGCGCCGGGCCCGCTCATTGGGGTGGTCGATCCCCACGACCCCCGCCTCGACCCCTACCGGGACCTCAACGACCCGGCCAAGAGGATCCGGATGGAGGCCGACGAGTCACTCTTCGTGGTCGAAGGGAGGCTCGCGGTCGACCGACTCCTCACCTCCGAGTACACGGTGCGTTCGCTGCTGGTTGACGACCACCAGGTGACGGCGGCCGGTGACCTGGTGGCGGCCACGAGGGCCCAGGGGGCGCCGGTGTACGTCGGGTCTCGTACCGTGGTCGCCGGCACGGTGGGCTTCGCCCTTCATCGCGGCGTGGTCGCGGTCGCGGACCGTCCGGCCCCCTTCGATACGGGACAGTTGCTGACCGCCGCTTCAGGAACGTCGACTTCGGAGGGACCACCGCTCGTCGCCGTCCTCGAAGGTCTCAATGACCATGAGAACATCGGGGCCCTGTTCCGCAACGCCGCCGCGTTCGGGGTGCGCGGCGTCCTCCTGAGTCCGACCTGCGCCGATCCGCTCTACCGCCGGTCGGTCCGGGTTTCCGTCGGGCACGTTCTCCACATCCCCTTCGCCCGGTTGCTCCCGTGGCCGACCGGGCTCCACCAGGTGCGGGCCGCCGGTTTCGTCGTGGCCGCGCTCGCACCACGCCCGACGGCCGACGGCGGTGTCCCTGCCCTCAGCCTCACCGAGCTCAAGGCGAAGATGGCCGGCCCGGGGCACCCCCTGGGTGTGGCTGTGATGCTGGGCGCGGAAGGACCGGGCCTGACCGAGTCGGCCCAGGCGGCCTCCGACGTGGTGGTCCACATCCCGATGGCGGACGGGGTCGACTCGCTGAACGTCGCGACAGCCGCCGCCGTCGCTTTCCACACGCTCGGCGGACTCTGACGCGTCTCGGTCAGCCGCGCTCGCTGGCGGTGACGGGGAGAAGCGTCGGCCACTTGACGTCGGGGAGCGGTTGATTGAAGGTCTGGTACTTGGGCACAGCGGTGGCGCGATAGCGATCGGTGGAGTGGGTGCGGTCAGGGTCGTGCTCAGGAATGACCTGGTCGCCGAACACCTCGAGGAGTTCGAGGTTCTCGTCTTTGTGGAGGTCCTGGGGAAGGCCGAATACCAACTGGTCACAGCCCACCGACTTGTAGGACTCGAGCTGCTCGGACACCTCCTCGGGGTTGCCGACCAACATGATCCCGGCGGCGATCAGCTGATCGAGGAACTCGTCGGGGTCACCCCCTCCGATCAGATCCTTCAACACGAGCGGGGGATCGGGCCACGTGATGGCATCGAGCGACTTGGGCATCGTGTCGTGATAGAGGTTGACCATCGTCACTAGGTAGCCGCTGACCCGCTCGAGCGCCAGTTTCCTCGCCTTGGTGCGGTCCTCGAAGCAGAGCACGGCGTTGGTCATCATCACGTTGTCGTTCATGAACTGCCCGAGGGGCGCCTTGCAGTTGGCAATGCCTTCCTTGTAGGCCTCGATGCGACCCCTCAGGTTGTAGATCGGCTCGAAGTTGAAGGCGATCGCCCCGATCCCGAGCTCTCCCGCCTTTTGGAACGTCGGCGGATTGCCGCAGGCGACCCAGATCGGCGGGTGCCCCTGTCCGTACGGCTTGGGCAGCACATTGTGGGGTGTGGGTACGGTGAAATGCTGGCCGAAGTACGAGTAGTCCTTCTGCTCCCACATCCGTGGGATCTCCCGGACGACCTCGTCCCACTCGGCCTTCGTCGAGTTCACATCGAGGATGTTGAAACTCGCCATCTCGTGGCTGCCGGCACCACGGCCCGTCCCCCACTCATAGCGACGTCCCGTGACATGGTCGAGCATGGCCGCCCGCTCCGCCAGGCGCACCGGGTGCTCCTTGCGTGGTGACAAGCTGTTGATCCCCGAGGCAAGGTGGATATAGTCCGTCTGACCTGCAACGAGGCCCATTATCACCTCCGGCGCCGACATGTGGCTGTACTCCGTCAGGCAGTGGTGCTCGCCGAACCACGCGTATTTCCAGTTGTGCTTGTCGGCGAATATCGCGTAGTCCGCCTCTCGCATCAATTCGCGGTGCTCCCACTCGGTGTCGTGGGCACCGGGACCTGGGATGTAACCGTTCAGGAAAATGCCGAATTCCATTGAGCCTCCACTATCGGACCGTACGCCTGGCCCATACCGTATCGTTCCCCCGCTCCCCCTTGATCTCGGCCTTGCGGAGCGCTAACCCAGCCTGGTCAGCACGTTCCGGGTGATCTGTTCGATCTGCGGGTCACGCCCTGCCAGCCCGTGGGCCCAGTCGGTCGATCCCGACGTCATCACCGTTGCGCCCGAGGGGTTGGTGTACGTCCCCAAGACCGCGTGGCCGTGACGGATGCGTTCCATCGCCTCAGGCTCACGCGTCCCGAACAGGCGCGATGCGATGTACTCCAGTTCGCTGGGCTCGCCCGGCTGGGGCGGACGAGGCGCGGACTCGCGCGTGAAATGCTGTGTCGGACACGTGCCGAGGATCTCGAAGGTCGACGGCGTGCCGTCCTCGCCGGTCGGGAATGGCAGCCCATCGCGGTATGTGAATACGCACCCGTCGCACTCGTAACCGACGACGGTCGCCCCAGCCCCGAGCACGTCGCCGTAGCCGAGCCCGGTGCCCTCGAACATCCAGTGATCGGAGCGATGAACGATGTAGCCGCCGAGGCCGGCCGTCACATTGCGGCCTATGCGGTGATAGCCCCCTCGGGTGAACGAGACGCCGGTCATGGAATTTTCGGGACGACCGACGATGACGTCGGACCAGAACGTCGTCACCTCCGCTTCGTGGTCGGTACCCATCAGCGGGTCGTCCTTGAAGAACCCCTTGTATCCGACCACTACGTCGTGATCGTCACCCTCGATCCGCACCTGCCACAACGACGTATTTCCCGAAAAAAAAGCCGCGTTGCCGCCCCCCGCGATGAACGCTTCGACCGTGTCACGCATTCCGCGAGACCAGTACTCGTCATGGCCGACGGAGAGATAGAGGCTCGCGCCGTCCAACACTTCAGGGTGTTCTTCGAGGTCGGCATTCGTACACACCCCGATCTCAAAACCCTCGCGTTCGGCCCACTCGACAAAGGGCAGCTCCCAATCCGGCCAACCCGCAGATCCGGCGTAGCCCGACAGATGGTTGATCTGGATGTAGCCGACGTGTGCAGCGTTCTGCGGATCGGGCGCGCCCGTCCCCGTCACGCGACGACCCTTGCCCGGTGGCTTATACAGGTAGCCTGCCGACATCGGACGCTGCATGGAAACGTGCGTGCCACCGGTGTACAGGTTCGGTCCACCAAAATCGTTGTAGGCATGCCATGTATTCGTCGACAGAGCGAGAACGACGCGCGCGTCGGAAGGAGGACGTACGACGAAGAACGCACGATCGCGCCGCACCTTTCCTTCGACCTCGATCTCCATGACGACCTCGTAGTAGCCCGACCGCCAGGTCGCGTCGACGTCCAGCGTGAGAGCGATGGGCCAGCCGCATCCCTTCGACGAAGCGTCCCTCGGCGTCTCATGCTCGTCTGCTCTCACTGCGTCAGACCGAAACACCACGTCGCGTCGCGCGCCGACCCGTGCCACCTCAATGCGCACAGGCCGCCCAGCTGACGATGAAATGTGCAGGCCGACCTGGTCTCCCGAGGATACAGATTGCGGCCAGCAGTACCCTGTAACAACTTCGCGCAACATCTCCTGACCCTATCTGGGCGAGGTCACACGCAGCGTCCGAAGAAGGTCGTCAAGCGCCTTTGCAACAAAAGAACTGAGGCCGCCCAAGCCCCGACCTCGCCTATTCGGGCTTGGCACTACGAAGGGCTCCGTCAACGACGCCATGAAACTGTACCGACGTGAGCGTCCCGATAGTGGACCCGTTCTGGCCCGCGTGGAGCAGGACGAACTCGTTGACAAGTACCGAGTAGAGGTGGGCTAGGACGCGTCCATTGCCTTCTCGGATCTGACCCCTGCCCTGTCCATCCTCCACAATGGCCGCAATGAGACCCAGCGCCGCTTCGAAGCGAAGATTTACCCGATCGGCGAACGTGGCCAGGACGGGACCGGTGATAGTGGCGTCTCCCCGCACGTGTCGCATCAGCAGCCGAAAGTAAGGCCGTTCGTTGAAGAACGCGAGGGTGTCATCGACAAGTAAGTGAAGCTTTTCGAGTGGGCTCAGATCGGCATTGGCCACGGCCTGAATGACGGGAAGAAGCTCGTCGCCCCGTCGCGTCAGCGTCTCTGACAAGAGATGTTGCTTGTTCTCGAAGAAGACATAGATGGCCGCCGCCGAGAATCCGGCCTCATCCGCGATCTCGCGCAGGGAGCCATCGCGTATTCCACGCTCACCGAATATCTTCTCGGCGGCATCGAGGATGTCCAGCCGATTCTGTAAACTTTGAGCCTGTCGATGCGCGCGGCGCTGGGCTTTGCGGTCGGTCTGGGTGGAGAGCTCGTTCACGGAAGTCAATGCAACGAGGGTCGGCGTGCCACTTTGGTCACGCTGGCACTAAATGGATGGGCAGATATTCATGGCGGCGAACCTGCAGACTGTCGAACCACCGCGGCGACCGATCTCGGTCGATGGCGATCGTACTGGTGCGATCGAGCAGGCATTTGAGCACCACCTGTGCCTCCAGTCGGGCCAAGGGGGCGCCAACGCAATGGTGGATGCCCCGGCCGAACGCAACGTGGCGACGGGGCAGGCGACGACTGAGGTCGATGTCATCTGGTTGTGGGAATGCCGCGGGGTCCCGGTTGGCGGCTCCCCAGAATAGGAGCACCGTCGACCCTGTCGGGATGTGGCAGCCACCGAGTTCGACCTCTTTCGCCGTCGAGCGAAAGAGGAAGCGAAATGGGGACTCCAGCCGAAGTGCCTCCTCAATGAAGACCGGGATGAGTTCTGAATTTTCACGCAATGTGGATTGAATACCTTGATGCTCAGCCAGCAGACGGACACTGTTGCCCAGCAGACTGGTGGTGGACTCGCCTCCCGCGCTGAGAAGGGTTTGCAGGATAATGCAGGCCTCGCCCAGGTTGAGCACGTCGGCCTCCATGGCTCGAGCGACCGCTCCGAGGATGTCGTCGCTGGGGTGACGCCGGGCCGCGGCGAGTTGATCGACGATCCAGGTCTGGATGTCGCCGAGGCGGGTCATGAGGGCTTCTAACTGAGGGAGTGTCAACCGCCCTCCCACGAGCGCGGTCGAATCGAAGGCGGTACGCAGAAGCTCGTCGAGATCGCTACCCCGGAATCCGATCAGACTGCTGATAAGCGTGATCGGTACGACGTTCGCCACGGCAGCCATGAAATCGACATTCCGATCATCCACGGCCGCATTCACGCATCGCGAAGCGACCTCGGCGATCTCGGGCTCGAGCGCCGCCATACGCTTGGCCACCAACTCGGAGAACACTGCGTCTCTGTGAACTTTGTGATCGGGCGGGTCGGCCGTGGCGAGCACATAGGAACCTGCGTCGCCGAATGAGAAGCGGCACGGGAGCCCCCTATCGTCGCGATAGAGCAGGAAGTTCATATTCGAGGAAAAGTCCTCGACCCGAGCGGCGGCATCGAGCAGGAGGGCGAACGACGTCACGACAAAGATGTCGGTGCCAGGAACGTGCCAGACCGGTGCCTCTTCTCGAAGTCGTCGATAGAAGGGGTAGGGGTTCTCGATGATCGGTGGGTCGAGCAACAGCGTGCCCGGTAGATCTCCGGTCATCGAACTGCGCCGCCTTCAGACGCCCGGATACCGATCATGACGCCTCCTCGGTAGTTGGCTGATTGGCTTGAATTAAAGATTGGCACCTTACTGGACGTTAATATACTGAACCGTGGTTCACCAACTTCGGCGAAAGGGGCGGGGATGAGGGAGATCGTTGTTGTCGTAGGGATCGGCGGGATGGGCATGGCCTGCGCCCGCAGGCTCGGGCCCGGTCGCCAGCTGGTGATCGCAGACCATGACGCCACGCGTCTCACCGACTGCACAGCCGAGTTGCAGTCCAATGGACTTGACGTGGTCGCCCATCCCGTTGATGTGTCGATTCGCTCGTCCGTCGACGATCTGGCCGGCGCCGTTGGGGCACTGGGGCAACTCCGGACCTTGGTGCATACCGCCGGCCTCTCCCCCACCATGGCGTCTCCGACCCGGGTCCTCGAGGTGGACATGCTCGGTACCGATCACGTCCTGGCGGCTTTCCTGCCTCTGGCCGACGACGGGACCGTCGCCATCTGCATCGCCAGCATGGCCGGGTACATGGCCGGGATGGCACCTGAGCTCGAACATGCGCTGGCCACCGTGGCGACCGAGGATCTGCTCTCGACGCTCGGACCGGTGGACGATCTGGACTTCGGTGCCAGCTATTGCATGGCAAAGCGGGTGAACCAGCTCCGGGTCGAACAGTCAGCCGGGGTCTGGGGGGCTCGGGGGGCGCGGGTGGTGACCATCAGCCCCGGCATCATCTCGACCCCGATGAGCCTTCAAGAACTAAAGGAAGGTGCGGGCGATGCCATGCGCCAGCAGCTCGAGCTGTCTGCGCTCCCTCGAATGGGCACGGCAGACGACATCGCCGCCGCCGTGGAGTGGTTGGCCAGCCCGGCGGCGTCCTTCGTGACGGGGTGTGACCTGCGGGTCGATGGCGGGGTCACGGCCGCGATCCATGGACTCGGACTCGGACTCGGGATGAAGCCCGCGTGAGCGGGCGCGGTGCGGAGAAAGTGAGCCCAGATGCAATCAGGCGGCGAGAATGGCGACGCATTGCCCACATATGAACTCACAAGTGATTGGGCCGACCTCTCGGCGATCCCCGATGCAGCCTCGTCGTGGGCGCACAACGGACTCGTCGCCACGGCCAGTGGCGAACTGATCGGGTTCCACGCCGGGCAATTGGTGGCGTTCGACAGGCAGGGCCGCGTGCGACGCCTCGTTCGACCCGGTCTCACCGAGGGCCATGGCATCACCTTGGTGAGAGAAGGAGATGAGGAGTTCATCTGGATCACCGATCCGGGTTTCGTTCACGTGTGTACCAGCGAGGACGGCGATGAAGCCTGGGCGCCGCTGTTCGGCAAGGGTGTCCATGTCGATTCTCGCGAGCCGCGGGTGGTCAAAATGACCCTGGGGGGTGAGATTCGAACAGAGCTGCCGATTCCAGCGACGGATGGCGAAACTGGACCGGGCATGATGGGGACGTATTGCCCGTGCGGCTCGGCGATCGATGAGGAACGGCTCGGCGGGAGTGGCGACATATGGGTGGCGGACGGCTACGGATCGAGCCTCGTG
The DNA here is from genome assembly GCA_049513455.1 of Acidimicrobiales bacterium. GTDB lineage: Bacteria > Actinomycetota > Acidimicrobiia > Acidimicrobiales > RAAP-2 > Bog-473. Next base: position 78,611 of record JBEKWB010000010.1, read on the forward strand.
CACCGATTCGACAAGCACGGACACCACTTGTCCGCTCTTTCAGGTGAGGAAGGCGGGGGACGTTTCGTCTGTCCTCACGCCGTCTTCATCGATCGGCGCGCCCATAAATCCCCGGAGCTCTATATCGCCGACCGCGAGAACAAGAGGGTACAGATCTACGACTTGGAGGGCCGGTATCTGAGGACCATCGGTGAGGGGTTCCTGAGCAGCCCCAGTGGCTTCGTGCAGTGGGGGGAGGCCCTGGTCGTAGCCGAGCTCTACTCCCGGCTCGCGATTCTCGATGCCGACGACAAACTGATCGGCTACATCGGAAACGACCCGAACGCCGAAGATGGCGGGGCGTGGCCGGAACGGCCCGGTTGGCCCAACGCCTTGACCGACGACGGGTACGTGCAGGCTCCCCACCTCAGCGATCCTGACCGGTTCAACTCGCCCCACTCCGTAGCGGTGGACAACGACGGAAACCTCTACATCTCCGAATGGCTCCTTGGTGGCCGCTACTCCAAGCTCACCGTGCAGTCCTAACGATCTAATCAACACCGCGCATGGTGCACTAAAGGGAGCGACTTGCATTGGCCTGCGCCGTATCCACTACTTCCCACACCTCGACTATGAGATCGTCCCTGAATCGAAACAGAATGTTGTACTCAGCGTCATAGATGTTGTTGCCGTGGGTTCGTAGCGCTGTTCTGTTGTAGTGAGCCGACACGAATTCGTCTTCGGCGACCAAATGGTGGATGGTCACGTGACTCGTGCCGGGCTTGAACCCTTTCCAGCCATCGCCACCGAACCAAGGCACCTGTTCCCATCCATCGAGAGGTCGATCCAGACCGAAAGCCGAGGCAGCCGACTGCGGGACCCACCACTTCACGTCATCGGCCACCAACGGCCGCATGGCGACGCTGTCGTCGTTCACCAGCGCGATGAGAAAATCGGTGACGACCTGCTTTCGCTCTTGAATCGACACGTCTACTTGCCACTCCCTGTCGGCGTCCGTACCACCGTGCGACCGGTCGTCTCGCGCCGCTCGAGCGCTTCGAGCTCGGCGGGGACATCGACGAACTCGATCTGCCGGCCGATCACGGGGCGGACCGTTCCGTTCCGGGCGAGGTGGAGCACGCGGTTCCAGATTTCGACGCCCTGTGCGGTGGAGAGAAAGTTCAGGCCGAACATACGAGTCGCCCGGGGCGAGTCGACGAACGCGAAGCAGATTCCGACAAGATCAAAATTCCCGTAAATACTCGGCTGGATCGACATGGGACGCTCTTCCTCTTCGATGCCCGAAGCGAACCCTATGATCAGGTGGCGACCGTTGAACGCCATGACCCGAAACGTCTCCGTCGTCACTGCGCCACCCACGGTGTCGAATGCCACGTCGACCCCCCGCCCGTTGGTGACGTCGTCAACGAAGGCGACGAAGTCATCAGTGCGGTAGTTCACGCCGTAGTCGGCACCCAGAGATCGGCTAAAGTCGACCTTCTCGTCGGTTCCCGCCGTCGCTATCACCGTCGCGCCGAACGCCTTGGCCAGTTGGACGGCGGCCGATCCGGCGCCACCGGCCGCCGCGTGGACGAGGACGACATCACCGGGTCCGACCCGTCCTCGGACGCGCAGCGCCAGGTAGCTGAGCAGATACGGGAAGTACATCGCGATTCCCTCGGCCGCGCTGAGCCACTTGGGAAGCAGTTGGAGGCTCGACCCGTCGCACAGGACCGCCGACGCGTAGGCACCCTGCGCTCCCGAGGCGACTCCGACGACTCGCCGGCCGAGAAACGCCTCACACCCCGGTCCGGCCGCCTCGACCGTTCCGGCGGCGGCCATTCCGACAACGAAGGGGGGTTCGAACTTCAACAGCCCGTACCGACCGCGGATGGTGTCGATGTCGTTGAAGTCGAGGCAAAACGCCTCCGCGTTGATCCGTACCTGGTTGGCCCCCGGTTCGCCGATCTCCACGGTCCGGATCTCGAGGGCGTCGGTCGGCGCACTCAGCCGGGTGACCACCCATGCGGTCGCTTCGATCGTTGTCACCGGGAGCCTCCGTAGTGAACCGGCAGGCGTTTGATGCCGTTGAGCCACGACGAGCGGAGGCGACGGGGCGGGCCCATCAATTTCGCGTCGCCCAGTTCGTCGGCCAGGACTTCGAACATCACCTTCAGCTCCAAGCGCGAGAGGTTGGCCCCGAGGCAGTAATGAGAGCCGCCCGCTCCGAAGGTGACGTGGGGATTGCGCGAGCGACCGATGTCAAACCTCCGGGGGTCGTCGAAGGCCTCCTCGTCGAAGTTGGCGGAGGCGAAATACAAGCCCACCCGCTCGCCCCGGCGTACCAAGTGACCGGCGACCTCGATGTCCTCGCTGGCCGTGCGCTGGAGGACCACCGCGGGCGAGGCCCAGCGCAGGATCTCGTCGACCGCGGTCGCTGGTCGTTCCGACCGCCACCGTTCCCACTGGTCCGGATGTTCCAAGAAGGCCAACATCCCGTGGGTGATCGCCTGCCGGGTGGTCTCGTTCCCCGCCACGGCCAGAATCATGAAGAAGAACCCGAACTCTTCACTGGTCAGGCGTTCGCCGTTGGCGTCGGGGCGCACGAGTCGGCTGGTGACGTCCCCGAGATCAAAATTCATCCGGGCCTCGGCGGCCGCGTGGGCGTAGACGAACATCTCGACGGTGCCCGACATGTCGTCGCTGGCATACTCCGGGTCCTCGCTGCCGGCCATCTGGTCGCTCCAGTCGAAGAACTGCTGCCGATCGGCGTCAGGAATGCCCATGAGGCCTGCGATGGCCTGCAAGGGCAGATGACGAGCCACGTCGACCACGAAGTCGCCGGTGCCGTCGTTTCTGGCCGCCCACACAATCCGGTGGGCCTGCTCGCGCAGGTCGTCCTCGAGACCCGCCAAAGCACGCGGCGTGAAGCACCGGTTTCCCACACTACGAACCCGAGTGTGCCGGGGCGGGTCCATGCAGAGGAGCAGGTTCTTGGTGGCTTCGCCCGTAGGGTCGGACGCGTCCAGCCGGCGAGCGAAGGCGGAGTTGGCCTCCACCGACCAACCCGGACTCCTCGTGACCGCCGAGACATCGGCGTGGCGGGTGAGCGCCCAAAAGCCACCGTCGCCGTAATCCGATCCGGTGCAAGCCTGCGGGTTCCACCGGATCGGTTGATGACGGCGCAGCCAGGCGAATTCGTCGAGGGGGAGATGATCGGCCAGCAGGTCGGGATCGGTCAGATCGAGGTGGGCGTCGACTGGAGTCGAGGGCACGACGGCATACCTCCACGAGTGAAACCACCGGACACCGAGGACCGTAGGCTTTGAAACTAGGCGGTGTCAACTAGTCTGGACACGATATGGACTACCAGGTGACGATGCCCTTCAAGGGGATCAGTGCCGTCGACCGGCGCAGTGATCGGCGGGCCCGTCTGGTGAAGGCAGCCTTTGCGATCGCCGGAACCGAGGGTGCGGGCGCGATCGGTGTCGGCCGGGTGTGTCTGGACGCCGGACTCACCAAGCGGTACTTCTACGAAAGCTTCACGTCCCTGGCGGAACTCCAGAGCGCTGTCGTCGACCACGCCATCGCCGTGATGTCGGAGCGAGTCGATCCGTTCCGTCCCGCAGGACCCGGTGGACCGCCACAAGCCTGGCTCGAAGCGTTCGTCGGTGCGTTGGTGGACGATGAGTGTCTCGCTCGAGTGCTGCTGGCCGAGACCCACGGAGGAGCGCTCAGCCCCTTTCGGCACCAGATCATCGACGTGGCCATTGCGGGCATGGCGCCCCCGGGCTCGGACCCGCAAGCGGACCTTCGGGCTCGCCTCGTGGCCTACGCGCAGATCGGCGCGCTGAGCGAGTTGTGCTTGGCATGGCACCGGGGGCACCTGGTGATGGAGCGCGCGACACTGGTCGAGGTGCTGGCCGACCTCTTCGTCCGCATCAATGGGGCCGGCGTCCCGAACCGGCCCCGCTAAACGGACCCGCGGTTCCAGTACGTGAATTCAATGGAAGCTTTCCCGAAGGAAAACCGGTCTCCAGCATCGTCTTTCAGCTTCGCCTACCATGTGCCGACCGACCGACCCCCGCTTGGGTGGCCGTGCTGATTTAATGATCGTCGCAAACGACTCTGGGGAGGGCATGAGGATGTTCTGCAAGGGGCTGACCCAACTTCGAAAAGCGGCCCTGCCGCTGGCCATGGCGGCAGTGATTTTCGCCGGAACATCCGTCGCACTCTCGTCGACGACCGCGGCCGCGGCGACGTCGGCGTCGAGTTCGAGCGGCGTGTGGCCCGGGGTCGGCAAAATTTGCGAGCCGGGACCGGGTGGTGCCTCCTCGGTCCGCGGTGTGGGCTCCAAGACCATCAACATCGCCGTCTTCAACGACGCCTCCAACACCATTGACCCGGGACTCGAGGCGGAGTTCCCCCAGCAGGCCACCGCCTTCGCGGACTGGTGCAACGCCGCCGGGGGCATCGACGGGCGCAAGATCGTGATCGACAACCGCGACGCGGCGCTGTTCAACGCGGCGCAGGAAGCGACAGCCGCTTGCCAGAGCGACTTCATGGCGGTCGGCGGCGGCATGGCCCTCGACCAGCCGTCCGTGCCCATCCGTGAGAAGTGCGGGCTGGGACAGATCAGCGGCTACGTCGTCTCGAACGCCTCCGACCTTGCCACCGACCAGGTCGACCCTACCGGCACCAGCACAAACTCGGTTTCCGCGGGATGGTTCTTCGCGCTAGCCAAGGCCTACCCGAAGGCGGTCAAGGTGTCCGGCATGGGCGGGTCCGACACCCCTTCCGTTCTCGAGTCCGAAATGAAGTATGAGTTCGCCGCCGAGGCGGCGGGTTGGACCGTCGTCGACTTCCTCGAACCCCCCACTTCGGTGGAGAACTGGGCGCCCTACGTCGAGCAATACCAGCAAAAGGGGGTCACGGCCCTGTGGCCGGCCGACAATGCCAACTTCACCCCCTTCGCCCAGGCGATGACGACCGCCGGCTACCACCCCGCCTTCGTCTCGCTGGGGACCCAGTTCGACAACTCCCAGACGCAGCAAGCCGTGGCGGCCAACCCCACTCTGCCCCCGGTCTACGTCGAGACGCAGTGGTGGCCACTCGCGCAGGCCTCGCAGAACCCCTCGACCGAAGAGCTCGTCACCACCATGCACAAATATGCCAAAGGCGACACCATCGACTTCGACGACGAGGAGGGGGCCGAGTCGTGGCTCCTGTGGGCCAAGGCGGCCTCGGCCTGCGGCGCCAGCAACCTCACGGTGACCTGCGTGCTGAACAAGGCCGCCGCCACGACGAACTGGGACGCCGGGGGCATTCAGGCCCCCGTTGCAAAATTGGTGCTGTCCAACGACAACCCCCAGCCCTCCCCTTGTTACGCCATGCTCCAGTTGACAGCCAAGGCGATCGTCTACGACAAGAAGCTCACCCATCCCACCCAGTCCATCTGGAACTGCAACCCCGAGAACGTCGTCCACCTGACCGCAGCCCAGGTGGCGCAGTTGAACGCCCTATGAGCGCGGCTGGCCGCGGCGACGGGTGCAAATTGCGTAGTCTTGCCAGGTGAGGCGACCGATCACTCTGTCGGGGGGCGGCTGTGCATGAATTCATCATCTTCACCATCGGCGGCCTGGCTGCGGCGGGCATCTACGCGATAACAGCGAGCGGCCTCACCCTCACGTACACGACGACCGGCATCTTCAACTGGGCGCACGGCGCCATCGGGATGATCTGCGCCTTCTTCTACTGGCAGCTGACCATCGGCTGGGGCTGGCCGGTGCTCGTCTCCATGTTCGTCTGCCTCTTCGTGCTGGCGCCCGTCATCGGGATCGTGATCGAAGCGTCAGTGATGCGCCGGCTCGAAGGGGTCTCGGAGGCGGCCAAACTGGTCGTCACGCTTTCCATCGCGCTCATGCTCCTGGGTATTGCGCAGTGGATCTGGAATCCCACGACCTATCGGGCGCTACCCCCCCTCTTCAACAACGACACCTTGGTCCTCGGGTCGATCAGGATCTCCTACGACGACGTGACCATCTTGATCCTGGCCCTGGTCGTCGCTGTGGGGCTGCGGCTCTTCCTTTACCGCACCAGGATCGGCGTCACCATGCGGGCCAGCGTCGACGACCGGACGCTCACCTCGCTCAATGGGTCGAGCGCCATCACCAATACCCGCAATGCCTGGATCATCGGCTCCATGCTGGCCGCGCTGGCGGGGATCCTCATCGCACCCACCCTCACCCTGTCGGCCCCTGCGCTGACGCTGCTCATCGTCAACGCCTACGCGGCGTCGGTCATCGGGCGCCTGCGCTCCATTCCGATGACCTTCGTGGGTGCGATCGTTCTGGGCCTCTCCATCGCATACGCGGTGGCCTACCTGCCCCAGAACCCCTACGTCCAGGGGTTCGACAGCGCGGTGCCAGCGATCCTCCTCTTCCTTGCCCTGTTACTCCTGCCCCAGGCGCACCTCCGCGGGCACCGACAACTCCGGAGCCGCGAGCTCGCCTTCCGTCCTTCCTGGAACGGCACCGGCCTGTTCTGCGTCGGCACGATCATCGTCGCCATCTTCTTCGCCACCACCGTCGGCAAAGCCGACATGTTCGCCCTCAATAAGATGTGGGGTCTGGCTATCGTCGGGCTCTCGCTCATCCCCATCGTCGGCTACGCCGGGCGCCTTTCGTTGTGCCAGATGACCTTCGCCGGCATCGGCGCCACCATGGTGGGCCACCTGGGGACGCAGGGGAACCCCCTCACCCTCCTGGCCGCAGCCGGGGTGTGCGCGGTGGTCGGCGTCATCGTCGCCATCCCCGCCCTGCGGCTCGAGGGCATCTACTTCGCCCTGGCCACGGCGGCATTCTCCGTCACCATGGACAACTGGGTGTTCCAGCTCCCCTCCTTCGACCTCTTCGGGCACCCCTACGCGCCCTTCGGCTCGGGGACGCTCGTCTTCCCTGCTTTCCGCATCGGTTCGCTGGCGCTCAAGTCCGAGAGGTCGCAGTTCATCGCGGGGGCGGTGGCCTTCGGGATCCTGGTCCTGCTCGTCGTCGCCCTGCGGCGATCGCAGTTCGGCCAACGCCTCCTGGCCATGAAGGACAGTCCCGCCGCGTGTGCAACGCTGGGCATGAACGGCCGGGCGTCGCTCGTCGGCGTGTTCGCCTTCTCGGCCGCCCTGGCCGGGGTAGGTGGCGGCATCTACGGCATGGAGGTCGGCAGCGCCAACCCGACGCTCTTCCAGCTCTTCAACGGCCTCTCCATCCTTCTGGTGATGGTCATCATGGGACTCACATCGTTGGGAGCTGCGGGCTTGAACGGCCTCTACCAGGGGTCGCCGTTCTTCACCAACTTCTTCCCTTCGCTCACCCAGTTGCCGCTGGTTCTCGTCGGCCTCGGTGGCGTCGGCGTGGGCACCACGCCCAATGGGACCCTCCCGGGCAGTGTCCGACCGGTCTATTTCTCGGTAGTGCGGCGCCGCTGGCTGCTGGCCCTGATCGTGGCGGTGTTCGCGCTGGCCTGGGCGCTCCGCCTGGGCGGGGCCATCGGCAACTGGCCGATGACGATCATCATCCTGGTCGACCTCATGCTGTTCCCCGTCCCGGCCTATGTCGTCGACTACCGGGCGAGGATCGCGCCGCCCGCGTTCGGCCTTCCGGAGCGCCGTTCGAAGGAGAAGCGGGACGCCTGGTTCGCCGAGGCGGTGTCCGACGAGGAACCCGTCGGGCCGGCCGACCCGCTCGCCGCGCTGTCGGGGGCCGGAGGCACCAGTGGGACTTGAAATCGAAGCAGTCTCGGTTCGCTTCGGGGGCTTAGCAGCGCTGTCCGAGGTGACGGTCAGCGCGTCCGAGGGTGCGATCACAGGGTTGATCGGGCCGAACGGAGCCGGCAAGACGACCTTGTTCAACGTGGTCACGGGGATGCAGCGCCCCAACGCGGGGACCGTGCGCCTCGACGGTCGGGACCTGCGTGGGCTCTCATCGTATCGCCGGGCCCGCCTCGGGCTCGGCCGCACGTTCCAACGCCTGGAGCTCTTCGGATCCCTTACCGTCGCCGAGAACATCGGGGTCGCCGCATCCATCGGGCAGCGACGGGTTGTGAAGGCGAGGACGAAAGCGCACCAAGGGATCCGCGAGGAGATACTGGACCGGGTGGGACTGAGGTCGGTGGCCAACGAACGGGCCGACACCTTGCCGACGGGGACCGGTCGCCTCGTCGAGCTGGCGCGCGCCCTGGCCACCAGGCCCAAGGTCCTCCTCCTCGACGAACCGGCGGCGGGTCAGGACCTAGACGAAACCGAGCGCTTCTCGGGCATCCTGCGCGGCCTGGCGAGCGACGGCCTGACCATTCTGCTGGTGGAGCACGACATGGAGCTGGTCATGAAGGTCTGCCACACCATCGCGGTCCTCGACTACGGCCGCATCATCTGCACCGGCACACCGGCGCAGGTCCGGGCCGACCCCGAAGTGCAGGCCGCGTATCTCGGCACGGTGACGGAGGCTGTGGCCGATGCCTGAGCCCCTCTTGGAGTTCCGGGGAGTCCGGGCGGCCTACGAGGAGGTCGAGGTCATCCACGGCATCGACGCCACCTTCGAAGAAGGCGCCGTGACCGCTGTCCTCGGGGCGAATGGCGCCGGAAAGTCGACACTCCTCGCCCTGGCCGTCGGCGTGATGGGACCGAGCGAGGGTGAGGTCCGCTTCGCCGGCGAAAAGGTGCGCATGGGATCGACCTCCCGGCTGGCTCGCCAGGGCCTCTGCCTGATCCCCGAGGGCCGCGGCGTCTTTCCGAACCTGACCGTGCGGGAGAACCTGTGGGTCATGACGCACAGCGGCAAGGGCCGGCGACACGTCGAACGGAGCGCCTTCGAACGGTTTCCGCGCCTGGCGGAGCGCCGTGACCAGCCGGCCGGCACGCTGTCGGGCGGCGAGCAGCAGATGCTGGCGCTTGCCCGCGCCGTGGCGACCGGCCCGCGGTTGCTCCTGTTGGACGAGCTCTCCATGGGGCTGGCACCTCTCGTCGTCGAAGAGCTCTACCGGCAAGTCGTCAGCCTCGCGGCGGAGGGGATCACCGTCGTGGTGGTGGAGCAGTTCGCACGCACCGCGTTATCGGTCGCCAGCTCGGCCATGGTGATGGCGAATGGGCGGATCGTCCAGACCGGAGGAGCAGCCGAGGTGGAATCGGTGCTGCAATCTGCCTACCTCGGATCGGTTGAACCCGCGGAAGCGGGGCCACCCGCGCAAAACGGGGCATCAGCCGGCACCGACACCGATACGACAACCCCTTAGTCTCACCGGGCCGTTCAGTCACTGAAGGCGAAGAACGTCACCTGGGTGGCATAGGCGACGAGCCGGGGTGGGCCCGTCCCGTCGGGTCCACAGTCCCACAGGGCCATATCGATCGATGCGTAGCCATCACCGGCGTGACGGGCCCGGTTGTGGGCCAGCACCCATTCGGACCGGCAGTCGCCGAGGAGATGGAAGGTGAGATCGACGCTCGGGCCGAACCACCGGTTGCGCTCCGCCCGCCCGACCTTCTCGGCCACCGCTCCCGGCATCGTGTCGGCGAAGACGACGAGCGCCAGTGGGTCGAGCGTCCCGTCCTCCAGCCACGGTGGATCGTCCATCCGGTACCACGTGCCATGCTCGGCCCGCGCTGGTTCGTACTCCTCCCACGGTGCATGACCGAGCATGCCCGCCCCTTCCACGTGGCGCTCCCAAAACGGCAGGGCGACAAACCCCGCCCAGCCCGCCTGCGGCGACAGCGGGGCGCGGAAGCTGCGGCATTGGGACGGAGGGACGATTTGCGTCGGTGGTTCGAGGTCGGTGAACTCGAAGCCGCGGCGCGGTGCCCCGAAGACAGCCGTGGTGAGGTGGCCGAACTCCGAACCAGCTGCCCGAACCTCGGCCCGTACGTGCGACATCGAATGACCGCGACGAAGCATTTCGACGTCGATATCGAGCGGACCGTGCGGCACCTGGGCGACGAAGACGCTGTGCGCAGAGCGCAGGGTCTGGTCCGGGTTGTCGACCACGTCGGCCATGGCCCGGACCGCCAGGGCCGTGACGACTCCTCCTTGTGGAACCCTGGCCAGATTCCAGGAGGGATCCAGCACTACCCGATATCTGCTCTCGCCACTCCCGACGACGTCGGGGAACGCACCGCCCATCGGTCTATTCTGCTACACGCTGAAGCCGTTCACGCACCCCAGATGCTCACATCACAGCCCAACGAGCGGAATCGTTCGATGATCGCGGGCGGGTCCATGATCCCTGGCGGCCAGTTGTAGTCGTGCATGCGGATCGTCGCGGTGTACCGAACGAACTCTTTCCCCGCTTCGATTGAACAGAACACGCCTCGAGTTCCGGTCTGCATCTCATAGTTGCGAGCATGCTCGGCGTCCAACACAAAGTTCATCGAATCGCACATTGAGCCCATGTCGACGTTCCCCCAATCCCAGGGATTCTTATTGACGTGCCAAAGAACGCCCTCCGGATCGCAGGACATCATTTTGAATGCCTTGTCGATGATCGTGATCGGCGCCAGACAACAGGCGCAGAACGACTCGATGCGGCACTCCTTGTCTTGGAACGGCGGCATGTTGGACACGGCCATCGCCTCGCTCGCACAGCCGATATAACTGTGAAATTCCCCGTCGATGTAGAGCTCTGCCTGGCTCGGAAACGAGGAGAACGGCGGTGCCTTGAGGATGTCGCAGTTCTGCGACTCTTGGTTCACCACGACGATGATGCCAAGTTGAAGCTCTTTGAGCGCCTTCTGCGTCCGCCGACGGTCAAGACCGATCGCCTCGAATATATTGCGCAGATTGGGCGCCACCTTCCGCGAGCTCCAGTACTCGAAGATGAACTCTCGCAGACGGAGAGCGTCTTCGCTGAACTCAAACGGCTGGACGAATTGCGGCATCGTGGTCCTCTCTACTTACGGACTTGGAGCCCGTCACGATTACTCCCATAAGGTAGCCTGACCCGAGAGCACCGCATTCTTGTTGCTGCACACCCAATATGGCACGAACGACGGACGTACTGTGAAATGAACCAGGCTCCCAAGACCACTGCGGCATTCGATGAGCTGATTGCCACCCTTCAGCTCATTCGGGATGGATACGTTCTCAGCGACGAGCGGTTCACTGACCCCCTCGACGTCGTTGAGGGCTACAGGTACGTAGGCCAGCTGCTTTCGGCGGCGTCCGAGCTCTTCTTTGAGGCCGACCCCGACCATCCCAGGTTGGCGTCGATCGTTTCGCCAGCTCGCAAGCTCCAAGGCGATAATCCCGACGCCATCTACCATTACGCCCGAATCTCAGGTTCGCGTGCGTACAGGATTTTCGGGCGCGTCGATACTGAGTGCTACACGTCGTTCACCATCCACGGGAGAGCTCCGGACGGAGCGTTGGCCGGGCCGCTTCTGGGTGACGTCAACGATCGGCAGTTTCAGATCGACCAGGATGGTTCGTACTCTTTGACGCTCAGCGCTACCGAGCAGCCGGGCAATTGGTTACGCCTTGACCCTGATGCCTACTGCGTCATCGTGCGCAGCTATTTCCAGTTGGGCACCTCCGCCCAGAATGACAAGGATGTATCGGTGCGCATCGACATCGAAACGATTGAAGACCTGGATCCGCCACCGCCACTGAGCGACGAGATGTTCTCGGAACGAATGCGGGAGGGTATCGCCTTCCTACGCCAAACCACGCTCGGACAGTCGCTGCCCAATGCCCCGTCCCCGGCCCCCTTCGTCTCCCAGGAACCGAACGTGCTCCCCGTGCCGTTCAGCTTTCGGGACTCCGGTCTGCCGGTGCCGGGTGCGGCCGACATCTTCTACGCCATGGGGCGATGGAGGCTCGACCCCGACGAGGCACTGGTGATGACCGGGATCCTCCCCTCATGTCCGTTCGCCAATGTCATGCTGTGGAATCGACACATGCAGACCCTGGAGTATCGCTCCCGGCGATCATCCCTCAATCAGGCCCAGGTTCAACTGGAACCTGACGGTCGCTATCGCATCGTGATCGCGCACAAGGATCCCGGCGTACCGAATTGGCTGGATTGTGAAGGTCACCACTCGGGAACGATCTTTTGGCGTTTCCTGCTGCCTGAGACCGACCCGACCCGCACGGAGTGCGAGGTGCTCCCAATCGGTGAAGTCGCCGCTCTCTGATTCGCAGTAGCTCGGCTGCGAACGGAGAAGGGTCGGTTCTGGGCCGCACCGTCCAGGGTCGCCGACTGATGAACACCGCCCCCCACGCTCACTGGGGCCGTTCCCGGACGACTTCAGCCGGGCCCTTGTCGTCGCGCAACCCGAGAAAGCGCGGCTGGCGCAGCCGAGCGTCGCTCGTCCATTCGGCGAATCCGATCTGAGCCACGAGGTCGGGCCGTGTCCAGTGCGCGCCGCGGGGGATCGGTCGCGCGTCGACAAACGCCGACTGGGCCGTCTCCAGCTTGCGCAGCCGGCTCCCGAGACTGTGGAGTGTCGCCTTGGTGTAGCCGGTGCCGACCTTGCCGGCGTAGCGGAGGGCGCCATCCTCGTAGTAGCCGACGAGCAGGGCTCCGAAGTCCGTCCGGCTACCGGTGGGATCGGTGTAACCGCCGATGACGAACTCCTGCTCCCAGACGCACTTCAGCTTCAACCAGTCCTTCGAGCGGCCAGCGACGTATGGTGCGTCGGCGCGCTTGGCGATGAGCCCCTCCCAGCCGGATCGGCAGGCCTCGGCGAACCGCCGCTCGGAGTCGTCGCTCCAGGCCTCCGTGTGCTGCAACGCCGAGCTCGACCGGATCGTCCTCGTCAGCCGGGCCCGGCGCTCGACGAGTGGCCGGTCGGTGAGATCCTCCCCGTCGACGGCTAAGAGGTCGAACACGCAGTAGACGACTGGGTACTTGGCCACCTGCTCAGAGGACGGCCTCGTCACCCCGAGACGCTGCTGGAGTCGGGTGAAGGACGTCTGGTCACCCTCATATGCCACCACCTCTCCGTCGAGCAGAAGGTCCCGGGAGCGTTGCGCCGCTACAGCGGCACTTACCTCGGGGTAGGTTCCCGTGAGATCCCTGCCGGTACGCGACTCGAGTCGCACGTCGCTGCCTGTTTTGCGTGCGACGCAGCGCTCACCATCGAACTTGCGCTCCAGCACCCAATCGTCGCCGAAGTCTCGACGGTCGGTCAACGTGGCCAGCATGAGCGGGATCACCATGCCAATATCGTTTCACCTGGATGGAGATGACCGTGGTCCACGCTGCAATTGGCGAAAGTTGCCTCTCGGGAGTAGGACCACCACTCGATTGGCGGGGCCACCGCCCCGGTCGCCGGCTCAGCCCTCCGCGGGAGCCGAGACCTGAGCCGACTCGACCTGCCGCTCCGCGTTCTTGGTCTGTCGGTGTTGCTGGACCAACAGGGCACCCCCGGCCAGAGCCAGTGTTCCCCCCACCACGTAAGCCGGCATGGGGAACTCGGGCGTTGCAGCCGGTGGGTTGTCGCTGCGCGGCCTGGTCAGGTAGAAGGTGTCGTAGACGCTGTAGTTGGGCGTCCCGCTGGTCTGGGTGGGCGCGTGGTAGTAGGTCACGGTCATCGTCGTGTTGCCGCCCTGCACCCCCGGATTCACGCTGAACAAGGCGATGCCGTAGGCGTCGGTCGTGTCCTTGTTGGCCGACCAGGTGCAGGGCTCGCTGGCGTCGGGCAGGGGCTTGGTTCCGGCGGCAATGCCGTCGAAGGCGGTCCCGACACGGATCTGGGTGAAGGTGGTGACGTTGGCCGTCCCACTGTTGTACGTGTTGTCGCGTTTATTGGTCCCACCCCCGCCGAGGACCATGTAGACGGTTCCCAGCGTCGTGTTGAAGGGGCTGGACAGGCTGCCGGTCCCCTCTCCTGAGACCACCACCGGCGTGAAGGTGTTGACCGTCGCCCCGCTGTTCGGCGTCACGGACGTCGGCCCGCTGGTGTTGTAGACGAAGTCACTGGGCCAACTGGTGTTCGCAGTGCCCTTCCAGGTCGACGTGCCGGGATACGGGGACGGGGCGAATCCCCGCACCGGATAGGAGCGCTCGTAGTCGTGGTCGTGCCCGTTGAGAACCAGGTCCACCTGGTACTGGTCGAACAGCGGCACCCAGGCCTGCCGGATGCCGGCGTCGCATCCGTTGTCGGTCGACGACGAGAGGGCGGACTGGTGCATCTGGACGACGATCCAATCAACCGTGGTGCTGGCACGCGCCGCAGCGAGGCTGGACTCCAGCCATTGCGTCTGCACGTTGGGTGTGGTCCCGCCGGGAGACAGTGTGCCGTTGGAGTTGGATGTGAAGGTGCCCGTGTAGTACTGGTTGTACACGTGGTCAGCGGCCGAGATCGGGTTGCCTCCCGCATCGGTGGTGGCGACGAAGCCGACGTTATATGCGCCAGCGCCCTGGTAGCAGACATCGTTCGCGTCGAGGCTGATGAACAGCACCGACCCGACCTGGAACGAGTAGAAGCTTCCCGGGAAGGCGGTGCCATTGCCGGGCAGCCTGAAGCGCGTCAGGTACGAGTTGTAGCCGTAGGTGCCGTTGTCGAGCTCGGCCTCGTGGTTACCGAGGCAAGGCATCCAGGGCCGGTTGGCCGCTGATCGTTGCATATTGAGGGCAAAGTCCCGCCATACCTCGGGGGCGGGTTGCACACCGGATATCCCCGTGGTGGTCTGTCCCGAAGAATTGATGGTCTCCTTGTCGCCGTAACACAGGTCGCCGTTCAGCAGGTGGAAAAGCGGTGTCAGCACCTCCACCTCGCCCACTGCGTTGTAGGCGTTCCACTGCGACTCGCTGTACGTGCTCGACGAGATGGTGGTCCCATTGGCCAGGGTGTACGTGGCACCAGCTCCCGGGGTGCCGAGGTCACCGAAGCTGGTGAAGGCGAAGGCGAAGCGCCCTGTGTTGGTCGTGGTGAACGTGCTGGAGAATGTCACGCCGGGAGTGGCGGCATCAGCGACTGTGTAGGAGTACGTCGTAGCCGGGGTGAGTCCGGTCAGCGGGACGTGGTAGCAATTCACCACCTCACCGCTAAGGCCGTCGGTGTAGGTGAGCGTGGTGGCGTTGAAGACCGTCTGGCCACCCACGGCCGGACTCAGCGTCACCTGCGGCGTCACCTCGGGCTGCGGCGACGCCCATGAGACGGTGACCTCGCTGGCGGGATTAGCGCCCCAGGTGAGGTGGATCTGCTCGGGAACGGTCCCAGAACCGAGCGAGCTGGTGCCACCCGAGCCGGCGGCGAAGGCGTAGCCATCGCGCAGGCCCAGATCCAGCGCCGCTGCGGCAAACCCCGCCACGCCCGCGATCTGCATGAACTGGCGGCGGGACAACGGCGGTCCGGACAAACGCCCGACGGTCGCGGCAAGGCCATTTCCTTCATCGTCTGGGAACATGGGCTGCAATGTAACGGTGGGCCATGAATCAGCTGTGAACGAGTGCTGAACAGCGGACGATCTCTACGCGTCCATTCGCGGGCAACTCGCGACGAACACGCGATGCGCGGTCCGCCTTACGGGTTAAACCCCAAATGGAGGCGGCGGCCCGCCCTACTAGCGCTTACACAGTGGGTTCCCGGGAAGGCCGGCCCTGGGACCACCCCGCCGCAGATGTGTTTGCTCCCGTTCACGTCGTCAGGGTCCGCCCGATTGGGACAGTGTCGAGGTGGGGCAACCCCTGACCGCGGACGTCAGGTGAGGTGGGCTCTTCAGGGCGAACGTTCCGATCAGGGGGGCAGAGGATGATCGAGTACCCACCTGGTCGTGATCTGCGGAGAGTTGATCGAGCTGGGTCGGGCCTCGTGTGAGAAGAGGTAGCGGAAACCGGCCCGCTGGAGAGTTCGATTCGGCGCAACGTTGAACGCGTTGGGCTCACAAAAGAGCCGCTTCAATTCCAGATCCGCGAAGTAGGCCCGTGCTGACAGCTTGACAAACTGAGTACCCAACCCGGTACTTCTCAGCCCCTCCTCCACGATGTGGAGGTGCATGAAGGCCTCATTGCCGAAATCGATACGATCGGTTGAGCTGAAACCCACGACCTGACCATCTCGCAGCCACACCAGTGAGTAGTTGATACGGTCTCGAATCGGTCGTGCGTAATCCTCCTCGTAGAAAGCGCGCCATGCTTCGCGCGTGGGAAGCAACGACCGATCGACTCCCAACACTCGCAGATGCTCATCGGGGGCATCGTGGAAGTAGTCGATACGGATGCTGACTTCAAAGAGCTGCATCTCCCTCACAGCGAGTCGTATTTCAGAATCCACGGCAGTCCAATCTATTAGCGGCTCCGTGAACGAGGTAGCTCAGCATGCCCGGGAGGTGCCGTTCTGGGGTCGGTGCCTATGGGCGGACGAGTGCGTCGGTCAGAGGGTCTACCCCGGCAAGATTGTGTGCCAAGTCGGGGTCGAGGGTGTAGCGGTTGGCGAACGCGCTCGGAGAGAGGTAGGAGACCTTGGTCTGGTCTCCATCCGCCCAGATGAGAACCTTGAGGGGGAGGTCGAGAGCGGCGAGCGGGGTGGCGTCCATGACGGCGGTCCCTACGGCGGGGTTGCCGAACACAACCAGGGTGGTCGGGCGCAGGAGGAGCCCGACACCGCGGGCCTCGGCGGACTGGTCGATGACGGCGAACAGCTTCATTCCTCGGTCTTCGATCAATTCGGTCAGCTTGGTCACCGTTTCCTCGAAGGAGCGGGGACTGTCTTTGGTAGTGATCCCGGCTGTGGTGATCGGGCCGCTCGAGGTCATGTCCGGACTCCCGTGGTTGGAGGGCGAGTCGCCCAGGCCGCCGGACACAATTTAGCTCCGCCGTGACGAATCAAGCGTGCCCCCAACAGAAGGGGGGGTTCCGCGTCGGTGCCCACCAAGAATCGCCCGAGCCCGGCCCCATTTCGAGCGAATTACCACGGCATTCTGGGCGGCCTGCGGTGGCGGCCACCTCGATGTCGCGGAGCAGTTGCTCGGCGAAGGGGCCGACATGAACTGAGTTGGCTGGAGCGACGAAATGCCGCTAGACGTCGCCCAAGCCGCCGAAGCGACCGAGCTGGTGGGGTGGCTGCAAGACCACAACGCCCGCTCTTCGGCGGAGATCGGATGACGTCCCCGCATCGGAGGGAATGCTGCGTCCCACCTGGATGGGAGCGGGTGCTGCCACGTCGCTGCCACTGGGTCGGGGATGCCGAATTCCTGTACGCACTCTCGATAGGCTCAAGTCGGTGCCCTGCACGTGACTGACGATGCCTCCCTGAACGAGACGGAACCGGATGTCAGGTTCACGTACGCCAACGAAAGAACATTCCTGGCGTGGAATCGGACGGCCCTGGCCCTTATCGCCACCGGCGTCGCGGCGACCCAGCTGTTGCCTGAATTCCATGTCGACGGGGGGCGTCGCATCCTCGGATTACCGATGATTGCTCTCGGTGCTCTCGTCGCTATCACCAGCTTTCGTCACTGGAGGGCCAATGAAAAGGCAATGCGCCGTGGTTTGCCGTTGCCTCGCTCACCGATGCCGCTGGTGCTCTCCATCGGCATCGGATTGGTGGCAGTCATAGCCGTCGCGCTCGCCCTCATCGGTTCGAAATAAAGTCGACCGAGGCCTTGCACACCAGGGACCCCGAGTATGAAGGCGGTCCCAGGGACCCTGGCCTTGCTCGGGAACGTACCGAACTCGCATGGAGCCGATCTGGGCTCTCCGTAGCCGTTACCGTCGCCGTGACTCTCCGGCGACTCTGGCCGCTGACGGGCGATAAGGCGGTCGTTGCGTTGGTCCTGATCGCCGTCGGGGCCGTCATTTGGGTGCTGGGAATGCAACTTGGCCGACGAAAAAGACTCGGTGCCGGGGTCGGCGGTGCGGTCACCGCATCGACGCTTCGGATGTTGACCATTGGGACTCTCCTCTTGGCCGTGGCCGCCTTCGTAGTTGGCCTGATTCTGCCGGTCTGAGGATGCTGTTCTGGCGCTCTGGCGGATCCGATACCCGAACAGTCGGGGCTACCGTCAAGGCCAAAGGGCAGAGTCCAGGAACAATGAGCGGAGATCACACATCACGAGTACCTGACGTTGACCACTCAGGGCGCATCCACGCCTCCAACCATGAGCGACGAGGCGACGGCGACTTTGATTGGGACGAGCGGTACTCAGAGGCCGAGCAGATATGGAGCGGTGAGCCGAACGGTTCTCTCGTGGCGGAACTTGCTGGCTTCGAATCGGGCAAGGCACTTGACGTCGGCTGTGGAGAAGGGGCTGACGCTATCTGGCTGGCCAGCCTCGGATGGCAGGTCACGGCGATCGACGTCGCAGAGGTTGCACTACGCCGCGCTCGTGCGGCAGCTGGCCGGGCCAACGTAGAGGTGGAATGGCTGCACACCGGGCTGCTCGACGCGGCTCTTCCTGCGGGTGGCTACGACCTGGTCTCCGTGCAGTACCCGGCCCTATTGCGCACAGCGACTCAGGTGGCAGAGCGTTCGCTGCTCGCGGCAGTGGCCCCTCACGGACATCTGGTCGTCGTCCACCACGCTGACGTCGACGTCGAAGTGGCGAAGTCACACGGGTTCGACCCAGACGACTACGTCTCTTCAACCGACGTCTCGTCACTGCTCAACGACGACTGGACGGTCATCGTCGATGAGCGGAGACCGCGACACTTGGACTCAGGAGCCGGAGCCGGCCATTCGCACGACCTTGTCCTTCATGCCATGCGACTGGGTTGAGGTTCCCCTCCTGTACACCGCTGAGCCCGCTCCTACGACGCCTTTTCGAGGTGCGCCGACGGCGTCGAACGAAGAAGGCGGAAGGCTCCCTGACGAGGTACCCGCTGGCGAAAAGTGGTGCTCACACATGGGTTACCATTCGCCTAACACCATCTAGATAGGGGGATCCGATGTTCTCTACCATCGTCGTGGGAACCGACGGCTCCGCAACCGCTGCCCTGGCGGTCGCACAGGCCGCTCAGCTGGCTCGCAACAGCGGCGCCACACTGCACCTCGTTGCTGCCTTCCAGACGCCGGCTGCAATGGCCGAACCCGTTTCCGGTGCCCTCCTTGCTCAGTTCACCACCAGCGAAGAGCAAATGGGTGTGGCGCAGCAGATGCTCGAAGAGGTGGCAGGCGGGCTGAGTGGGCTCGACATCGAGATGCACGCCAAGTCGGGTCCGCCCGCAGCGGTCATAGTCCGTCACGCGGAGGAGGTCGGGGCCGACCTCATTGTCGTCGGTAGCAAGGGCATGCAGGGAGCTCGGAGGCTCATAGGCTCCGTCCCGAACAGCGTGGCCCACAGCGCGAGTTGCCACGTGCTGATCGCCAAAACCAGCTGACGCCCCGCCAGAGAGCCAATCCCGAGGTCAGACTAGCCGAGCGACGTCCGGAACGATATGGTCCACGGTACGCACCTGGAAGGAGAAGAGAATGTTCGAGACGGTGGTTGTAGGAGCCGACGATTCCAGCACGGCCCGTGAAGCCGTAATGGTTGCCGCCGAAATCGCGCAACTCCACGGCGGGACGCTCCACATCGTTACGGCATACGATCCGAAATCAATCCAGGTTCAAGAGCTCCCGGAGGAGTTCCGGTATTCGAAATTGACCAGCCCGGCCGACATGCTGCTCGAAGGCCTGTCCCGGATTGTCGAGCAGCAAGGTCTCAAGCCCGAGGTCCATGCAGCGACGGGTAGCCCCGCCGAGGCGATCGTTCGGGTCGCCGAGCAGGAAAAGGCAGACCTGGTGGTGGTGGGCAACAAGGGCATGAAGGGGGTCCGGCGTGTCCTCGGCAGCGTGCCGAACTCCGTCGCCCACGGCGCACCGTGCTCAGTGCTCATCGTCGACACCAATCCAGCGGACTGAATCCCAACCGGCGGCCGAGCCGCCGAGTTCTACCGATGTCTCTCTAACGGAACTTGGGGTCATTGGACGGGATTATCAGGGTCTCCACGACGTTTCCTATCCCAAATGGAAGTTCGCTGATCGATTGGACGCAAGGTCCGACAACCGTTTTCTTGAAGGGGCACAGCGGGAGCAGCCCCGTGGTCACCGATTGCCCGAAGAGGTTGGTAAAGGGCACGTTGGACTGGAAGCAGACCGCGAAGGGAATCAGCCAGAAGCCGGATGCGCTCGCGTTGGCGAACGTAACGGTAAAGACGATGCTGCCCGAGTTGAGCCCGCTTTCGGTCACGGTGGTGTACTGCGCCGCGTGGCGGAACGGATCGTTGCAACTGAACGCCTGACCGGTGGGAAGGGTCGTGTCAAGCGAGACCAGAATGTTTCCCGAGGTCGACACCGTACTCGCCATCTCCGACTGCTTGGGTGACGATACCGATCCTGTGCAGGGCGACGTCGAGCAGGTGATGACCGCATCGGCAACCACGACGCTGTCATGGACGGTGGCGGTGGATCCGCCGACGTCGTCGATCGTGACCGTTACGCTGAATGGGCTGCCGACGTGGCTGGTGTACGTGTGAGTTCCCCAGACATCGAAGGTGGTCCCCA